>JAJBVD010000036.1 GCA_020859985.1 Clostridiales bacterium
TCCGCACTTACTCCCCAGCTTGTTTCTCCGGTATCATCCGCACCCAGGACATCCTGTTTCATGATCTCGAAAGCGGTTTTATTGATCGGATAGCCACAGTCTGAAACGCTAAGCTCGCTCTGGCATTCCGACGAGAGGAATTCTTTTACAAATTCCAAAGCAGCTTCCTGAGACGAGTTTTGTCAAGGGTAATTTACCCATATAAGAATCTAAAAACTGCTTCCCTGTGATTTTTATATCTTCAGAGAAGTCCTAAAAGAAAACTTTGGTCTGGGTCAAATTGACCCAGACCGCTTCAGCATCACGCGAGATTGCATTAATATTATATAATATTATATATCCTGGAGATAAGCTATTCTCCATTACTGAAAGCCAAAGTTGAATATGCAGGATAATTTACTTTCGTAAGCCTTCCATCTTCCATTTCATATACCTCATCGCATAAAGTGCTGATGTCTTCCTTATTATGACTTGCCAAAAGAAGAAGTTTATTTTCCGCTTTCATTTGTAAAAACAAATTTCTCATTTCACTAACACCAGCCCTGTCCAACCCGTTCATTGGCTCATCTAAAATCAAAATATCCGGCTTCTCCATAATAGCCTGAGCAATTGCCAATCTTTGTCGCATCCCAAGAGAATACTTCCCAACTGGCCTTTTTAAAGCGGGATCAAGCCCAACCTGTTCAAGCACAGACCTCAGATAGCCTTTATCCCGTTTATTTCTAATTGTGTATAAAAACTCAAGATTATGGTAAGCATCCCAGTTCCGTAAAAATCCGGGTTCCTCTATAATTATTCCGGCATTTGTCAGCATGTCAATATCTTTACCCATCTTTTCTCCGTTAACCATAATTTCTCCCTTGCTACAGGAAAGAAATCCACAGATGCATTTAAACAAAACAGTTTTCCCACTGCCATTATGTCCAACTATTCCATAAATTCTACCGCTTGAACATTTCAATGATATGTCTTTTAAAACTTCAACCTCTTTAAAGTTTTTACTTACATTGATTACCTCAATTGATATATTTTCTTTTGACATTACGTCTCTCCCGTCCTAATTACAAATCCTCGTTTACCCAATAAAATTCCACATGTTTGATTCTGATAACTATAATCAACGACATAATAAAAATACCAACTAATAGAAATCCAAACATATATGAAATAGATGGCAGCCAGTAGTAACCATAATCAGAAGTTGCAATCCTTGCAACTTCCGCCCATACGGTTGGAACAAATAATGCGAGTTTATTTCTAATTTTCGGATGAAGGTTTAATACAGGGAAAATCATAATAGCTAAAGCTGAGGCACTTGCAACCGAAAATATTTTTCCGAAAATCAAGCACAGTAAAAACATCATAATTCCAATTAGTGTGGATATCAACCAACACAACAGAAAGCATATCACCATCAACTGTATTGGCGTGAATTTATTAAAAATATCATAATAAATCACATACTGAAATCCGTATACTTCTGATGCATTTGTTAATGCCGCCGTTCTCAGCAATTTGCCCCAATCATTTGTCCATTCAATATAAGGAATAAATGGTAAAATTGTACTCAATACAGTAAATCCAACAGCTATAAACGATCTGGTCATAATTCCCCAAATTTGTCCTATAGCCCATCTTTTACGCCCTGTGCGTATTACATGATACATATTTACATGCTGCATAAAAGGAACATCTGTATTAATATATATAATACCAAACCAGAACAATATCAAAAAACCATAGCTGCATAATAAAAATGGAAATACACACCAGTTAACAGGATAGTTTCTGTTTATAACAAAGGATTTTAATGGTCGATCATAACTCCAACAGGTTACGAGTATTATAAGTAAAAATGTGCCAAATTTGCTATTAAATAGTTTTAAAAAAGAATTTCCTCTGGCATAATGAAGTAATTTCACAATACACTCCTTTTATAGTCTGCTATTAAGCTTCTTATATATTCCAAGGCCCAATAATATTGTTGGTACAATACTCAACAGCAAAACAAAAATAAAATAATTTATGTCATTTGCGAACAATTTATTGTAAGCTCGAAATGAAAAAACATTGATTCTTCCGGTTCCACTATATTCAAGCAAAACCTGATAAACTAAAACCGGTACTGCAAGAGTCGTAACTATATTAGAAATATATAATGATACAAGTGCCGCCAAAACCGAAAATACACCTGCTAATAAGCCCAACTGTAAAGCATATAAAAGGCAATACCACATATAATAACCATCTTGAAGCAAAAAAGAATATTGCCCTGCTTTTTCAGTACTCAAATCATCTATATCCAGGTCTACCCATGGCGCTCTTAATCTATTTAGCAGTAAAAAAAACCAGGTCCCAATCAGCATAACCAATATAGAAGAAAAATATATAACGAAAACTTTTGAAACAATATATTTGATTTTGCTTCCTCTTATTATCTGATACCGCACATACTTATTCTCAATATCCTCCCCAAGTGAGATTGCATAAGCAAATGCGCAAAAAACATATACAAGCATCATACCTGACATTTCTGTAGACATTGTATAAGTGGTTACAACGCTGTTATTAATAATCCCATTATCCTCAAGTGAGAAAAACAGTGCTGCCACTACTCCAATTATGGATACATACAGCTTATATCCTCTAAATAATCTGTGCAAATCTGTTTTCAGATAATAGGTCTTCTCAGATATTTTCATTGCTCTAGCCAAGATATATTTCCTTTCCGCTGACAGCATCAACCAAAGTCCCTGACCTGCTTGTCCCGTTTTCTATAACCTCAAAATACCATACAGGGGTTGCTTCATATTCCTGATCTTCATTAATACAAACATACATGTAAAACTTCGCACTTGTGATTTCATATGTTGCATCATTTAAAATGTCTTCGTATTTCTCCAGAACTACATCAGCTATAATATCAAAGCTGGCCAATGTCAATAATTCTTCTGTTTCGGAAAAATCATAAAGATAATAAATATTCAGCTGCTCTAAGCCCCGGGCAGAATATACCGCCTGAACCGGAGCATTATCAGCAGAATCATATGCAAAACTGCTCCCCAAACTCATCAATTCATGAAAAACCGGCAAACTCCCACATTCCTGATACGCATAAATGACATACGCATCATCCACATCGGTCCACTCATCTTTTTTCTGACTCTCATTCAATAATCCTTCACTGATATAATCTTCTTCTATACTCTGCAAGGTTTGATGGGCTATGGGATAAGCCTGATAGTTCAGTTCAACCAATTCATAACCTATCGTCTTTACAATCTCGTCAATCTGGTTAATACAATCCTCACTACTGGCAAAAGAAACCTGATCTGAGGAAAATATTTCAATTTTATCCGAATCTATTACACCAATATTCAAATAACAACTGTCATCTTTGCTTGTGAATGTAAAACCCTTTCCTATGGATACATGACTTCCATCTTCAAAAATATAGATATTTTCTTCTACTCCATCATCTAATATATTATTATGTTCTTCAGCAATTTCTCCACCATCAACATATGCCGCATATGCTTTCTCCTGATCAACAAGATGTCTGCCATCGACCATCCATTGATGTACGTTCTGCACATTAAAGTCTTCCGGAACTTCAATAGTGCATTGAAAGGTAACTTTTCCTGACTCTGAAACAGATTCATAAAAAGGCGGAAACTCTGTCTGCTCATCAGAAGATGTACTTGCTTTCTCTGTTTCATTCTTTGTCACATCCTGAGAAGCATTTAAATCCGTCTCATTTTCTGATATTAAATTATCTTCATTCCGGCCACATCCTGCAACGTATAATAAAGTAAGTCCTGCTAATACCGCGATTTTACATATTTTCTTCATTCTGATCTGCACCTCGTTTTAGTTTTATGGAATAGCGGCTGATATGACAAAAAGTTCGATTGCTCTTGTCGCATATTCAGCCGCCCGATCCAGTGATGAGCGGATAATATCTCTGTTCTTTTACTCTGTCAATGCTTTCTGACCGAAACGACATTTGAGGGGCTTTTTTGGTTGTTTTCTGGATAACTGATTGTTAAACGCAAAGAGGATGCCCATCAAAGCAATCCTCTTTTACAGTATATCATTGTTGAAAAAAGACCAATATCGCCCATTATTTGTCTTTTCATCCATTTTCTCTTGCAAACAGATGCATACATCCATTATAATAGGTCAGGCACAGGGAGGTGTGAGGAGTATGCGGATAGGGATTTGTGATGATGATTCTCTGTTTACAGAACAGCTGATTGAATATACAAAAGAATTTTTCAAACGCAATCATTTAAAATGTCCTGAAATTCTGGTTTTTGACAGCGGTGAAGCATTGCTGAGCGATACCAGACAAAAAGATATCGTCTTTCTTGATATAGAAATGCCTGGCCTGAGTGGTATTTCTGTCGGCAATGAGTTAACAAGAATCAATAAAAACATCATAATCATTATCATAACCGCATATGCGGAATACCTCGACGAAGCGATGCGTTTTCAGGTATTCCGTTATTTATCTAAACCTTTAGAAAAGCAGCGGCTTTTCCGTAATCTGAAAGATGCGCTTCAGGTCTACAGCCAGTTCACCCACAAACTTCCCATAGAGGCAAAAAAAGGCGTTTACACCGTATCTGCATCCGATATTATTCTGGTGGAAGCGGTAAACAAGAAAAATATTATTCATACGGTTTCGTCCGATTATGAGTCTGTCAAAACCATAGCGCAGTGGAGTGAATTGCTTCCTTCCAACCTGTTCTTTCAAACACACCGCAGCTTTATTGTAAACTTTATGCATGTTTCTGATTTTGATCACTCGCTGATCCATCTATATGGGAACCAGTTTACCGCATATCTTACCAGACGTAAGTATACGGAATTTAAAACTGCCTATCTGTTATATCTTGAAAGCGTGAGGTGAAGTAAATGGCGATTCGTGTTTGCTTTTATATGATCTACCTTATAGAGGGCTTCATTTTTTTTCAGTACTGTTCAACCCTTTTTGTATCCCAATATGCAAATTGGATCAACGTCCTTTCTTTGCTTATTTTATATGCCGTTTTGGCTTTTTTCTCCGTATTCAGTCAGCCTGTAATTAATATTGTTTCCTTCTTTTGCATCAATTTTATTTATCTTCGTTTCCTGTATCAAGTTAAATGGCATGAAGCCTTATTTCATTCCGCACTTTCCACAGCGACAATGTTCCTCGGTGAAATTATTATAATCTATATTTCTCCCTATGAACTCAGCTATTCATTCTCTAGTTGGGCTTCCTTTCGAATTTGGATTATTCCATGTATTTTTGAAAAAATAATCTATTTCACGCTCATGATGATTTTTGCTCACTTTTCTGTAAAGTTAAAAAATAAAGAAACCATCTTCAACAGAAGCTCACTTTATATAGCGGCAACTCCTGTAATATCTATTTATATTATGTATACGTTCCTGACCCTGCGGAAGGAATGTGACCTGTCTCCGGTTCTCTATTCCTTAATCGCGGGCAGTGCCATTCTGTTATTAGTTTTAAACATCTTAACGTGGGAAATTTATAACTACAATACAAGAAGAAATGCTGAATTTATGGAGCTTCAGCTTTTGCATCAGAAAGAATCGGATACTCTTGACTACTATAAAATGTTAATTCAGCAAAACGAAAATCAAAACCAGCTTATCCATGATACAAAAAAGCATTTACAATCCATCGCCATCTTGAACCATAAGGGAGAGCAGGAAAAAATTACAGCTTATGTTGACAGTATTCTGAATTCCTCAGCCTTGAAGGTTTCCGCACGTATCTGCAGCAATGAATTCCTGAATGCGGTTCTATGCCGATATGTAGGTACCTGCCAGCAAATGGGCATTGATTTTCGCGCCGACATACGAAACAAAAGCATTGATTTTCTAAAAGAAGACGATATAACGTCCCTTTTTTGCAATCTTCTTGATAATGCGGTGGAAGCCGCCTCCTATATGCAGGACGGCATAATTGAGTTATCATCCTATCGTCAGGAGTCTACTTCTTTTGCGGTTGTTACTCTTGCAAACTCATGTCGGAAAAATCCTTTAAAGGAAAATGACCAGCTTGCATCTAAGAAGCCGAACAAACTCAAACATGGCTATGGGCTAAAGATTATCAGACGAATAGTAAATGATTATGAGGGAGAAATCCAGCACTACTATTCAGATGAGGAACATTTTTTTCATACAATAATTATTTTGAAGCCCCATAGTTCTTAATATAAAATATGAAGTGATGCTTCTTTTGCACGAACTTAAGGAAAAGCTGAAAACTTTCCAGAATAGGCGAAAGAGTCTCTACTAATACTACCTACTCCTGTAAATACAATGTCCCGTTAAATGTTGCCGTGTAAAGTTTAGTTACGCTTGAATAGGACGTATCTTCGAAAACCAGGATTCCACCATACCATTCACCGTCTATGTATTCACGATAACTGAGAGCGGCGGGAATTGAAGTTATGTCTGTATAAGTTCTTTTCACGGTTTTGGGTATTCCGGTTGTTGAATCAATGTCCCATGTTGTCTTCTCCAGAGCCTCAAATTGTTCTGCATCTATTGCGACAGGCATGGATATGTCACGATCGGTGCTTACTTCATTTTCAGCTGCAAGAGAGGGAAAAATTGCACACCCGGTTAAAAGGACACCGGATACAAGGAAAACGTGAAGCCTTTTCGTAATTTTATTCATATGGTACCTCCTCGTTTTGGTCATTACATGGTCCTGCCTGACATTATTGTAAGACTGAGTATTTTTCATGTTGTCACTTGGGGATCTTTCTGATGTTCGTATATCATGGCGTCCCTCTTGATCATAATTTAATTATACTATCGGTGAGAGATTAGTTTCGTAATTTTTTCTTAAAAATTGTAATTCTGCGGTTATTAAAATCCAGTTATCGGTTTCCGGATGAACCATTCCCTACCAGTCCAGAGAAAATCCCACTGCCTTGTCAGTATTTCCGGACTCATAATCTTCCTTTAACAGCCAGGAAAAATGCGTGGCATCCCCTGAACCGCCGATGACCCGTTTTTCTGTCACACCATACAGGCTGTAGCTTTCAGGGGCATCGATTGTTTCCATTGTTCCATCCATCAGCGAATAGAGATAGAGCTGAAATGTATCCTCCCCATAGTAACAAAGCAGGATACGGCTGCTGTCGTACATGCTCCCGCCAAAGGTGCTGATGCCAACGTCATATTGCCAGCTGACCGGACTGGCTGGCTCTGTCAAAAGCGTTTCTTTTCCGGTTTCGATGTCATAGAGCCTGTAATCAGCACTGTCCCATCCGGGAAGCGTTTTATATTTAAAATAGATTTGCCCCTGAGGAATCCCATACAGGCCTCTCATATCCGTAGAATATTCATACCAGTCCTCGCCCAGAGTCACCGGATACGGCACCACATCTTCCGTCCACAGAACAGAACTTTCTTCTGCGGCCAGATCGACCACCCAGTATGTGACGGCTGCCGGAATGCTGACAAGATAATCATCATAATACTCTGTATAAGATGCCGTATTCTCATACTGTTCATAGAATTCACTTTCTTCCAGATAAGGGGACTCGTATTGAACAATCTGGTAGACCGCATATTCATCGGATACTGCGTCAAAATACATGCTGTACTGTTCGTCATTTTCTGTTAATATATCGGTCAGTTCCGTTACATCTCCGGTTGCCAGATGAACCATCACCAGCTGGTCGCCATAAACATAATCAATACTGGTATCCTCACTTTCTGCTGTTACCATAAGATAGCTCATCTTCATAAGAACATGTCCGCCGCAATAGTAAACAGGACTAACAGAATCGAGCCTCCAGCTTCCTGCAGAACTGTCTCCGGTTTCAAATGAAGCAAGCGTTTTTTTGTTCTGCCCGTCTACATCCATAACAAGCAGTTCCAGATCCGAATCATAGCTGTTCTGCCGCATAAGGTACAGAAACCCGCCATAGCAGGCAAAGCCAGTCACAGTATAGTAATCACCTACATATGCGGGACAGGAAGCGTCATTGTGCCTGCAGTTAGCCTGACTGCACAGAACATAAGAGGTATCAGCCTCGTAATCATAATACATAAGAAGGCTTTCATTTCGTCCTATATAAAAGATACCTGATTCATTAATGGAATAAGAGTAACGAGTAGTTGTCCCTTCCACAACAGCAGATGTATGCGCTTCTTCTAACTTGTCAGTATCTTCACCAGTAGCATCACTTGTATCTTCTTTTATGGCAGCGGATGCAACACTGCCCGGCATCATACATCCAAAGGAAAATGATAATACAAGTATCAGACTTATAATCTTTTTCACAGATCATTTACCTCCTGATTTATAATTTACTGCTTATGCGCAACACTATGTTAATGCGTTTTATATAACGTCAATGATGAATGGATAATATAGAGATTTATTTTATTTGTCAATGCACTTTGCCTGAAACGACATTTTTCACTCTGATTTGGTCGTTTTTCAAAAATTCTCAAAACACAAAAGGATTGCTATTCATGGCAATCATTTTCTAAAATTTTGTCGCAACGCATCAGCGCTGCCTGATTTGCGAATATGAAAACAAATTTTTCGCCTGTTTCATACTTTCCGATGCGATTTGCTCACGGATATTCTGATTGTTAATCCGGACTGGGACACACCGTTCCAGAATCCTGTCGTAAATACGTTTCCGGGCAATGTCACCGGTGTTTTTCATCTCCGACAGCATCAGGTTTGTGGTCACAATGAGCGGTTTCCGGCTCCGGTATCGACTGTCGATAACATTAAAAACCTGTTCTTTGGAAAACTCAGAATCCCGTTCCGCACCAAGGTCGTCAATAATCAGAAGGCTGTATCGGTTCAGACTGTCAATAAACTGGTTACGGTCGTCAAAATGCATTCCTGTAAGAGTATTGAGTATCCGCGCAAAATTGGTCATCAGTACCTGCACCCCCTTTTCCAGCAAAGCATTTGCGATGCATCCGGCAAAAAAGGATTTCCCGGTCCCTACATCGCCCCACAAAAGAAGCCCTGTGGATCTTGCCCGCATCTCATCCCATTTTTCAACATAGGTATGAGCATGCCGGATCTCCGGGTTGTAGCCTTTATCATTGACAAACGTACACGCATAGAGTTCTTTGTCCTGCAGACCGCTGGCCTTCATCCGGGATACATTGTCCAGAAATTCACGGTGCGCACGCGCTGCTTTTTCCGCATCATAAGCTTCCTTCTGACACCGGCACATGATGAACGGCGTAAATTCCCTGTTTCCGATATGCTTGCGGCATTGCCGCGGAGTATGACATTTTGAGTAGTAAACAAGTCCGTCTGCCTCGCATACATATTCATCATTTTCCAGTTTCCTTCCTGAAAAAGCAGATTCCATTTTATCTGTATTCGTATTCATGTTTATAAACTTTCTCCCTCCTCGTAATCATAATTGCGTTTCTGGGAAGCAGGCCTGTCCCGCAGTGCCCAGCTTCGAATCGTGGCTGCATGATTCTGATACGTCTTTCCACGGGAAGCCATATAACTGGACAGTTTTTCAATATACTGACTCCAGCCACTTACTTCACGTTGCAGATCACACAGTTCACTCTCTGTCAGAAAAACATTGTGATATTTTCCATAGGCTGCGACACTATCCTTACTCTCTCTTTTTTCTGAATACTTATTACTTATCTCTTTCTTATTACCGGACAGTTTTCTGTCTGTCACAGGGACAATATTCTGTCTCTCTACCAGACAATTTTCTGTCTCTCTGGCAGACACTTTTTTGTCTGTCTGAGTCTCCTGCGTGGAAGGTATTTTCACATAGATGCGATTCGGATGACCAGTTCCCTGCCGCCTGCGTACAATCAATCCACTGTTTTCCAGCGCAGTCAAACTGTTTTTGATGGTCATTTCGCTCTTATGAAGTGCCGCTGCCATGTCAGCAATCGTAAAATAGATGAACACATGACCCTGTGTATCTGTCCAGCCATCATTCTTCATAGAAAACCTCGTCCGATCCAAAAGCACTACATAAAGCAGCTTCGTTGTTTCGGACAAGCCGCTGACCAGCAGAAATTTGGGGAAAATCATATATGGCGGCAGATTTGTGCCGGTTGTCAGATACTCGGTCATGTGCACTTCCTCCGTTTCTCTCAGATTCATACCGGAATATTATGTCTGGCACTTTTTTTACAGAAATAGTCTATCGTAAAGAAGGCCAAAGGTCATTGAGTGGAAATTGAGGGATATTTGACTAAGTTTATCATTTTCATAATATTTCAGGCACAATGTCTTTCAAAATCTGACGGTATTTCATATACCTCATTTCTGTCTATCTATATTCCTGCCTTTTTTATCCGATATATCGTGTTCACATTTTTTTCACATTTTAAATGTCTACTGATTTCAACAAATTTTCATCTGATTGACAAGTTTCCACATCAGTCTTGCATGTTCACAATTCTGTAACAGAGTACGTTGCATTCTAAGAACTTTATGAGGTGCCCTTTATCATTTTATATGACATTTCATATTTTATTCACAGAGTAAGTTGCATTCTATCTTTCTCTTGAGACAGTTCACTGTTTTTTCACATTTTCAGATGACATCGGGATAAATTTCTCACTTTTCGGCTCAAATCAGCAATAAGAAAGACAGGGGCGTTAAAAGAAAATGGCAAGATACGCCTTTTGTATTACATTTGTATAACGGTGCCCGTTATTCAAATATAATCCGGCATCTTTTCAGGGGACACCCCTGATTCCCCCAACAGAGGCGCAAAGAAAAAGAATGCAAAAAAGATGACCCCCACCAGAGCCATCTTTTCTAATTTTCCAAGAGTTTAATTAATGTCCGGATAATAATTCCTGCGCAAAATGAATACCGGCTTGCGGATAAAGATTCAAAATCTCCTGATATTTTGCTTCTATCAGTTCCGGAGAATCTGCCCATATAATTTCATAAATAGAAGTGGCCTTTTTAAAATGTTCTCTGGCTTCTAAAACCTTCCCCTGCAGCAGAAGAATGCTGCCCATCGTCTCCTGTACTACCGCATAATCACCACACATGTCTGAATTATTATCTTTTATCGTTCGTGCCAGTTTACGTAAGGCATACAAGCCACGATCAGGTTCTCCTGTACCGCATAGAAAGACAGCGTAATTCGCAATCTGAGCAATGCTGTCATTCATGGCTGCCGGATGGTATTTCTCCAGAATCTGAATTCCTGCCTCCATGTGATGTCGGGCCAGATCATATTTCTGCTTTTTTCGATACCTTGCCCCCAGATTCGAATGAATATTGGATACCAGCAACGCGTTCTCCGTACTGACCATTGGAAGCAGCGCAAGTGCATCCTCATCCAGTTTGACCGCCTTTTCCTGATCTTTTTCACGGGAGGCACGGTAATCGAGAAGCAATGCTCTGTCCTCAATCGTTCCTACACCTGGCTGTTCCAAAAGTGATTGCATTTCCTGCAAAACAAGATTCATTCCTTCTTCATAATGATAGTTGTCCATATAAGCAAACACATCTTCCAGGAAGCTCAGGTAACTCAGCAAATCATCCTTTTCTGCAAGCAAGATAATAGTTTCAATGGTCTTGAACATGACTTTATAGTATGTAATATCCAAACCGCGATGCAAACAAATATTATGCAGATTTCCTACAAGAATCATACAGTTGGCAATGGATGGTTTCAAATCCGTTTGGGCTATTTCCTGAATCATCGGATGCAGTGCAACACATCGTCCAGGCAGTGGAGTAATAAATCCCATCTCAATCAAATCATTTAAAACGTTTAAATCTGTAAGGGAAAGCCAATCCGCCAGCCGTTTGGAAGCAATACCAGTTAACGGAATCAAAACCATATTTCTCATCAGCATCTGCTGTTCTTCTGAAAGAAGATATAAAGAAAACAGGATATGAATGTGCCCATAATAGGTTTCTTTCATTGGCCTTCCATCTTTATTTATAGATATTCGATCCGTGCTGTCAAGAGCCACCTTTTCTTCCTGTAATTTATGTAACAAAGTGCTCGGCTCCAATATACCATGCTCCAACAGACGTGCAGCAAGCTCCACTGCCAGCGTATGTCGGTGAACGGTGTCTATGATTTCAGACAGTTCTGACTCGTGATTCCCCGCTTCGGAATAATAACGTCCCATCAATTTCAGCAATGCGGATTTATCTGAAATTTCTGAGAGTTCCATCGTAGCATAGTGATCTATTCGGCTTCGTGTAGTGAAAAGTACCCGGCAGTGATATTTCATCACAACAGACAAAAAGCTATCCTTTGTCGCTGTAACATTAAAATTATCAATAATCAGCAGAGTATCCGATTTTAACGTGCGAAGGAAACGATTATGTCTGTAGAAACGTTCTTCCTTGCTCTCATCTGGCCTGTCATCAGCAAAGTCCAGATCGATCACATCCTGACGCAGATCACCGCTGTAAAAAATATATATAATATTTGTGTATTCTTTTTTGTACTGCTTTGCATAGGCTTTTGCGATTTCGCTTTTGCCAATACCGGCAATCCCATAAAGAAACAGTTTTCCCTGTTCCGAAAGCATTTTATGAAGAAACTCCAGTTCCTGTTCCCTTCCACAAAAATACTGGCAGGGCTTAGGCACCTCATTTCCCATAATAAAGTTAGCCAGCACAGGAGAAAGATTCCCACAAGCCAACAGTTTTTTCGTCTGCGCATCCCTTTTAACAAAATCACGGCTCATGCCAAAGCAAAGAACAAGCGCAATAAAATCTGCATCCTCCTTTTCATTTCTGCAGGGATACGACGCTATCAATTCCTTCTTCTTCCGTTCGGAGATAGATTCATCTCCGATAATTAATTCGTAAATTTTCTGTACAGCCATCGCACTATCGAACATGACCGGCAGAATATTTTGATATATATCCCGCGCCAGGTTCCGCCGATGTTGTTCGTCCATATAATACTTTGTGATTCGCGGACTCACCTTAGCCTGTCCATTCATCCACCGGCAGACAAGGCCATTATCAAAATCAAAATCCCTTCCTTCATCGCTGCTAACAAAATCATCAAAAAGGGAATATAGAAAATCCAACTGTCCCATATCATTATCTTCACTGGTATATTTTTTAATGATTGCCATGACAGAAGCAAAGTCGCAACGTTCCAAAAAAAATCACCACCCATTTTTGTCAATTTACAGTCAATCGGCACTCAATGCAGATTTGACCTTCGCATGGTACCATGCTGATACAAGAAATTAAGTTGTTCAGATTTTATCGGGCATCGGCGCTTCACCAGCGCCAACTGCCCTTCATAGCGCCGCCCAAACGCGAAGCGTTTTTTTCATGGCGGCGCGACCTGCCCTCGCCGGGTGGCATCCTCGCCCTTCGGGCGGGATATCCGCCGAACGAAGTGAGGGGGCGCCTCCATATGTACCTGTGTGCATTATAGCACCGGTTATTCAGATTTGAAACACAAACCGCACTATATTTCGTGGGCTACAATTCAAGGTAATAGCGGACAACTTCTCTTACATAAACTGAAATACCGGAGGTGCCTGTTATGGCAAGAAAAAGTGCTGAAATCCATGTAATTGTTCATTATCCCAAAACAGAAGCCGGGAAAAAAGAACTGGCGGAGCGTGTCGCCGGCATCCATGCGGAAACCGTCAGCCAGTATATAAAGCATCTGGATTGTCCTACTGCTCAAAAGGAGCTTCTGCTCGACGCGGTTATTGAAACAGTTACAAATCAAGAAAATACTGTTCTCTGCACATCATAAGTTTTGGCATGGTTCAAATTGAGCCATGCCAAAAGTAAGTCTTCGTTCTATCTCCCGAATCAAATTGATGCAAATGTAGAGTAATTATTTACACGGATATAAGAAATGGCCGTTTTAGCACAAATACCATAAATTCTTTCATATGCTTTTAATGTATCCATATGCCATTTCATTTCACTAGCATGCATCATTGCATCGAACTATTTTTTGCCGTTTTGTCAGAGTAATACATATTTTCAATATCAAAAAATATGTAACTTACAGATTTACTGTGTACACTTTCCCTCTATTAGAAATATTCATTAGTTTTCCCTCCGTTTCTTCTAAAATTTTGATGCTATGATCCGCAATACTTTCATTTAGTTTTTGTCTATTGGTATCAATACCTAATGAAACTATTTCTTCTTCGGTTGCAAAATAATAGTTTGGATTTTCTTGCTGCATAAGGCGTTCCAAATCGTTCTGCTGCCTTTCTGTTAAAATCAGCTCTACAATATCTGCAAGCAATAATTCATAAATTTGAAAATGTTGTCCAAATGACAATTCAGTCATATGTCTTCCACACACACGATACTGTATCTGGTTCCAATCGAGTATACCTTTTTGGATAAGTTCTTCCTTAAATTCTCTCGACAAATTACTTATATTCTCACGATCTGCCTTTCGATCAAATCGCTTTACAAATTTTCTTAAATATCGATTCTCCATTCTTAAACGATAATCATTCCTAGAAGATTCATCAATTGGAACTTTGTTGTCATCCATCACATGGAATAAATTCTTTAATTCAGTTTTTTCATTACTTTTTAGCTTGTATACACCACCTACTGGTTGAAATTTTCCTGTTTGCCGTTCATTCTTAACCAAGAGATACTTATCTCCTATCTTTATTCGAAATAAATATGCGAACGAAACTCGAACAATCGTATCCTTTTTAATTATTTTCCCACGCTGTAGCTTTCTTTGCGACATTTTCCAGTTTGACGTATCAAACAAATCTTGATATGTAGTCACTATAGCTGGAAGTGAAAATCCTAAGACAATACCGGCAATACTACTACCAGCTGGTAATGATTTAATTTCAAAAAATATCATTACTACAAAGCCCATCACAGTAATCACTAATGTCCCTATGAATTTAATAACTTTCAACTTTTCACCTTCCAATCGGTATTTTCACTCTGTTTTTAGCCACGCACACGCCATTTTTTATGATATAGCATTCGATATAATGATTTCCATAAAAATTAGTATGCTCAGTAATTGAAGTACCTCGATCCTCAATTTGTCCTCTAACTTGATTTCTGCGTTCTGCTTCAGGTCCAACATTTTTCACTTTCCATAAAACCGCGTACGGATGTGGACATGTTGTGTAACTCATAACACATTGAATTTCAAAATTATGAGGTAAATAACATTTTAAGATACTAAGGAAATCCGCTATTGGTGTAGGTCTCCAACCATTTCCACTTACCTTACAAGAAATACCGCATCTATGGATATACTCGACAGGATACATATCTTCAATAAACTGCTCTGTATCGCTAAAGGCATATACGCTTTTAGCAACAATATTATAATTGCAACTTTCTGAAACTGTTGCATCCCAAAAATCATGATTAAAGAATCCGTACCATGCCTGAATTGCATCAAACTCTGTACAGTCGTCCTTAAATAAAACCTCTAAATCTTCCAACTTACTTTTTAAGCGGTTTTTCCAGTTTGTCATTTTATTAACATCACTATTTCTTGGTGTTAAATTTCTTCCATTATCGACCGGAGCTGAAACTGATGTACTATTTTCAAGCCTGTTAACAATTTCCTGCATAGTGTGATAGAACAACTCATCAATACGTTCATATGATCTCTGTAATTTTTCATCACACAACACTGTTTGAAGCAATCCGCTGGGCATATTCTTCCATGATTCTCGTGATTTGCAAAACATTTTGGAAAGTCTAACAACTTTTCTGAGCATCCCATCCGATTCATTATTTTGCGTTTTGAACCAATCTGTTAATCCCTTCAGTTCACGTTCTGTCCATTCCAAACCCGCATGTTCATAAAGCCATTCTTCATTATCTTCATCATATGAACGTCTATAAACTGCGAAATCAATATGATACCCATCTGCGTATTTTATACGCACACAACTAGTCTTTACTTCTGGTTCTGCATTAAATTGTTTTGTTTTTCGCTTTAGAGCATTTGCCACCATATTTCTCGTTGCTTGGGCTCCCTTATCTCCCAAATCAACTTTATCAAAAACTACTGCAACGTCAATATCATAATCTCTATCTTCATTTTGTACAACTGTTGACATTGCTACGCTTCCTTGTACACAGCTATCTACTACTTTATACGATGTTTTGTTTTCTCTATTATATTCCTCAAGTCCATCCTTCAAACGCTGAATATTTAAGTCTTTCTTCTCATATAATTTATTCTTCTCTGTTTGAGGCAAAACAACATAAGAATCATAAAATGTTGTAAATTTTGATGATACATCGTACATCTATATTCCTCCAAAAATATATCATAAAATTAAAACTACACTTTCACATATTTCTGATTCCTGCTTGTCGGTTTCTCAGGAATAGTCATTTTAATCTTTCCATCACGTAAAAGTGGAATTAAGTAATTTTCTTTAAAATGTGCGCGACTAGCCATTCCTACAAACTCTTGCATTTCTTTTCTGGAGCGAGGAATAGTGCAATATTCTATAAGGGCAACAGCTCGATCTGATTCAATATCTCTCCCAGTATTTTTCTTGTCACCATCTTGATCCCAACTTGGCCCCGACTTGGCCCCGACTTGACCCTTTCGTACATCGTTCTCCACCCACTTATGATTCTTTAACGTTGCAAAAACCATAAATTCCACCGTTCTGTACTCTGGTTCAGGCAGTCCTGCTTCACTCATTTCCCGGTACATACGGTCAACGCCTTCCCCAAATTCTTTCACATATTCGTATTCATGTAAGAACTCAAAAATCTTAGGGTTACGTGAAAAATGAATTTCCCGGATGTTGTTTGTCCGGACAATCCCAGACAGCCTTCCCGGACTCTCCACCATAAAATGGTCATCAAACATTTTTATCTGAATATCTGTCCCCATAATGCTATAGTCACGATGCCCGATAGCATTTATGATCAGCTCCGTCCAGCAGAACTCCGGCAATTCCGGAATCGTCACAAAACGGCCTTTATTCCCCAGGAATGTATGCTCACTGATCTGCGTTTTTACAAACTCCGTTGACTTCTGTGCCATGTCAAGAATTTTACCCTCAAAAGTCACATCTTTGACCACGTTCATCTCCGTGCCGACTTTCGCCTCTGTTCCCTCGTAGCGGATGAAGCGCACTCTCGCCCTTGGGAAGAAACGCTGTGGATTCTTTCCAAACAGTAAAATTGCTGCTCCACTAATTTTCTCTTTTCCATCGCGCGAGACAATAAAATCCTTATTACCGCGCAGATATTCCAGCGGGCCTCTGCCGTAACCGATCTTTTCGATATAGCTTTGTACAAAGTTCAAATCAATATCTTCCACTGTCGCATTTCTCACAGGAGCATCCTCAAAAAACCTCCCACCCTTCGCATACATCAGACGGGTACGCTGTTCAAAGTTCATCTTCCTGGATTTATCTCCAATGCGATAATATACCTCATCAGCCTGATTGGCATGAAGCTGGTTGCTCTGCAAAACATGCATGATCAAAATGTGGTTAGGATTGCCCTTTACATCAATACACTCTATCATTTCTGTATCTACATTTACCGTAGGAACACAGTAATCAAACGGAACTCGCAAAAGTTCATTCACATTTGCTTCGTATCCATCAATCCCGGTCACATCGCCTTTGTCCTCAATTCCAATGGCTATGTCACCACCATCCGCATTTGCAAAAGCTACGATCGGTATAGCCAGCGCTTTCGCGTCGATCCGGGCACTTTTTCTGTCGAATGTCTGCAGTTCTGTTGTGAACCGCATGGTCTCAATGTCTCTGATATGGTTCATAGGCCCCTACCTCATTTCAAATAAATGCCATGTCTATATTTAGTTTACTCATTTCAGCAACTGTAATCAACAACAATTTTAACATTTTCAATAAAAGATGATCTGGCTCAAATTGAACCAGACCATTTTTCTCTTTGGTATTCCTATACAGGCTTCACGTAGTCTCTGAGATATTTTTCCCATGAACTTTTCGTAACCCGCTTTTTCCCGGACTCCCATATTTGAAGTGTGGCGGCGGGAACCTGAATCAGCCGGGCAAAGGCTCTTTGGTTCAACCCCAGACGCTTTCGACAGTCCAGAAGCATTTCCCGCTGGCCGTTATACAGGAAGGAATTGTATTCGTCCAACAAATCCGTTACAGGCACATGAAACAGCTCCGCAAGCCTGTCCGCAACATCACCCGGAATATAATCGGTCTCTCCGCTTTCAAATTTCGTATAGTGACCTCGTGTAATGCCGATTTTCCCTGCCACCTCTTTTTGCATCAGACCCATGTGATGACGACACCACTTCAGGCGGGTGGGAACATCCTCGATTTCTTCATAGCTATGATATTGCTGATTACAAAGCTGCGCGTCCACAAGCCGGTGCGGTACAATCAGGCGGAAACGATAAACACATAATGGCGCATAGCGCACAATTTCGTCCTTTGTCCTGCTCATCAGGTAATTATTATCCGAAAACTGAGCAAAAATCCGCCATCTGTCTTCTCTGACTGCTTCTTTCTCACCCAAAAACGCGTTGGCGAGCGGATAGGTTTCTCAATGCAGCGTGCCGCATACGTCCCAAGCCTTGAATTCTTCTCGCAGTCAAACGTCGTCACGGCTTTGATGAGCCCGATGATCCCGATCGAGACCAGATCGTCCGGATCAAGCTCCGGCGACTGATACTTTTTCGCCACGTGCGCTACCAGCCTTAGATTGTGCTCTATCAACAGATTCCTGGCTGCCATATCCCCTTTCTGGTATCGTGCAAGACACTCTTTCTCTTCTTCCGGGGACAGCGGCTTTTTAAATGTTTTCAAAAAAGCACCTCTAAGCGGTTTTTCTTTATTCTATGAACAAAATCGCCCGGAAGTGCTTTTCCAACTGTGTCCAAATCTGTTTACGGAAGTATGCGCACTGAAATAATTACACAGCAGCATCGCTTTCACAACTCGAATCATATCATGAAATCGAGTCCATGGGAAGTCCTAAAAGAGAAATATCATTTCAAAACAATGCTTTGCCAAAACCTGCGCATAAACGAATCCTCCCGCCTTTATTCCGCCAGGTGCAGGGTCACCGTCTGCATAATACTGCCTACTACAGTATCCAGGTCAGCTTCACCTGAGAGGTATTTCAGACCTTCCTCTTTCACACTGTCTGTAATAACTGCATCTGTAACGCTACGGTTGGATAGCTCCGGTATCATAGCTTCTATCTGGTCAAACAGGTTGCGAAGATCTTCCGCACTTACTCCCCAGCTTGTTTCTCCGGTATCATCCGCACCCAGGACATCCTCTTTCATGATCTGAAAAGCGGTCTTATTAATCGGGTAGCCACGGTCTGAAACGCTTAGCTCGCTCTGGCATTCCGCCGACAGGAATTCTTTTACAAATTCCAGAGCCGCTTCCTGGTTGGTGCTTTTCGCATTTATGCCTATGATCTGTGCCGGAATAAACACGTTGCTGCTCTGTACCGCTGCACTTTCGTAGACCAGATCCGTACCAAGATATTGCGCGATGGATGCCGTCGTATTGAGTGCCCTAGATTCGAACAGCCCAATGATCTGTGACTGGAAATTTGTAATATTCAGGACAGCCTTTATCTCTCCCCAATCGTTATCATCGTCAGATACGGCAAATTCGTCTATATCTGCCTGGCTCACATTTTCCTTCTGTGTATCATTGATAGATTTTACTGCTTCCAGAAACTCTCGAAGTGCAGTTTCATCCAATGAGCCTTCTTCTGTCATCCATGCCGGTGAGCAAATGGCAGTCATCATTTCCAGCAATTCTTCATCATAAAGTCCGAGGATGCTTATCATTTCCGGATTCGCTTCTTTCCACTCCTGTACACTCTGGCACAGAGAATCAAGGTCAGTAATCTGGTTCAGATTTTCCTGTGTTCCTACCATCATCATAATCCGGAATCTCGCCGGCACCGCATAAACTGCCCCACTTTCAGCGCCAGCGAAACGCGAAGCGTTTTCTGCATCGCTGGCGCGACTTGCCGCCGAAGCGGAGCGAGGGGGCGTTTCCTCTTGGTAAGTATAGGCGATGTTCTCATAAAGACCTTCACTTTCTGCCACTTCAGATAAAACGCCGGACAGGTCCACCAGCATCCCGCTTTCAGAATAGGAATCTACACTCATTCCATCCAGAAGAATAAGGTCCGGCCCGTTTCCCGCTAAAATTTCCGTATTCAATGTTTTGATTGCATCGTCAACCGTAAGTCCACTATCCCCGGACAGCCCCACTTCTATTGTCACCTGAATATCTGTGTGGTTCTGATTGAACGTATTCACCTCATCGGTCAGCAGTTCATTTTCATATAACGTATAGAGTGTCAATTTTTGTGTCGTTGGGCTGTTCCCTGAAAAAGAATAGCGTACCAGCAGGGAAGCGCCACTCGCTGTTAAGTAATGACACAAAACGCAGGAGTCACTAAGTGCGGCAATCGACCAGACCGTATAATCAGAGTCACCCAGCTTTGCAGCGCTTCCCTCAAACAGTTTTTCCGCAACACCTCCGCCCCATTTATAGTGATAGAGTCCGCTTTTGCTCGCATAAAAAATTCCGGTGCCTTCGGTACCGTCCACAATTCCCCCGCCGCTGGATGTCGTCGACCATGCTTCATAATCGGCCGATACAAGGCTGCTTATAATCTCGTTTCCCTCCTGTAATTCGCCCTTGTAATTATAAATCTTCACACCATCATTTGTGATGGTCAGAATTGCACCATTGACCGGCGCATAAGAGTAATGCATCTCATTACTGTAAGGGATCGTCCCCACAATGCTGCCATCCGAAACCGAAAGGATATAAATAGTTGAACTGGTGTCTCTTACCGTCAGCGTATCATCATCTGCAAAATTGATTCCATAGCACTGTCTGCCATCATCAAATGTAATACTCAATCCCGTTGACGATCCATCTGTGCTATATACAAGAATCCCTGCCGATTCCGTGTAAAACGCCAGCTTTCCGGAATCGCTGATTGACGCATAACCATCTCCCCCTGAAATTTCTTCTGGCAGCCATCCGCTCTGCTCTTCCTGCCTTGCCCAGCTGTCTCCTTTATCTGCCGATGTATATACACCATTTTCCGTGATCAGCCAGAGGGTTCCATCAATTTCCCGCATAGCAAATATCTGCGTGCTGTCATCCGGCAATTCCAGATCCTCTTCCCTGTACGTAGACTCACTGCTGTCTGCCGTATCAGTCACAGCATTATTCTCTGAATTCTGAGAGTCCGAGGCTGCATCAGCGATCGAATCCTCCTGTGAATCCGCAGCCATTCCTTCTGTGGTGCTTTCAATCTGCACCGCATCGTCCGTTCCCGATGAAGTGCCTGTGGCACTTCCACAGCCGGTCAGGGCAAGCACCATAGTCAACACGAAACACATTTTTTTGATATTCTCTTTCATTTCAAACCTCCATATATCGCTTTTCATTGCAGCTGTTCGGTACCTTTGCAGTACCCCTTTCTTTTATTATCCTTTCCCCGGTCAGTTTTCTCGTATAATGGGCTGCATAGCAGGAAGCAGCACCGCCTAAAGCAACCCAAAAGCCAAGACTCAGGCAATTTATAAACCAATGAATTTCCAGTGCATAGAATGGAAGTTCCAGAAAACCGGTCATTCCATCTGTCCACGTATCAAGAACCTCCCCATAAAAGCTGAAATCAGACCATTTTGCCGGAATAAATTCGGCTGGAACTTGGGTCATTCCTGTTAATTTCAATAAGAATGCCAGTAATAAAACACCTGTGAAGAATCCCATAGCACCAACGAAACGCGGATAAATACTGTCAATACGCCATCTTTTTTTCGCTATACGCATCAGGGAATGAGCTATCCGGATATAAACCGCCAATATACTTAAGCAGAAGAGAGTTTTTACAATTCCACGCAGGAAGCCCCACCGAATCTCACTTAACGAAACCTGATATTTGTTTTGAATGGTATTTTTCAGGTTCCAGCTTGTGGTATCTCCATTTTTCTCCGCAGTAACTCTTGTAAATACTTCCCCGCTCCCCGGAGGCATCTGGATAATCATTGCTGGTTCAGAGATGTCCAGCAAACCAAGTATCTGATATTCCCGGCTATCATAGCATACTGACAGACCAATTACATCTGTATTGCCGAAGAGTTCCAAGGCAATAGATTTGTCGATCAGGCATCCGCTTGTATCCCCGCTTTGCGGCACGTTATAGTTACCTACCAGAAGACGCGGATCACCGCGAATCAAGATCACATTTGCTCCTGTCTCCCTTTCCACCGTTTCTGTAATGGATATTACCTGGTCACTTTTCTGCGTCCAGAATACCATGTCTGTCAAATTCTGATCTGAGGCGGCTGCTTCCAGTATTTCCTCTGCCGTTTGCAGCGAAATACCGCCATTACTCACATAATTCCATCTGCCATCCTGGCTTTGAAAACCTCGCAGTTCCCTGAATCCCATAGCAACAAAAATTACCAGTAACGCCATGCAAATTATAATTCTCACCCAGTCAGATATTCGGGCTGCTATAGCTGTCTGTTCCGTCGATTCACATGGATATAAATATTCTTTTTGCTGACATCCGGCATCCTGTTTTCTTCTTTTTCTCATGCTCATGATACCTGCTTTCTGACCCTGTTTCCGTCCTTTACCTCGCGGTCTGACTGGGTGATAATATCCTGGTCAACTGCTCCCGTAGCTGAAATAGCCGCATAACTGCTGTTTTTATCCAGTACCGTCACTGTAACCTTCTGTGCTTCCAGCACCGTACCCAGAATCCCTTCTGTTTCCTGCACGATCAGTACATAAGTCTCATCATTGTCGATATAAATTGCATTTACCGGAACCAGCATACTGTACTGCTCTGATTGTTTATCGAATGTCACCGTTACCTGTTCACCAAGGGAAAATCCCTCACTGGTATTTTCTGCGATTACAACTTCCGTTTCTTCATTTGAAGTTACAGCATCGTCTCCCAGTTCCGTTCCTTCAGCAGAAACACCGTCACTACTGGATGAATCTTTTTCTGAGACATTCGTTGATGCCAGTAAAACAGTCACTTCCAATAAGCTCGTATCATCCTCGTCATACTGGATATCAGATATGGTTGCACCTGCGATTGATTCCGTCTCCCCATATTTTGTTACGGTTACACTGTCTCCCGCCTCAATGTATTCTTCATATTCAGAAGACACGGTGACTGTAACCTTCTTGTTTTCAGAATCCACTGCCAGCACCGCAGCCGCTGACGTGGTAGTCGTGTCACCCGTCAGGACATTTACATCCTTTACGGTTCCCGCCGTTTCCGCATACACAATACAGTCATCGGAAAGCCCATCTTCCGCGTCCGCAATTTCTTTCACCTTTTCCGCCAGCCCGCTTTCAAAAGTGTCCAGTGCCTCCTCATAGTCCGCAATCGCATCCTCCAGCGCTTTCCGCAGTTCTGTTTCTTCATCTGTACGGGAATACTGGTATGTTTTATCCCTGCTGCGCTGATATTCATAATAAGCTGACCTTGCAGTCATGACTGCCTCCCTGGCACTGAAAACTTCACTGCGGGTATTTTCTACATCAGAATTATCAGCGCCAGTGAAACGCGAAGCGTTTTCTACATCGCTGGCGCGATCTGCCGCCGAAGCGGAGCGAGGGGGCGTTTCCACAGCGTCAGAATTTTCAATCGCATCCTCCTGCCATTTGACATAGGTTTCCAGATAAGTCTTATATTTTTCAAAATACTCATACTGAGTCTCCCGCATGGTTTCCTCAAAATCGTCTTCTTCATGATCCGCCTCCGATTTCCAATACCAGCCATCTGTTTTTGTCAGATATTTCTGCCAGCTCTCATATACATTAAGGTAAGTGTCCGCCGCATTTTCCAGATTCATCCGTTCCCTTGTCTCCCATGTATAAAACGCTTCCTGTGCCTCTGCCAGCTCCTGGTTTTCGGAGAGCAGAAAAAGGGCGTCACCAATCTCTACACCGTCACCTTCCTGCACATAAACAGCCTCAACCATTCTCTGTGCCGGAACCGTTATGGATATTTCCTGCGTTGATTCAATTTTTCCGAACGCACTCACTGAATGGCTGATCCTTCCGGAAACCGCTTTCTGGGTCTGGACCACGGCAGTTGTCACGCTCGCCGCCGCCTGTGAAAGAAAGGTAAAGCTGACCATTACAGCCAGAAAACCGATGCTGATATTCCTGAGCCATTTTTTCATGATTTTATCCCACTTTCTTTTATAGTAAACGACGTAAGTCGTTTTACTTCGCGCCGTTGCTGCGTGCCAGTGGCACGCGTTTAGCAACGACCGTAGCGAAGCGAAGACCGCAAGGCTGCGAAGCAGCCATTCCTCTTGCGTCCGTGTGCATCCTATAAAGTGAATGACAAAAGAATTTTGTCGTTCACTTTATATTGTTTCACTGCTTCACCTGTGAAGCGGAAATTCCCTTTTCCAGATACTCCTGCCCATTTAAAAATATCAACAGGGCAGGAAGAAAGGTCAGCACTGACACCCCAAACGCAAACCCGATGCTTCCCGCTTCGATTTCCGGCAGCAGGATGGATAATGGCCACAGGCTCTTCGTTTTTAAAAAT
>JAJBVD010000002.1 GCA_020859985.1 Clostridiales bacterium
AGCAGTACGAGGACATTATTCCTGGATACTACATGAATAAAACACATTGGAATTCCGTAAAACCGGACGGAAATGTTCCGGATGACCTGTTAAAGGATATGCTAAATAAGTCTTACTTTCTTGTATGGTCAGGATTCAGCAGGAAAAAACAAAAAGAAATTCTTAGGGAAATGTCTCAGGGTATTTTATAACAAGAAAGAGTAAAGAAATACATTTGAGATTGGCATTCGGCTCATCGGAATCGGGTGCCTTTTTCTGATTTTAGAGGTGGCAGAATACAGAATCATTTGGTATTATAAATCACACAATTTGGATGATTTTGCACCAGAAACGTATTACCGAATTTTGAGTAGTATTTACATATCAGAGTAACATGTGAGGTAAGAGAACAGGAAGGAATATCATGAATCAGAAGGAAAGAATGCTTGCCGGTTTGCCTTACAAGGCATGGCTGGATGGTCTGAATGAAGAAAGAGCACTGTGTAAACAAAAAATATACGATTTCAATATGCTGCCGCCTGCAGAGCAGGAACGCGCGCCCCAGATGCTCAAAGAGCTGCTTGGAAAAACAGGCGAATACATCATGATAGAAGCGCCCTTTCACTGCGACTATGGCTGGAACATAGAGGTTGGTGAGAATTTTTTTGCCAATTATAATTTTACGGTCTTAGATGTTGGAAAGGTTACGATTGGAAAAAATGCTCAAATTGCTCCGAATGTTTCTATTTATACCGCAGGACATCCCATTCATGCTGAAAGCCGCAATTCTGGATATGAGTATGGAACCCCTGTCACAATCGGGGATAATGTATGGATTGGCGGAGGGGCAATTATACTTCCAGGTGTGACAATCGGTAATAATGTAGTGATTGGCGCGGGAAGCGTGGTTGGAAAAGATATTCCAGACAATATGATTGCTGCTGGAAATCCCTGCAGAGTTATCAGAGAAATTACGGAGGATGATCGAAAATATTATTTCAAGAAACGAATGTTTGACGAAGAATCCTGGAAGGACATCCTTTCCTGCTGACCGGTGCAAAAGATGCGGAAACTTTGATCTTTTACAGTTGAGTAATATTACTTCTGGTATGCAAGTACAAAATTGGAAGATGTGGAGGCAGTTATGAATCATATTGGAACAATCAGATTGGAAACGGATCGGTTAATACTTAGACGGTTTACTATAGCTGATGCAGAAGGAATGTTCAATAATTGGGCATAACTCTCAGTTTACAACGGAAGAGAGAAAGATTGTATGAATCTGAAAATTGCATTGCTTCAGCTCCTTCCTGGGAAGAACCTTACAGAGCAGACTATGATTGGAAAGAAAGCCTGCAAGCGGGCGAAGACTATGGGCGCAGACATTGCGCTGTTTCCGGAAATGTGGAGCAGCGGATATTACATTCCACAGGATGAGAAGGCAATAAATGAGCTGTCTATTTCTGCAAAAGACGATTTTGTACAGGGCTTTCGCGCTTTGGCGGCTGACCTTGAGATGGCTATTGGAATCACCTTTCTTGAAAAACAAGAACCAAAACCACTGAATTCCATAATTCTTTTTGACAGAAGAGGTTATGAGGTACTTCATTATTCTAAAGTACATACCTGCGCCTTTGCTGATGAGAAGATGCTGTCGGAAGGAGAAAACTTTTATGTGTCGGAGCTGGATGTTGGAGAAGACATAGTGAAAGTCGGCTCCATGATTTGCTTTGACAGAGAATTTCCGGAGAGCGCGCGAATTCTGATGTTAAAGGGCGCGGAGGTAGTGTTAGCTCCCAATGCCTGCCCTATGGAAATCAACCGGCTTTGTGCGTTGCGCACCAGAGCCTATGAAAATAAGATTGCTATTGCCACATGTAATTATCCCAGCGGCCAGCCGGACTGTAATGGGCATTCCACCGTTTTTGATGGCGTCGCGTGGCTTCGTGATGAGCCAGGAGTAAGGGATATGTGCATATTGGAAGCATCGGAAGAGGAAGGCATTTATATAGCTGAGATTGACATGGATTTGCTGCGGGACTATCGTGAGCATGAGGTGATGGGAGAGCGGTATCGTCATCCGGAGAAATATGGGGCGATAACGGAAGGTTAGAGTTTCTCAAACGAAAATATCATTTAACGAGGTACTTACAAATGCTGATTATACTGAGAGGAAATTCCGGAAGCGGCAAGACGACAGTTGCAAAAGAACTGCAAAAACGTTTTGGAAGAAATACGATGCTTATTTCCCAGGATAATATAAGAAGAGAGATGTTGAACGTTGAAGATGGAAAAGATACCAAAGCTATACCACTTATGAAACAGCTGTTAGAATATGGAAGTGAGCATAGCGATGTTGTTATTTTAGAGGGTATTATGAATGCCGACTGGTATCATCCCTTATTTGAATTTGCTGCAGAGTTATTTGGAAAAGAAATTTATGCGTATTACTTTGATGTACCTTTTGAAGAAACGCTGAAAAGACATCAGACCAGAAGCAAGCGTCAGGAATTTGGGGAAAAAGAAATGCGCAGATGGTGGCGTGAAAAGGATTTCTCAGATGTGTTGAATGAAAAAAGAATAACAAGTGACATGAGCATGGAAAGCATTGTAACGGAAATATATAGAGATGGTTGCTCTGGAGAATAGAGACACAGACAGTTTATGTCAGAAGTGTTCCTGTTTTCATTTTTGCAATGGTAGTTGCCCAGCACTACAGAAGGATGCGATATGATTGGATTAGAACGAGGAATTATAAAGCTGTGCGATTATGAAAAAGAATGGGAAAAGGAAGCACAGGACACCATAATCCAGCTTAAAAATGTGCTTGGTGATGTTGCGAAGGATATTCAGCATGTGGGAAGCACGTCTATCCCAATGATTAAGGCAAAACCGATTATTGATATCGCGGTAGCAGTGGATGATTTTAAGGACATACTTGCATTGGAACAGGAATTAAAATCAGCAGGCTTTTATTACAGACCAAAGTATGACGAACTTGGAGAACAGCTATTGTTTGCATCGGGCAGTTATTATCAGGGTACAGGAGATTTGCAGACGCACTTTATTCATGTCGTTCATGCAGGTGGTATGGACTGGATCAATTATATAAATTTCCGGGATTATCTGAACCATGAGCCGTCTGTTGCGAAAGAGTATGAGCGCTTAAAGCTTACACTTGCATCACAGGCGCCTGTTGACAGCGGCCGGAAAAAATATACCAGTGGGAAACATGATTTTATTGTCCGTACTTTAAGAAAAGCACTGGTTAAATCTTTTCTGGGTAAAACGGTAAATATTAAGATTGACCGCCCGATGGGGAGCAGACACCCACGCCATCCGGAGATGATATATCCGGTTAATTACGGATTTATTCCGAATGTATATAGCGGTGATGGTGCTGAACTCGATGTGTATTTGCTTGGGGTGAATGTTCCGGTTCTAGAATACACAGCATCAGTCATCGGCATCATCTATCGTGAAGATGATGTGGAGGATAAGCTTGTTGCAGCGCCGAATGGGATTCGATTCTCAAAGGAAGAAATTCAGACAGCGGTAAATTTTCAGGAGCAATTTTTTAAGAAAACAATTGAGTTACTTTAGTATAATCAAACCCCACAACGATGAACATAGTGCATTATCGTTGAAAGGGTATGTGCGTTCATCTTTGAGTTAGTATGTGCGTTCATCGTTACATTGTATCAAAATTAGCAGGGCAATGGATGGTTAATGTGGCTGAGCGTGATTAGACAAAAATAAATCTACCAAAAATATTGAAATCTACCATCCCATATGTTACAATACATTTACAGTGATAAATGGTTATGTTATGTGTTGTAAGGAAGGTCAAGGTATGATACAGTATTTGCAGGAGAATCTGGGAATATCGGTAAAAGAGAGCGCGTGGGATTTAGAAGACAGGATTCCCTTATATTTGAAGAGTGGGCGGAATTATTCTATTCTTCAAATTGAATCTCTTGATTGTCTCTGCATACGAATTACGTCTGATGATTTCAAGATTTCTTCTTATCTGAAACAGTTGGATAAGTTGTCTGGATATTGGAATGATAATATCATTCTGGTCTTTCAGGAGTTGTCTTCTTATCAGAGAAAGATGCTCATTCAAAACAGAATTGCTTTTATTGTTCCGGAGTCACAAGTGTATATTCCTTTTCTTGGTATGGTATTCAAAGAAAGAAAGGCTAGCCGGCGGAGCATTGTAGATGATAAGCTTTCAGCTACTGCTCAGCTGCTATTGCTCTTTGTAATTAAGAATAAAATAAGAAAAATACGTCAGGCTGATATTACGCACTTCATTCCAGCCTCCCCAATGACCATTTCGAGAGCCGTAAATGAATTGATTCAGTTCAATCTGATGAATGAAAAAATAAATGGCCGAGAGCGCATTTTACTGGTTGATTCATCTATGTTGGATTTATATCAGAAGTGTAAAACGTATTTAAAAAGTCCTGTTAGCAGAATAGTTTATGTAAAGGAAGGCGATGTACCAGAAGAGCTTCCTTTAGCTGGAGAGTCTGCTCTTGCGGAATATAGCATGCTTAATCCGCCTAAAGTAAACTGCTACGCAATGTGGAAAAAGAATTTCAATAAATTGAAGCTGGATACTGTAGATCCCAATTGGACGAGAGAACTATACGCGGAAATTCAATTGTGGATTTACGACCCGCTGCTGTTGGCTAATGGAAGATATATTAGTGAACTGCCGCTTGCTCTTTCCTTTGAGAATGAAACAGATGAAAGAGTAGAAGATGCAGTAGAAACTATGATGGAGAATTATAAATGGTAAATGGATTTGAGAAATTCAAGGAACATTTTGTTGGGTATGAAGATTGCTATACGATTATCGGTGGAACAGCCTGTGATATTCTGATGAATGACGCTTCGGTTGACTTTCGATTGACTAAAGATATCGACATGATTCTTTTGATTGAGAACAGATTTGAAGAATTTGCGGAGGTATTTTGGGAATTCATCAAAGCCGGAAATTATAAGTGCGGTTGGCGCAATTCTGAAATACCACATTTTTATAGGTTCACAGAGCCAATGTCAGGATATCCTGTTATGATTGAGTTGTTTTCAAAACGGCCGGACTTTCAATTAAATCATACAGACATACATCTTACCCCTTTGCCGGTATCAGAAGAAATATCAAGTTTGTCCGCCATTATGTTGGATGACAATTATTACAATCTTATGTTGAAAGGGAAGAAAGTAATAGGCGGTATTTCTGTTTTGGATACAGAATATCTTATTGTGTTCAAGATTAAGGCTTATCTGGATTTAAGACAAAAGAAAGCGAAAGGAGAGCATGTTAATGATAGGGATCTGAAAAAACATAAGAATGATGTTTTCAGATTATTATCCATTGCAGATGGTACTTTTCGGATTACACTTCCTAGTACGGTTTATAATGAAGTGAATGATTTTATAAGTATAGTGAAGGCGGAACCTGTAAATCTAAAAAATCTTCATTTGGATGATTTTGCACCAGAAACGTATTATCGAATTTTGAGTAGTATTTACATATCAGAGTAGCGTGTGAGGGAATTGAAGCAAATTCAGGATGCGTATGATGAGGCTGGGTGCAAGGTTGAATACTATGGAGATGAATATGGTTTCACCGTTCGCTTTTACCGTCATTGCGATGAAGGTTGGGGAACAGATATGGGTGCCAATGGTTCAGCTTCTAAAGGTCTAAAGGTTCAAAATGAACCTTTAGAAGAACCTTTGGAAATGAAAATCAAGAGAATTCGAGAAATCCGAACCACTGGTTCGGATTTTGGGAGATGAGCTGCCATTTACATTGCCGTGGACGCATTATCTGGTTTTAATGCGAATTCAAAATGAAAATGAACGACGTTTCTATGAGATTGAGGCAACGAATTGTGGCTGGAGCAGGCGCACACTGCAACGCCAGTACAATTCCAGTCTTTATGAACGGCTTGCTCTCAGCCGGGATAAAAATGAAGTTATGCGGCTGGCATCAGAAGGCAACGTGATTGAGAAGCCGGAGGATATTGTGAAACAGCCTACGGTTCTGGAATTCCTTGGACTTGAGGAAAGAGAAAAATATGTAGAATCGGATTTGGAAACGGCGTTGATAAACAAACTGCAGAAGTTTCTGTTGGAGCTTGGGAAAGGCTACCTGTTTGAAGCAAGACAGAAAAGATTTACATTTGACGAGGATTCTTATTACATCGATTTGGTCTACTACAATCGTATCCTGCGATGCTACGTGCTGATTGATTTAAAAACAGATAAGCTAACGCATCAGGATTTGGGACAGATGCAGATGTACGTCAATTATTATGACCGCTATGTCAAGCTTGATAACGAAACACCAACAGTAGGGATCTTGCTTTGCAAGGAGAAAAATGATGCGTTAGTTGAAATTACATTGCCGGAAGACAGCAATGTATATGCTTCCGAATATAAACTTTATCTTCCAGATAAGAAAGAACTGCAACAGAAACTAAAAGAGTGGATTGCGGAGGAAGTTGGAAAGGAAGAATAAAACAGCTTGTAAAAGATAGCCAGAAACAGGAGATACACTTGAGTTGTTGGTAAAAGAAACGAAGAAACAAGGTGTGTCACAGATTTCATTAGAGGCGACGGACATGGGGCGCCCATTGTATGAGAAGTTTGGATTTGTGAAAATGGAAAATGAGATGAAGTATAATATTGGAATATAATTTTAGGGGGAAATCTAATTGAAAAAGAAAAAGAATGAAATAACTATCCGCTCAAGCGCGGCGGAATATTTGACCTATATTGCTTCTGTTGGTGATCAGCAGGACAGCATTGAGTTGCGCTACGAGGATGAAAATATATGGCTGACGCAGAAAATGATGGCTATATTATATAATGTCGATGTGCGAACAATAAATTATCACATCAAAAAGATTTTTCACGATAGCGAATTACAACAGGACTCAGTTATCCGAAAATTTCGGATAACTGCCGAGGATGGTAAGACCTACAATACGAACCATTATTCGTTGGAAATGATTATTGCTGTTGGCTTTAAAGTGAATTCGGAGCGTGCGGTGCAGTTTCGCAAATGGGTGAATCAGATTGCCAAAGATTATACCATAAAGGGCTGGGTGCTGGATGATGAGCGGTTGAAAAACGGAGGTTCTGTGCTTACAACGGAATACTTTGACCGATTGCTTGAACAGATACGGGAAATCCGTTTGTCTGAACGTAGATTCTATCAGAAGATAACAGATATCTATGCCACAGCACTTGATTATGACCGCACAGCTAAAACAACGAGGCAGTTCTTTACAAAAGTACAGAATAAAATGCACTATGCAGTGCATGGACACACAGCAGCTGAACTTACTTATGAGCGTGTTGACGCAGAAAAGGAGCATATGGGACTTACCACATGGGCGGCGGCACCTGAAGGCAAAATCGTTAAGAGTGATGTAAGCATAGCAAAGAATTATCTTACGGAGCAGGAGATGCGCTCACTGGAACGTATTGTGTCTGCGTATCTGGATCTGGCAGAGGACCGGGCGGAACGACATATACCAATGACGATGGAGGATTGGTCGAAACGTCTGGATTTATTCTTAATGGCAGACGATAGAGAACTTCTGCAGGATGCAGGGAAAATCACAGCAGAAATTGCAAAGGCTAAAGCAGAGACAGAATTTGAGAAGTACAGAATCGTTCAGGACAGATTATTTATGTCGGATTTTGATAAATATATTCTTGAATTAGAGGAAATTGCAAAGAAATAAGACTTTGGGAGAAATGGAATGAAAATAAGACTTATGACAATGAAGGATTATAGTGTGGTCTATCGCTTATGGATGTCATGCAAGGGTAAGTTTCAGGATGTTTTGGCAAAAATCAAGTAAGGCAGGAGGTGGATAGAATATGTCGAAAAAAGAAATCGTCGTTCTGGAAGAAGACGTTGATATCAGCGAATTGATACGAAATTCCGTTGACTTGGTCGAATATGCCAGAGGGCTGGCAAGTAAACAGGTCAATATGATCCAGCTTATGACCTATTATTCCATAGGGAAATGGATTGTAGATGTACAGCAGAAAGGGGAAGAACGGGCAAAGTACGGACAGCGGGTGATTGCTTCGCTTGCGGATGGGATGACGGCTGTTTACGGGAGAGGATTCTCAAAATCCAACCTCGAAAATGCCAGAAAATTTTATTTGACATACAAAGACCGAATTACCCAAACAGTGTTTAGGCAATTCGCGATAGAAAAAAACCAAACAGTGTTTGGGCAATTGGAGAAAGACCCGCCGTTCAAAGTTTCATGGTCACATTATTTACAGCTGATGCGTATCAAGGACGATTCCGAACGCAGCTTTTATGAAATAGAAGCTGCCGAGTCGAACTGGAGTCTTCGCACCTTGCAGAGACAGTATAACTCCAGTCTTTATGAGCGGTTGGCTTTGAGCCGGGATAAGGATGCGGTTTTAAGGCTAGCCAAGGAAGGAAATGTAATAGAAAAGCCGGAGGATATTGTGAAACAACCCACAGTGCTTGAATTCCTTGGTATGGAAGAAAAAGCGAAATATGTGGAATCTGATCTTGAAACTGCGCTCATAAACAAATTACAGAAATTCCTTCTGGAGCTTGGAAAAGGATATCTTTTTGAAGCAAGGCAGAAAAGGTTTACCTTTGATGAGGACTCATATTATATCGATTTGGTTTTCTACAATCGTATACTTCGCTGCTATGTTTTAATTGACCTGAAGACGGACAAGCTGACGCACCAGGACTTGGGGCAGATGCAGATGTACGTGAATTATTACGACAGATATGTCAAGATGGATGTAGAAAATCCGACTGTGGGAATTCTTCTCTGTAAGGAAAAGAATGATGCGCTGGTTGAGATTACTTTGCCCAAGGACAGCAATATATATACATCCGAGTACAAACTTTACCTTCCTGATAAGAAGGAATTGCAGCAGAAATTGAAAGAATGGATTGCGGAAGAACTTGGCGAAGACATCGACCAGATGTAGTGTATTTCGCTTATTTTCAGAATCTCGAGGTGGACACATGGATAATGACAAAATTATACAGGAATTGAATAAACGCTTTGCCGCTCCGCTTCCGGAGTTTTATAAGCGACGTATTATTTTTTGGAAGGACGAGGAGCGGGAATTCATAGATACAGCACCTGCGATTGAACTTGCAAATGCGAAGGTAGTCGCTCTTGATGACACAAATAATTTTGCCATCAAGAAGCTTCTGACTTCGGATGACAAGAATAGTAATTTCCTTGTTCATTGTCCTGTATCCTATCCGGATGAGGAGAACTGGCTGCTGCCGATTGAGCTGTACAGCGAAGATTATCGCGCTGATCAGATATCCACGTGGATTGATGAAATGGGCATGGATAAAAACATTTCTTTGCGCAAGGCAGTCAAGTCGTACCGAAAGTTTTTTAAGACTTCAGGACATCGGACAAAGGTTGCTCGTGCATTTTAGCATGGTAGCAGCGGCGGCATATCAACCAACTGCATACGAATTTTGCTTGGAAATGCTGCCTTTCTGTGGAAGTAAGGGAAGGAAAAAGGAAAGAAAACAGTATTTCCGTCAGTTAGGCACACATTTAAATTGTATCAAAGACGAGATGCTAATAGAGGATGAGTGTGGCTGAGGTGTGATGGAAACGAGGAAATCCACAATCTATAAATTTTAATGCTGAATGCAATCAAATTGTCAGGGGACATCTAAAAGGACACCATGAGGATAAAATAAAAAGATGGGGGAAATGCTGAAATGAAACCACTGAGCCAGAAAACAGACGGTTTTACGGATTCCGTAATCCGCAGAATGACAAGGATATCCAATCAATACCAGGCGGTGAATCTGTCGCAGGGCTTTCCAGATTTTGATCCGCCAAAGGAGATCACGGACCGATTAAAGGAAATTGCGCCATACGGCCCGCATCAGTATGCTCTGACCTGGGGCGCACAGAACTTCAGGGAGGCGCTTGCCCGTAAGCAGGAGCATTTTTCCGGGATGCAGGTTGACCCGGATCAGGAGATTGTCGTCACCTGCGGGAGCACGGAAGCTATGATGGCTTCTATGTTGACTGTCTGCAATCCGGGAGATAAAGTGGTCGTTTTTTCGCCTTTTTACGAGAATTACGGGGCGGATGCGATACTCTCCGGCGCTGAGCCCATCTATGTGCCGCTGAACCCGCCGGATTTTTCTTTTGATCCTGATGTGTTGGAGGCGGCAATGCGGCAGGAGGGCGTGAAAGCGCTGATTCTCTGCAATCCGTCCAATCCATCCGGAAAAGTATTTACCAGAGAAGAACTGCAGATCATCGCGGAACTGGCCATCCGGTATGATATCTATGTGATAACGGATGAGGTCTATGAGCATATTTTGTACAAACCGAATACACATACCTATATGGCAGCTCTGCCTGGCATGAGAGAGCGAACGATCATCTGCAGCTCGCTGTCGAAGACGTATTCCATTACCGGCTGGCGGCTGGGATATGTCATTGCGCCGCCCGAGATTACAGATCGCGTTAAAAAAGTACATGATTTCCTGACCGTTGGCGCCGCAGCACCGCTGATGGAAGCGGTCATACCCGGACTGAATTTTGGAGATGAATATTACCTGAATCTTCAGGCACATTATACATGTTTAAAAGAACTGTTTATCAGTGGCTTGAGGGATATCGGTTTTTCCTTTGTGGAGCCTCAGGGTGCCTATTATGTCATGGTGGATATCAGTGAGTTCGGCTATGAGAATGATCAGGAGTTCTGTATAGATCTGGCAAGAAAAGTCGGCGTTGGAGCGGTTCCCGGCTCCAGTTTTTTCCGCGAGGATATTAACAGCTATATCCGCTTCCATTTCGCGAAAAAGGAAGAAACTCTGTATGATGCATTAAACAGGCTGGCTGACATACGGAAGAAAATGTGAGACGCCTTTTGCATGAAACAATTTTTATATATTGATAGTTCAACTCTCAGGATTGTTAATAACACAGGGATAAGACAGTATGAATATTAATTTTCGAAAAATGATAGAGGAAGACAGAGCCGAAGTGCTTGCCATGATGCGGGTATTTTATCGTTCGCCAGCTTTATATACGAACGGCTCGGAAGAAATCTTTGTGAATGACTTTAATAACTGTGTAAATGAAAGTCCGTATCTGGAAGGGTATATTTTTGAATATAACGGGAACGTTTGCGGATATTCCATGATAGCAAAAAGCTTTTCGACAGAGTTTGGGAAGCCCTGCATCTGGCTGGAAGATTTGTATATAAAGGAAAATTATAGAGGCACAGGAATTGGGACACAATTTTTCGCGTTCCTGCATAATCAATATTCGGATGTAATCTTCCGTCTGGAAGTGGAAAAAGAAAACCTTCCGGCGATTCATTTATATCAGAAAAACGGATATCAGGTTTTGCCCTATCTGGAAATGAAAAAATAGTCTGCGGCGATATTTTTATATCATAAATTCCGTAACTTCCGGGCATACTAAGGGAAACACTTTTGAATTCAACCAGAATGCCAGGAGGAAATCGCAAGATGGCAAAACCGCAGAAATTTTACTGGAAGCTCTGGCAGAATGTGGCCGGGATGAAGCAGGTGCTTCCGGTGGATGAGAGCTTCGATCTGATACAGAGGGACATCCGCATCGGCGGGCGGGATGCGTCCTTTTATTTTGTAGACGGAATGCTGAATGATGAGGCATTATTGAAGATTCTGGATTCCATCCTCAAAATCACGCCGGAGGAGATGCCCGAGGACGCGGATCAGCTGATCAAAAAATTCCCTTATTCCGAGGTGGAGACCATCGAGGAATTTGACCAGGCGGTTCGCATGGTGCTCTCAGGCATGACCGTAATGTTCGTGGACGGGTACTGTAAGGCGATACAGATTGACTGCCGGACCTATCCGGTGCGCAGCGTGGAAGAGCCGGATATGGATAAATCGCTGCGCGGATCAAAGGACGGCTTTGTGGAGACGGTAGTGTTTGACACGGCGTTAATCCGCAGGCGCATCCGTGACCCGAACCTGATCATGGAAATCGTGGAGGTCGGGACATCGTCCCGCTCGGATGTGGTACTGTGTTATATGAAGAATCTGATCGATCCGAAGCTGCTTGAGACTGTGAGAGCGCGTATTCAGGCAATTGACACGCCGGATCTCTGCATGAATCAGCAGAGTCTGGCCGAAGCGCTGATTGGTACACGCTGGTACAATCCGTTTCCGAAATTCAAGTTCACAGAGCGTCCGGACACGGCGGCAGCCTGTATTATGGAAGGAAAGCTGACGATTCTGGTGGACAACGCACCGTCGGCGATGATCCTGCCGACTTCAATCTTCGATATGATCGAGGAGGCGAACGATTATTATTTTCCGGCATGGACCAGCCTGTACCTGAAAATTTCGCGGGTGCTGATCCTGATCGTGACGGTCTTCCTGACACCGGTCTACCTGCTCCTGATGCAGAATCCGCAGTGGGTGCCGCCTTTGTTTGATTTTGTGCTGATCCGCGACACAATCAATATTCCGCTGATCTGGCAGCTTTTAATTCTGGAACTCGCCATCGACGGTCTGCGTCTGGCGGCGCTGAATACGCCAAACATGTTAAGCACGCCTTTGAGTATCTTCGCCGGACTCGTGCTCGGGGAATTTGCCGTGACCTCCGGATGGTTCAACACCGAGGTGATGCTCTATATGGCATTTGTGGCTGTGGCAAACTATACGCAGCCAAATTTTGAACTTGGCTACGCGGTGAAGTTCATGCGGATGATGATTCTGATTCTGACAGCAGTCTTCGGCGTGTTCGGCTTCATTGCGGGCTGCATCATCCTGCTTTTGCTGCTCTGCACGAATAAAACATTGAGCGGGCGGAACTACCTCAATGTGAAGCTGAATTAAATCTGGAACAGAATTTAATCCGAAACAAAATTTAACCTGAAATAATCATAGATCTGAAGCGGAATCAGGCTTGAAATCAATAGTTCTGGCTGCTGTTTACAATCAAATATAAAAGCTAAAAACAGCAGTCAGAAATTTGTGCAAAATGTCAAAAATGTTCTTGAAAAATGAGAAAAAATTGTGTATGATAATGGCATGTTATTTGTCTCATGCAGGAACGGAAATATGGCATGAGAAACAGAATTGAATACTGATTATATATTTCAGGAGGGCAGGCTTATGGAAAGCAGAGCGAACAGGATCGAGTCAAAATTAAACAGCAACGTCATTATCCGGACGATTCCGGGACATTTTGCCACGAACCATTCCCACATCAACAACTATGTGGATATGACAATCATGAAGTGCAGAAAGAGCGAGGCAGCTGCGGCAGCTTCCGTACTGGCAAGAAAGTATACGAATACTACATATATTGATACGATCATCTGCATGGACGGCTGCGAAGTGATCGGAGCGTATCTGGCTGACGACCTGACGGAGTCAGGCATCATGTCGCTGAACCGTCATCAGACGATGTATGTGGTAACACCGGAGATGAATCCGGGCGGGCAGCTGATCTTCCGTGATAATATGCAGATGATGATCAAAGGCAAGCACTGCATCCTGCTTCTTGCTTCCGCGACGACCGGACGCACGATCGCGAGTGCAATTGAATGCATCCATTATTATGGCGGTATTCTGGAAGGCATCTCCGCTATCTTCAGCGCGAGCCCCGAGGTGGAAGGCTACGAGATCAACAGCATCTTCCATGGCGAGGATATCGGCGATTATCAGACCTATGAGGTGGGTCATTGCCCGATGTGCGCGGCCGGACAGAAGATTGACGCGATCGTGAACAGCTTTGGTTATTCGAAGCTGTAATAGATCTCAGATTTTCTCCGAAAAAAGTTTGGTGGAATGGGGAATCTTTATTCCGGATATCTGATTTTCAAAATACGGTGACAGCAATAGGAATGTGAAAGAACATAGAAAAATGGCGGGAGGATGTCCCGCCATTTCTAATAACTGTTTTTACATATGACGAGCTGCCTGTGATCAGAAAATTATGGTGCAGCTTTTTATGTGCGCACGACCGCGCACGGGATCCTTTTATACTACAGCTTTTGCCTCCGCTTCTTTCCGCAGATTCTTCTGCGCGGTGGAGAGCATCAGCTTGATGCGGTTGAGCTGGTTAACCTCGCTCGCGCCCGGGTCGTAGTCGATAGCTACGATGTTCGAGAGCGGGTACTGGCGGCGAAGCTCTTTGATAACGCCTTTGCCGACAACATGGTTCGGCAGGCAGGCGAACGGCTGCGTGCAGACGATGTTGTTGACGCCGGAATGGATCAGCTCGAGCATCTCGCCGGTCAGGAACCAGCCCTCGCCGGTCTGGTTGCCTAACGAGACAATGTCCTTTGCCATCGATGCGGTGTTCTGAATCTTTCCGGGCGGGTCAAAGTGGACGCTCTTTTGCAGTTCATCCGCGGCGGCAGCGCGCAGCTTTTCAAGAAAGGCGATGCCGATGTTCGCGAACGTTGCGGTACTTTTTTTCGTGCCGAGATTCTGACTCTTAAAGTTCTGATTGTAGAAGCAGTAGAGGAAGAAGTCCATCAGATCCGGTATGACAGCCTCAGCGCCCTCTTTTTCCAGAAGCTCTACCAGATAGTTATTGGCAGCCGGCATGAACTTGACCAGAATCTCGCCTACGACGCCGACCTTTGGCTTTACCTCGTCCGTGATTGGCAGATTGTCGAAGTCGCGGATGATCTCGCGGCACATTTTTTTGTATTCGCGGTAGGAAGGATTGCCGGATACAAATTCACAGCAGCGGTCCTCCCATTTTTTGAAAAGTGCGTTTGCGGAACCAGGCTCCTTTTCATAAGGACGCATCCGGTACAGGCAGCGCATGAAAATATCGCCGAAGACGAGCGCGAACAGCGCTCTTTTCAGCATTTTGTAGCTGAGCGTAAAGCCCGGATTGCCTTCCAGACCGCTTAGGTTCAGCGATATGACCGGAATCTGCTGCATACCGGCTTTTTCCAGTGCACGGCGGATGAAGCCGACATAGTTCGATGCACGGCAGCCGCCGCCGGTCTGTGTCATGATGACGGCTGTGTGGTCAAGGTCATATTTGCCGGAGAGCAGCGCCTCCATGATCTGGCCGACCACCATCAGAGACGGGTAGCAGGCGTCGTTGTTCACGTAGCGCAGGCCCATGTCGATCGCGTGACGGTTGTCGTTCGGCAGCACCTCAATGTTGTAGCCGGAGGCGTTCATTGCGGCAGAAATCATCCGGAAGTGGATCGGCGACATCTGCGGGCAGAGGATTGTGTAATTCTTGCGCATCTCCTTGGTAAACTGCACACGTTCAATATTTGCCGGAACGATCGTTCTGGGTTCTTCGCTGCGCTCCTTGCGGACACGTATCGCGGAGATCAGGGAGCGGACGCGGATGCGCGCGGCTCCTAAGTTATTTACTTCATCAATTTTCAGGCAGGTATAGATCTTGCCGGAGCGGGAGAGAATGTCGTTCACCTCATCTGTTGTGACCGCGTCCAGACCGCAGCCGAAGGAATTCAGCTGGATCAGGTCAAGATCCTCTCTTGTCTTTACAAAGTTTGCCGCGGCATACAGACGGCTGTGGTACATCCACTGGTCAAGCACCTGCAGAGGCCGTTCTACCGGATTCAGGTTCGAGACAGAATCCTCTGTCAGCACGGCGATGCCGTAGGAGTTGATCAGCTCCGGGATACCGTGGTTGATCTCCGAGTCAATGTGGTAGGGACGTCCCGCGAGCACAATGCCGTGGCGTCCGGTTTCTTCCAGATATTTCAGCGTTTCCTGTCCCTTGTCGTACATTGCCTGACGCGTTTTTGCCATTTCTTCCCAGCCGGCTTTCGCGGCGGCAGCTACCTCCGCGGCGGGAATATCCGGGAAAGCCTCTTTTAAACGGCTTGTCACAGTGTCCAGACTGGTAAAAGCGATAAACGGGTTCTCAAAGCGTACCTGCTCGGTGCGCAAGCTTTCCACATTATTTTTGATATTCTCCGCGTAGGAGGTCACGATCGGGCAGTTGTAATGGTTCGGCGCATCGTCAAATTCCGTGCGTTCGTAAGGGATGCACGGGTAGAAGATGTACTTGATGCCTTTTTTGATCAGCCATTCCACATGTCCGTGCGCGAGTTTTGCCGGATAGCATTCCGATTCGCTTGGAATCGACTCGATACCAAGCTCATAGATCTTGCGCGTGGATGGCGGAGAGAGAATGACCCGATATTTCAGTTCCGTGAAAAAGCGGAACCAGAACGGATAATTCTCATACATATTCAGCACGCGCGGGATGCCGACAGTGCCGCGCTCCGCCTCATCCTCCGGCAGAGGTTCGTAGGAGAAAAGCAGTTTGTTCTTATATTCGAACAGGTTTGGCACGTGATCCTTGTTGCGTTCCTTGCCGATGCCGCGCTCGCAGCGGTTGCCGCTGATGAACTGGCGGCCGCCGGAAAAACGGTTGATCGTCAGGCGGCACTGGTTCGTGCAGCCCTTGCATTTTGCGGTAGAAGTCGTGTACTCCAGCGCGTTGATGCGCTCAATGGAGAGCATGGTCGTGTGCGGGAAGTCCGGATCGTTCGCGGCATTAGAATGTCCAGCTGCAGCTGCGGCATTACCAACATTGCCTGATCCGGATGTGTTTGTGGCTGAATCAGATCCGGAATGCGCCCGCTCATACTTCGCGACCTCGGCCTGATAGCGTTCCCGCGCCACCAGAGCCGCGCCGAACGCGCCCATGATCCCGGCAATGTCGGGACGGATCGCTTCACAGTCGGCAATGCGCTCGAAACTCCGCAGCACGCCGTCGTTGTAGAACGTACCGCCCTGTACGACGATATGGCGTCCGAGCTGCGAGGCGTCCGACACCTTGATTACCTTATATAATGCGTTTTTAATAACAGAATAAGCCAGACCGGCGGAAATATCGGAGACCTCCGCGCCTTCCTTCTGCGCCTGCTTTACTTTTGAATTCATGAAAACGGTGCAGCGGGTACCCAGATCGATCGGGTGCTTCGCAAACAGCGCTGCTTTCGCAAAATCCTGCACGGTGTAATTCAGTGACTTCGCGAAGGTTTCAATAAAGGAACCGCAGCCGGAGGAGCAGGCCTCATTAAGCTGCACACTGTCCACAGTACCGTTTTTGATCTTGATGCACTTCATATCCTGCCCGCCGATGTCGAGAATGCAGTCGACCTCCGGGTCAAAGAAGGAAGCCGCATAATAATGCGATACTGTCTCGACCTCGCCCTCATCGAGAAGGAGCGCTGCCTTGATCAGCGCTTCGCCGTAGCCGGTCGAGCAGGACCAGGTGATGTGCGCTGTGTCCGGCAGCAGGGAATAAATCTCCTGCACAGCCTGAATCGTGGTGCGTAAGGGGCTTCCGTTGTTGTTGCTGTAGAACGAATACAGAAGCTTGCCGTCCTCGCTGACGAGAGCGGCCTTGGTCGTTGTTGATCCGGCGTCAATGCCGAGGAAACAGTCGCCGCTGTAGGAAGCAAGGTCGCCGGTCTTTACCTTGTGATGACTCTGGCGCTCAATAAAATCGTCATAATCCTGCTGTGATGCAAACAGCGGCTCCATACGCGCCACTTCGAACTCCATGTGGATGTTGCCGGAGAGCTTATGAATGAGAGCGCCGAACGTAGTGACTTCACCGGTATCTCCGGCGGCAGCGGCTTCGGCTACAGCCTCACAGCTGCAATTAGCGCAGCCGTCGTCCATGACTTTTGTGTCAAAATGATATTTTTCAGAAATTTTCTCCATATCCGCGTTCAGAGCGGAGCCGATCGCCGCGAACAGATGCGAATTTTCCGGTGTGATCGCGTGCTCCTCGTCGAGATTCAGTGTGCGGATAAAGGCTTCGCGCAGCTCGGAGAGGAAATGAAGCGGTCCGCCGAGGAACGTGATGTGCCCGCGGATCGGTTTGCCGCAGGCCAGACCGCTGATGGTCTGATTTACCACGGCCTGGAAAATTGAAGCAGACAGATCCTCTTTGGTCGCGCCGTCATTGATCAGCGGCTGAATGTCGGATTTTGCGAATACGCCGCAGCGCGCCGCGATCGAATACAGAGATTTATAATTTTTTGCGTACTCATTTAAGCCTGCCGCGTCTGTCTGTAGCAGGGAGGCCATCTGGTCGATAAAAGAGCCGGTGCCGCCCGCGCAAACGCCGTTCATACGCTGCTCGACATTGCCGCCCTCAAAATAAACAATCTTCGCGTCCTCACCGCCGAGCTCGATCGCCACGTCGGTCTGCGGCACATAGTGCTCCAGAGAGGTCGCTACCGCGATCACCTCCTGCACAAAAGGAACGTGCAGGTGATTGGCGAGCGTCAGACCGCCCGAACCCGTGATGACCGGAGCTACCGTCAGGTCGCCGAGCTTTGCGGTCGCGTCCTTTAACAGCTCGGACAATGTCTCCTGAATATTGGCATAATGCCGCCGGTAATCAGAAAATAAAAGCTCTTTATCAGGGCTAAGCACCGCCACCTTGACTGTAGTGGAGCCGATGTCAATGCCCAGGGTATGTAAAGATATCGTTTGCTCTGCCCCGGAATCATTTCCCGGAACGAATTTTTTTGTGATATGATCTGCCATAAACACTGCGGCGAAAGCCGCACCCTCCTTTGTATCATAAGTGCCGTTATATAAATCGGCTGTTCATAGCTTATTTTGTAATACGGCGGCGCAGAACTGCCGCCAGTAAAGAACAGTCTGTATTATAGTACAAACACGGCAAAATAGCAAATGCTACATTTCGCCATTTGTTTCTGAAAAATGGAACGTATTTGTCCGGATTTATACAAATTTTATACAAACGTCTGCAGCAAAAAACTGATTGACTTTATCCGGGGGTAATATTATCATAATTCATGTTTGTCCTGTCTGGGACGAGCTGAAAAGGATGTGTTTTTGATTTTGAGAAATACAGGCTTATGTCTGCTTTGGAGGATATTGAATGTATAAAGTGATCAAAAGAGACCATCTCGCCAAGCGCGCGGTGTTTGAGACCGTACACGGGACGGTACAGACGCCGGTGTTTATGAATGTCGGTACGGTTGCCGCGATTAAGGGAGCGGTGGCAACGACAGATCTGTATGAGATTGGCACGCAGATTGAATTGTCCAACACCTACCATCTGCACGTGCGTCCTGGCGACGAAGTGGTAAAAAAGATGGGCGGCCTGCATAAATTCATGAACTGGGAACGGCCGATTCTGACGGATTCCGGCGGGTTTCAGGTGTTTTCGCTTGCGAGTATGCGAAAAATAAAAGAGGAAGGCGTCACTTTCCAGTCTCATATTGACGGACGCAGAATCTTTATGGGACCGGAGGAGAGTATGCAGATCCAGTCCAACTTAGGCTCCACAGTCGCAATGGCGTTTGACGAGTGCCCGTCCAGCGTGGCGGATCGGGGGTACGTGCAGGCGTCCGTAGACCGCACGGCGCGCTGGCTGGTGCGCTGTAAGGCGGAGATGCAGCGGCTGAACGCGCTGCCCGACACGATCAATCCGCACCAGATGCTGTTTGGAATCAATCAGGGAGCGATTTACGAGGACATCCGCATCGAACACGCGAAGCGGATCTCGGAGCTGGATCTGGACGGTTATGCGATCGGAGGGCTTGCGGTCGGAGAAACGCACGAGGAGATGTACCATATTCTTGACGAAGTGGTGCCGTATCTGCCGCAGGATAAGCCGACTTATCTGATGGGGGTCGGGACACCGATCAATATCCTGGAAGGTGTGGCGCGCGGCGTGGACTTTTTTGATTGCGTGTATCCCAGCCGGAATGGCCGTCATGGCCATGTATATACGAACGATGGCAAGCTGAATCTTTTTAATGCAAAATACGAACTGGATCAGCGCCCCATCGAAGAAGGATGCTGCTGCCCGGCCTGTCGGCATTACAGCCGCGGCTACATCCGCCATCTGCTGAAGGCAAAAGAAATGCTTGGCATGCGTCTCTGCGTGCTGCACAATCTGTATTATTACAACCATCTGATGGAGGAAATCAGGGAAGCTATCGAGCAGGAGCGGTACGAAGAATACAAAAAAGAGAAGATTGACCGCTATATGCAAAATGAATAATTGTCTACACAGTCTGTATTTTCTTTTCGTTACTGTTTGGAACTGTTGTAAAAAAACACTTGATTCGGCGCAAAGGATTGTGTATTATAGTATCCAGTCAAAAGCGGAAGCAGATAATAGCGGAGCCGTTCGAATTAAAATCGCTGACGCGATAGATACGGCCTGCATACCATATCCGGAAACGGATGAGGGATAATGTGCGGAAGCAGAAAATTCAGGAGGCACCTATTATGATGTTAAACTTATTAACCGAGACCACTGACACTGCATCGACCGGCAGCAGTATGATTGTGCTTGTCATTTATATTGTAGTGATCGGCGTGGCGATGTACTTTTTCGCGGTACGTCCGCAGAAGAAAGAGCAGAAGAGGATGCAGGCTCTGATCAATTCCGTGGAGGTTGGCGACACGATTGTTACGACGAGCGGATTTTACGGAGTTGTGATCGATATTACGGATGAAGACTGCATTGTGGAGTTCGGCAGCAACAAGAACTGCAGAATCCCGATGAAGAAGTCGGCGATCTCAGAAGTCGAGAAAGCAGGAGATGCATCGTAATCGTTTTACAAGGCACGACAATAAGCGCTGTGCGCCAGAATTGGCTGCATGGCGTTTTATCATAGGAAAAAATCTATGGTTGAAAAAGCAGATAAAATCTACTATTATATGTAATGATTTAGGATTTCGAAAGCACGGAGTGCGGAGAAATCCGAAGGCATCATTATTGCTGATGCATAAGACAGGAGGAACATCATGACTTATAAAATAGCGGTGATTCCGGGCGACGGAATCGGTCCGGAGATCGTAAAGCAGGCGCAGCGAGTGCTGGATGCGGCAGCTGCAAAATATGGATTTGAGTTAGATTATACAGAGCTTTTGATGGGCGGCGCTTCGATTGACGCGAATGGTGTACCGCTGACGGAAGAGACGATCGCGGCAGCGAAGGCCAGTGATGCGGTGCTGATGGGCTCGATCGGCGGCGATGCGAAGACGTCCCCTTGGTATCAGCTTCCTCCGAATCTTCGGCCGGAGGCGGGACTTCTGGGGATTCGCAAGGCGCTGAATCTGTTTGCGAACCTTCGCCCGGCGTATTTATATGATGAACTGAAAGCGGCCTGCCCGCTCTCAGATGAAGTGATCGGAGACGGTTTTGATATGATGATCGTGCGGGAACTGACCGGAGGCCTGTATTTTGGCGAACGCCATACGGAAGTGCAGGACGGACTTCGGACGGCGACCGATACGCTTGTATACAATGAAAATGAGATTCGTAGGATTGCGGTCAAGGCTTTTGAGATTGCCCGCAAGCGCCGGAAACAGGTGTGCAGCGTGGACAAGGCGAATGTACTGGATTCGTCCAGACTATGGAGGACCGTGGTGGAGGAGGTCGCGAAGGACTATCCGGATGTCACGCTTTCCCATATGCTGGTGGACAACTGCGCGATGCAGCTGGTGAAGGATCCGGCACAGTTTGATGTGATCCTTACTGAGAATATGTTTGGAGATATCCTTTCAGATGAGGCGAGTATGGTGACCGGCTCGATCGGGATGCTTTCCTCCGCTTCCCTGAATGAGACAAAGTTTGGTCTGTATGAGCCAAGTCATGGTTCCGCTCCGGATATTGCGGGACAGGGCATTGCGAACCCGATCGCGACGATTCTTTCCGCGGCGATGCTTCTTCGCTACTCGCTGGACCAGGACGAGGCGGCGGACGCAATCGAGAATGCGGTAAAGCAGGTGCTGAATGAGGGGTATCGTACTGTTGACATTTATAGTGACGATTGCATAAAAGTCGGCACGGAGAAGATGGGCGGGCTGATTGCGGAACATGTATGACGCATAAAGGCGAATGGGAGAAGTTATGAAAAACTGTGAGGATTCGGATAAGCTGGAGAAAAAACTTAAGAGGGTGGAAATGGTTCTGAATTTTGTTTTCATACTTCTGATGTTATTTCTGCTTGATTTGTTCGAGAATCTGTTATCAATGAATAAACTCTGGATGCAGCTGATCTTTGTGGCTGTTTATTCCATTATCTGGAGCAGAGTTTCTGGATTGATTTTACAAATTATCCGGAACCGGATTGAGGCAAAAAGGAATCGAGAATAAGACCGGGAATTCTTATTTGTATTACATGTAGATATGGTTATAAGTGTACCAGATAAAATTGTACATGAATGAGCAAAGAGAGGAGATTTGTGAAAATGAGAAGTGACGCGGTTAAAAAAGGCGTGCAGCAGGCGCCGCACCGCTCCCTGTTCCACGCGCTGGGACTGTCGGAGGAGGAGATGAAGCGGCCGCTGGTCGGCATAGTGAATTCGTATAATGAAGTAGTTCCGGGACATATGAACCTGGATAAGATCACCGAGGCAGTAAAGCTTGGCGTCTCGCTGGCGGGCGGCGTACCGAGAGAATTTCCGGCGATTGCGGTCTGTGACGGCATCGCGATGGGGCATGTCGGTATGAAGTATTCCCTTGTGACACGCGACCTGATCGCGGACTCCACAGAATGTATGGCGATGGCGCATCAGTTTGACGCGCTGGTCATGATCCCGAACTGTGATAAGAACGTGCCCGGCCTTCTGATGGCGGCGGCACGTCTGAATATTCCGACGATTTTTGTAAGCGGCGGACCGATGATGGCAGGCCATCTGCACGGACGTAAGCGCAGCCTCTCGAGTATGTTTGAGGCGGTTGGCGCTCATGCCGCGGGAACAATGACGGATGAAGAGGTCGTGGAATACGAAAACAATGTATGTCCGACCTGCGGATCTTGCTCTGGTATGTATACCGCGAACAGCATGAACTGCCTGACCGAGGTGCTCGGCATGGGATTAAAAGGCAACGGCACGATTCCGGCTGTCTATTCGGATCGCATTATCCTGGCAAAACAGGCCGGTATGCAGGTCATGGAGCTTTTGAAGAACAATATCCGTCCGCGGGACATTATGACGGAGAAGGCGTTTATGAACGCGCTGACCGTGGATATGGCGCTTGGTTGCTCCACGAACAGCATGCTGCATCTGCCGGCAATCGCGCATGAGGCAGGCGTGGAGCTTAATGTGGACATCGCGAATGAGATCAGCGCCCGCACGCCGAATATCTGTCACCTTGCTCCGGCAGGCCCGACCTATATTGAGGATCTGAACGAGGCGGGCGGCGTCTATGCGGTAATGAACGAGCTGACAAAGAAGAACCTGCTGAATCTGGACTGCATGACAGTGACCGGAAAGACGGTGGGTGAGAACATAAAGAATTGTGTAAACCGCAATCCGGAGGTCATCCGTCCGCTGGAGAATCCTTACAGCGAGACTGGCGGCCTTGCCGTATTAAAGGGCAATCTGGCGCCGGAGGGCAGCGTAGTGAAGCGTTCCGCGGTGGCTCCGGAGATGATGGTACATGAAGGCCCGGCCCGCGTCTTTGACTGCGAGGAGGACGCGATCGCCGACATTCTTGGAGGAAAGATCAATCCGGGTGATGTGGTTGTTATCCGTTATGAAGGCCCGAAGGGCGGTCCGGGTATGCGTGAGATGCTGAACCCGACTTCCGCGATCGCGGGTATGGGCTTAGGCTCTACGGTAGCTTTGATCACGGACGGCCGTTTCAGCGGCGCCTCCAGAGGCGCTTCCATCGGTCATGTCTGCCCGGAGGCAGCAGTTGGCGGCACGATCGCTCTGGTAGAAGAGGGTGATATCATTAAAGTCAACATCCCGCAATGCACACTGACACTCGATGTCAGCGAGGAGGAGCTTGCGAAGCGCCGCGCGGCATGGCAGCCGAGGGAACCGAAGGTCAATACCGGTTATCTGAAACGGTATGCGGCTCTGGTGACGAGCGCAAGCCGCGGTGCGGTGTTGGAAGTGTAAGGTTGATTCATAATCTCTGCCGTTTGCGGATGTGATATGAGCTGCTTTTCGACGGAGACAGATTTTTTAAAAGAGACAGATACAGGAAGGAAAGATACGGATGAAGTTAAATGGTTCTCAGATTGTGATTGAGTGCCTGAAAGAGCAGGGCGTGGATACGGTCTTTGGCTATCCGGGCGGCACAATCCTCAATGTTTATGACGAATTGTACAAGCACAGCGACGAGATTACGCATATTCTGACGTCGCACGAGCAGGGGGCGTCCCACGCGGCGGACGGCTATGCGCGTTCTACGGGAAAGGTGGGAGTCTGTCTGGCAACCTCCGGCCCGGGTGCGACCAATCTTGTGACCGGTATCGCGACCGCGTACATGGATTCCATCCCGATCGTAGCGATCACAGCGAATGTAGCGGTGCCGCTGCTTGGCAAGGACAGTTTTCAGGAGATTGATATTGCAGGCATCACAACGCCGATCACCAAGCATAATTTTATTGTAAAAGACATCACAAAGCTTGCGGATACAATCCGCTGGGCATTCCAGATCGCGCAGGAGGGTCGTCCGGGTCCGGTGCTTGTGGATATTCCTAAGGATCTAACGGCGACAGTGACGGATTTTGAACCGCAGGTTCCGGAGAAGCCGGAACGCAGTACGGAGTATATCAAAGAGGCAGATTTGGAAGCGGCAGTAAAGCTGATCGAGGAGAGCGAGCGTCCGTTTATATTTGTCGGCGGTGGTGCAGTGCGTTCTGACGCGGCGGATGAATTGAAAAAGTTTGCCGATACCGTACACGCGCCGGTGGCGGATTCATTGATGGGTAAGGGTGCATATGATGGACGAAGCGAGTTGTACTGCGGTATGCTTGGTATGCATGGCACAAAGACGGCGAACCTCGGCGTGAGCCAGTGTGATCTTCTGATCACGATCGGTTCCCGTTTCAGCGACCGTGTGATCGGGAACGCGGCGACGTTTGCAAAAAATGCGAAGGTTCTCCAGATCGATGTCGATCCGGCAGAGATCAATAAAAATATTCAGGTCGACGTCAGCATCATCGGCGACGTCCGCGAGGTGCTGAAACGCCTGAATGAGCGTGTGGAAGAGCATCGCCACGATGAGTGGGATGACTCCATTAAGGCATTGAAGGAAAAATATCCGCTGAAATACAACGAAGAGGGTCTGTCCGGTCCGTATGTAATCGAGGAGATTTATCGGCAGACCAACGGGGATGCGATCATCGTGACCGATGTCGGACAGCATCAGATGTGGGCGGCGCAGTATTATAAATATTCGAGGCCGCGTCAGCTGCTTTCTTCCGGCGGACTTGGCACGATGGGCTACGGCGTAGGCGCGGCAATCGGTGCGAAGGTGGGCAACCCGGATAAGACCGTTATCAATATCGGCGGCGACGGCTGTTTCCGCATGAATATGAATGAAATCGCTACGGCAGCCCGCTACAACATCCCGATCATTGAAGTAGTGATCAACAACCACGTGCTCGGCATGGTACGTCAGTGGCAGACTCTGTTTTACGAGAAACGCTATTCGGCTACGGTGCTGAACGACGGCGTGGATTTTGTAAAGGTAGCAGAGGCGCTTGGCGCTGTCGGTATCCGTGTGACCAGCAAAGAGGAATTTGCTCCGGCACTGCAGAAGGCGATCAGTCTTGGTCGTCCGGTGGTCATCGACTGCCAGATTGACAGTGACGACAAGGTATTCCCGATGGTGGCGCCGGGAGCTCCGATTGACACCGCATTTGACGCGGATGATTTGGCAAAAGCGTGAGGAGCGAAGGTATTCAGACCCATCTCAAAAGAAATGAAAGACGGGATGAAGTGATTTGGTAACTGCAAAAGTTCTGAACAGCTACGTGATTTGAATGATAGTTGGATCGGATATCATTTATAGATATGAGTTATGAGTAAAAGCGATGAAGACTGCTTTTAAAAAAGCAGCCCTGAAAGAGGAGGAAATGAAAAAATGAGCAGAGTGTACAATTTCTCGGCGGGACCGGCGGTTCTGCCGGAGGAGGTTCTGCAAAAGGTGCAGAATGAGATGATGGATTTCAACGGCTGCGGTATGTCCGTGATGGAGATGAGTCACCGTTCGAAGGTTTTTGACGACATCATCAATGAAGCGGAGCAGGATCTGCGCGATCTGATGGGGATTCCGGATAACTATAAGGTTCTGTTTATGCAGGGCGGCGCGAGCCTGCAGTTCGCGATGATCCCGATGAACCTGATGAAAAACCGGGTGGCGGACTATGTGATCACCGGTCAGTGGGCGAAGAAAGCGTGGCAGGAAGCACAGAAATACGGCACGGCGAACGCGGTGGCCTCAAGCGCGGATAAGACGTTTTCCTATATCCCGGACTGCAGTGATCTGCCGATCGACGACAATGCGGACTATGTGTACATCTGCGAGAACAACACGATTTATGGGACAAAGTACAAAAAGCTGCCGAATACCAAGGGCAAGCTTCTGGTATCTGACGTTTCCTCCTGCTTCCTCTCGGAGCCGGTAAACGTGAGCGATTACGGCATCATTTACGGTGGTGTACAGAAGAACATCGGACCGGCCGGCATGGTGATTTCCATCGTCCGCGACGATCTGATCACGGACGACGTGATGGATTTCACTCCGACAATGATGAAATTTAAGACGCACGCTGACGCGGGTTCACTTTATAACACGCCGAACTGCTGGTGTATCTATGTGTGCGGTCAGGTCTTCAAGTGGCTGAAGGCAATGGGCGGCCTTTCCGTGATGAAGGAGCGTAACGAAAAGAAAGCAGCGGTTCTCTATGATTTTCTGGACAACAGTAAGATGTTCCACGGCACTGTAGTAAAAGAGGACCGTTCCCTGATGAACGTGCCGTTTGTGACGGGCGACAAGGAGCTGGACGCAAAGTTTGTCAAGGAGGCGGAAGCAGCCGGATTTGTGAACCTCAAAGGACACCGCACGGTCGGCGGTATGCGTGCCAGCATCTACAACGCAATGCCGCAGGAGGGTGTGGAGAAGCTTGTAGAGTTCATGAAGAATTTTGAGCTGGAGAATTTAAAGTAAACGAATATTATGAGAAGAAAATCGTTTCTCATAATGCTCCAGAATTCCACGATTCTGTTGCTGACTTATCGGTTCAGCGTACGCAAGCGTCCGCTTCTTCCTATAAGTCATATTTAAGAGTTTTTCTGGCAGATGTGGATGTATCCGTATTTTATAATAAAGAGGTTTATGCCCAATGTTTCAGTATAAATGTTTAAATCCGATCGCGGCAGCCGGACTCAACCAGCTGTCGGGTCAGTATGTGCAGGTGGAAAATTTAGACGAGGCGGATGCCGTGCTGGTGCGCAGCGCGAACATGCATGACATGGAATTGCCGGATACGCTGCAGGCAATTGCACGTGCCGGAGCGGGAGTCAACAACATTCCGCTTGACCTCTGCGCACAGAAAGGAATTGTGGTGTTTAACACGCCGGGTGCGAATGCAAACGGTGTAAAAGAGCTTGTGATCGCGGGTATGCTGCTGGCGGCGCGTGACATCGTCGGTGGTGTGAACTGGGTGGATGCCCAGTCAGAGAATCCGGACGTACAGAAGCAGGCGGAGAAAGAAAAGAAACGTTTTTCCGGCACGGAGCTGCGCGGTAAAAAGCTGGGGATCATCGGACTTGGCGCAATCGGCGTTCAGGTTGCGAACGCAGCGACGCATCTGTGCATGGAGGTTTATGGATATGATCCCTTTATCTCCGTTGACGCGGCCTGGAACCTTTCGAGGACTATTCACCACGTCACGGATGTCGAGAAGATTTATGAGCAGTGCGACTATATTACGATCCATGTGCCGCTGATGGATTCTACCCGCGGCATGATCGATCAGGCGGCGATCGCGAAGATGAAGCCGAATGCGGTCATCCTGAATTTTGCGAGAGACCTGCTTGTGGATGAGAAAGCGGTCGTTGCGGCACTGGAAGAAGGCCGTATTCACCGCTATGTGTCGGATTTCCCGAACCCGGTGACAGTCGGTAAAAAAGGCGTGATTATTACCCCGCATCTTGGCGCATCCACCGCAGAGGCGGAAGAAAACTGTGCGCTGATGGCGGCAACTGAGCTGCGGAATTTCCTGGAAAACGGCAACATCCGCAATTCCGTGAACTATCCGAATTGTGACATGGGCGTATGCACGCACGTGGCCCGTGTAGCAATCTACCACCGGAATGTGCCGAAGATGATCAGCTGCTTTACAGATGTTCTGGGCGATATGAATATTCAGAATATGAGCAACACCAGCCGCGGCGATTACGCTTATACGCTGGTCGATCTGGATGCGCCGGTTTCGGATGAGATTGTCAACGGCCTGAAATCTGTGAACGATGTGATCCGGGTGCGAGTGATAAAAAACAGCTGAACAGTGATGGGAGAACAGGTTATGGCAGAAATCGTTCCATTTTACGGAGTGCTTCCGGCGAAAGAAGTGGTATCCCGCGTAGCAGCGCTTCCCTACGATGTATACAGCAGGGAAGAGGCAGCCGCGGAAGCGGCAAAGGACCGCCTTTCTTTCTTAAATATCGACCGGCCGGAGACACAGTTTGATTCCTCGCAGGATATGTACGCTCCTGAAGTCTACGCGAAAGCGGATGAGATGCTTCGTACGGAGATTGCGGAAGGCGTCTTTGTGCAGGATGAGGAAAAAAATTACTATATCTATGAGCTGACGATGAACGGCCGCAGCCAGACCGGACTTGTGGCTTGTGCTTCGATTGATGATTATATTCACAATGTCATTAAGAAGCATGAAAACACCCGCGCGGAGAAGGAAGAAGACCGCGTTCATCATGTGGATCGGTGCAGCGCGCAGACAGGTCCGATCTTTCTGGCCTATCACCGCGATGAGCGGATTGCCAGAGTGATTGCCAGAGCGAAAACGCAGGCTCCAATTTTTGATTTTGTATCAGAGGATGGAATCGGACATCGCGGCTGGCGTATTGATGATACTTCAGATATTCTGGAGATCTGCGAGGCATTCGCAGCGATTGAGAGTATCTATATCGCAGACGGTCATCACCGTGCCGCGTCTGCGGTTCGCGTCGGACTGCAGCGCAGGGCAGAGCATCCGGATTATGACGGGACAGAGGAGTTTAATTATTTTCTTTCCGTGCTGTTTCCGGATGATGAGTTGCTGATCATGGATTACAACCGTGTGATCAAAGATCTGAATGGCCTGTCTGTTTCAGAATTTCTGGAGCAGGCGGGTGAAGTGTTTGAAATCACTCCCATGAGCGAGAGAAAAAAGCCGGAGCAAAAGGGCTCCATGACGATGTATCTTGACTCACGGTGGTTTGATTTAAAGGTAAAAGAGCAGTTTTGCACTACTGACCCGATTGAGGGTCTGGACGTATCCATTCTGCAGAATCATCTGATCGGGCCGGTTCTGGACATTCAGGATCCGAAGCGGAACCGAAGGATTGATTTTGTCGGCGGGATTCGGGGGCTTACAGAACTGGAACGCCGTGTGGATGAAGACGGCTGGGCTGTGGCGTTTGCAATGTATCCGACGTCGATCGCAGAGCTGTTTGCGGTTGCTGACGCTGGACTTCTGATGCCGCCGAAGTCAACCTGGTTTGAACCGAAGCTGCGCAGCGGACTGTTTCTGCACCTTTTCGAACGGTAGAAAACACACGCAGGACATATCAAGGTGAGCCGTGCATGAAAATTGCTTCGCAATGGCACGGCCTGCGTCCTGCATAAGTTTATGCAGGACATATCAAGGAGGAAATTCTCATGAACGAAAAACTGTACGATCTTATGGACTGGGCAGGAATTGAGGCGCTTGTATACTCTGAGGAGGATCATCCGCATCAGTATCTTGGTGCACATCTGACTGACGATGGTATCCTGATTCTGGCATTTTTCCCGGATGCGAAGGAAGCGTATGTTCTGCCGGAAGGGAAAAAGAAGCCGGTAGCGATGGTGCAGGAGGATGAGGCCGGATATTTTGCCGTGCTGATCAAGGGAAAGACCATACCGTCTTATACGTATCGTGTCGTTTATGAGGATGGAAATAAGGTTGATTACGGAGATCCTTATTCTTTTGAACCTGTGTTGACGGAACAGGAGACCCGTAAGTTTAACGCGGGTATTTCCTATGATATTTATGAAAAGCTTGGCGCACATCCGATGACAGTCGATGGAGTTTCCGGTGTTTATTTTGCTGTTTGGGCGCCCTGCGCGATGCGTGTCAGCGTTGTTGGCGATTTTAACCGCTGGGACGGCCGCATGTATCCGATGCGTCGGCTCTGGGATTCTGGGATTTTTGAACTGTTTGTCCCGGGCATTTCGGCGGGGGCACTTTACAAATTTGAAATAAAGGCGAAGGGCGGTCTGACCTACTTAAAAGCCGACCCGTACGCGAATGCTTCAGAGCTTCGTCCGGGAACTGCATCGATCGTGGCTGATCTGGATCAGTTTACGTGGACGGACACAGAGTGGCTCTGTTTGCGCGGCGCAAAGCAGGCAAAGGATGCGCCGATGGCGGTGCTGGAAATCGATCTGGCGACGTTTGACAGGCCGGTATCCGTACAGAAGGCTGCATCCGGCGAAAACACGGTATCCGGGCAGACTGCGGCATCTGAAAAGGACGCAGCTGAGCAGGATATAATCAAAGAGGGTACGGAAAATGATGCGGTGAAAGAAGCTGCCCCCGAATTCTGCAATTACCGTGAGCTTGCACCAAAGATAGCTTCTTATGCAAAAGACCTGGGCTACACGCACATTGAACTGATGCCGGTGATGGAGCATGTCTCCGATGAGTCGCTGGGATATGAAGTGACCGGTTATTATGCGCCGACCGCGCGTTTTGGCACCCCGGAAGATTTTATGTATTTTATGAATTATATGCATGGAGAGGGACTTGGCGTAATTCTGGACTGGGTACCGTCTCAGCTTCCGCGCGACACGCATGGTCTGGCTGCTTTTGACGGTACATTCCTGTATGAACACATGGATCCCCGCAAAGGCGTACATCCGAAGCACAATACCTTATTGTTTAATTACGGACGTCCGGAGGTATCCAATTTCCTGATCGCAAATGCTTTATTCTGGAAAGAAGTGTATCATGCGGATGGATTGCGGATGGATTCCGTGGCATCCATGCTCTATCTGGATTATGACCGCAGACCCGGCCAGTGGGTGCCGAATATGTATGGCGGCAATGAGAATCTGGAGGCAGTGGAGTTTTTCAAGCATCTGAATTCTATTTTCAAAAAGCCAAAGGATGGCGCAATCCTGATTGCAGAGGATGCTTCTACCTGGCCGAAGCTGACTGTTCCGGTCGAAGATGGCGGTCTTGGTTTTGACTATAAATGGAATACCGGATGGACGCGCGATACCATTGACTATATGCAGCTGGATCCGTATTTCCGTTCACATCACCATGATGAGCTGACTCTTAGCATGGTCTATACCTACAGTGAAGATTTCATTGTCGGATTTTCCCATGACAATATTGTCAGCGGACAGGGCTCTATGTACAGCAAGATGCCCGGTAAGCCGAAGATGAAGTTTGCAAATCTTCGCGCGGCTTATGGATGGATGATCGCTCACCCCGGAAAGAAACATTTGTTTATGGGAGAAGACCTGGGGGTGGTTTCAGAATGGAACTGCAGGAGCAGACTCCCATGGGAGTTTTTGGAAAAAGAAGAGCATCAGCAGATGAAAGTCTATATGCAGGATTTGCTTACATTGTATCGTATACATCCGGCACTGTATCAGAATGATTTTGAACCGGATGGTTTCGAGTGGATCGACAGCCTGTCCGCGAACGAGAATACTCTTGTTTTCCTGCGTCGTGACGGGGAGCCGATCGGAGACGCCGCACATGCCAAAATCAGGGAAGCTGCGGGAGCTGCGCAGGCAACGGAAGAACTTCTGATTGTATGCAATTTCTCGCCGCTTGCTTATGAAAAATACCGTATCGGCGTTCCGTATGAAGGGAAATACAAGGAAATCTTCAGCAGCGACAGCGCGCGATACGGCGGCACGGGAAAAGTAAATCCGCGCGTAAAAGCATCCAGACCGGTTCCCTGCGACGACCGTGAGAATTCAATCGAGATTCAGATGCCGCCGATGGGGATTGCAGTGTTTCGGTGTGAAAAAGCGGAAGAAAATAAGAAATCAGCCGATTCGAAGCCCCCTGTAAATGCAGAAAGAACGAAAAAGGCTGTCAAATCTTCAACAAAAAAGAAGGGTACTGCAAAACCGGAAAAGAAGTAATGGGTTTCCGTGGTCATGGAGGACGCATAAGTGGATAATGAAAATCTCAGAAAAAAGCAGAGTAAAATATCGAATCAGACTCCGGTAAACGTTGCGGATACACAGAGGGCGGAGACGGAGCACAGTCATACGCATACCCTGCCGGACGGGACGATTGTTGAGCATTTCCATGCGTCCCATGACCATTCTCACGAGCATACGCACACACATGAAAATACGAAAGCGGTTCTCAACCGCCTTTCACGTGCGATCGGGCATCTGGAGTCCGTAAAGCGTATGGTGGAGGATGGTCGTGACTGCAGTGAGGTGCTGATTCAGCTTTCGGCGGTGAAGTCAGCGATTAATAATACGGGAAAAATTATTCTTCAGGATCACATAGAGCATTGTCTGGTCGATGCGATCCAGTCTGGCGATATGAAAGAGATCGATGAGCTGAATAAGGCGATCGATCAGTTTATTAAGTAAAAGCCTTTCACAAAAATATGCTCGAAATCAAAAAAAATACTTGCCAAATCCGTAGAAGTTTTATATAATAGCGGAGTCGGTTCGAGATGACCGCGATAAAACTTTATATGCTGGATTAGCTCAGTCGGTAGAGCGACGCATTCGTAATGCGTAGGTCGTGGGTTCAAGTCCCATTTCCAGCTGAATGATAAGCCCCGTGTTTACGGGGTTTTTCTTTTATTTCTGTTTTTATTTTATTCGCGTCTTTACAATTTCCATCTTTTGCCCTATAATTTTATGTGATAGTTTCGAACGGCATGCAGGAAGATCGTACGATGCCGTTGTCAAAAATAAAATCTAAAGGAGGGCGTTACTGTGGCGCGTGAAAGAAGGTCAAAAAAGGAAGTTATTGCGGCGAAAATGGATTTGATTGATGAGAAGATCAATGCTTATGCAACAAAGATAGCTGATCTGCAGAATCAGAAAGAGGAACTTCAGAACCAGCTTGATGAGCTGGCGGCAGCAGAGAAGAAGGCTGAGGAAGAAGCACAGCTGAAGGAAGTTCTGAAGCTCTTAAAGACAAAGAATATTTCAGTCGGCGAGCTGAAAGAGATGGTAGAGAATAAATGATGGCAGCTGTCGTATGCTGTTGGAGGGTTTCTATATGAAAAATATATTGTTTGTTACATCTGAGGCGACTCCTTTTATCAAGACAGGAGGTCTCGCGGATGTTGCCGGTTCTCTTCCCAAATGCTTCAATAAAGAAGAGTTTGATTGCCGCGTGATTCTGCCGAAGTATCAGTGCATGGCGGAGGAATGGAAGAATAAGCTGGAGTACGTGACGCATTTTTATATGAATCTGTCCTGGAGATCCCAGTATGTAGGTATCCTGCATATGGAGCTGGAAGGCATTCACTTTTATTTTATTGATAATGAATACTATTTCTCAGGCCCGAAGCCGTATGGGAATATCTATCAGGATATTGAGAAGTTTGCGTTCTTCTCCAAAGCAGCGCTTTCGGCGCTTCCGTCGATTGGCTTCCGCCCGGACATCATACACTGTCACGACTGGCAGACCGGACTGATTCCGGTGATGCTGAAGGATCGCTTCCAGGATGGTGATTTTTACCGCGGGATTAAGTCGGTGATCACGATTCACAATCTGAAGTTCCAGGGTGTCTGGGATGTGAAGACGGTGCGGGATATCACCGGACTCCCGGCGTATTATTTCACACCGGATAAGCTGGAGGCATATGGCGACGCGAACTATCTGAAGGGCGGCATTGTCTACGCGGATGCGATTACGACAGTGAGCGATACCTACGCGGAGGAGATCAAGCAGCCGTTCTACGGCGAGCGCCTGGATGGTCTGATGCGTGCGCGTGCAAACGACCTTCGCGGCATCGTGAACGGTATTGATTACGATGTGTGGAATCCGGAGACCGATCCATTGATCGAGCATCATTTTAACGCGAAAAACTTCCGCAAGGAGAAGATTAAGAATAAGAGGGCACTGCAGCGCGAGCTTGGTCTGCAGCAGAATGATTCCGCGTTTATGATTGGCATTGTATCGCGGCTGACGGATCAGAAGGGATTTGACCTGATTGCGCATATGATGGATGAGATGTGCCAGAATGATCTTCAGATCGTTGTGCTTGGTACGGGCGAGGAGAAATATGAGAATATGTTCCGCCACTTTGCATGGAAATATCAGGGCAAGGTGTCCGCGAATATTTTCTATTCCGAGGCTCTCTCTCACAAGATTTACGCAGCCTGCGACGCGTTCCTGATGCCGTCGCTGTTTGAACCGTGCGGTCTTTCTCAGATCATCAGCCTGCGCTACGGCACTGTGCCGATTGTGCGTGAGACGGGCGGCTTGAAGGATACGGTGCAGCCGTACAATGAGTATGAGAGCACGGGTACCGGATTCAGCTTTGCGAATTACAATGCGCATGAGATGTATTTCACGATTCAGCGCGCAATGGGGCTTTATCATGGTAAGAAGCGTGAATGGAATAAGATGATCGACCGCGGCATGGCGGTGGATTTCTCGTGGAACAGCTCCGCGAGAAAATACGAGGAGATGTACAACTGGCTGCTCGGCTGCTGACGGTTTCATCTGGAAATGCTTTTACAGATACGGCGGCAGATTAGCAGCTATGAGGTATATCCATGAAAATAGAAAAGGCGGGGGATTCGGATTCTATCCTGGTACCCTGTCTTTTTTACTTTTATTCATAATCAATCTCACGGAAGGAACGGTAGCCCTCACGGTACGCCGCAGGTGTCATTCCGGTTTTGGATTTGAAAAGATTGATGAAATGTGTGACGCTGTCAATACCGACCGCGGAGGCAACCTCATGGATGCGCAGGTCAGTGGTCTCAAGCAGAGTGCGGGCATGTGACAGGCGGACGCTGTTTAAGTATTTGATTGGGGTCTGCCCATAATGCTGTGTAAACTCTCTGCAGAGGCGGTAGCGGCTGATGGAAAAGGATGCCGCCAGCTCTGTCACGGAATGATCCTTTTGGTAGCTGGTGTCAAACAGTGCTTTGATTTTTATGAGATATGGGGGGCAACTTTTACGTTTGTGTGATCCATATGCAGGTCGAGCAGCAGGTCTGAGAGAATATCCGTCAGCAGGCGGTTTTCCTGAATAGCATGATGCGGGGAAGTCCGCAGGCCAAGCTCCGTCAGCCTGCGGATGTTGTCCGCTACCTGCGTGTGCTCCGGACAGGAAAAGACGGGAAAGCTGATCTTGCAGATTTCCTCATAGTAGGTGGAGGCGGCTTCTCCTGAAAAAAACACAAGCCGGATACTCCACTGGGAAACGGCCGGACGAAGCTGCAGATAGTCCTGACAGTCCCATAGGAGCAGACTGCCTTCGGTAAGGGTGTTCCGGTCGCCCTCCGTCTGCACGATTCCTTCGCCGGCCACTGTATAGAGAAGAAGGTAGCTGTTCACATCCTGGAAGGCGAACGAGTCCGGTCGGTTCAGGGTGCGCAGCCCGCCTGCACAGGGGTAGAGAAGATGGCTTTGTACATCAGGCAGGGATGTATAAAAATCCGGCATGAAATCGGCCAGCGTCCCGTTTGAATAATCCATCAGGGCAATCTTAAGGGAGGATGGAAACAGCTCTGTTATTTGCATCGTAAAGGTCTCCGTTTCTTTTTACAACCTGTTTCCATTTTAGTTTCGGATGAGGATAAAGTCAACTGTAAATAATTTTGGAGGAAATACAATGATTGAGAAGCATATGATTCAGGAACGAATTGCTGCTCTGCGGGTCCGCATGCAGGAAGCAGGGATCGATGCCTATCTGATTCCTACTGATGATTTTCATGCGTCGGAGTATGTAGGCGGTTATTTTAAATGCAGGGAATATATTACGGGATTTACCGGCTCTGCAGGGACTGCGGTGATTACAAAGGACATGGCCGGTCTCTGGACAGACGGACGTTATTTTATACAGGCTGCGGAGCAACTGAAAGGAAGCGGTGTGACCCTTTATAAAATGGGAGAGCCGGATGTGCCGACCGTTCATGAATTTCTTGAACAGACGCTTGCAGAGAATGAATGTCTTGGCTATGACGGGCGAACAGTCAGCACGAGAGAGGCGGCAGAGCTTGCTGAAATGCTCAAAAAGAAGGGAGCCAGGCAAAACGGTTCTCTGGATCTGGTGGGAGATATCTGGGAGGAACGTCCCGGACTTTCCTGTGAACCGGTGATGGAACTGGATGAGAAGTGGAGCGGAGAATCCCGCGCTTCAAAAATAGCGCGAATAAGAGAATCCATGCAAAAAGAGGGAGCGGATCTGTTTGTGCTGACTTCTCTGGATGATATCGCCTGGCTTTTAAACATCCGCGGCGGTGACATTGCCTGCTGTCCGGTAGTGCTTTCTTATCTGGTGATGACCGAAGGGGAGGTATTGCTGTTTGCGGATGAGAGAGCATTCCCGGAGACAGTCAAGGAATCCCTGAAAGCAGATCATGTTTTCTTTCGGCCTTATAACATGGTTTATTCGTATATATCAGATCTTCCGGCGGGGAAGAAGCTGCTTCTCTGCCGCGATAAAGTGAACAGTCGTCTGACGGCATCTGTTCCGGAAGGTGTGGAAGTGATTAACCGTGAGAATCCCACGCTTTTCCCCAAGGCAGTGAAAAACCCTGCCGAAGTGAATAATGAGCGGATCGCCCATATCAAAGACGGGGTGGCGCTGACCAGATTTCTTTATTGGCTGAAAACCCATGTGGGAAAGCTGCCGATGACAGAGCTGAGTGCGGAGGAAAAGCTGTATTCCCTGCGTTCCGAACAGGAGCATTTTATGGGAAACAGCTTTGAACCGATTATTTCCTATGGCGCTCATGCCGCAATTGTGCATTACAGCGCGACGCCTGAAACAGATATCCCGATTGAGCCGCACGGTCTTCTTCTGGCGGACACGGGAGGACACTACCTTGAGGGAACGACGGATGTGACGCGCACGATTGCCATGGGACCGCTGACAGAGGAGGAAAAGCAGATGTTTACCGCCGTGCTTCGGGGGCACCTGAATCTCGCCGCGGCAAAATTCCGTTCCGGTGCAACAGGGATTAATCTGGATTATCTGGCCCGGGGGCCGCTCTGGGAACTGGGGAAGGATTTTAACCATGGGACTGGTCACGGCGTGGGATATTTTTTGAATGTACACGAAGGACCGAACAGCTTTCACTGGAGGAGTACGCCGACCCGTAAGGCGGACACGGCCTTTGAGGAGGGAATGATTACTTCCGATGAGCCGGGATATTATGAAGAAGGAAAATATGGTATCCGCCATGAAAACCTGATCGTATGTGTAAGGGATCAGGAGACAGAATACGGTTCATTTTTGCGCTTTGAACACCTGACAATGGTGCCGTTTGATCTGGATGCAGTCATTCCAGAGCAGATGACGGAGCGCGAGCGCACACTTTTGAATGAGTACCACGCGATGGTTTTTGAGAATATTTCCCCATATCTGAATGAAGAGGAGAGAGACTGGCTTCAGGAAGCGACGCGGAAAATCTGAGTTAGGATAAATGAAGTAATAACGCACACTTATATCAGGTATTTACAAAAAACATCCACCGCAAAAGCAATGTGTCTGCGGTGGATGTCTGAGCACTGAGGTGAATAATCATTCTGCCTTATTTTTATAATAAATGTACATCAGCCCTTTCAGCAGAAGCGCATCGTCGAGCTGAATTTCATGGACACAGTGCGGGATAATCTTTGGAGCCAGACCGCCTGTGGCAATCACAGTCGTTTTTTCGCCAAGATCCTGCTCTATGCGGTCGATCATTCCGTCGATGCAGGCTGCGTTGCCATGGATGACGCCGCTTTTCATACATTCGGCAGTGTTCTTTCCAATCAGCCGTTTTGGAGCATCCAGACTAATGCGCACGAGTTGGGAAGTCCGGCTGACAAGGGAATCCAGAGAAACGCGGATGCCGGGCATGATCATGCCGCCAATGTAATTTTTCTTCGCGTCAATGACAGAAATCGTCGTCGCGGTGCCCATATCAATGATGATCAGGGGAGCCTCATGCTCTGTGATCGCGGCGACCGCGTTTACGATCAGATCGCTGCCGACCTGCGCCGGGTTGTCCATCAGAATATTCAGTCCTGTTTTGACTCCGGGACCGACGACCACCGGCTCAATACCGACGATCTTCTGTACCGCTTCGCGAAACAAGTTCGTCAGCGGCGGAACCACTGAGGAGATGATCGCACCGGTGATCTCTTTGCGGTCAATTTGATACAGCTCCAGTACATTTTTGATGCTGATCGCGTATTCCAGTACTGTGCGCGACGGAGCCGTGGACAGGCGCTCTACGAAGAGAATACTCTGGTCACGGCAGCAGCCGAGTACTGTATTGGTATTTCCAATGTCTATCGCCAGAATCATGGCGGAACCTCCCTGTTTAAATTTATGGGAAGCGACTACTGTCGTTCCTTTTTGTGCGCAGGCTTTGTTAAGCCTGCGCTTTGCGCTGCACGGGTGCCGGTACAAAATGTGCCTTGTACAGCGCAATACCGACGGCACCGGTCAGAATCGTCGAGGATACCATCTCGCACACTGCGTTTACGCCTACAAATCCGCAGATAAAGAGAATGACATTTTTTCCTCCCATTAGTCCCTGCATATATTCTGTGTTGCCAAATAAAAGAACGAGCGCGCTCATGAAAAACAGCGTGTTCAAAAATGCGGAACAGAATCCTGTGACAAAGCAAGCCACGGAGGTATTGATCCCCTTCCGGACTCCGCGGAAAATATATCCCAGAAGCAGACCGTCTAAAAATCGTGGCACAAAGCGCTGGATAAATGCCAGTACCGGATTGATCCCGAACAGGACGGCGCCCATTGCGCTGGTACCGCCAATGCCGATGCACTGGAGAAAGCTGGTCAGCCCGAAAACAGATCCGGTGACGGCACCGCCGACCGGTCCTAAGGTGATGGCGGAAATTGCAACGGGGATCACGTTAAACGTAATCGCGAGCGGTCCGATATTCAGATAACCGAGCGGGGTGTAGGCCATGAGAAGCAGAATAGCAGTCATGAGGCCGAGAATGACGAGCTGCGAGGTGTTAAAGCTTTTGTTGGTATTCATTTTGAATGTCCTCCTTGTTATTATTCCCTGTTCAAAAGCATGGATATCAAAGGCCGGGGAAACAACTGCGGCTGTACCGTTACCCTCCGAAAACCGGTAGGATGCGTTCAGACCGGGACTTGATGATCTGTTCCCCAGACATTTCATATCGCGTATCTTATGATGCGGGATACAATACATTTACTGCGCCAGTATAGCACAGAACATATTCCAGACACAAGAGGGAAAAAATTTTTACTTTTTTTGATAAAATTTTCCGAATCCTGTCACAAATCGACGTTTCAAACGTTTTTATATTATGTCAATCGTGTAGAAATCACGCAGATTGGTGGCGGATGCTGCCGGATAAGGTCGACAGGATTTTCTTGCGAATTCTGTCGCATGGCAGATATAATGTGAGCTGAAGGGATTCTCGCTGCTTGCAGCAGAGAATCACAAGGCTCAATGAGCAGCTGTGCTGCGAATAAGAATGTTGTGTAACAGTTCAGAACAGATGCCGCCGGTCTAAAACAGAATCAGAGAGGAGTATAAGTGATGAATAAGCTGAATGTAGCGATTGCGGATGATAATGACAGGATGGTGCAGATGCTGGATCATATTGTCAGCAGTGATGAGGAACTGGAGGTTGTCGGCAAAGCCGGAAATGGGGAGGAACTGATCGAAATCATCAGGGATAAAAAGCCGGATGTCGTACTTCTTGATATTATCATGCCGAAGCTGGACGGATTGGCAGTCATGGACCGGGTAAACAGGGAAAGCGCAGAGAAAAAACCGGCATTTATTGTTGTATCCGCTGTCAGTCAGGAGAAAACAACGGAGGATGCATTTGACCTTGGGGCAGATTATTATATACTGAAGCCGTTTGACAATGATACTCTGGTAAACAGGATCAAACGCGTCCGCACACGCACGGAACATATGGCGGCGCGCATCCGGAAGCTGACGCCTCCGGAAAGTCAGAAGGAATACATGGAGCGGAACCTTGAGAGTGATGTGACGAATATCATTCACGAAGTTGGTGTTCCGGCGCACATTAAGGGATATCAGTATCTGCGTGACGCGATTATGTTGTCGGTCGCGGACGGAGAGATGCTCAATTCAATTACGAAAATTCTTTATCCTACTATCGCGAAGAAGCATCAGACAACGCCGAGCAGGGTTGAGAGGGCGATCCGCCACGCGATTGAGGTTGCATGGAGCAGAGGCAAGGTGGATACGATCGAGGAGCTTTTCGGGTACACGGTGAGCAATGGCAAAGGAAAGCCGACGAATTCCGAGTTTATCGCCCTGATCACGGACAAGATCCGGCTGGATTATAAAAAGAAACAAAAATGACAGATTGCTCTTGCCAGAATCTCATACGGGGTATATAATACACTCCGATATCCGAGTAAAATACTCGGGATTATGGAAAGCCGCGCATGAGAATTGCTGCGCAATGGCGCGGCCTTCGTCCTGCATAAAATTCAATGCAGGACAGATTTAGGAGGAACGGCATGTCTGAAAAATTATTACAGGTAAAGAATTTATCTGTCAGAGTAGAAGAAAAAGAAATTCTGCATGGGATCAACCTGGAGATCGGGAAAGGTGAGACTCATGTATTAATGGGACCGAATGGAGCCGGAAAATCAACCCTTGGCTATGCGCTGATGGGAAATCCCGGCTATCAGGTGACAGGCGGGCAGATTCTGTTTGATGGAAATGGTCTGAATGAGGTATCTGTGTCAGACCGGGCGAAAGCGGGATTGTTCCTGTCTTTTCAGAACCCGTTGGAGGTGCCGGGGATCACGCTCAGCAACTTTATCCGCAGCGCGCTGGAGCAGCGCACCGGAGAACGCATTCGTCTGTGGGATTTCCGTAAGGAGCTTGAGGCAAAGATGGAAATCCTGCAGATGGACAAGTCGTACGCGAAACGCGACCTCAATGTTGGATTTTCCGGAGGTGAGAAGAAGAAAGCGGAGATTTTACAGCTTCTGATGATGAAGCCGCAGCTTGCAATTCTGGATGAGACGGATTCCGGGCTGGATGTCGATGCGGTGCGCACAGTGTCCCGGGGCGTTGAGGAGTACCAGAAGGATAAGGATGGTTCCCTGCTGATCATTACGCACAGCACGCGGATTCTGGAGTCCCTGCATGTGGATGTGACGCATGTGCTCGTGAACGGACGGATCGTGGCCGAAGGCGACGCTTCCCTTGTGGACGAGATCAATGAGAACGGTTTCGAGCGGTTCGAGCAGGGCTGATCTGTTTTGAAAAGTGGCAACTGTGAAGGAACGGAGCAGCTACGATAAGTGTTTTACAGGAACCAATATTTCTGCTTTCTGTGGGAATGATTGACAGGATGCGGACAGGAGACATGAGATGAAAGAAAAGACCTGGGTTGAGGACGTCAACCGCAGTATTTATGATGTTAAAAATGAGGAAAAAGATGTATACCGCCTGCAGGCAGGCCTGACGCCGGAGATCGTCGCGCAGATTTCTGATGAAAAGCATGATCCGGACTGGATGCGGGAATTCCGGCAGAAATCTCTGGAGATTTACAATGAGATTCCGGTGCCGGACTGGGGGCCGTCGATCGAGGGCCTGAATATGGACAAGATCGCGACCTATGTGCGGACGAATACGAATATGAAGGCGAACTGGGAGGATGTGCCGGAGGATATCAAAAAGACGTTTGATCTGCTCGGTATCCCGCAGGCGGAGCGGGAGTCACTGGCCGGTGTCGGCGCGCAGTATGACTCTGAGCTGGTTTATCACAACGTCAAGGCGGAGGTCGCGGCGCAGGGTGTGGTTTACACCGATATGGAGAGCGCTTTAACCGGTGAATACGCCGATATGGTAAAAAGTCATTTTATGAAACTGGTGCCGCCTCGCGATCACAAGTTTGCGGCGCTGCACGGGGCAGTCTGGTCCGGCGGCTCGTTTGTCTATGTGCCGCCCGGCGTGAAGGTGGATATTCCGCTGCAGTCGTATTTCCGGCTGAATGCTCCGGGAGCGGGGCAGTTTGAGCACACGCTGATCATTGTGGACGAGGGAGCCGACCTGCACTTTATCGAAGGCTGCTCGGCACCGAAGTATAATGTTGCCAACCTGCATGCGGGCTGCGTGGAGCTTTTTGTCGGGAAAAATGCCAGACTGCGCTATTCGACGATCGAGAACTGGTCCAAGAATATGTACAACCTGAACACCAAGCGGGCAAAGGTAGAAGCAGGAGGAAAGATTGAATGGGTATCCGGCTCCTTTGGCTCCCATGTTTCCTACCTGTATCCGATGAGCGTCCTTGCCGGGGACGGAGCGAGGGCGGAATTTACCGGTGTGACCTTTGCCGGAAAAGGACAGAATCTGGATACCGGTGCGAAGATGGTGCATCTTGCGCCCAACACGTCTTCTTATATGAATACGCGTTCCATTTCTAAGGGAGGCGGTATCAGCACATTTAGGAGTTCGGTGACAGTCATGCCGAAAGCGAAGCACAGCAAATCTTCAGTTTCCTGTCAGTCGCTGATGCTGGATCGGATTTCCCGATCGGATACAGTACCGGCAATGGACATCCGCACAAGCGACGCGGATATCGGACATGAGGCAAAGATCGGGCGCATCAGTGACGACGCGGTCTTTTACCTGATGAGCCGCGGCATACCGGAGGACGAGGCGAGAGCGCTGATTGTCAGCGGCTTTGCGGACAATGTTTCCAAGGAACTTCCGGTTGAGTACGCGGTGGAGATGAACAACCTGATTCGTCTGGAGATGAAGGGAAGCATCGGGTAAGGATCAATCAAAGGAGAATTGAGATGGAAATGGATATGACGATCAACCGGCTGCCCGCCCCGACCTGGAACTGGCTGCATGTAAATGAGGCCAGTGTAAAAGGTGTGCCTGCCTTACAGACCGGGAAGATGGAGGACGAGACGCCGGAAGCAATAGAAAAGCAGGTGATACGCTGCACTGTCCGGAATTGTGACAACAAAAAACAGCCTGAGGCTGGTACTTTGTCTGCAGAGCTGTTTCAGATTCCGGGTGGAATGGGGACGGATATGAATCAGCTGATGGCAGAGAATCCGGCGGATTTCCATATCTGGACGATCGCGGCCGGTGTGAAAGAGAGCGAGCCGGTGCGTCTGCACTTTACGTATGAACCGGATGCTCCGGCGCAGAACCGGATCGGTATCTGTGCGGAGGAGGACAGCGAGATCACGGTGATCATGGATTTTCGCGGGACAGATATGGATTTTGCTCATGGAAAGTTAACGGATGGTGAGACGAATGGCTTTCAGCCGGGCGATACAGCGGCCGATGCTCAGGCTGTCTATAATGAATCTGAGAATCTGGAACAACGCAGTTTTGCCGCAATTCAGACGAAGATTTCTGCCAAAAAGGGCGCAAAGGTTCATCTGGTACAGATCCAGAATCTGCCTGAGGGTTTTACGTTCTTAAATGATGTCGGCACAGACTGCGGGGAAGATGCTCTGATCGACACGGTACAGGTTGTGCTCGGCGGCGGGGACACCTACATGGGAATGCGCACGGATCTCGGTGCGAGGGCAAGTTCTCTGGAGAGCAAGGTCGGCTATCTGCTTGATAAAAAAGAAAAGCTGGATCTGAATTATCTGGCGTATCATACCGGTGCGAAGACCACCAGCCGTATGGACGTGTCCGGTGTGCTGCGCGGAGAATCACAGAAGCTGTTCCGCGGTACGATTGACTTCCGGAATGGCTCTGTGGGCGCAAAAGGCGACGAGAAAGAGGATGTGCTTCTTTTCTCGGATAACGTGATCAACCGCACAGTTCCGCTGATTCTCTGTGAGGAGGAGGATGTGGAGGGCAACCACGGCGCAACGATTGGAAAACTGGATGAAGCGTTGTTGTTTTATCTGTCTTCACGCGGCATTGCTGAGGAGGAGATTTATGAGATGATGGCGCGGGCGCGGATCGACGCGATCTGCAGCGGAATTGCGGACGAAAAGACGCAGGAGCTCGTGCAGGGGTATCTGGGTTAATTGAAGCATACCTTGCAGCAAGTGCGAGACACTGTCCGGATTAGTTACAATTATTCAGATAAAGGGGCAAATATCCATGGCGACAGCAACGGAAAAATGGAATATAGAGGACATCCGCAGGGATTTTCCCCTGCTTCAAAACACAGATTACGCGTATCTGGACAATGCAGCGACCTCACAGAAGCCTGTGCAGGTGCTGGATGCGGTTCGCGACTTCTATGAAAAGAGGAATGCGAATCCGTTTCGCGGTCTGTATCCTTTGAGCGAGGAGGCGACGGAAGCCTACGAGGATGCGCGTAAAACAGTGAAAGACTTTATTCACGCAGCAAGTACGGAGGAGATTATCTTCACACGGAACGCTTCGGAAAGCCTGAATCTGGTCGCTTACAGTCTGGGCAGTATTTTGTTTCAGCCGGGAGACGAGATTGTGGTGAGCATCGCGGAGCACCATAGCAACATGCTTCCGTGGCGGCAGGCGGCGGAGCGCGCGGGCGCGAAGATTGTCTATCTGGAATGCGCGGACGACGGAACCTTTACAGAGGAAATGCTCTGCTCTGTGCTGACCGAGCGCACACGGTTGGTCGCGATCACGCAGGTTTCTAATGTCTTCGGCCGTGAAAATGATATCCGGCGGTTTGCCGAAGTCTGTCATGAGCGGGGGATTGTGATCGTAGCGGACGGCGCGCAGAGCGTACCGCATATGACGGTTGACGTACAGGCGCTGGATGTTGATTTCCTTGCGTTTTCGGGTCACAAGATGCTCGCTCCCGACGGGATTGGCGTTTTATACGCGAAAAAGAAATGGCTGAAAAAAATGCCGCCGTTTTTAAGCGGCGGAGAGATGATCGAGTCCGTTACCCGCGATAAGGTGATTTATGCGGAGCTCCCGCACAAGTTTGAGGCCGGCACGGTAAACGCGGGCGGAGCTGTGGGACTGGCCGAGGCTATCCGCTACATGCAGCATCTTGGATTTGACTGGATCGAAGAGCGGGAGCAGGCGCTGACCGCATTTGCTTATGAGCGCATGAAAGAGATTCCTGGCGTGCACATCATTGGCAGTGAGAACCCTGCGGAACACCACGGGATCCTCACATTCACGGTAGACGGCGTTCATCCGCACGATATTTCCGAAATCCTGAGCGCTTCGAAGATCGCGGTACGCGCCGGACATCACTGTGCACAGCCGCTGATGCAGCAGCTGAAGGTCGGCTCCACGACCAGAGCCAGCCTGATGTTTTACAATACGGAAGAAGAAATCCTGCGCTTCACGGAAGCACTGGGACAGGTAAGGAGGGTCATGGGATATGGAGAATAGGACCTTTTACAACGAGATTTTGATCGATCACAATCAGCATCCGGGTCATAAGCATGAGCTGGAAGGTGCTAATCTGGTGCTGGAAGGCGTCAATCCGAGCTGCGGAGACGACATTTTCCTGCATCTGAAGGTGGAAGACGGAAAGATCGTGGATGGCTCGTTTGTCGGCGATGGCTGCGCCATCTCCCAGGCTTCCGCAGATATGATGCTCGATCTGATCATCGGGAAATCCACCGAGGAGGCGAAACGCCTCGCAGACATGTTCAAACGGATGATCCACGGAGAGATCAGCGAGGAAGAACTGGACGAGCTGGAGGAAGCCGGAGCTCTGCAGGATATCGCCCATATGCCTGCGCGCGTGAAATGCGCCATGCTTGGCTGGCGGACGATGAACGAGATGCTGGAGGAATAAATTGGAACTCCATTGTTCCTGATATATGAAAATGCGCGGCACACAGGCTGCGCATTTTGCATTCTGGCGATAGATAGAAGATTCAGAGCACATATTTTCTATATTCTTTCAGCAGCTCCAGATACTGTTCACCGAGCAGACTTAAGGGCATGCCTTTCCGCTTGATGTAGCCGATGTTCATTGTGTCTTCGGTATCAAGCGGAATCGCTATGTACTGCTCACCGTTCAGCTTTTCACAGATGATGCCGGAGCAGAGTGTGTAGCCGTTCAGACCGACCATCAGGTTCAGCATGGTCGCACGGTCGTCCGCCTTGATGATCTGATTGTACTCACTGGTGCTTAAGACCTCCTCAGCAAAATAAAAGGAATTTTTTTCGCCCTGTTCAAAGGACAGGCAGGGGTAGGGCTTCAATTCTTCAAATGAAATCCGCTCTTTTTGGGCCAGCGGATGCGACTGGCTTAAGTAGACAGAGATGCCGCATTGAAACAAAAAAGAATACTCGACTTCATTTTCCTGGAAAATCTTCCGCAGGGCTTTCTCATTGAAATCATTCAAATACAGTACGCCAATCTCGCTGCGGTAATTGCGCACGTTCTCGATCACTTCTCCGGTCTTGGTCTCATGAATCGCGAATTCGTATTCATCCATGCCGAATTTTTTCGCCAGTTCAATAAATGCTTCCACTGCAAAGGAATAGTGCTGGGTGGAAACACTGAACGTCTTTTTCATTTCTTTCCCGGCGTAACGCTCCTCAATCATACGCTGCAGCTCGGACATCTGTCTGGCATAGCGCAGGAACTCGGTACCCTCCGGCGTGACCATAATTCCCCGGTTGGAACGGATGAACAGCTCGATATGAAGCTCGTCCTCCAGATCACGGATCGCAGCTGAGAGTGCCGGCTGTGAGACATAGAGTGCGGCTGCTGCCTTGTTCATGGATTTCATATCTGCAATTGTAACTGCGTAGAGAAGCTGCGTAAGCGTCATATCCTGTGGCCTCACTTTCTGAAAGGATTATCGTACTTTTTTTAGGCGTTTGGCAGATTACTATTCCGTTTCCGTCTCTTCACGGATATTCAGGTACACATCGTCTTTTGAATGGTATCCTCCGGCGATGATGACCTCGTCAATGTTTTCCGCTGTCACGGCCACCGGATCCAGCTTGTAGTAAGGCACTTCATAAGAGCCGGACGTAACAGTCTCCGTGACCGGGTAAGTGCAGTCAGCGGAGGTGATGTCCTCGCCGCGGGCGAGCGCGACAGCCAGGGCTGCGGCGACCATGGCCTGATCCTCCACGGATTTGTAGACGGTCATTTCCTGTGTACCTTCGACGATCCGCTGGCAGGCGGAAAGCTCGGCGTCCTGCCCGACGACTGTGACCTGTCCGGCGAGCTGATTTTCAGAAAGCGCCTTGATGGCCTGGCTTGCGAGGTCGTCATTGCCGCACATGACAGCAACAATGTCGCGCGAGACTTCCAGACCTTCGTTTACGTAGTCAAATGCCAGCTCCGCGAGCCAGTTGTCACAGTAAGCAGAGTAGACGATCTCAAGACCGCTGCCTTTTAAGGTTGAGGTAAAGCCGTCCTCGACATCAGTGACATTCAGATCAGTCGGAGAGCCGTAGATGGCGAAGATTTCTCCGCCGTCCGGGCAGGCATTGATCAGCGCTTTCGCCATCAGTACACCAACCTCAAAGTTGTCAAAGGAGATGTACAGATCGGCATCCACATCGGGGATCAGCCGGTCATAGCAGATGACCCGGATGCCGCTGTCAATGGCTTCGTTTACGACGTCCTTTAAGGCATCGCCGTCGACGGCGATAATGACGATCACATCCATTTTCTTCTGGATAAAATATTCCACCTGTGAGATCTGCTCCTCGCTGTCGCCGCCTGCCACCTGCACATTTACATCTGCACCAAGGCTCTGCGCTGTGGAGACAAACATATCGCGGTCTCGCAGCCATCGCTCGATCACGAAGGAGTCAAAGCTTAATCCAATCTGCAGACGTTCTTCGGTTTCTGCCTGTTCCGTTTCTGCGATGGGGTCCTGTTCGGAGCAGCCGCTTAAGGAGAGCAGCAGTGTACTCAGCAGGAGAAGCAGGGCAAAATTGCGTAGTCGTCTCATATTTATTTTCGGCTCTCTGGAGTATGCGTTGGCCGTTTTCCTTCCGAATATTATTTTGCATTTAGGAACATAAAATCTTATACTGCCTAAGCCTGCATCAACAGGATTCCTGTACATTGTCGACACCTCTTTATTCATATCTTTGCATATCACCGCAGATAATCTGGTATTCTGTAAATCACTGCAGCGATAATCCTCAGCATTATGCTTATCCCTGCAGGCTCATCCGATATTCACGCGGCGTCATATCAGTCTGTTTTTTGAAAAGCCGGCTGAAATAATTCGGATCGGAATAGCCGCACATCGAACTGATCATTTTGATGCTTAAGTCCGGATTCTGAAGCAGTTCTTTTGCTTTTTCCACACGCACGCGCGTCAGATATTCGATAAAGTTTTCTCCTGACTCCTCTTTGAACACCTTGCTGAAATAGTAAGGGCTGATGTTGACTGCGCGGGAAACGTCGTCAAGGGAAATATCGTGGCTGTAATTTTCCCGTATGTAATTCTGCGCCTTTTTGACGACTGAATTAGACTGGGATTCGCGGTAGTCGTGGATGGTGTCGCAGGCGGCTGCCATTTTTTCCGCGAACCAGCGCCACAGCGATTCATAATCGTTAAACGAGACGGCGGTAGCCAGATATTCTTTCCGGTCGCTGAAATTATAGTTGACCGTACCGGATTCAAAGGCGATTTTTTCCGCCTGTATGATGTATTCCAGTACCTTCAGGCAGATATTGCCGCGGTCGTCCGGATAATGCTGCACCATCCAGTCGAAAAACAGATTCAGTTCGGCAAGCATTGCGGCGGTATTGCCGGATTCCAGAAAACGAAAAAGACGCCGCTCTGTTTCTTCCGGGAATTCCTGCTCGTAGACACCGCCGGACTGCAGGTCGTCAATGTGGATGACATGGCTTTTGCTGTTATTCAAAGAGCGCAGTGCCTCACGGTAGGAGAGCTGGATATCCTCCATTTTATGTACGCGGCCGATCCCGATGCGGAATCTGGCGTTCAGCTGTTCCTCCAATTGAGAAGCTAGCTGCCTTGCGTTTTCCACGATGCGAATGCGGTCCTCATAGGAAACCTGTTCGTTCTGGTGCGGAATGAGAAGTACGATGCGGTTGGACATTACCGGGCCGACCAGACAGTTCAGGGAGTCCTTGACCAGAGTGCGGAATTCCGGATAGAAATCCTGCGCCTGCACACTCATCCGTACCGGACTGACCAGCTTGCCGTTATCGTATTCAGTGCCGAACTGGGCGATCAGAATGGAACCATAGCTTTCGCTGATGTCCAGCAACTGCAGATAGTAACCGACGTCCTGCATTTCTGTCTGAAAAAGCAGATTGGTAATGATGCTCTGCTCGACGACCGGAACAATGATCTCCAGCTTTTCCTGAATCTGCAGCTGGGAGCTTCGAAGCGCCCGGTTGTGATCCACTTTCTGCATTGCTTCTTCGACCGTAGCCAGAACTGTTTTGCGGGAGATGGGTTTTGTCAGATATTTTTCCACACCAAGATCAATGGCCTCTTTCGCGTAATCAAATTTGTCGTAGGCAGAAATGATATAAAAGAGGGCGGTACTGTTGGATTTGCGGATTTCTTTCATGGCCTGAATGCCGTTGATTCCGGGCATCTGAATATCGAGAAAGACGATATCCGGATGAAAACTCTCCGTTTTTTCAATTACAGCCCGTCCGGTCTTGGCTGTTTCCAGTTCGCAGCAGTCGCTGTATTGTCCGAGAATCATTGTTTTCAGGGATTCCAGCATGAGACCCTCATCATCAGCGATTAAGATTCGATACATTGTATACTCCTTTCGAAGCCTGCAGCATGATTGCAGTACAGTTGTCAGCAGATGTTATCCTTCATTCTGTTATTATTGTAACGGTTAATTACTAATGTCAAAAAATATGAGCGGCAAAAAGATCATGTTTCAGGAGACGTTACCGGAAGCGTGAGAGTGACCTCTGTACCATATCCCGGACCGTCGCTTTCAATCCGAAGCAGATCCTTTTGATTATAATACAGCTCCAGCCGGTGGATGACATTTGACATGGCGACACCGGTTGAGTTGGAGTCTTCCGTCCCGGGAAGAAGATGATCTTCCATAATATCACGGATTTTTTCTTTTGTCATTCCGATGCCGTTGTCCTGCACCGTGATTTCCAGAGTTGATTCATTGGCATGCCGCACGGTCAGAGTGATCCGTCCTTCCGCAAGATTGTCGTGAATGCCATGCTGTACCGCGTTTTCTACAATAGGCTGCAGGATCATGCTGGGTACGCGGATTTCCTCAATATCTGCGTCGACTTTTTTCTCATAGGTGATATCACCGGCAAAGCGGACATTTAATATGTAAATATAATTGTCGACGGACGCAATCTCCTCGCGCAGGGAAGCGTCGCCGGACATTTTGCGGACATTGTAGCGGAAAAAGTCGGCCATCCGCTCCAGAAAGACCCCGGTCTTTTCTGCGTCCTCCATTGCCGCGAGCTGCGCGCCGGCATTGAGGGAATTAAAGAGAAAATGCGGATTGATCTGTGCCTGCAGGTATTTTAGCTGCGCTTCTTTCAGGTGCGCTTCCATCAGAAGCTCACGCTCCTTGAGCTGTGCCTCTGTCTCCATGCTGTCCTTTAAGCGGTCAATGTATTCGCGGATGCTGGCAAGCATCTGGTTGAAGCCGCGGGTCACGACGCCTACCTCATCCTCATAGACGACAGGAAGCTGCGGGACATCCAGATTGCCTCCGGCCACCTCGTGCGCCGTGGCAGAGAGGACGGTCAGCGGGCGGATCATATTGTGTACGAGGAGCGTAATGAGCAGCATACAGATGACAAATACCGCCAGCATGATGATCAGGCTTCCCTTTTCAAGGATTTGCATGGAGGAGATCAGCGCCTGATAATTTGTCGAGTTCTGACTGAACAGGAGATTGTTCAGCCGGTATATGTAAGAGTTGATGTACTCAAACAGCTGTGTTTCCAGCTCATAGGATTCCTTATAGCGCTCGACATTGCGTCCGCGTTTTGCCTGCACGGTGACAGATGTCTGGTCCAGATAACTCTCAGACATGTTGCGGATATTTTTTTCCAGCATCAGAATCTCACTGTCCACATTTTCGTTGTTCAGTTCTTCCAGAAGCGTACGGTATTCCTGCTCATAATTGTAATAGTCCTCCAGAGCGGCGCTGCTTTTGGTATTCAGATATTCATAGACAGCATTCTGGATCAGTTCCAGCGTGTCGGAGAGCGTATTGACTGCCACATTGCTGGTGAAGACAGAGTCGATTCGCTGAACCGCAGAATTGATCTCACTGATCAGGAACAGATTCATGCCCAGCACGATCGCCAGAACAAGGACGATCACAGCATTGATACGGGTCTGGATGGAGGAAAAGAAGGAGAGGGGGCGTCTCTTTTTCATGGTGGCATTATTCCTCCTCTTCTATAGGATCCGCAAGATAGTCTGCAATATTGTCCTGCGTGATCAGACTCAAATCCACGCTGTAATAACTGCTGGTATGACCGAGCAAGTGGTATTCGTTGAGGGCATCAATGCAGTAAGTGCCGACTTCGGCGGTGTCAACCACCAGTGTGGCAGGGATGATGCCCTTCTCAATCGCATCCAGAATCTGATCGGAATAATAGAAGCCGATGATGGCGGTGCTGCCGACTTCGTTGTAATCAATCAGTGCCTGATAGGCGCATTCCGTCAGGACTTCATCCATGCAGATCAGGACATCCGGAAGCGGAGAACGGTTGACGAAAAGCTCACGAATGCCTTCCTCGTAGTCAAAGTCAGTCGAACTTTCTAGATAATACAAAGATACGGTGACATCCTGTCTGTCCGCCTTCTCCTGCTCAATGTATTTTGTCAGCTGAGCAGCAGCCAGTGACTGGATCGGATTGACGGATTCCGAGTCCAGAAGGATCATGATCTCTCCATCCGCTCCGTTTAGAGCGGACAGGGACAGCTCGGTATAGGTATCAGCCAGCTGATAGCTGTTAAGTCCTACATAGCTGATCCGCTCGCTGTCGGAGTCATCTTCAAGTACAGTGACGACCGGAATGCCGTCCCCGAGGGCCTCATCAATCAGCTCCCGCACTTCATCTGTGCCGTCTGGCTTCAATATAATGCCGTCGACCTTTGACGCAATCAGGATACGCAGATAATCCGCGTTTGTATAGGAACTTCCGGTATCCTGGCTTAACAGCTCCAGATATGCGTTATTTTCCGCTGCTTCCTGATCTGCACTCTCGTAGATCGCCTGCCAGAGAACGGAATTCTCCGTATCCGGGATCAGCACATAATGCCGGTCATAGGTCTCGGCATTGGTAGTATCGGGCAGATCAAGCGCGTCAAGGCTGTTGTGAAAGTGTGACCAGATGACGGAGAGCAGCAGGACGCAGAATATTAAAATGATCGTTATAATTAAGGAAGATTTTTTCATGAGATTCATTCTATCATAAAACTGTACATTTTCCTATCTGAAAAAAGTAAATTTTTGTGGATTTTTTAGCAGAAAGACAAAAAAGTCCAGATTTTTTTGAATTGGGGAAATTTCGCTTAAAAGAATTTACAGTTTCAGGACAAGAGATTCTATTTTATGCAATTTGTACATGTGATACGATGCAGATACCAAAAACGTGGACATTTAGCACATCTTTTTGCGGAAAGATACAGAACCGTTATTTCCGGAAAATGGCTAAACCACAGAATATCGAATGGAGGTAGAAACATGAAGTTAAGAAAAATGGCAGTCGCTATGTCAGCAGTTATGGCTCTCGGTGCAATCGCAGTACCGGCAGCGGCAGAAGAAGCACAGGTTATCGGTATCTCGATGCCGACCCAGTCCCTGGAGCGCTGGAATCGTGACGGCGAGTATCTGAAAGAGCAGTTCGAGAGCGCAGGCTATGAAGTAGAGCTGGTTTACTCTGACAACGATTCCTCCCAGCAGGTAAGTGATATCCAGAACCTTCTGGCTGACAACGTAGACATCCTGATCGTTGCGGCTGTTGATGGCGAGGCTCTGAACACGGCTATGGATGAGGCTGCTGAGCAGGAAGTTCCGGTTATCGCTTATGACCGTCTGATCATGAACGATGCGGTTTCCTATTATGTATCCTTTGATAACTACACGGTAGGTCAGCTGCAGGGCGAGTTCATCGTAGAAGCTCTGGATCTGGAGAACGCAGGAGACGCTACCTACAACATGGAGATCACCGCTGGTGACCCGGCAGACAACAACGCTACTTATTTCTACAATGGCGCTATGGATGTCCTGAATCCGTACATCGAGGCAGGTACACTGGTAGTTGTATCCGGCCAGACTGATTTTGATACAGTTGCTACGGATCAGTGGGATACCCAGACTGCTCTGGAGAGAGCACAGAACATCCTTGGTTCTTACTATGCAGACGGCACACAGCTTGATGTATGGCTTTGCTCCAATGACTCTACAGCTCTTGGCGTAGCACAGGGCATCACTTCTGACTATGCTGGTGACAACACCGTGATCATCACAGGTCAGGACGGCGACGTAGCGAACCTTGCAAACATCGTTGACGGCATCCAGACCATGACCGTTTACAAGAATGTAAGCAACGAGTCTATCGTTACTCTGTCACTTGCTGAGGCAATGCTGAACGGCGAGACGATCGACGAGTCTCTGTGCGATACCTTTGAGATCGACTGCGCATATGATACTGAGTCCTATGAGACCTCTGAAGGCAATGTTTGCCCGTCCTTCCTGCTTGTACCGAGCGTGATCACCGCTGACAACCTTGAGGAACTGGTAGACACCGGCCTGTATGAGATGGGCGAGGATGGATATCTGACAGCAGTAGAGTAATCTGAATCTGCTAAAAGATCTGATATATGATTTTACCTGAAAAAGGGCGGGGCAGCTGTCCCGCCCTTTCTTCTGATGATAGGATTATTTTTGAGAACGCGAAGTGCGGAGCAATACGCAGATATCATCTGAAAGTTTATATTTTATCATCAGATTTAACAACAGGCGGTAAGTTGGAAAGGAGGAAGTCTTTTGGGTGACACTATTCTGGAGATGAAATCCATCACCAAAGAGTTTCCGGGAGTCAAGGCGCTGGACAATGTCAATCTGGTTGTGGAGCGCGGCGAGATTCATGCGCTGATCGGTGAAAACGGCGCTGGGAAATCGACTCTTATGAATGTGCTGTCCGGTATTTATCCGGCAGGCACCTATGACGGTGAGATTTATTACAATGGAGAGCTTTGCCAGTTCAAAACTCTGAAAGACAGTGAGGCCAAGGGCATCGTGATTATCCACCAGGAGCTGGCGCTGATTCCGCTGCTCACGATCGGTGAGAATATGTTCCTGGGAAATGAAAAACGAAATCGATTCGGCGTGATCGACTGGGATCAGACCTACAGTGACGCCGAAAAACATATGAAGCAGGTTGGTCTGCATGAATCCGCGCAGACGCTGATCAAGGATATTGGTACTGGCAAGCAGCAGCTGGTTGAGATCGCAAAGGCGTTCTCAAAGAACGTGAAGCTGCTGATCCTGGATGAGCCGACCTCGTCTCTGAATGACGAGGACGCAAAGATGCTGCTGGATCTTCTGATGGAGTTCAAAAAGGACGGTCTGACGTCCATCATTATTACACACAAGCTGAATGAGATCATCTATTGCGCGGATAAGGCGACAATCCTTCGCGACGGTTCGACCATTGAGACGCTGGTCAAGGGTGTCGATGAGTTCAGTGAAGACCGTATCATTAAGGGCATGGTTGGCCGCCCGATGGATGACCGTTATCCGGAACGCAAGCACAATGTCAGCAAAGAAGTCGGTATTGAGGTAAAGAACTGGACCGTACACCATCCGCTGTATCCGGAAAAGATCGTGGACGACAATATTTCTTTCAAGGTACATAAGGGTGAAGTCGTTGGCTTCTCCGGTCTGCAGGGCGCGGGTCGTACCGAGCTGGCAATGTCGATCTTCGGCAGAAGCTACGGTACGGATATTTCCGGCGAAGTCTATCTGGAAGGCAAGAAGGTAGACTTAAAGACACCGGAGCAAGCGATTAAAAATAAGGTCGCCTATGTGACAGAGGATCGAAAGACAAATGGTTTAATTCTTGGCGAATCGATCCGCTTTAATACGACACTTGCCCGTCTTGATAAGGTTTGTAATAACGGGATTATTGATTCCACAGCGGAGAAGAAGGCTGCGGAGGAGATGACGGAGGAGATGGGCACAAAGACTCCTTCCATTGAGCAGATGATCGGCAATCTTTCCGGCGGCAATCAGCAGAAAGCACTTCTTGGCAAATGGATGTTTTCGGAGCCGAATGTGCTGATTCTGGATGAGCCGACCCGAGGTATTGATGTCGGCGCGAAATACGATATCTACTGTCTGATCAACCAGATGGTCGACAATGGGAAATCCGTGATCATGATTTCCTCTGAAATGCCGGAGCTGATCGGTATGTGCGACCGCATCTATATTATGAACGAAGGCGAACTCTGCGGCGAGGTAGAGGCGAAAAATACCTCACAGGAAGAGATCATGGGCTACATTATGAGCGCCGCTGCAAATTGAAAGGGAGTGTGTATTCATGGCAAATAACAAAGAATCAGTTAGCTCGGGCAAATTTGATATTGCAGGTTTTTTCCGCAAGTATACAATGGTCATTGCCCTTGTCGTTGTATTTATCATCTTTTATTTCATGACGGACGGACGTCTGCTTTATCCGCAGAATATGTCGAATCTGCTGTTACAGAACGGCTACGTGCTGGTAATGGCCTGTGGTATGCTGCTCTGTATCCTGACCGGCGGCAACATCGACCTGTCAGTCGGTTCTGTGATCTGCCTTGTCGGCGGTATCGCGGCTGTGCTGATCTCTAACATGGGTTTTAATATCTATCTGACCATCATCATCTGTCTGCTGATCGGTCTGGCAGCCGGCATCTGGCAGGGCTTCTGGATTGGCTATATGCGGATTCCTCCGTTCATCACCACGCTGGGTGGTATGTTCATGTTCCGCGGCTTTGGCCGTCTGGTGCTGAACAGCAAAACAGTATCTGTTCAGAATAAAGCATTCCTGAACATCTTCACTGCTTACATTAAGATCCCGGGGCTGGATACGGACAGCCGTATTCTTTCCCCGCTGGTGATCGGCGCGATTGCGGTGATTGTTCTCTTCTACATGAAGATATCCTCCCGCGCGAGCAAAGCAAAAAAAGGCTATCGCCAGAACAGTGCAGTTGCGGATTTCGGAAGCACAGCTGTAATTTCGGTTCTTCTTCTGTGGTACTGCAACCTGCTCTGCCAGTACAAGGGCATCTCCGTCATGCTGGTATGGGTCGTGGCAATCTGCCTGATCTACAACTTTATCACCTCCAAGACTGCGTTCGGCCGTTATTTCTACGCGGTGGGTGGTAATGAGAAGGCAACAAAGCTTTCCGGTATCAATACAGACAAGGTATACTTTATCGCATATGCGAACATGGGTCTGCTGGCAGGCTTATGCGGTCTGTTGTGTCTGGCACGTGTCGGTTCTGTAAACGGTTCGACCGGAAACTCCTTCGAGATGGACGCCATCGGCTCCTGCTTCATCGGCGGCGCTTCTGCATACGGCGGCAGCGGTACGATCGGCGGCGTTGTCATCGGCGCACTCCTGCTCGGCGTCATCAACATGGGTATGTCGATCATGGGTATTGGCGATTCCTGGCAGTATGTGGTAAAGGGTGCTGTGCTCCTGATCGCGGTTATCTTCGACGTGCTTTCCAGTCGGAAGGTGTCATGATAAAAAAGATAAGGTTATAGAAAAATGACCCGGGTTACGGTAGTAATGCCGTGCCGGGTCATTTTTGTCTTATACGTTCTGACAGAGAGTAATAACAAGGATATCATCGGAATCCGGGCTTTTGACAAAGTAATCCGCTGTCTCTACCGCACGGTAAATCCCGTCGTCTCCCATCTGTCTGGTAACGATACGCACACATTCCTGCCCGGCTTCATATGCGGCCAGAAGTGAATCGCTGTGAAACGTATCAGCAAACAACTGCTGATCTTCCGGGTGCATGGATGACGCACCGTGCTCAATCAGTTCGTCAAAGACGCCGGCTGAGGGGCAGGAGGTCGTCGTGAAATTGTCATAGGTCATCATGTAATAACTGTTGCGCGTGAGGTTCGAGAAAATTACCAGAGGGTATTTCTTAAAAATTACCTCAGTGAGCAGCTGCATGGCGCTGGAGCGCGGCTGTACCATTAAAATATCTTCAGAAGCATTTTCATCTGTTCCCAATGCAGTTGCCTGCCTGCTGCAAATGCGGGCAAAGTCTTCCTCCAGCATTGGCTTCGCAAAAAGAAATCCCTGGATCAGATCACAGCCGCAGGTGCGCAGAAATCCGAGCTGTTCGCGGGTTTCCACACCTTCCGCTACCGTGGTCAGGCGGAGCCGGTTCGCAAAATCATAAATGCTTTCGAGCACAATGCGGTCTTTATCGTTGGCGAGGTTGTCAGACAGAAGAGAGCGGTCAATCTTTAAGATATCCGCATCCACATCTTTTACCATACTCAAAGAGGAGAGACCGCTGCCAAAATCATCGATGGCCACATGAAAACCCTGTGCGCGGACAGACGCCACGAGCGCGATGATCCGCTCCGAATCGCTTGCCAGAGAGGACTCTGTAATCTCTACATGGATCAGTTCGTGCGGAATATGCATCTGGTCCGTTTTGGCGCATAGCCTGGCTGCAAAATCACCTTCATCCAGATGGTTTCTGGAGAAATTGACAGCGATGGGAACCACTTCTTTGCCTGCTTCCATGCGTTGTTTTAAGAATCGGCAGACCTCGCTTAGAATCTGCCAGTCCAGCTCACAGATCAGGCTTCCTTCTTCCAGATAGGGGATAAATTCTCCCGGCATGCCGATGCTGCCATCCGGCTTTTTCCATCGGGCGAGAGCCTCCGCGCTGGCGAGCTGCCCGCGGATGGCCTTGTACTGCGGCTGATAATAAACAATGAATTCATGATTTTTGAGTGCGTTTTGAATAATAAGCTTTGAATCGGTTATTTCTTCACTTGATAAATCGTTTTCTGTGGACAGCATGGGTACCGCCTTTCTTTTTACTATGTTTTTAAATATGTAACATGTAACGATTTAAAAAAGTATATCAAATCGTTTTCGTCTTCACAACTATAATTTGCCTTAAAATGAAATTTTTATGGAAAAGCTGTTTTCAGTACGTTGAAAATACGAGAACGAAGTTGTATAATCGTAACAATTAAGGAAGAGCTTTTGGCTCTCGTATTGAAGACCTTATACTTGTTTCAAATTTAGTGTGCTGTGCGGCACAAAAGGAGAGACCATGAATTCTCTGAAAAAAATATACTGCCGGGGTTTCCAGACGGTATTTAAGCTTGCCCTGCCTCTTCTTCCTTACCGGAATCCGAAGATCATCGGGTCGGTAAAACAGATTCCAAAGGTGCTCAGGCAAAAGAAATGCACCCGTGTCCTGATCGTTACGGATCCGGGGATCGCCGGACTTGGCCTGACAAAAGAACTGGAAGAGGCGCTTGCCGGAGAGGGCATTTTTTATGCCATGTACGATAAGACGGCTGCGAATCCGACTACGGAGAATGTGGATGAGGCACTTTCCATCTATCATTCCCAGTTTTGCGAGGCAATCATCGGCTTCGGCGGAGGCTCCAGTATGGACTGCGCGAAAGCAGTGGGAGCACGGGTGGCAAAGCCGAAACAGCCTTTGGAAAAGATGAAGGGAATCCTTAAGGTACACAGAAGGCTGCCGCTGCTGATCGCGGTGCCGACCACGGCGGGGACGGGCAGTGAAACGACGCTTGCTGCGGTGATCGTGGATGCGGCTACACGGCATAAATACGTGATCAATGATTTCTGCCTGATTCCGCGGTACGCGGTGCTGGATCCGAATGTGACGTTAAGCCTGCCGCCGTTTGTCACAGCGACGACCGGAATGGACGCGCTGACTCACGCGGTAGAAGCTTACATTGGAAATACAACTACGCGCGGGACACGGAAGAACGCCGAAGATGCCGTCCGGCTTATTTTTGGAAATCTGGATGAGGCATATCAGAATGGCAGAAATAAAAAAGCGAGAAAAAATATGCTGCACGCCTCCTATTACGCCGGCTGCGCTTTTACAAAATCCTATGTGGGATATGTCCATGCGGTTGCGCATTCGCTTGGCGGGCAGTACAATGTTCCGCACGGACTGGCAAACGCGATTCTGCTTCCGTTTGTGCTGGAGGAATATGGCTCCTGTATTTACCCGAAATTATCGAAGCTGGCTGTGGCTGCCGGTATCGCAGATGAGAATACGCCGGAGGATGAAGCAGCAAAGGCTTTTATTCAGGCAATCAAAGATATGAAAAAACGTTTTGGTATCGGAGATGTCGTGCCGGAACTTAAAAAGGAGGATATCCCCAAGCTTGCCCGCTATGCGGATAAGGAGGCGAATCCTCTGTATCCTGTTCCGGTGCTGATGGACGCGAAAGAACTGGAGAAATTCTACTATCGCGTCATAGCCTAGTATACTCTGCACTCTGTTTCTGCTGTTTAGATCGCAAAGGCTGTGAAAGCAGGCAAAATAAAGCTGACTATCATCGGCTCGGCTTTAGGAAACAGGCAGTTCATGAAAGGAGCAGTAATTGAATGACAGAAAAACAGATCCGGGAGATTGTTAAGAAGCAGCGGAAGTATTTTTCTTCCGGAGCAACGCTGAATGTGGAGGCCAGACTCAATGCGATCAGCCGTCTGAAAGCCTGTATCCGGAAGCATGAGCAGGAGATCAATGAAGCGCTCAAAAAAGATCTTGGGAAAAGCGCATTTGAAGGTTATATGTGTGAGACCGGACTGACCCTGAGCGAGATCAGTTATATGCAAAAGCATACGAGGGCATTCGCGCGGGAAAAGACGGTGTGGACACCGTTGTCACAGTTCGCTTCACGGAGCTTTACAAAGCCATCCCCCTATGGCGTGGTGCTGGTCATGAGTCCGTGGAATTATCCGTTTCTGCTTACGATGGAACCGTTGGTGGACGCGCTGGCGGCCGGAAATACGGTGGTGGTGAAGCCGAGTGCCTATTCGCCGCATACCAGTGACCTGATCGCGAAGCTGATCGCGGAATGCTTTGATGAGTCTTATGTGGCTGTGATCACCGGCGGCCGCGAAGAAAACCAGTATCTGCTGCGGGAGCATTTTGACTATATTTTCTTTACCGGAAGCAAATCTGTCGGCCGCGAGGTCATGCGATGTGCTTCGGAGCATCTGACCCCGGTGACATTGGAACTAGGCGGGAAGAGCCCCTGTATCGTGGACCGTACCGCGAATCTGAAGCTGGCGGCAAAGCGTATCGTATTTGGAAAGTTTTTAAATTGCGGTCAGACCTGTGTGGCTCCGGACTATATTTACTGCGATCCCGTTATTAAAGATGAATTGATCCGGCAGATACGATTGCAGATTCGCAGGCAATTTGGAAAGAATCCGCTTGAGAATCCGGACTATGGAAAGATCATTAACCGCAAACATTTTGACCGCGTACTGGGGCTGATTGCTGCCGCAGAAAATCAGACAGAATCAGGCGATGATGAAAGAACTTCGGCCGGACAGAATACAGAAGAAACAAAGACAGTTATGCCGAATACGGAAAATACGAATACGGTCAGACAGGATACGCGCAGCTGCGTTATTATTGGCGGACGATCAAACCCGGATACTCTGCAGATTGAGCCGACCGTGATCGACAATGTGACTTTTGGGGATGCTGTTATGCAGGAGGAGATCTTCGGCCCGGTACTTCCGATTCTTACGTATGATTCGCTGGATCAGGCTGTCGCGAAGATCAATTCTATGGAGCACCCGCTTGCGCTGTATCTGTTTACGCGAAGTAAGGGTGCTGCGAGGATGGTCACTGCAAAATGCGGCTTTGGCGGCGGGTGCATCAACGATACAGTGATTCATCTGGCGACCAGTGAGATGGGGTTTGGAGGCTTTGGCGAGAGCGGCATGGGTTCCTATCACGGTAAAAAGGGATTCGACACCTTTTCTCATTATAAAAGCATCGTGGACAAAAAGCAGTGGATCGACCTGCCGATGCGGTATCAGCCCTATAAACAACTGTTTGATAAGCTGATTCATATGTTTTTGAGGTGATACAATAAAATCATTATAGAACGGAGAGATAAGAACATGAGTGAGATGAACGCTAAATACCGGCTGGACACGGAGGAAAATCGTGCTTTTCTGAAAGAAATCCGCGAGGATCTTTTGAATTTCGGACATCGGTTTCCATCGCCCGGCGGCAGCTCCTATTATCTGGGAGATGATGGTACACCCTGGAAAGATCGGCCCAGGGAGACCTGGATTACCTGCCGTATGGCACATGTCTACAGCATTGGCACGCTTCTGGGACATGAAGGCAGCGAGGCACTTGTTGACGCAGCCTTGAACGGCCTGAATGGAGAACTGCATGATTCGATGAACAGAGGCTGGTATCCGGGGCTGACCGCGGATGGAAAGATCCTGCCGGATAAGCAGTGCTATGCTCACGCATTTGTGATCCTTGCTGCTTCCTCTGCGACTCTTGCACAAAGACCCGGAGCGGAAGAGCTTCTGCGAGATGCTCTTGCGCTTTATGATATGCATTTTTGGAATGAGGATGAAGGGCTCGCCTGCGACACCTGGAATACGGAGTTTACGGTCCTTGACGATTACCGCGGCCTGAACGCGAATATGCATACAGTTGAGGCGTTTCTGGCTACGGCGGATGTGACCGGCAACGATGTGTATCGTGTGAGAGCAGAGCGCATTATCAACCATGTCCTTGAGTGGGCTTCACAGAATAGCTGGCGCATTCCAGAACACTTTAAAAAGGACTGGACGCCTGATCTGGAATGCAATAAAGACAAGCCGGACGACCAGTTCAAGCCATATGGCGCGACGCCGGGACACGGCATCGAGTGGGCGCGGCTGATTACACAGTGGGCGCTTTCCGTACCGGCTTTTGAAGAGCATACCGGCGTAGTGGGAGAGAGCTCCCTTAAGCCGGAGAAATATATTGCCGCGGCGGAAAACCTGTATAATCAGGCTGTGACCGACGCGTGGAACGCAGACGGCGCGCCTGGCATTGTCTACACGACAGACTGGGAAGGAAAGCCGGTAGTTCACGACCGTATGCACTGGACGCTCGCTGAGGCGATCAATACCTCCGCTGTTCTCTATCGGGCGACCGGCAAGGAAAAGTATGCCGAAGATTACGCGCAGTTCATGCAGTATCTGGATGAAAAAGTGCTTGACCATGTGAACGGCTCTTGGTTCCATCAGCTTGACCGCAGCAATCAGGTGATCGGTACTGTCTGGCCGGGAAAATCAGATATATACCATGCGCTGCAGGCGACGCTGATCCCCTACAGTGAGCCGTCGGTATCAATCGCGCCGGCGGTAGCGAAGGGGCTGCACGCATAAGTAAGAAAGGACGGCTCCGCGGAGCCGTCCTTTCATTCTTCATTAATATGTTCTTCGCCTTGCGCAAGAATCGTCCGCACGTGATCATCGGCGAGAGAGTAGAAAACGGATTTGCCTTCCCTGCGGCTTTTTACAAGTCGGTTCGTTTTCAGAATGCGAAGCTGATGAGAGATCGCCGACTGGTTCATGTTCAATGCCGATGCAAGGTCGCAGACGCAGACCTCCGCTTCAAACAGTACGTAAAGAATGCGGATGCGTGTCGAGTCGCCGAACACCTTAAACAATTCGGCGAGGTCATAGAGCTTTGTCTCATCCGGCATGGTTTCAGTTACAATCTGCAGAAGGTTTTCATGCACCTCATATTCGTCACAGCTGCAGCAGTCATTTTCAGTTATTTTTTCCGACATAATTCACCTCAAATCATAGCTGTTTCATATCTTCACAGTTTCACATGTAAACCACCATGCTCTTATAGTCGCGCGTCAGATGCGAGGACTTTTCATGTGGAGATTCCTCAAAGTTTCTTTACAAACAGTGCCCGGATCGCGTTCAATACGGCGAGGATCATGACGCCGACATCCGCGAAAATGGCCATCCACATATTGGCGATGCCAAGTGCACCCAGCACCAGGCAGACAGCCTTGACACCGATCGCAAAGTAAATATTCTGATAAACGATGCGCAGGCATTTGCGGGAGATGCGGATGGCCTTCGCAACCTTCAGAGGGTCGTCATCCATCAGCACGACATCAGCTGCCTCGATTGCTGCATCGGAGCCCATCGCGCCCATCGCGATGCCGATATCCGCGCGGGAAAGTACCGGCGCGTCGTTGATGCCGTCGCCGACAAAGGCCAGCTTTTCTTTCTCACTTTTCTTTGCGAGAAGTTCTTCCACCTTTGTCACCTTGTCAGCCGGGAGTAGTTCACTGTATACTTCGTCAATGCCCAGATCAGAAGCTACCTGTTCCGCGACACGCTTTGCATCGCCTGTGAGCATCACTGTCTTCGAGACACCGGCTTTTTTCAGGCTCTGTATCGCTTCCGCTGCGGTCGGTTTCACGATATCCGAGATCAGGATGTGTCCTGCGTATTCGCCGTCGATGGCGATATGGACGACCGTGCCGACGTGATGGCATTCTTTATAATCGACGCCGAGCCGGTTCATCAGCTTCGCGTTGCCGACTGCGACCGACTTGCCATCTACATGGGCCGTCACACCGTTGCCGCCGATCTCTTCGATATCACTGACACGGCTGCGGTCGAGAGCTTTCCCGTAAGCGCGCTGCAGACTTTTGCTGATCGGGTGCGAGGACGCGCTCTCTGCGAGTGCCGCGTATTCGAGAAGCTTCTCCTGATCCATGCTGCTGTGATGGACGCCGCTTACTTCAAACACGCCCTTTGTCATGGTGCCGGTCTTATCGAACACCACAATTTTCGTCTGCGAGAGCGTTTCCAGATAATTGGAACCCTTGACCAGCACACCTGCGTTGCTTGCTCCGCCGATACCGGCGAAGAAGCTGAGCGGAATACTGATGACCAGTGCACAGGGGCAGCTGATGACAAGGAATGTCAGAGCCCGGTAGATCCATTCACCCCATTCCGGGGAAAGACCCATAAAGAGCATGCGTACAAGCGGCGGAAGGATTGCCAGCACCAGCGCGCCATAGCAGACCGCTGGAGTATAGTAGCGGGCAAATTTGGAGATAAAGTTTTCCGACCTTGATTTACGCGAGCTGGAATTCTCCACCAGCTCCAGTATTTTGGAAACCGTCGATTCGCCAAATTCTTTTGTCGTACGGATACGGATCAAGCCGGTCATATTGATGCAGCCGCTGATGACCTCGTCTCCCTCGGCAACCTCGCGCGGCAGGCTTTCTCCGGTCAGCGCGCTGGTGTTCAGCGCAGTCCTTCCGTCGATCACAATGCCGTCAATCGGCACCTTTTCACCTGGCTGTACGACGATCGTCGAACCGATCTCCACCTCATCCGGATCGACTTTTTCCAGATTCCCATCACATTCGATATTTGCGTAATCCGGGCGGATATCCATCAGGTCGCTGATATTGCGGCGGCTCTTACCGACTGCGTAGCTCTGGAACAGTTCGCCGATCTGATAGAAGAGCATGACAGCCACACCTTCACTGTAATCCCCGAGAAGAATGGCGCCGAGCGTGGCGACCGCCATCAGGAAATTCTCATCAAAAACCTGACGGTTGCGGATGCCTTTTCCCGCCTTCTTCAGAATGTCATAGCCGATGACAAGATACGGAATCATAAAGAGGCCGAAGCGAAGGTATCCGTCAATCGGCAGGCAGGAGAAAAGTATCATCAGGGCTGCCGCAGCGAGGATCCGGGTCAGCATTTTTTTCTGCTTCTTATTCATAGCTCATGTCCCTTTCCATAAATCATAGATAGATCTCGCAGTCGTCCTCCACTTTTTTGCAGTTCTTTAGGACTTCCTTCATGACGGATTTCGCATCCTGGCCGTCCTCAAATTCCACGATCATCTTCAGTGCCATGAAGTTTACGGTCACGTCCTTTACACCGGCGGTCTTTTTTGCGGCTTCCTCCATTTTGTTCGCGCAGTTCGCGCAGTCTACGTCGATCTTGTAGGTCTTTTTCATTGCTTTGTCCGTCCTTTCTGATTTTAAATGGGTGAATGATTAAATGAACAAATGAACAATCATTCATATGTATAAAATTATTATAGAACACATTGCGCATTTGTCAAGCAAAATATAAAAAGCCTGATTGAGAATAAAACTTCATTGTGGTATCATGAAAAACAGTAATCTTGCGGATGGGGGAAAAGGTATGAGACTGGAATTTATCGGGGCGGCTCATGAGGTGACGGGGAGCTGCCACTATCTGGAATTTGGAGAAAGGCACATTCTGGTGGACTGCGGTATGGAGCAGGGACCGGACATTTATGAGAATCAGGAGCTGCCGGTGAATGCGGCGACGATCGACGCCGTGTTTGTGACACATGCGCACATTGATCATTCGGGACTGCTGCCGCTGCTGTATGCGAGGGGATTTCGGGGAGCTGTCTATTCTACGAATGCGACCGCGCAGCTTTGCAACATTATGCTGAAGGACAGCGCGCACATTCAGGAATCCGAGGCGGAATGGAAGAACCGCAAGGCGCAGCGGGCCGGTAAGCCGGAAACAGTGCCGATGTATACGACTGCGGATGCAGAGAATGTGCTGAAGCTGTTTGTGCCATGCCCTTATGATAAGAAGATACGGATTTTTGAGGATCTGGAGGTGCGCTTCCGGGATGCCGGGCATCTTCTGGGATCTGCATTTATCGAGATGTGGGTGACGGAAGGAAGCGAATCTCGCAAGCTGGTCTTTTCAGGCGACCTTGGCAATGGCAATCGCGCTCTGATCCGGGATCCCGAGATACCGGAATCCGCGGATTATCTGATCATCGAGTCCACCTATGGAGATCGGCTTCATGATGTGCCGCCGGATTACGCGGCCGAGCTGGGAAAAGTTCTTTCCGCGACCTTTACCAGAGGCGGAAATGTGGTGATTCCCGCATTTTCTGTGGGGCGGACGCAGGAGATGCTGTATTATTTAAGACAGATTAAAATGGAAAATATGATCCCGGCGTTCCCAGACTTTGAAGTGTATGTGGACAGCCCGCTTTCTATTGAGGCAACCAATATTTATAATGAAAGCGTGGAAGACTGTTTCCGGGAAAAGGATCTGGAAATGATCCGCAGCGGCGTGAATCCCATTCAGTTTCCGGGGCTTCGCCAGTCGGTCACCAGTGCGGATTCTCAGGCAATCAATGCGGATCCGAAGCCGAAGGTGATCATATCCGCATCCGGTATGTGTGAGGCAGGGCGTGTACGCCATCATCTGAAGCACAATCTCTGGCGCCCGGAGAGCTCGATCGTCTTCGTTGGCTATCAGGTACCGGGTACACTCGGACACAGCCTTTTAAATGGCGCGGACGAGGTAAAGTTGTTTGGAGAGACGATCCGTGTGCAGGCACATATTATCAGTCTGCCAGGCATCAGCGGCCATGCGGACCGGGCTCATCTGACCGCCTGGGTGCAGGGTATGAAAAAGAAGCCGAAGCGGATTTTTGTCGTGCACGGTGAAGATGAGGTGACAGACGCTTTTGCCGCTCATCTGACAGAGCAGACCGGTGTGGAAGCAACCGCACCGTACAGCGGCGATGCCTGGGATCTGTGCCGGAATATCTGCGTGGCAGCCGGGGATCGGAAGAAGGCGGCAAAGAAAGCAAAGGCGAAGCGCGCGAATACCGTCTATGATCGTCTCCAGACAGCGGGAGAGCGCCTGCTGGCTGTAATCAGGAAAAATAAAGAATGTACGAATAAAGATCTTGCGAAGTTCACCAGTCAGATCAATGCGCTCTGTGACAAATGGGAAAGATAAGGAAAACATATGAGGTACTTTTTTTCGGAATAAAATGGATTAAGATAAACGAAAAACGGGAGAGAGATCCATGAAAAATACAACCTTGTGCTATATTGAGAAAGACGGCTCGTATCTGATGCTGCATCGGGTGAAAAAGGAGCACGACATCAATCACGGCAAATGGATTGGTGTCGGCGGCAAATTTGAGCCTGGAGAGACTCCGGAGGAATGTCTGTTAAGAGAGGTGAAAGAGGAGACTGGGGTTCATCTTCTTGAATATCGTCTGCGCGGGATTATTACCTTTATACAGGATGAGGAGACAGAATACATGTTTCTGTATACGGCGGATTCTTTTGAAGGGGAACTGATTCCCTGTGATGAGGGGGAATTGGCCTGGATTCCGAAAAAGGAAATTCTGGAGCTGAAACTATGGGAGGGAGATCGGGAATTCCTGCGGCTGCTGGAGGAAGACCGTGAGTTTTTCTCCATGAAGCTTGGCTATGAGGGAGAGCATCTGGTGGAGGTGAAGACAAAGATTTATCCGATGGGCTGAACGGATGATTTTTCCCGTTTCCGGCGGCATATTTTACAATAAGTTTGATTGCGTTCGCTATAAATGACAAAACTGACGCGGAAAAACGAAAGATTTTTTACACGCACTTTCCTTGACAGATGCCGATTTGTATTATATAAATAGTGATGGAAAATTGTATTGATTCCAAAACAACTATTTCAATCTGGTTCAAAATGCCCGCGTATGATCGCTAAATGCAGCGCGGTCGGTATGAATACAGAACTATGAAAGAAAGAGGTAGAAAGAACTATGGCAAATCTGGATTTGACAAAGTACGGTATCAATGGAGTTACGGAAATCGTGCACAATCCTTCTTACGAGACCCTGTTCGAGGAAGAGATGAAGCCTGAGCTTACCGGATATGACAAGGGTCAGCTTTCCGAGCTCGACGCGGTGAATGTTATGACCGGCGTTTACACCGGACGTTCCCCGAAAGACAAGTACATCGTTATGGATGAGAATTCAAAGGACACCGTATGGTGGACGACGGAAGGTTACAAGAATGACAACCATCCGATGAGCGAAGAGACCTGGGCTACTGTTAAGAAGCTGGCACAGGAAGAGCTTTCCGGCAAGAGACTCTTTGTTGTAGACGCATACTGCGGCGCAAACAAGGATACCCGCATGGCGATCCGCTTCATGATGGAAGTGGCATGGCAGGCACACTTTGTTGAGAATATGTTCATCAAGCCGTCAGCAGAAGAGCTTGAGACATTTGAGCCGGATTTTGTAGTATATACTGCATCCAAGGCGAAGGTTGACAATTATAAAGAGCTGGGTCTGAATTCTGAGACCTGCGTAGCGTTCAACATCACCAGCCGTGAGCAGGTTATCCTGAACACATGGTACGGCGGCGAGATGAAGAAGGGTATGTTCTCCATGATGAACTACTACCTGCCGCTGAAGGGCATCGCTTCCATGCACTGCTCCGCAAATACGGATATGAACGGTGAGAATACCGCGATCTTCTTCGGTCTGTCCGGCACAGGCAAGACCACCCTTTCTACCGACCCGAAGCGTCTTCTGATCGGTGACGACGAGCACGGCTGGGATGACAATGGCGTGTTCAACTTCGAGGGCGGCTGCTATGCGAAGGTGATCAACCTCGACAAGGATTCCGAGCCGGACATCTACAACGCAATCAAGCGCAACGCTCTTCTTGAGAACGTTACTCTGGATGAGAACGGCAAGATTGATTTCGCTGACAAGAGCGTGACTGAGAATACCCGTGTATCTTATCCGATTGATCATATTCAGAACATCGTACGTCCGGTATCCTCCGCGCCGGCTGCAAAGCAGGTGATCTTCCTGTCCGCAGATGCGTTTGGCGTACTTCCGCCGGTATCCATCCTGACTCCGGAGCAGACACAGTACTACTTCCTGTCTGGTTTCACAGCAAAGCTGGCTGGTACCGAGCGCGGCATCACCGAGCCGACCCCGACCTTCTCGGCATGCTTCGGCCAGGCATTCCTGGAGCTGCATCCGACCAAGTACGCGGAAGAGCTGGTTAAGAGAATGGAGAAGAGCGGAGCGAAAGCATATCTGGTAAATACCGGATGGAACGGCACCGGCAAGCGTATCTCCATCAAGGATACCCGTGGTATCATCGATGCCATCCTTGACGGTTCGATCCTGAATGCACCGACCAAGAAGATCCCGTACTTTGATTTCGAAGTACCGACTGAGCTTCCGGGCGTAGATCCGGCCATCCTCGATCCGCGTGATACCTATGCGAATGCTTCCGAGTGGGAAGAGAAAGCAAAGGATCTTGCAGGCCGCTTCGTGAAGAACTTCGATAAGTACACGACCAACGAAGCTGGTAAGGCACTTGTTGCTGCTGGTCCGCAGCTGTAATAAAAGCAAAAGAGAACGGTATTTTTCAGAATATAATCTGACAGAACGATGAAGCAGGCACTCATATTAAGTGGGTGTCTGCTTTTTTCTCTTCTTATGAGCCTTGTATTTAGATTGATTTATAAATATAGATTAAAAAATTATAAGAGAAATCACAGAAAACGAATTTATACTAATTTAATAAAAAGAGAACTATAAATAAGAAGAATATAATGCTATAATTATAAAGTTACCACTTCCGATGCTGGTATCAGGAGGGAGGTGATAAGTATGTACACAGTTATTACATTTCTGGTTTCTGTCACTGCGAACATTGTAGCGCTCTACATTGGGAAGTGGATTGATGGAAACAATGACCGGAAATAATAAATCGGACGGAATATGTCCGTACTCGCATGCGAGTATGGACGAAGACCGCGCCAATCGCGAAGCGATTATTCGTTGCGCGGTTTTCATTGACACCTCTCCGATAATGAGGGAGAAAGCCCAGAGTGTAGCAGCACTCTGGGCTTTCGAATTTAGTACACAATTATTACATTCTGTTCACAGAAAAATATAACATAATTATTTTTGTAATGCAATAGTTTTTGAAATAAATTTTAAACAGGCTATGATCCGTCCCCGCATCAGTCGTCCTCCGGGTTCCCTTCCGTCGTATAGACCTGACGCTTTCTCGCCATCTCATCGCTCTCCAGATATTCATCATAGGTCGTGATCTTGTCGATCAGCTGGCCGTTCGGTAAAATCTCCATGATCCGGTTCGCGGTCGTCTGTACGATCTGGTGGTCGCGGGAGGAGAAAAGGATGACGCCTGGGAACTTCATCATACCGTTGTTGAGGGCCGTGATGGATTCCATGTCCAGATGGTTCGTCGGCTCATCAAAGATCAGGACGTTTGAGCCGGAGATCATCATCTTGGAGAGCATGCAGCGCACACGTTCGCCACCCGAGAGCACCCGCATCTTTTTAACTCCGTCGTCTCCGGCGAAGAGCATTCTGCCAAGGAAGCCGCGCACATAGGTGGCATCCTTGATTTCAGAATAGCCGGTGAGCCAGTCCGCGATGGTCAAGTCATTGTCAAATTCTCTGGTGTTGTCCTTCGGGAAATAGGACTGTGAGGTGGTCACGCCCCACTTGTAAGTACCTTCATCCGGCTCCAGCTCTCCGGTCAGGATCTGGAAAAAAGTCGTCTTGGCCAGCTCGTTGCTGCCGACAAAAGCGACTTTATCATCGTGGCCGAGTGTAAAGGTAAGGTTGTCCAGCACTTTTACGCCGTCAATCGTCTTGGAAAGGTTTTCCACCATGAGGACTTCGTTGCCAATCTCGCGGTTCGGACGAAAATCGATGTATGGGTATTTCCGGCTGGACGGCTTGATCTCATCCAGCTGGATTTTCTCCAGAGCACGCTTTCTGGAGGTCGCCTGCTTGGACTTGGAAGCGTTCGCGGAGAAGCGGGAGATGAATTCCTGCAGCTCTTTGATCTTCTCTTCCTTTTTCCGGTTCGCCTCTTTCATCTGACGGATGAGAAGCTGGCTTGACTCATACCAGAAATCATAGTTGCCGGCATATAGCTGAATTTTGCCGTAGTCGATGTCTGCGATATGTGTGCAGACCTTGTTCAGAAAATAACGGTCGTGGGAGACTACGATCACCGTGTTGTCAAAATTGATGAGAAATTCCTCCAGCCAGCTGATCGCGTCGAGATCCAGATGGTTTGTCGGCTCGTCGAGCAGAAGAATGTCCGGATTGCCGAACAGGGCACGGGCGAGCAGCACCTTAACTTTCTCGCTGCCGTTCAGATCCTTCATCAGGCTGTAATGCAGGTCGGTCTCGATGCCGAGACCATTCAGAAGAGTGGCGGCATCCGATTCCGCTTCCCAGCCGTTCAGCTCGGCAAATTCGCCTTCCAGCTCACTGGCACGGATGCCGTCTTCATCGGAAAAATCCTCTTTTGCGTAGATGGCATCCTTTTCCTTCATAATATCATAGAGGCGCTGGTTGCCCATAATGACGGTGTCAAGGACAGGAAACTCATCATATTTAAAATGGTCCTGCTCCAGTACAGACAGACGCTGCCCTGGTGTCATCGATATGTCGCCTTTTGTGGTCTCAAGCTGCCCGGAAAGAATCTTCAGAAACGTGGACTTTCCGGCACCGTTTGCTCCGATCAGGCCATAGCAGTTGCCCTCGGTAAATTTGATGTTGACATCCTCGAACAGGGCCTTTTTCCCGATTCGAAGCGTCACATTGTTTGCACTGATCATTGGATAATCCTTTCTTGATTATTTATTCCCAACACATATTCTCAAAACAGCAGTCCGCAGGCTGCGTTTCGTTGTTCTGAAATGCTATCCCTATTTTACAGAAACGCAAAGAAAATGCAACCCCAAAATGAAAATCCATGGCTGATTTTTCGAATGAGAAGATAAAACTCATGAATAATCGATGTGTGATGATGTTATTCCTGAATATATGAGCTTTCATATGAACTTTGCAGTGGACGCAAGGCGTTGCCCTGAATAGTTACTTCTGTACAGTAAAAAAAACAAAAAAATGACGAAAAACAAAAGTGACAAATAGACAAAGTGGTGAAGATGTGCTAAAATCAATTCCAAATGAAAGTATATCAAGAATGTCTCTGACATTCTGAACTTTTAAAAAAATAAGGAGGTATTTTTCCAATGGCAAGAAAAATGAAGACCATGGATGGTAATCATGCTGCGGCTCATGCTTCATACGCATTTACTGATGTCGCTGCGATTTACCCGATTACCCCATCCTCTGTCATGGCAGAGGCGACGGATGAGTGGGCGACACAGGGCCGCCTGAACATCTTTGGACAGACCGTACAGGTGACGGAGATGCAGTCCGAGGCTGGTGCGGCTGGTACCGTACACGGTTCACTGGCAGCAGGTGCTCTGACCACTACATACACCGCTTCCCAGGGTCTGCTTCTTATGATCCCGAACCTTTACAAGATCGCCGGTGAGCGTCTTCCGGGTGTATTCAACGTATCCGCCCGTGCTCTGGCAAGCCATGCGCTGTCTATCTTTGGCGATCACTCTGATGTGTATGCCTGTCGGCAGACCGGCTGCGCGATGCTCTGCGAGTCCAGCGTACAGGAAGTTATGGATCTGACGCCGGTTGCGCATCTGTCCGCGATCAAGGGCCGTATTCCGTTTATCAACTTCTTTGATGGTTTCCGTACATCCCACGAGATCCAGAAGATCGAGACCTGGGATTATGAGGATCTGAAGGAAATGACCGACTTTGACGCGATCCAGGCGTGGAGAGATCAGTGCCTGAATCCGAATCATCCGTGCCAGAGAGGTTCCGCTCAGAACCCGGATATCTTCTTCCAGGCCCGTGAGGCATGCAATCCGTACTACGATGCGCTTCCGGCTATCGTGCAGGAGTACATGGACAAGGTCAACGCGAAGATCGGTACCGATTACAAGCTGTTTAACTACTATGGCGCTCCGGATGCGGAGAAAGTTATCATCGCTATGGGTTCTGTATGCGATACGATCGAGGAGACCATCGATTACCTGCGTGCAGCAGGAGAGAAGGTTGGCGTCGTTAAAGTACGTCTGTACCGTCCGTTCTGCGCGGATGCTCTGATCGAGGCGATTCCGGAGACTGTAAAGCAGATTTCCGTACTTGACCGTACGAAAGAGCCGGGATCCCTTGGCGAGCCGCTTTACCTTGACGTCGTTGCAGCTCTGAAGGGCAGCAAGTTCAACGACACTCCGATCTATACCGGTCGCTACGGCCTTGGTTCGAAGGACACGACTCCGGCGCAGATCGTAGCTGTTTACAACAATACTGAGAAGAAGAGATTCACCATCGGTATCAACGATGATGTGACGAATCTTTCTCTTGAGACCGGCGCTCCGCTGGTGACGACTCCGGAAGGCACGACAAACTGCAAGTTCTGGGGCCTTGGCGCAGATGGTACGGTTGGTGCGAACAAGAACTCCATCAAGATCATCGGCGACAACACCGACATGTATGCGCAGGCATACTTTGATTATGACTCAAAGAAGTCCGGCGGTGTGACAATGTCTCACCTTCGTTTCGGCAAGAAGCCGATCAAATCCACCTATCTGATCCATAAGGCAGATTTCGTGGCATGCCACAATCCGTCCTATGTACGCAAGTACAACATGGTACAGGAGCTGGTGGACGGCGGTACATTCCTTCTGAACTGCTCCTGGGATATGGAAGGCCTTGAGAAGCATCTCCCGGGTCAGGTGAAAGCATTTATCGCGAACCACAACATCAAGTTCTACACCATCGACGGTGTGAAGATCGGTATCGAGACCGGCATGGGACCGACCCGTATCAACACCATCCTTCAGTCCGCATTCTTCAAGCTGACGGGTATCATCCCGGAGGATCAGGCCATCGATCTGATGAAGGCTGCTGCGAAGGCGACCTACGGCCGCAAGGGCGATGATGTTGTTCAGAAGAACTGGGCTGCGATCGACGCCGGTGCAAAGCAGGTAGTTGAGATCCAGGTTCCGGAAAGCTGGAAGACGGCTGAGACGGAAGACATCATTGCAAAGGATGTTACCGGAGCAAGAGAAGATGTTGTGAAGTTTGTCAATACGATCCAGCATGCGGTAAACGCACAGGAAGGCAACAATCTTCCGGTATCCGCATTCAAGGATTATGTAGACGGTACGACACCGTCGGGCGCTGCTGCATTTGAGAAGCGCGGTATCGCAGTGGATATCCCGGTTTGGAATCCGGAGAACTGTATCCAGTGCAACCGCTGCTCCTATGTATGCCCGCACGCGGTTATCCGTCCGGTAGCTATGACGGATGAGGAAGTGGCTGCGGCTCCGGCTGATATGAAGACCCTTCCGATGATCGGTATGGCTGGCTATAAGTTCGCGATCGTTGTTTCTGCTCTGGACTGCACAGGCTGCGGTTCCTGCGTAAACGTATGCCCGGGCAAGAAGGGTGCGAAGGCGATCACGATGGAGAATATGGAAGCGAACGCGGATTCCCAGAAGTACTTCGATTACGCAGTAGAGCTTCCGGCAAAGACAGACGTGATCGACAAGTTCAAAGAGAATACCGTAAAGGGTTCCCAGTTCAAACAGCCGCTGCTTGAGTTCTCAGGCGCATGCGGTGGCTGCGGCGAGACTCCGTACGCGAAGCTGATCACGCAGCTCTTTGGTGACAGAATGTACATCGCGAACGCGACAGGCTGCTCCAGTATCTGGGGTAACTCCTCACCGTCCACTCCGTACACTGTAAATGCAGAAGGCAAGGGCCCGGCATGGGACAACTCCCTGTTCGAGGATAACGCTGAGTTCGGTTATGGTATGCTGCTTGCTCAGAGAGCGATCCGCGACGGTCTGAAGACCAAGGTTCAGGCTCTGCTTGAGTGTGACTGCTGCGGCGAGGATGTGAAGTCTGCTGCACAGGAATGGCTGGATACCTTCAGCGTAGGCGCTACCAACGGCGTTGCTACGGACAAGCTGATCGCGGCATGCGAGGCATGCGGCTGCGACGACTGCCAGGAAGTGCTCAAGGGCAAGGATTATCTGGCGAAGAAGTCCCAGTGGATCTTCGGTGGTGACGGCTGGGCATATGATATTGGCTTCGGCGGCGTGGATCATGTACTGGCAAGCGGCCAGGATATCAATATCATGGTATTCGATACCGAGGTATATTCCAATACAGGCGGACAGTCTTCGAAGTCTACTCCGACCGGTGCGGTGGCACAGTTCGCTGCAGCTGGTAAGGAAGTAAAGAAGAAGGATATGGCTTCGATCGCAATGAGCTATGGTTACGTATACGTAGCACAGATCGCGATGGGCGCTGACTTCAATCAGACTGTAAAGGCAATCTCTGAGGCAGAGGCTTATCCGGGACCGTCACTCATCATCGCGTATGCTCCGTGTATCAACCACGGCATCAAGAAGGGTATGAGCAAGGCGCAGACCGAGGAAGAACTGGCAGTGAAGTCCGGTTACTGGCATTGCTTCCGCTACAATCCGGCACTCAAGGAGGAAGGCAAGGCAGCGTTCACGCTTGACTCCAAGGCTCCGACAGAGGATTACAAGACCTTCCTGAACGGCGAGGTTCGTTACAATTCTCTGATGAGAGCAAATCCGGAAAGAGCGGAGAAGCTCTTCGACAAGTCCGAGGGCTATGCGAAGGAAAGATATGAGTATCTGCAGAAGCTGATCACGCTGTACGGCGCGGAGTAATACTACAGTACTCTGAAGAGTTACGTAATAAGGTTCTGAAATGCAGGGGCTGTCGTGTGGCAGCCCTTGTGTTATAATGCGCAGGGCCAGACAAGGTGTATTGCGGCTAAAGCCGCTCCCGGCCCGCGCGGCGGATAGGGGAAGAGAACTTCCCCTATCCGATTTTTATTCTGATTTTGAAAACTATCAGGAAAATGAACAGAATAACAAAATAACAGAAGTACAGACCTGGAGGGTCTGCAGAAAGGAGATTATCATGCAAAGTTCAATTAGCAGAGAAGAATCGTTTGCGCTTCTGAGAAAATACAATCAGGAACCATTTCACATTCAGCACGCTCTGACGGTGGAAGGAACGATGCGCTGGTATGCGCGTGAACTCGGTTATTTCGGCGATGAAGAATATTGGGGAATCGTCGGACTGCTGCATGATATTGATTTTGAGCTGTACCCGGAACAGCACTGCCAGAAAGCACCGGAGCTGCTGCGTGAAGGTGGTGTAAATGAGGAGATCATTTATTCCGTATGCAGCCATGGCTATGGGATCTGCTGCGATCTGGAGCCGAAGCATGAGATGGAAAAGGTACTTTTTGCAGCGGATGAGTTGACCGGATTGATCGGTGCGGCGGCAAAAATGCGTCCTTCAAAGAGTGTGATGGATATGGAGGTTTCCAGCCTGAAGAAAAAATTCAAAGATAAAAAGTTTGCTGCCGGGTGTTCGAGAGATGTCATCCGCACCGGGGCGGAACGGCTGGGCTGGACGCTGGAAGAACTGATGGAGAAGACCATTCTTGCGATGCGTTCCTGCGAAGCGGAAATTAATGAGTATATGAGTACATATCAGGTCTGAGTGGAAACAATTCGCATTTGAAAATATAGTTACGACCATTAGATTGTTATAAAAAGTAATTGGATAGAAATTATTGTGAAGATATCAAACGGTTACGAAGATTAGAACAGGAAACAGGCTGGAAAATTCAGAAAGGCAGGCATGATATGAAGAAGAAATTAAACAGACGCGATCTGCCAATGACCGGAATTCTGACGGTTGTGGTGGTATTGCTGATGCTGGTTCTTGCGCTTCTGGTGACTGGTTATCGCAGGATATATGACAGAGGGCAGAATGCTGCTGCAACATCTGAATTGCAGACCGATGTTGAAGAACGGGAGGATTCCCTTGGACAGACAGATACTGAAAAAGTGAAATTGACGAAGGCGGCCGCCATAGAAGAGACGGAAACGACTACCGAAACAGAGACAGAATCTGAGACTGAGACCGTGATCGTGCTGGGAAAGGATGAATCGGAAACAGACACGGATACGGACGCAGAAAACGACGCGGAAACAGATTCAGAAATGGAAACCGAGCCGGAGACGAACGGATATACAGTCGCAGTCGACCCGGGCCATCAGGGCAGCTGGGTCGATATGACTGACACAGAGCCGAACGGTCCGGGCTCCTCGGAGATGAAAGCAAAATCTACTACGGGGACGCAGGGAAGCTACACCGGCATTCCAGAGTACGAGCTGAACCTGGAGATTTCTCTGCTGCTGCGCACAGAGCTTGAAGAGCGCGGATATGAGGTAATCCTGACGCGAGAGGACAACGATACCGCGATCAGCAACGCCGAGAGAGCCACACTGGCTTATGAGGAGGGCGGCGATATTTATGTGCGCATCCATGCGAACGGTTCAGATAATTCCGGCGCCAACGGTGCGCTTGGAATGGTGCCGTCTCCATCCAATCCATATGTGGGAGACTTGTCGGAGGAATCTTATCGTCTTGCGGAGTGCATCCTGAAAGCGTACTGCAGCACAGCAGGATTTGAATCTCTTGGTGTTCAGTATTATGATAATATGACCGGCATCAACTGGAGCAAAATTCCGGTGATGATCCTGGAGATGGGATTTATGACGAATGAGTCCGATGACCTGCGCATGGCAGATCCTGATGTACAGGATCTGATGGTGCAGGGAATTGCGGATGGGATTGATGCGTATTTTGAGGAAATGGAGAGCTGACTTCTAATGAAGCTGCGTTATATCTACAAGAGAGTCTGATAGGTGCCTGTTGTGATTACTGAACAAACAGACTCGATTCCGCACCGTACCATATTGGAGACAGCGGCGTCGGTATAGAATGCCATGTGCTGGGTCATGACCACATTTGGAAACTGGCGCAGATACGCCATAGAACGGTTGCTGATGATATCGTCGCGGCGGTCCAGATGGTAAATGCCTTCTTCATCCTCAAAGCAGTCAAGGCCGAGACCGCCGATTTTCTTTTGTTCGATACCGGCAATCAGGGCTTCGGTATCCATCAGACCTCCGCGCGCACAATTGATCAGAATGACGCCGTCTTTCATTTTGGCGATGGTTTCCCTGTTGATCATGTGGCGGGTTTGATCGCTCAGGTTCAGATGGATGGTAAGAATGTCGCTTTCCCGGTAAATGGTTTCTTCATCCGTATAGGTCAGCCAGCGGGAAGCCTTGCCGGGATACTTGTCGTAACCAAGGACGCGGCAGCCGAAGCCGGAAAGAATTTCTGCTACCTGTGTTCCTATCCGGCCGGTGCCGAGAATGCCGACGGTCAGGTTTCGCATTTCACGGCCGTAAAGCCCCTGGAGAGAGTAGTCATTCACCTGCGCACGCCAGAGAGCGACCTTATAATGACGGATGCATAATAGCATCAGCATGACAGTATATTCGGCCACACCATTCGGATCGTAAAACGCGTTGCACACAGACAGACCGATCTTTTTGGCATAAGTTACATCAATATGGTCATATCCGATCGTGCGGGTGCTGATGCACCGGATTCCCAGCCGTTTGTACTCATCCAGAAGCGGCTGGTCAATCTTTCCCTGTCCAAGCATGGTGATGCCGTCACATCCGGTTGCCATCGAAGCGTTATCCAGGGTTGGAACCTCGTCTGTAAAAGTCAGATCTACCCCCAGTTTTTTGGAAAACCGTTCAAAATGTTCCTTTTCATCTTCCCGCACTTCATAAGCAAATAGTTTCATGTGCTGCCTCCTTGTGATCAAAATTTTGTTCTTCCACCTATTGTATTATACTTCGCAATATGCTATTCTGAATGTAATTTAGATGACATTCTGGAGAAAAAATGGAACTTGTAAAATTTTCTGATGAAGAGATGGATGTGTTCTCAAAGGTGGGATACCAGCACCGCTATGCACGCGATGAAATTATCTACCTGGAGGGCGACGCTGCGAATACCATGTGTGTCATCCGCAGTGGACGAGTGCGTGTACTGGCTGCGGTGCCGGATGGAGAGGAACTGACGATTGAGATTGTTGAGAAGGGGCGTCTCTTTGGCGAATCATCCTTCTTGAGCAAAAGCGTTCGGCCAACTACGGTAAGAGCGGTCACGGAAGTGGAACTGATCTGCTGTACGATTGAGCAGCTGATTCCCTGCCTGTGTCAGAATCCCCAAATTCTGACGAAGGTGCTGCAGCATTGCTCTGCCACTATGAATCATCTGTCCTATGCGCTTCATTCCTGGCGGTTTCTGGACCGATACCAGCGGATTGCGGCTTTTTTGCTGGAAGAAACGGAGACGGATAATCCGGATAAAAACATTACAGAGCAGTGTCTGCCGTATTCTCATGAAGAAATTGCCATGTGCCTTGGAATGGCTCGTCCGACGGTCAGTCAGGTGCTGAAGGCTTTTGAGCGGAAAGACTGGATTCGGTGCGCTTATCGGAAGGTGTATGTGCTGGACAGGGAAGCGCTGGCGGGAACCGGTGTGTCTTGCGGTCTCTTTTAATTTTTTGCTTGACATCCTTTTCATTTAGGTTTAATATCTTTTCAAGGCAACGGAGTCTGAGTTTATTCAGATTCCGTATTTTTTTGTTTATTTTATCCGCGAAGGAGAATTATTATGATCAAACTGGAAAATGTCAATAAATATTTCGGCGACCTGCATGTTTTAAAGGATGTCAATCTGGAAGTGCAGGAAGGCGAGAAGCTGGTCATCATAGGGCCTTCCGGTTCCGGCAAATCGACAACGGTCCGGTGCATGAATTTTCTGGAGACACCGACAAGCGGCCACGTGTACATAGACGGGCAGGAGCTGACCACGAGAAATAAAACGAAAGTGGTGCGGGATTCCATGTCGATGGTGTTTCAGCAGTTCAATCTGTACCCGCACATGACTGTGATGAAGAATCTGACGCTGGCTCCGATGAAGCTTCACCATAAGAGTAAGGAAGAAGCGGAAAAGCTGGCGTATCATTATCTGGATGTAGTAGGACTGACAGATAAGGCTCATGTGTATCCGACAACGCTTTCCGGCGGGCAGCAACAGCGTATCGCGATCGCTCGGGCACTTTGCGCAGAGACAAAGATCATTTTGTTTGACGAGCCGACCTCGGCGCTGGATCCTGAAACGATTCAGGAAGTGTTGGATGTCATGATCAAGCTTGCGCATGAGAAGATCACGATGGTAGTTGTGACACATGAGATGGGGTTTGCGAGAGAAGTAGCGGATCGTGTAGTGTTTATGGCGGACGGACAGATTCTGGAGGAAGGGACGCCGGATCATTTCTTTGAGCATCCGGAGAATGAGCGCCTGAAACAATTCCTTGGAAAGATTATCCGTAAGTAATGCTTTTAGAAAAGGTCTGTAACGAAATGGATGTCGATATTCATGTACCATAATGTTTTGATGGTTGCTTTCATGCAGAATGGTACATTTATATATTCGATTTTCAGTACTGACGCAGGATGCGCAGCTATGAAAATGGAAACGTCATGGGAAGCTTCGATTTCTTTATGACAGAACGCTCCGTGAGGCAGCGGGTAACTTTTAATCCATGTATCTGTGTAACAGCAGTTACAATCATTTTTGTTATCAAAACAGGAGGAAAACATTATGAAGAAAAGAAAACTGATCGCACTTGGCCTTACAGTGGCAATGGCTTTTTCTCTTTGCGGCACGGTTGCGTTCGCTGAGGAAGAGACCGAGACAGAAGCAGCTGAGACTGAGGCGGAATTGGTTATCACAGAGGATGTACAGGAGATCATTGACAGAGGCGTTCTTCGTGTAGGCGTAAAGAATGCGGTGGAAGGGTTTGGCTATCAGGATACGCTGACTGGCGAGTATTCCGGCATGGAGATCGACATTGCCAATCTGATCGCGGAAGAGCTTGGTGTAGAGACTGAGTTTACGACTGTTACGGCTGCAACCAGAACGGAGCTGCTTGATTCCGGCGATATCGACTGCGTGATCGCGACCTTTACGATTACGGATGAGAGAAGAGAGAGCTGGGATTTCTCCACTCCGTATTATACCGACCATGTAACTGTTCTGGTTAAGGATTCCAGTGAGATCACGACACTGGAAGATCTGGTTGACAAGACAGTAGGCGTTTCCTCTGGTTCTACATCGGCGAGATCTCTTGTTGAGGCGATGATCGAAGCAGAAGTGATCAGCGGAGACGATTATGATTCCGAGACCTTTGATCCGGCACTCTGGACGGAAGGCGTTTCTTTCCGCCAGTACGACGATTATCCTGCAATTTCTACTGCCCTTGAATCTGACGAAGTGGATGCGTTCTGTGTAGATAAGTCCATCCTTGCGATCTACAAGACGGAAGGCCGTTCCTACATCGACGCAGAATTTGCTCCGCAGGAATACGGCGTTGCAACGACGAAGGATTCCGGTTTCTCCGCTTATGTGGATACCCTGATCAACCGCTGGCTGGATGACGGTACGATCGACGGCTTCATTGAGGAGTATGCGCTCGACTGATATTGAGCAAAGCATAGACCCTGAGATCCGGCAGGGCAGATGTGGAAAAAGGCCCTGCCGGAACGATTTATTTTTCGAATTTGCAACGGGCTTTCGGGATGCTTTGAAGCCCGTCCTGTATTTTTTTCAGACGGGAGGATCAGAATGTCAGGTATTTTTTCTGCAGCGGCTTGGCAAAAGGTATGGACATACCGGGCGACATTTTTACATGGCCTGGGTACGACGGTACAGACAGCGATCATCGCTATTCTTCTGGCGATGGCCATTGGCATTGTGCTCGGATTGTTTGCCACTGGGCATAATCGTGTGCTGAAAGCCATCTCGCGTATTTATGTGGAATTTGTTCAGAATACGCCAGTGATGCTGCAGCTCTGTTTCCTGTATTATGCTCTGGCGTTTTCCGGACACAGCATCGGTATTATCCGTACCGGTATCGTATCGCTGGGTATCTACCATGGCGCTTACATGGCGGAAGTGATCCGCGCAGGCATCGAGGCGATTCCCAAAGGGCAGTTTGAGGCTGCGCAGTCGCAGGGATTCAATTACTTTGGCGAGATGTATTATATTATCCTTCCGCAGAGCATTAAAATTATTCTTCCGCCAATGGTCAACCAGGTGGTGAATCTGATCAAGAATACTTCCTGTCTCTACATCATCGGCGGCACGGATCTGATTTCCCTGACATACAGCTTTGTGACCGGCGCGACAACAGGCGGAGCGTATGGCCCCGCTTATCTGGTGAGCGGCACATTATTCTTTATCATCTGTTACCCGCTTTCAAAGCTTGCAAGTACCTGGGAGACCAGATTGAAGCAGAGAGACCAGAGAGTGACAGTGGCCGGACATGGCAGCACGGAAAAGGGGGTAGAAACCGCATGAGTAATTTACAGGCAAGCCTTTCGATGCTGACCAATACAGCGATTTTGCAATATCTGATGAAAGGAGTTTTGTTTACTCTTATCATATCCGTGATCGCGGTTGGCTTTGGAATTCTGATCGGTTCTGTTCTTGCGCTTGTGCGCAATTACTGCAATTCCGGTAAAAATAAAATTTTTCGCTTTCTGGCCACCTTTTATATTGAAGTGTTCCGCAACACGCCTTTGCTGCTGTGGATCTTCATCTGTCTGGTGTTCTGTCCGACTCCCGGTTTTCTGAACCGCAAGATGTTCGGGCTGAATTCCGCGGCGGATGTGAAGCTTCTTTTTAAGGGAGCGGTTGCACTGGTGCTGTTTACTTCATCGGTAATCGCGGAAATAGTACGCGGCGGATTAAATTCTGTGGCGCAGGGGCAGTTTGAGGCTGGACATTCACAGGGATTCAATACCGTGCAGATCATGATCTACATCATTCTTCCGCAGGCCTACCGGAACATCATTCCGACGCTGCTCTCGCAGGTGATCACGACCATCAAGGACTCCTCTTATCTGGCAAACGTTGCGGTCATTGAACTGATGGCGCGTACCAAGCAGATCATGAGCTCGGCGAACCGCTATAACGGGACAGGAGTCATCAATGTGTCTGATGTTTTCGTATTGTTCGGCTTTGCCTGTGTGATTTATTTTGTGATCAATTTTACTTTGTCCTGCGTTGTACGTCATATGCAAAAACGTATGAAACAGGGTGCGAAGCGCCCGGCGGACGTAGTGACAGCGGAGTGATTTGTTTCTGATTCAGATATGCGCATGTGCGGAATGTTCGGGAGGTTTTTATGGATCATTATGTGATTACGATTTCGAGAGAATTTGCTTCACTGGGGCGCACGGTGGCACAGAGACTGTCGGAAAAGCTGGGCGTGGAATTCTGGGACAGAGATATTGTGGAAGCGGCCGCAAAACGCACCGGCCATTCTGTTTCCCTGATCAGTGATGAGGAAGAAACGGCGAAAAGCTCTTTTTTCCTGCGTAAAAAAGACAGGATGAGCCTGACGACCTATAATATCAACGATGAGATTTTTGAGACGGAGAAAAATATCATTCTGGATGCCGCTTCTAAAAGCTCCTGTATTATTGTAGGACGCTGCGCGGATTACATTCTGCGGGATTTTCCGCGGCACTTAAGTGTATATATTTACGCTCCGTATGAGGCAAGACTTCGAAACTGTGTGGACACGCTGATGATGGATGAAAAAACGGCGAGGCGGATGATCCGTGAGGTCGATATGGCCCGCACGTATTATCAGAGAAAATATTGCCCGGAGGTGCGGTCTCCGCGCGACTGCAGCGCACTGATGATAGACAGTTCGAGATTTGGCGTTGAGGGGACGGCGGAGGTGATCGTACAGGCTCTGAATGCGATGCCGGAAAATAAGAATGTTTGAAACGTTTCAGAACAGATACGAATGTTTCACAAAAGAACAATTTGCAAAATTATGTTTATTATGGTATGATTCCCTATAATGTTGGAGGTCATTGCCATGATTCGAATTGTAATCATCGGATAACAATGGATTGGATTGAGCAGGCATTTCGCGAGAAAAGCCTGCTTTTTGCGCGCAGAGTCTGACAGGGCGTTTTGTCGCATATCCAATGGATGGGGATGGCAATGCAGCTGCTTGATTGGGCACAAGCGGAAAAAACTGACTTCACCGCGATGAGGAGGATGTTACTTTTGTGGTACGTGATGCAGGTTCAGACGGGTTCAGAAGAAAAAATACAGCTGCAGTGCGCAAGGCTGATTTCAGATACCGTACTTCACAAATGTTTTATTCCGTACTTTAAAGAGCAGAGAAAGCTTCATGGAGAATGGAAGCTATTGAAAAAGATTCTTTTTCCCGGTTATGTTTTTATGATTACAGATGCGCCGGAGGATCTTTGGTATGAACTGAAAAAGGTACAGGGGCTTACAAAGCTGCTGTCAACGGATGGAGAGATGATCCCGCTTTCCGGTGAAAAGGTAGAGTTTTTGCTTCGCTTTGGCGGAGAGGAACAGGTAGTGGAAATATCCAAAGGTATTTTCGAAGGATCAAAGGTTAAAATCATTTCCGGCCCTCTGGTGGGTAAAGAGGGGTTGATTAAAAAGATTGATTATCATAAGAGAAAAGCAACGCTGGAGGTCGATATGTTTGGACGAAAGCAGGTCATTCGTCTGGGACTGGAGGTACAGATGGAAAAGGCTTGATCCGGCGTGCAGACGGAGGGTATATGGAGATTTTTCTGATCCGGCATGGTACTACGGCGGGCAATCTGGAACAGCGTTATGTCGGTACGACGGATGAGCCGCTTACAAAGGATTCGTCTGTCCATCTGGAGGAGAACAGGAGTGCGTATCCATGTGCTGCTATGGTCTTTTCGAGCCCGCTGAGACGATGTGTACAGACGGCGAAGCTTTTATATCCGGAGGCAGATATTCTTCCTCTGAAGGGGCTGAGGGAATGTGATTTTGGAGAGTTCGAGTATAAGAATTATATGGAGCTTCAAAGTGATGCGCGCTATCAGGCCTGGATTGACAGCAGCGGTACGATCGCTTTTCCCGGAGGAGAGAGCAGGGAACAGTTCGCAGATCGCTGCTGTGAGGCATTTCGGGAAGGATGTGCACGGGCAAAGAGGGCTGGTATAAAGCAAGTGGCTTTTGTCGTACACGGTGGAACTATTATGGCAATTCTGGATCGATTTTCTTCCCCACATCGGGATTATTTCGAATGGCAGGTAAAGAATGCGGAAGGATTTGCGTGTCGGCTGAATCTGAAGGAACGGGACAGGTTTGCCGATATTGACAATCCGGGTATCATGACAGACGGGCGCTCTGGCGGCGATGTTATGTGTCTTTCGGATATTCGCACGATTCCTGCGCCTCCGGCACTTACCGGGATCGAGCACCAGTATGTTATGAAGAAGAACAAAAAGCTGCGCTGCGGTTATACAACGGGAAGCTGCGCAGCCGCCGCATCGAAAGCAGCTGTTGAAATGCTGCTGTCAGGCAGGATCTGCTTTCATGCTGATCTGCTGACTCCGAAGGGAATTCGTCTGCATTTGCCGGTTGAGGCACAGAAAATCACAGAAGAATATGCTTCCTGTGCGGTAAAAAAATATAGCGGGGATGATCCGGACGCGACGGACGGGATTCTTGTGTATGCAAGAGCGGAATATATGCGGGATGATTTTGCATTCGGCAAAGAAAACGCGGGAAATGGAACAAAAGGAGAAGGAGATTTTTGTCATATTTTTATAGATGGCGGCATCGGAGTGGGACGCGTCACCAAAGCGGGGCTGGAACAGCCTGTAGGTGCTGCGGCTATCAACCGCGTTCCCCGCGAGATGATCAGGAGGGAAGCGGAGAATGTCTGTGAACTCTATGAGTATCGCGGTGGAGTGAAAATTACGATCTCCGTGCCGGAAGGCGAGGAGATTGCGAAGCGGACATTCAATCCGCACCTGGGAATTGTTGGAGGTATTTCCATTCTGGGTACAAGCGGAATCGTTGTGCCGATGAGTGAAGAAGCGCTGATAGCGAGCATTCGTGTTGAAATGAAGCAGAGGGTGGAACAGGGTGAGCAGTATATTCTCATCACACCGGGCAATTATGGTGCGGATTTTATACGGAGAGAGACATCCCGGCAGACTTTGTCCGAAAGTCCGGCAGAACCTGCCGGGGTATGTTCTGGTTCCGGAGAGAATCATCTGACAGAGGATTCTTTCGGATATCGCAGCCTCAATGCGGAGGATTCCATGAAGTGCAGCAATTATGTCGGAGAGACGCTGGATATTGCGGAAGAACTGGGCGTGAAGGGAATCCTGTTTGTTGCGCATATCGGAAAATTTATCAAGGTTTCCGGAGGCATTATGAACACGCATTCGGCACATGCCGACTGCCGCGCCGAGTTGATGGCGGCGCAGGCTGCGCGCGCCGGGGCTTCATCTGAAATCGTAAGGAGACTTCTTGACACCAACACAACGGAAGAAGCGGTCGGTATTCTGGCAGAGACCGACATGCTGGAACCGACAATGGCAGAGGTGACACGCCGGATTCAATTTCACCTGCAGAAGCACTGCAGGGGTGCACTTCAGACAGAAGTCATTTTGTTTTCAAACCAGCAAGGGTATCTTGGCGAAACGGACGGCGCCGACGCCATGGCAGAGAAAATCATGGAGCAGGAACGCATACATTCTTCAGCAGGGCAGGATTTGCATACAACAATATAATAAATACTCTCTGCAATATGCTTTGCTTATAGTTGTCCCACTCTGTATGCGGGATATAAAAATCATTGGCAACAAATATTCAGGTATTTCATAAGCTTTGGAAGCACGGCGGCGCCGTCCTTCAGTCCCAGCTCATAAACGGCCTGCAGCTTGGATGGATCGCTCTCAATGCGCCCAATCTCGATAGGAGAGGAAGGGCGGATGACAAACGCATGTCCATCTGCTTCCTGTTCTTTTAAGGCCTCCACGGACTCATTGTAAACCATATGCCTCCGGGTCAGATGTTCTTCAAGCCCCGGATATTTTCTGTAAAACATATGGATCAGTCTGCGGGACATGGGCTTCTTGCGGTAGGAGAGATCGCGGGTCAGCACGACGATCAGCCGGTCATAGCCATTTGACTGCAGCCAACGGAACGGAATGCTGTCTGAAATACCGCCGTCCAGATAGCAGTGCTCGCCCAACTGTACAGGCTTTGACACAAACGGCATGGAAGCAGAAGCGCGCAGGACGTCCATCTGCTGATAAACGCTGCGGATGCGCACATACTTGGGCTTGCCGGATTCTACCTCCGTGACTACGGCATAGAATGGTATATGCTCTGCGGCTTTCTGATAAGCGGCATCGTCAAATACATCCAGTTCATAGGGAACATCGTGGTATGCATATTCTGTACTGATAATATTGCCCTCTTTGATCAGGGGAAGTATTCCCATATAATGCGGGTCATGATTGAAACGCTTATTGTAGCGGATCACACGGCCATTCTGCCCGGACAGGTAATTTACGCCGAACAGTGCGCCGGCCGATACACCGATCGCGCCGTTGATCGGGATCTCATGCTCCATCATCACATCAAGGATGCCTGCGGTATACATGCCGCGCATGGCACCGCCCTCCAGTACAAGACCTGTTTTCATTGTATGTTCACCTTTCCTCTTTCCAATCTTTCATGCCCGCTTCGCAGATAATTCTGTTTCCCAATTTTAGCACGATTGTTAAAAACTGTAAACCGGGAGAATTCTTTTGTAAAAAAATGATTGACTTTTATTCTTTTATGGCATATTATAAATGAAACTGAGAAACACAGTGACGCCATGTGGCACAAAATCGAAAACCCCAGAGGAGCGGCCCTCTGGGGTTTTCTCGCTCGTTACGGTGAGCTGGTCCGTTCAGGCTGTTGTCATCTAATTATTTCTGCCCAGCCATTTGCTTATGTAATTGCCAATCACACTCGCTACGACAGAAATAAGAAACACAATGACTATATCCGCCATATGGCATCACCTCCTTCCTAGTGGAATGAGTCGACGACAGTGATACTATATCACATGAAGATGAATTATTCAATATAAATATTATATAACTATTTAGAAACGACACATAACAAATGAAAAAAACATTATTCTGCCCCACTTCGATAAATAATTCAAAATTTTTTAATGGCAAATTTGGTGAGATTCAAAACAAATAATTCTTGACACAGGCTCCAAATATCCATATCATTCAAGAGGATATTCCGCATCTTCAAAAGAATAAACGACTGCCTTGAACGATGCGGGTTGGGAGAGAAAAATGACGGAAGAAAAAGAACCATGTACAATGGGAACATGTCCTTCGGAAGCCCCGATAGCGGTCGTTGGCGCAGTGAACATGGATATTTGCGGGATGCCGTATCAGCCTTTGGTAAGTGCTGATTCCAATCCCGGCAGGGTGTCCCTGTCAATGGGCGGTGTGGGGCGCAACATTGCTCACAATCTTGCCCTGCTTGGCCAGCCGGTATCTCTGGTCACGGTTTTTGGGGATGATGGTAACGGACAGAGAATTCAGGAACATCTTGAGAAGCTGGGGATAAATTTAAACAGCGCCCGGACGGTCAGTGGGGCGTCTACCTCATGCTATGTTTTTATCACGGACGAAAAGGGTGAGATGCAGCTTGCTGTTTCGGACATGGGCATCTATAAATATATGACGCCGCAGTTTATGGAGAAACGCCTGGAAGCACTCAACCGGTCCTGCCTTTGTGTGATCGATACAAATCTGCCGCAGGAGACGATTGTATATCTTGCAGAGCATCTGCAGGTTCCCATTTTCGCGGATCCGGTGTCTACGGCGAAAATGCATAAGCTGGAGGGGATTCTTGGCCATATACATACTTTGAAGCCCAATCGGCTGGAAGCGGAATTTTTAAGCGGAGTCAGGATTACAGATGAATTGTCTTTAAGGAAGGCAGCCGATGTTCTGCTTGATAAAGGGATCGAAAATGTGTATATTACCCTTGGAGCGAATGGTGTTCTTTGCGCAGGCAGGGACCGGATGCTTCTGATTCCCGGAATTCGGACGAATGTGCGCAGTGCGACAGGCGGAGGGGATTGCTTTATGGCCGGACTTGCTTACGCGTATCGCGCTGGACTTTCTTCGGAAGAAGCAGCGCGGCTGGCGCTGGCAGCCGGAGCAATCTGCGCGGAAAGTGATCAGACGATCAATGAGGAGCTGAGTGTACAGATGATGTATGAAAGGGCGGGTTTTTGAAAAAAACAATATATACGAATCAGGAGGAAACGATTATGAATCAGCTGAACAAATATCTTGATGTGGCACCGGAGGTGCAGGAGGCACTTGCGAATGGAAAGCCGGTCGTGGCGCTGGAGTCGACGATCATCTCACACGGTATGCCTTATCCGCAGAATGTGGAGACGGCTCTTGCAGTTGAAAAAATCGTCCGTGAGAATGGTGCGGTACCGGCGACGATCGCAATCCTTGGCGGACGCCTCAAGGTCGGCGTCAGTGAGGAAGAGATTGATTATCTCGGCAAGAAAGGTCTGGATGTGATCAAGGCAAGCCGCCGCGATGTGCCGATTCTGGTAGCGAAAAAAGAGGACGGAGCCGCTACCGTAGCGACGACGATGCTGATTGCGGCGATGGCCGGCGTAAAGGTGTTTGCGACCGGCGGTATCGGCGGCGTACACAGAGGCGCGGAGACGACGATGGACATTTCCGCTGATCTGGAAGAACTGGCGGATACACCTGTGCTGGTAGTCTGTGCAGGAGCCAAAGCCATCCTGGATCTGGGACTGACTCTGGAGTATCTGGAAACCAAGGGCGTACCGGTGATCGGCTATCAGACTGAGGAGCTTCCGGCATTCTATACCAGAAAGAGCGGATTTGGTGTGGACTATCGTCTGGATACACCGAAACAGATCGCGGATGCATGGACGACCAAGCTGGATCTGGGGATGAAAGGCGGTATGCTGGTGACGAACCCGATCCCGGAAGAGTATTCCATGGACTGCGAGTACATTAACAAGTGCATTGACGAGGCCATCGAGGAAATGAAAGCAAAGGGGATCAAAGGAAAGCAGACTACTCCTTTCCTGCTTGCAAAGGTGAAGGATATCACCGGCGGCGACAGTCTGGACGCGAATATCCAGCTTGTATATAACAACGCGAAGCTGGCGTCGCAGATCGCCGGAGAGATGTGCCGCTAAACAGTTTCGTAAAAAACATGAAAAAAGTAGTTCAATTTGTCGAAAAGTGTGTTATACTGTTGTATATCTGTGCGGAGGGAGACGCACGTAAGGGGTTCGGCACTGATCCAAGAGCCGGCATAAGGCTTCAGGATAAATAAATTATAAGGAGAGAAAGAAAATGAAGAAAAAACTGCTTGCATTGATGCTCTCAGCTGTCATGGTCGTTTCTATGGGCGCGATCACGGTTCAGGCTGAGGAAAGCGTATCGGCGGACGACATCGAGGATACGATGACTTCTGACGATGGTACTTATGAGATTGCTTTCGTTACGGATGTCGGCTCCTTGAAGGACAAGTCTTTCAATGAGGGTACATGGAACGGCGTGAAGGTTTACGCGTATGAGAACGGCCTTTCCTACAAGTATTATCAGCCGGCGAATGAGAGCGAAGCAACGGATGATGACCGTTACGACGCAATGGCAGCTGCCTGCGAGGCAGGAGCTCAGGTTGTTGTCTGCGCAGGTTATCTTCAGGAGGCAGCTCTGACACAGGCTGCGATTGATTATCCGGACGTACAGTTCGTATTCATCGATGGCTATACTCTTTACAACGGCGATGATGCTCTTGCAAATGTTGCAGGCATCAACTTCCAGGAAGAGCAGTGCGGCTATTTCGCAGGCTATGCAGTAGTGATGGAAGGCTTCACAGAGCTCGGCTTCTCCGGCGGCGGCGGCGGAACGAACCCGGCATGCTGCCGTTACGGTTATGGCTTTGTACAGGGCGCGAATGACGCGGCTGCTGCACTTGGCACCACGGTAAATATCAACTATTCCTGGCTGTATGGTTCTTCTTACTCAGCATCTGCTGAGCTGCAGACCATGGTAAGCGGCTGGTACACCAACGGCACAGAAGTCGTATTCGCATGCGGCGGCGCGATGTTCTCATCGATCGCGGCAGCGGCTTCCGCTAACGACGGTTATGTGATCGGTGTTGACGTTGACCAGTCCAGCGAGTCTGATACAGTTATCACTTCCGCTATGAAGGGTCTGGCTGCAGCTACCGAGTATGCGATCGGCGTATACTATGACGGCGAGTGGGATACGCTTGGCGGCACTACCACGACTCTTGGCGCTGCTGACGGCGCTGTAGGTCTTCCGACCGATACCTGGTCGCTGGAGAACTTCACAGCTGACGATTATGCAGAGCTTCTTGCAGAGGTTGTAGATGGCACGCTCGTAGTTGACAATGATTATGAGAATGCTGATCTGACCGGCTTTGAGAACGCAGTCGTTACGATCGTTGAGTAACTGTGAAGATACGGAACAGTTATGCAGAGTAATAGGAAGTATCCCGTTAGAACGGGGTTCACAGAAATTGCTCTTGAAAGGGGAGGGCGGATCACGCACCTCCCCTTTTTTTGAAAAACAGGGCTGAAAAATATTCAGGTGCTGGAATTATAAGAAGGGGGGAAATGCAATGCAGCCAGACAATGTCATTGAGATGCTCCATATTACCAAGCGTTTTCCGGGAATCATTGCCAATGACGATATTACGCTTCAGCTGCGAAGAGGCGAGGTGCATGCTCTGCTTGGTGAGAATGGCGCAGGCAAGTCCACGCTGATGAGTGTGCTGTTCGGTCTGTATCAGCCGGAAGAAGGCAAAATTCTTAAAAACGGACAGGAAGTAAAGATTCATAATCCAAATGACGCGACAGCGCTTGGTATCGGAATGGTGCATCAGCACTTTAAACTGATTGACGTCTTTACCGTGCTGGATAATATCATTCTTGGCGCGGAGACTACAAAGCTTGGCTTTCTTCAGAAAAAAGAAGCCCGGGCAAAGGTAGAGGCTCTTTCAGAAAAATATGGTCTTAAGGTCGATCTTGATGCTCACGTAGAGGATATCACAGTCGGGATGCAGCAGCGTGTCGAAATCTTAAAAATGCTGTACCGCGACAATGAGATCCTGATCTTTGACGAACCGACAGCAGTGCTGACCCCTCAGGAGATCGAGGATCTGCTGGAGACGATGCGTGCGTTCGCCGATGAAGGGAAGAGCATTCTGTTTATTTCTCATAAGCTGAATGAGATCATGTCCGTTGCAGACCGGGTGACCGTTCTCCGAAAAGGAAAATATATTGGTACCGTAGATACAAAGGACACGGACAAACAGAGTCTTTCCAATATGATGGTCGGACGTCCGGTGCAGCTGGAAGTCGTCAAGGATGAGGCAAAGCCGCAGCAGCCGGTTCTTCAGGTTCGTGACCTTAAAGTTCCTTCGGCCGTACATAAGCGAGACGCGGTCAACGGCGTATCCTTTGATGTCCGGGCGGGCGAGATCGTCTGTATTGCGGGTATTGACGGGAATGGTCAGAGCGAGCTGGTCTATGGCCTGACAGGTCTGGAAAAGAACTCCGGCGGCACGGTTACATTGTGCGGCGAAGACATTTCCCATGCGACGATCCGTCAGAGAGGGAAGAACATGAGTCACATTCCGGAAGACCGCCATAAACACGGCCTGATCCTGGATTTTACCCTGGAGCAGAATATGGTCCTGCAGCGCTTCCAGGAGCCGCGGTTTGCTCACAACGGTTTCATTGATACAGCTGCTGTGCGGGAATATTCGGATAAGCTGATCGAGGACTTCGATGTGCGTTCCGGACAGGGTTCTGTGACTGTAGCGAGGAGCATGTCGGGCGGCAATCAGCAGAAGGCGATCATTGCCCGTGAACTTGACCGGGATAAGCCGCTGATCCTTGCGGTTCAGCCGACCAGAGGCCTTGACGTTGGCGCGATCGAGCACATTCACAATCAGCTGATCGCAGAACGTGATAAGGGACATGCGATCCTTCTTATTTCTCTGGAGTTGGATGAGGTCATGAGCTTAAGCGATCGGATTCTGGTGATCTATGAAGGTGAGATCGTGGGCGAGCTTGATCCGAAGAAGACGGACGTTCAGGAGCTTGGCCTTTATATGGCCGGAGCAAAGCGGCAGAATGGGAAGGAGGCGAGCAAGGCATGAAAGAGAAATTAGCCCGTTTTTACGCGAAAGACGGTACGAAGACCGTGCTTTCTTCCGTACTTTCGATTATCATTGGTATGGTGGTGGGAAGTATTATCATCCTGCTCGTTGGTATTTCCAACAAATCACTGGGACTGAGCAGCGTCGGAGAGGGCATCCAGCTGGTATTCGGCGGTCTTTTCAGTACTGGCCGCAGTGCTGCCGGTTCTCTGACATTTGGATTTAACTCTACAAACTTCGGCAATATGCTGTTCCGCGCGACTCCGCTGATCCTTACCGGACTTTCGGTGGCCATCGCTTACAAGACCGGTCTTTTCAACATTGGTGCACCGGGACAGTACCTGATAGGAACTGCAGCGACTCTTTTTGTTGCACTTAAGATACCGACCGGTTCTTCTACTCTTTATGAGAATGGCGGTGTTCCGGCTCCATTGGTGTGGCTGCTGGCATTCCTCGCCGGTATGCTTGCGGGCGCACTCTGGGGTGCGATTCCCGGCCTGGTGAAGGCATATCTGAACATCAATGAGGTTCTGGCGTGCATTATGTGCAACTGGATCGCGGCCAATCTTGTTACCTGGATTTTTGAGGGCAGTACCCTGTGCAACACCATCGAATCCGGAAAGACCGGCTACATATACAAGACCAGCTACAATGGCGTGGCGACAGCCAAGCTCGGACTGGATAAGATCTTTTCCGGTTCACAGGTTAACGCGGGTATTCTGGTAGCGATCGTGCTGGCGATTCTTGTATACATATTGATGGATAAGACGACCATGGGCTACCAGCTGAAGGCCTGCGGCAGCAACCGTCATTCAGCGCGTTATGCCGGTATCGCGGATAAGAGAAATATCGTCCTTTCCATGGCTTTGGCAGGAGCACTGGCCGGAGCGGGCGCTTCCCTTTATTATCTGTCCGGCAACACGGAGTTCTTCTGGTCGACTTATCAGTCGCTTCCGGATGCCGGATTTAACGGTATCCCTGTGGCGCTCCTTGCGTCCTGCAATCCGATCGGCGTTATATTTACCGGGTGCTTCATGTCCATGCTGGACATCTGCGGACTGCAGCTGACCAACCTGACCGCGTACAATGAATATATCACGGATGTCATCATTGCCGTGATTGTATACTTAAGCGCGTTTGCCCTTTTGATCCGTATGCTTCTGACAAGTAAAAAGAGCAGTGCGCATGAAGAAAACGCGAACGCGGATCCGGAAAACAACGGCGATGCGGCTGCGGATGCAGGCGGCAAAACAGCTGGTGAAAATCAGACGGTTTTGGGTACAGACCCGGATACAGTATCTGCGGCTGACACGAAAGGAGGCGAGACGTTATGACATTTTTAATTCAGCAGACTCTGCTTTATGCAGTTCCCCTGATGATCGTCGCGCTGGCCGGTGTGTTTGCCGAGCGCAGTGGTGTCATCAATCTGGCTCTCGAAGGTATTATGATCTTCGGAGCGTTCACTGGTGTGTTTTTCGTCAATGTGGTGCAGCAGGCCGGATGGTTTGCTGCCGCAAAGGACAATGGTAACTGGGTAGCATTACAGGGCTTTGAGGTTCTGGCAATCCTTGTGGCAGCTCTGTGCGGCGCAATCTTTTCTCTTTTGCTGGCATTTGCTGCGATCAACCTCAAGGCGGATCAGACGATCAGCGGTACGGCTCTGAACCTGCTGGCTCCTGCGCTCGTCCTTTTCCTGATCCGTATTCTGGCAAACCAGAGCACACTTTACATGTCAGAAGGCGACGCCGCAAGCTGGTTTATGATCAAAAAGACGACGCTGGGCTTTGACCGGACTGCGGATATCGGAATTCTGGGAGAAATCTTTATTAACAAGGTTTACCTGGCGACGTATCTGTGCATCCTTGTTTACATTATTCTTGCTGTATTGCTCTATAAGACCCGATTTGGACTTCGTCTTCGTTCCTGTGGCGAGAATCCGCAGGCGGCGGACTCGCTGGGCATCAATGTGTATAAGATGCGCTATGCCGGTACCATAATATCCGGTGCACTCGCTGGTATGGGCGGCTTCGTATATGCGCTGACTACTGCGAACTGCTCCGCGAACGGCGATGTGGCAGGCTTCGGTTTCCTGGCACTGGCTGTTATGATCTTTGGTAACTGGAAGCCCGGAAATATAGCAGGTGCTGCGCTGCTTTTCGGTCTGTTTAAGTGTATCGCCGCTTCCTACGCGAGCATTGATATCAATGGCGACGGCGTATATATGCTGGCGCAGATCGGACTGAGCTCGAACTTCTACCGGATGCTGCCGTATCTGATTACCATGATCGTGCTGGCGTTCACATCCAAGAAGTCGCGTGCGCCGAAGGCCGAGGGTATTCCATATGACAAGGGGCAGAGATAAAAGCACTTCTGCTGTCATAAGACTCTTTATCTGACAATGTAAATAATCAGACATCTGCGGATGATAATTCGGAAGCAGATGTCTGATTTTGTCACTGATCAAAATTTATTACAGTTACCTGATCAATCATTAAAAGCAGTATAATTATTCAGGACAGTACCTCACTGTGAAGGTACTGAACGGTTACAAAACATTGGGGATATAAAAAATGAGCAAAACAGAAGAAAAAAAACAAGCCCTCGCTCTGGAGATCATCGAACGTCTGAAAAATGAATATCCGGACGCAGACTGTACTTTGGATTATGATGAAGCCTGGAAGCTCCTCGTGAGCGTGCGCCTGGCGGCACAATGCACAGATGCGAGGGTGAATATCGTGGTGGAAAAGCTGTATGAAAAATTTCCGGACGTGGATGCTCTCGCTGCTGCTTCCCCGGAGGAGATCGAGGAGATTGTCAGACCGTGCGGCTTAGGAAAAAGCAAGGCACGGGATATCAGCGCCTGTATGCGTATGCTGAAGAATGAATATGGCGGGAAAGTGCCTGATGATTTTGACGAGCTTCTGAAGCTTCCCGGAGTGGGGAGAAAAAGCGCGAACCTGATCATGGGGGATGTATTCGGAAAACCCGCGATTGTCACCGATACCCATTGCATCCGTCTGACAAACCGGATGGGGCTGGTCGATGGGATAAAGGAACCGAAAAAGGTGGAGATGGCGCTATGGAAGATCATTCCGCCCGAGGAAGGCAGCAGCTTTTGCCATCGGCTTGTTTATCATGGCAGGGAGGTCTGCACTGCGCGGACGAAACCGTATTGTGACCGATGCTGCCTGAAAGATATCTGTGAGAAAAATGGTGTGGCATAGGCATTTAGATTCCCTCATTTTTACAAATTGGTAAGGACTCGCTCTATAATGTGAGCGGGTCTTTCTGTTTGCTCTTGACAAATACCCTTTGGGGGTATATTATTATACCAAAATACCCTTGAGGGGTATTTTGAGCCTGAAATGTTTCTGGCGGAAAGTATAGAAAGGCCAATGGATTATTTTTACATTGCTGCTGGAATAAGGAGAAGAAATAACGTGGAAAATATAAAAAGTATTGAGCATGTTCAGAATATTCCGGATCCTGACAGTGTGGCGAATGAAAGTTCTGTAGGGAATGAAGCCGTGGAAGCCTGCTGCAGCTGCAAAAAGACGATACGATCGGAAGAGGAGAAAAAGAAGCTGATCAATCGGCTGAACCGTATCGAAGGACAGATCCGCGGCATTCGCGGAATGCTGGAGCGGGATGCTTACTGCAATGACATTCTGATTCAGTCGGCGGCGGTGAACGCGGCGATCAATTCATTTAATAAAGAACTGTTGTCCAGCCACATTCATTCCTGTGTGGTGAGGGATATCCGCGACGGAAAGGATGAGGTTGTGGATGAACTGGTTGCTACGATGCAGAAGCTGATGAAGTAGGTTGGGTCGATGCGCCTGCATTGCAATAGGGATGTTTACGAAAGGAGTGATTAAAAGCATGGATCAATATACAGTGACCGGAATGAGCTGCGCGGCTTGCTCTGCGAGGGTGGAGAAGGCAGTCTCGAAGGTTCCCGGTGTGACGTCATGTTCCGTCAGTCTGCTGACGAATTCCATGGGAGTGGAAGGCACTGCCTCTCCGGATGCCATTATACGCGCTGTGCAGGAGGCAGGATATGGTGCCTCACAAAAGGGCGGCAGCAGAGCCGGCAAAGGCATGGGAGCCAGTGCGTCTGAGGGCTCAGGGGCGGCGGCATATTCTATGTCACAGTCAATTGCAGAGCAGGAGGCGGCTCTTGAAGATCATGAGACGCCGGTGCTGAAACGCAGGCTGATCGCTTCGGTTGGATTTTTGATCGTACTGATGTATTTCTCAATGGGGCATATGATGTGGGGCTGGCCCCTGCCGTCCTGGTTTGACGGCAACCATGTGGCGATGGGGTTGGTGCAGCTTCTGCTTGCCGCGATCATCATGGTGATCAATCAAAAGTTTTTTATCAGTGGGTTTAAGAGTCTGTGGCATCGTTCACCGAATATGGATACGCTGGTAGCGCTTGGTTCGACGGCGTCTTTCGTGTGGAGCGTCTATGCCCTGTTTATGATGACTGATGCACAGGTGAACGGCGATATGGAAGCGGTCATGACCTACATGCATGAGTTTTACTTTGAATCTGCGGCGATGATCCTGACCCTGATCACGGTTGGAAAGATGCTTGAGGCACGTTCCAAAGGCAGGACGACGGATGCGCTGAAAAGCCTGATGAAGCTGGCGCCGAAGACCGCTGTGGTAGTACGTGACGGAGTCGAAGAGACGATATCGATTGATCAGGTGCGAAAGGGAGATGTTTTTGTCGTTCGTCCCGGAGAAAATATTCCGGTGGACGGCATTATTCTGGAGGGAGCAAGCGCTGTGAATGAAGCAGCGCTGACAGGCGAGAGCATCCCGGTCGACAAAGCAGTTGGCGATGCAGTCTCTGCAGCGACGGTCAACCAGTCCGGTTTTATAAAATGTGAGGCGATCAGAGTCGGAGAGGATACGACTCTTTCCCAGATTATTAAAATGGTCAGCGATGCGGCTGCAACCAAAGCGCCGATCGCGAAGATCGCAGATAAGGTATCCGGCGTATTTGTTCCGGCAGTGATTACCATAGCAGTGATTACAATCATCGTGTGGCTGCTTGCGGGCCAGACAGTTCCGTTTGCTCTGGCAAGAGGAATTTCCGTTCTTGTGATCAGCTGCCCGTGTGCGCTGGGGCTTGCAACACCGGTGGCGATCATGGTCGGCAACGGAATGGGCGCGAAGAACGGCATTTTGTTTAAAACGGCTGTGTCTCTGGAAGAAGCAGGCAAAGTGCAGATTGTTGCGCTGGATAAGACCGGGACGATCACCAGCGGCGAGCCGAAAGTGACGGATATTCTTCCGGCAGACGGTGTGACGAAGCGGGAGCTGCTGTCCTATGCATTCGCGCTGGAGCAGAAGAGCGAGCATCCGCTGGCAAAGGCTATTTTACTGCGGGGACAGGAAGACGGTATCCGCACTTCGGAAGTTGCTGACTTTCAGGCTTTGCCGGGTAATGGACTTTCGGCCACGATCAAAACAGAAAAGGGAGCGCTTTCAGAGAAGCTTTTGGGCGGCAGCATGAAATTCGTAAAAAGCCAGACGCAGGTTCCTCAGCAGATGGAAGCGCAGGCTCAGGAGTTAGCGGAGCAGGGGAAGACGCCGCTTCTCTTTACAAAGGACGGCAGGCTGCTTGGCATCATAGCTGTGGCGGATGTGATCAAAAAGGACAGCCCGCAGGCAATCAAAGAGCTGCAGAACATGGGCATTCGTGTGGTGATGCTGACGGGCGATAACGAACGCACAGCCAGAGCTATCGGTGCGCAGGCCGGTGTTGATGAGGTGATTGCCGGAGTCCTGCCGGACGGAAAAGAAAGTGTGATCCGGCAGTTAAAGGAATGTGTGTTATGCGATGATGCAACTCAACGGAAGAAAGGCCTATCTTTCGCGGGATTTTTCGGACGGAAAAAGAATTCATCAGAAGTAAAGGTTGCAATGGTCGGAGATGGCATCAACGATGCCCCGGCGCTTACCAGAGCAGATATCGGTATCGCTATTGGGGCAGGTACGGATATTGCCATTGATGCGGCGGATGTGGTATTGATGAAGAGCCGCTTAAGCGATGTTCCGGCTGCCATCCGCTTAAGCCGGGCGACACTGCGCAACATCCACGAAAACCTGTTCTGGGCGTTTTTTTACAACGTCATCGGCATTCCGCTGGCGGCAGGTGTGTGGATTCCGGTTTTCGGCTGGAAACTGAACCCCATGTTCGGAGCCGCTGCGATGAGTCTTTCCAGCTTTTGTGTGGTGTCAAATGCATTGCGCCTGAACCTTTTTAAAATGCATGATGCAGGGCGTGATAAAAAGGCCGGAGCGGTGACACTGGATGTGCCGGCAAATATTACAACAGACAGAGATCAAAGGGTAACTTTAAACCCGGCTGACAGCACTTCGGACAGAAGTGATTCAGAGGCCGGATATGAAAATAAAGTGGAGGAGAATAACATGGTAAAGACAACAATGCAGGTAGAAGGTATGATGTGCGGACACTGCGAGGCGCATGTAAATGATGCGATCCGTAAGGTATTTGATGTGCAGAAGGTGACATCGAACCACAGTAAGGGAATCACAGAGATTTTCTCTGAGAGCGCTCTTGATGAGGAAAAACTCAGAGCAACAGTGGAGGAGACCGGTTATAAAGTAGGTACGATCACAACCGGCGAGCCGGAGAAAAAGGGGTTCTCACTTTTCCATAAATAAATGAATTAGTAGCCTTGCTGCCCACGGCCGGTGCAGACGAGTATGAGGAGAAAAATTGCCCCTTATCCGATGCACACGGCCGTGACAGAAAATATTCGCTTCTTAGCTTTTACTGATATATCTCTTTTCTCAGTTTTTATAATATCCATAGGATTTCTTTTTTTCCGTTTAGCTGCTCGTATGCAGACTGATTTCTATCTTTAAAACAATATTTATAAATAGTTTAGCACTCGCCTATTGACATGGCTAACAATTAGCGTTATAATACGTCTGTA
>JAJBVD010000050.1 GCA_020859985.1 Clostridiales bacterium
TTCCAACCTGATTTTATTTTTTTAATTCCCCCTTGACATTTCTTAGCTGGACTTTCGCTGTTTAACATTGCGCAAATATTTGCGTTAAGTTTCTCTTGCCTTTACTTCTGGCGAATGTTTGCCCGAAGTCTCGCTTATTTATTGTCATCTTCCGCCAGACTGATTAGCAGTTTTCGCGCCAGTCTCCACCGTAGCTTTTTCGCGTTGCTTTTTTCAGTCTGGTAGAAGTAAATCTCGCTTACCCGCTTGTGGAATTCTTCCGGTTGCACGCTTCCCTTGAACTGGTTACAGGCGAAACAAGCACAAGCCAGATTATCTGTTGTATTCCTGCCGCCCATAGCAAGCGGTTTGATGTGATCAAGTGTCATATCCTCATACTTTATAGGCTTGCCGCACAGATAACATCTGCCGCCGTTTGCATCATATACCATGTGCCGCACGTCCTGTGAAAATGCCCTGCGACTATGCCGACTTCTCTTTGCCGGACTAGTGACCTGCTCTTGTGTCTCCGCATCAATCGCATAAAAACCGCGCGTTTTCTTTTGTGCTGTGTAAAGCGGTATCTTTGCCTTGTCCAGACTTGAAAACATTTCCGCCAATTCTGGTGTAACCGTTTTCATAATTTTCCCTGTCGGACCCGTAAAGATGTAATATTGTCCATTAGTCAGCATATAAGCCATTTCCTTTATCTCCCCTCGTCTACATCTATGATACCGAAGTCAGTCAAAACGATTGCGTCCATCCCTACCGGATGATAGTTTTCTGTCTGACACCAGATAGCCGCTTTCGTCAGCGCGTGTGTCGTTTCTTTTGCCTTTAGGCGAAGCGGGATTCTTACCCCGCCGCCCATATCCAGAAGTACAAGCCAATCTCTCATATCCGTGCCGCTCCTCCTTTGTAAAGCTTTTTCAGATTCCGCGTTTTGCTCATCGAGCACATATCTGCAAAAAGCATCCGGTATCTGTCTTCGCTTATTCCCATTTCCTCGCGAATCTCTGATGGGCTGAATCCCTGTTGCAGGTATTCGGCAATTTGTCTTTGCTTCCTTGAAAGCCTTTCCATGTACCGCAACACTTCATCTTCATACAGGCTTGCTTCATCGTCAGTTTCCTTAGCGGCAATCATTTCGCCGTATGTCGTGCCGTCCTCGTCAATCGGTGCATCCAGATACAGCACATGGACAATAATATATTTGCCTCTCTCGTCCAGAACCTTGTTGCCGTTCTCGTCCCTCACGTACTGTGTCCGCTTGTCCCTGTTCCGTCTCGTAAACTCTGACTTAATCTTCCGGTCAAGGCAGGAATACAGGAATCCGTCAAAACTGCTTTCGTTGTCGTACCGCCGCAGAACATCCACAAATACTTCATCTGCCAGAGAATAAAACTCGCTTGCATCACTCACGCCGCCGAAGTGGGAAAGAATGCGATCAACTACCCGACAAAGTTTTTTTGCATCATCTGCATAATATTCATTCAAATAGCGCTCGGTGTTTGCGTTCATGTCGTTCCCCTACCTTTCATCATTTTTCATGTTGCCACTGCTCCGCGCCGCCGTGCGTCTCCCAGTAGTCGTTTACAATTACCATCTTCTTAGTAGCAATAAGCCCGATTGCCGGAATAGCGCCGACAGCACAAACCAGATTCGCAAAAACCGTAAGAGCGGCAACCAGACCGAGAAGAAAAACGCCTATAAGCTTCTGATTCAGAAAGTAGCGCCTCCGCTCCTCCTGCTCTTTGCGGATTGACTTCCGCTCCTTTTCACGGAAAATCCGTTCATGATGCTCCTGCATCTTGTACCGCTCGACTGCCTTTCGTTCAATCTCCGCGATATCGCAGGCATAAAGCGCGTCATATGTAACCGCTATGTTATCTTCTGGCATTATCGCCGCCCCCTTTCATGCGCTTAATCGCACTTATCGTATCCGCTTTTACCAGAAAAGCATTCAGCCGCAAGTCGCATAGCCATGCAAAAGCCGCCCTCAAAAGCCTGTTGCTGGACTTCCGAAATATATTCAAAAAGCCGCTTATCCTGTTCCTCTGTGAGAGTGTTAAGGAATTCCTGCACCTTTTCCCGTGCCGCCTTGACTTCCGCCGTTTCGGGCGTCCTGTCTGTCCAAATGTCAAACTGTTCATTAATCGCCTGTTTCATGTGTTGCTCCTCCTGTAATGTATTTGCTATGGTGGTGACTTTGGACACCTTACCAAGTAGCATTAACGGGAACGCCCCGCCCATCTGCTTTAATAGCTGATTGCCCGTCAACCCGATAGCGCAGGTTTCTCATCAGTAAACCTTGTCCCCGACTTCCCAGACCGTTACAAGGTGGTCATCCTCATCGAGATATTTTTTTATGTCATCAACGTCTTTGTAGCATCCGTGCTCATACCGCGATTGATGCGTATAAGTGTTCAGAATCAGAAAAAAATAATGCTTCATTGTGCCGCTCCTTCTCCCCGTCAAGCCGTTAGGTCAGCTACCGATTTTTTATCTTACATACAGCCGTCTATACTGGCTTACTCTCTGATACTCTGCAAGGCTTCCGAGGTCAGCTTCGAGTCGCTTGCTATCAAGCGTTCGTCTCTCACAGGTCGAGACTTTCACGGTGAAGTCTTTACCCGTCTCGGTCATTTTCTCGTTGGTATCGAGATAACCGATAATCTCACGCTCAAGGTCTTTGACCTGCTCTTCGAGTTCATCTTTCAGAGCTTTAAGGCTTCTATAGTCAGCTACCACACTTTCTAACTGCTTCATCGTTGTACACATATTCTTTAACCTCCGCTTTTTGTTTTTGAGTTAGCCCCCGATAGGCGTTGCACATAGAGGATTCATGTCCATTGCCGCGCATCCTATCGGGTGTTATGTCTGACACTCTTTGCTATCCGTCTGCGCTTGCTCTTTTGTTTTGATGAGATGATTATATAACGATATCGTTATATCGTCAATACCGGAATATTCGCCAAATTATAACGATATCGTATGCCTTTTGTTGTGCAATTTGTATAACGATATCGTTAGATTGACAAAATACGTTGTCTTTGATATCGTTATAGAAAGAATAGACTTTTGAAAAATAAAAGAAGAAATATATTGAAGAAATATATTGATCACAGGAAATGAAAGGATATATTATTATGGAAGAAAAGAAGAAAGTGTCCGAGGCTCAAATGAGAGCAACGGCGGAATATGAAAAAAAGAATTATGATAAAGTTCTTGTGCGCTTTCCCAAAGGAACAAAAGAACGAATCAAAGAAGTTAATGACTCGTTGAATGGTTTTATTGTATCGGCGGTTATTGAAAAATTAGAACGTGAAGCGTAATTCTTCTATAAAAGGATAGAGCGTGAAAGCGTTCTATTTTTTTTGTGCATTTTATATAACGCTATCGTTATATTTTTGTTGGTTATTCCGGTATTGACTGTATAACGATATCGTTATATTATTATCTCATCAATTAAATATTAACGGAGGGCGAACACATGGCGAACAACGTTTATCAAATCGTGACAGACCGCATTATCGCGGAGCTTGAGAAAGGAAACATCCCGTGGCAGAAGCCTTGGACTGGAACCAGAACGGGAGCATTCAACAGAATAAGCAAAAAACCTTACTCGATTTTGAATCAGATGCTTTTAAAGCATAAAGGCGAATATGCAACGTTCAAACAGTGGGTTGACCTTGGCGGCCACATCCGCAAGGGTGAAAAATCCGAAATCGTTGTTTTCTGGAAACTCCAGAAATATGAAGAAGAAGACGAGAGCGGCGAAAAGGTAGAAAAGATAATTCCCCTGTTGAGATATTACAACGTATTCCATATTTCACAGGTTGACGGGGTAGAGCCTTTAAAGGAAGAGCTTCATGAAGTCGAGCCGATTGAAGAAGCCGACCGGATAATCACAGAATATACGAGCCGCGAACATCTCACCTTTAAGGAATGCCAAAGCGACAAAGCGTATTATTCACCGTCACAAGATATGGTAGTCGTTCCCATGAAAGAACAATTTCAAATCATCGAGGAATACTACAGCACAACGTTCCATGAACTGACACACAGCACCGGACACAAGAGCAGGTTAGACAGATTCACGGACGGACGGGCGGCGGCATTCGGGAGCGAGACCTACAGCAAAGAAGAACTTGTAGCGGAAATCGGAGCGGCAAGCATCCTAAATCGCTTGGGAATTGAAACAGAAAAATCTTTTAGAAATAGCGCCGCATATGTTCAGAGTTGGCTTAGAGTTTTGCAGAATGACAACAAATTCATCGTTTCCGCCGCAAGTAAAGCGGAAAAAGCAGTTGAATATATAATGCAATAACTGAAAGGGGTGTAGCCGCAAGGTTACACCTTTTTCATATCATAAATATATATCAGAACATCATATCCTCATAAAACATCACACCACCAGAATATTACACGGGGAACAGGAAGAACAGAAGCACAGAGCGCCGATGCCGAACAGGTACACACAGAAGCGCAAGAGCCGCACACAGCCGCTATAGCCTGTAATAATGAATGATAAAGCATCAGCCGCAACAGGCAAACCACAACGCCGCAAGGCGCGAAATGAAGCCGATACAGGCAAATTATGAATGAAACTATAGGAATAACCGTATCGCCACTATGAAGCGCATAGAAGCCGCTACAGGCTTTTTTATTAAAGGCTTAAGTGCATCCGCACATAAACCCGATAGCGTCACGCAAGCCCCAAGCAACGCCGCGAACCGTGCGGAAATCTCGAACGATGCACACGCCGCCCAGAAGCCCCGCGATAGCCTATAAGAAGGAAAAGCGTTCCGGAAGCATCCGAGCCGCCACAGGCCAAAAATTTTTGTATTCTATTGGGAGCAGACGGAGCAGAAATTTTTTATATCTATTGCAATTTCTGGAAGCATCCCCTATAGGATAATGAATGATAGGGGGGTACTTAACACTTCAAAATGAAAAAAGTTTTTTCTAGGGGTAGAATGTAGCATTTTTTGATACTGACCGGAATTTTGATCCCGATAAAAGAGGATTCCACACAATCTGGAACCCTCTTATTACGTACATTAATATTCTATATGAAAACTATAATATTCATCATCTTCATCGGTTCGTCTAATCAAACGAATCCTCATGTTATCTACTACACAATGTTCGATTTCATAATCGAAACAATAATTTACTATTTCTTCCGCCCGCTCGCGAGTTAGGTTTAGTGTAGCCTCCATATTATCACTGTCGAAATCTACATTATAAGCAAGCATAAACCGAATACATGCTTCTTTAAAATCATCGCTCTCATATACTTCTATGTCTTCAGTATACAAACCAACATATGTCAAAAGCGGATTAACACAGTAATAAAAAGTCGCGTCTTTGAGTGATGTAGACGAATCGCCGTTAATAAATACAAATTTGCAAAGTTTATGGTTGTTATCCGCCTGACCTGTTGGAACAGAAAATGTCATCCCAGCCTTTTCGCATCCATGCATAAATGCGGTTATGCCACAACCCTTTGTTGACTCCCACGCCTCCCATTCATCTTCATCTGTAGAAAGACCCTCTGGCATGTTTTCCATCAAAAGTTCCTGTTGTTTTTCCAGTAAAAGTGAATACGTAGTTGTATCAACAACGCCTGTTTCTTCTAAACCATTTTCTGCTTGGAAGTCCTTCACTGCTTGCTCAGTCATTTCGCCAAAATATCCAGTTGCGTTTGACGATAAATAACCTGCATCAATAAGAATCTCTTGGATTTCCACTACAGTATCATTTTCATCGCCTATTTGTATCTCGGAGAATTCTTCATCCGCAGAGCCAAATTCTGTTTCTGATTCTATTTCAGTCTCTGCCGCAAATGAACCAAAAGTACATTCAGTTCCGGAAAATACAAGCGATGCCGCTAGTAACAACACAAAATATTTCTTTTTCATCTCTTTTTCCTCTCTGTTCTACACGAAATTTACAATGTTACCCGTATAGTAACACTATCATATAGGATTTTCAACAAAAATTTCTGTATTTCAGAAATAATTCTACCTATTTGGAAATCATACTGTGTACACTCATCCAAAAAGGCAGGTGGCACGAATGGTAAACATGGGCGAAAAACTGAAATCTCTCCGTTTGCAGCAAAATCTAACCCAGAAGCAAATTGCGGAGCGTATCGGCATGGCCGTTAGCGCTGTTTCAGCGTATGAGTCCGGCACACGCAATCCGTCCTATGACGTGCTTATCAAACTTGCGCGAATTTACCATGTGTCCGCCGATTATCTGTTAGGCATAGAAAACAAACAAGAAATAGACATCTCCGGTCTTACTCCGGAGGAAGTAGATGCGCTCATGAATCTCATACGGGCAATGAAGCACCACTAACATCATTAGCCGCTAATGATCCGATTCCCAAAAGTGATAAAATTCAAAAATTGTTCAGTGTTTATCAGCATTTCCAGAGTTTCCCCTTATAGAGAGGCCTGTAAAAAGTGATAAAAAATTCTAGCCTGTAAAGGCGAAAAAATATATATTATATTTGCAAAAATTAACTGGCGTTTTATTGCGGACTATGATATCATAAGCGACAGGGCAACCGTGTTGCAAGGTGGTAAGCCTCCCAAACTGAAAAGATGGGAGGTGGTGCTGATGGATACATATGAAGTTCTTAGCTTGCTGTTTCTTGGCGGGTCATTCCTAATAGCGCTGCTTGCCTATATTGATAGGACGAACAAGCGAAAATAAATAAGCCTACCTTGTTACTTGGCCGTACGGGTAGGCTTATCTTACACTTACAACGAGGCTAACCACTTTGTGGGCGGTTGTTCCTGTAAAGAGAATATATCATATCTTGCCACGAAATACAATGACTTTTTGGCCTGTAAAGAGAAAATTTGCAAGTTCCTTCAGCAACCGATTGCCGAAATCCCGCGCTGTCTGGCCGCTATGCCGTATGGCTGCTTGAAAACCTGCATCCGCAAGGTGAATTCAAAATCTTAGCCTGTAAGAGAAAAATTGTGTCTCTGCGCCGCTCATGAGCAGATTCTATCCCTTTACAGGCTCCCCCTATGTTTAAACTTTACAGGCTTTCGCCCAGAGATATAGTGTACTCAGATACGAAAATGGATGTCGCTATTCCGGGCCATTAAAGAATGTGCGTTTTCGCCTGGTATTCATCTTTGGTCTAAGCCGGTACACTTATATTGGCGCATACGCGCGGTCTTTTTTATTTTCTTATGGCCTGTAAATACTGACATGGAATTCATCTCTTACAGGCCTTTATGGTCGAAGACCATTATAACGGTTTTTATTCCCGGTTACGACAGCCGCACGGTGTGAGTGATAGCCCGGCTGCCATAACCGCATCGTTTCCCCTTTAAAGGATATAAAAAATATATATCTTTTTCACTTTTCTCTTCTCAACGAAATTTTGAAAAAAGCCTTTATTTAAGCGGGTTTCAAGCGTTGTTTGGGAAGCTCAACTTCCCAAAGAGCCATCATCCCACTTTCCTATACTCCTCGAAATTCACCGCCAGCCAGTCAAGCAACAGCCCTCTCATACGCTTCGATGGAACGTAGATATTGATACTCTCGCCGTTACGAATTCGGCTACGCCAAATCCACTGTATCATTTCAGATAGAGCATATTTATCTTGGTCTACTTCAATTCCGCGCTGAAGGAAAAACTGGGATACGGATGGATGAAGATATATATTCACGCAATAGGCCAGATTATATCTATCCGCATACTCGTTCGTAGAACGGCAGTTACAGGCCACATGGCAATTTGAGTATCCTTTACCCTTAAGCTTGGCTTTACTCTCTTTAAAAGAAGTCCACATGATAGTATTGGATTTAGCGTTTACTATATGCTGAAAATAGTTATAGAGATTGTTTTTCAACATAATGATTTTGCTCTTGTTGATGCTCGACTTGAACCATGTAGCCGACAGTCCGTTGACCTTTGTGTTAAGATTGTCGTTCAGAGTGCCATCGTAGACGTTGACTTTATCCCGATACACAGAAGTGTCCGGTACAAAGTAATCCACAAGCGCATATCTGTCTCCCGTGCGCTCAATGCTCTTGATATCATAGTCAATTTTATACAGGTCAAAATAATACTTCAAGATGCTCGCATCAAACATATAGGTCAAGATGTACACTTCGTCAAACATACTGAATATCTCTGGCGGGTAATGCCAAATCAACAGCTTTTGATTGATGTAAAGTAAACTCTTATTAATGGCAAGGTTTTTGATTCTGTTATAGGTAACATCGTAGTTCAACTTATCCTCGCTCCAAATAACAAAACCATCTTCATCAATCGTAACACATCCGCTATCCTGTAAAAGCCTCATGTCATCGGGCTTGATATCATCATACGGCTCAATAACGTTCAAAACCTCATCGAGAATCAATGTATAATGGCTTTCCCGGATGCACTCGCGGCTTTCCAGATTGAAGTCTTGAAATAGCGCATGAGTCGATGCAATGTCCGTCTGGCAGGCCAACATTTCATTAATCGCTCCGAGTTTGCCGTTACCCTTGTTTATAGGCTCTCGAAACTCGCGCGATGTGTTGTCGATGATCCGGTCTACTTCTGATAGAAACGGTGTGATGTACAAAAAGTTATCATCTGGGCTTTCGTTGATGTGCTGAATGGCCCAGGACGTTTTTCCGGTTCCCATAAGGGAGTCAATTACTGTAATCTTAGTCTTTTCCATAAAAAGTCTCCTTAAAATTTTTTCTTACAGGCTTTTGCCTATCTATTACTTCTCCGAATGATTTCATTTTTGCGAAAAAAAGAGACCCTCCGCGATGGGAAAGTCTCAAACATTATTCATCTTAAAGGCTTAAAAACCTATCGTTATTTTTTTGATGGTGATTCCGATTTTTCAAAAGCAAGGTTTATTAACGATAAACCGTTTTCGCACATCTCCCGTTCGCAAATCCACTAAATACCAGTATTTCCGCCATCTAAATAAATTCTTCATTTTTTCTTAAGAATTTCTTAAGAATTGGCAGGAAGTCGCTTACTCACTGGTTTTGACCGATATTGTTAATTTCTTAACAAAGTCGCGAACTTTGGTTATTATCGTCTCGTACCGCTCTGTAAAAAAGGAACTGCGGAAGTCCCCATTTTAAAGGAAAATCCGCAGTTTTCTTTTTTTATCTTTGTCTATTTGTTTCTCGCAGCGATAAAGGAAACGATATTGTTTTATTACTGTACATCAAGCAAAACTAATGTATAATCTCCTGCGTCCAAATATCCGTTAGTATAACTTCCAGAGAATTTTTCTCCTACACATACTGCCGTCGAACTTATTGTACCAGATTTTACTACAGCATCGTTCTCATCATAAATCTTATATCCGATTGGGCAGGAACTACTTATCGAGCTTCCCGATGAATCGTATAGCTTTTCTCCGCTTATATAAATCTTATAATAATATTGGCTTCCGCTCTTGCTTACTTCATACCAAACATCAGTAACTTTACACATTTTTTGAAGTCTCAATGATGAGGAATACTTACATATGCTGACTGGTACTTCTGGCAAACTGATATTTACTGGCACATACACCGTCACTTCACAAGTGGCAGTCTTGTTTCCTACCTGTGCGGTAATAGTGGCAGTTCCACAACTAATAGCAGTCACCCTTCCCGATGCATTAACCGTCGCAATACTAGGATCACTGCTAGTCCAAGTAACAGTCTGATTTGTAGCATTCGAAGGACTAATCGTTGCAGATAACGTAGATGAATCGCCATCCTCCAACGTCAAGGTAGACGAGCTTAGCACAAGGCTTGTAACTGCCGTTTCATTAACTGTAACGTTTACTGTGCAAGTTTCTGAATTATAAGTATTCGTAATTGTTACTGTAGTAGAACCAACTTTTTTACCCGTAATAGTTAATGGAACATCATATCCAGACCATGATCCCCACGAACAGGAAACAATACTTGTATCCGCTATTTTATATGACACAGTGCCGCTTGCAATAAAGTTCAACGTAACTTTATCAGATCCTGTATCTGTGATAGAAACACTATTACTTGAAATAGTTAATGCCCTAGCTGCCACTGTTAGACTACAGGTAAAATTCTTTCCTCCAACCTTTGCTGTGATAGTAGTTGTTCCTGCCCCTTTCGCAGTCACCTTACCTTTGCTTGAAACGGTTGCAACAGATTTATCACTTGATGACCATGTTACTTTCTTTGTTGTTCCGCTCATTTTCAAGGTTGTAGTTTCGCCTTTAATAAGCGTGACGGATGTCGCACTAATCTTAGGTGCCTCTACTTTCACTTTACAAGTATATTTCTTACCGTTCACCTTTGCGGTAATCGTGGCTGTACCTTTTTTCTTTGCTGTCACCTTGCCTTTACTTGACACTGTAGCAACTGACTTTTTATTACTGCTCCACTTCACCTTTGCAGAAGTACCAGTAATTTTAAGAGTCGAAGTCGCACCTTTAACAAGCGTTAATTTGGATTTACTAATCTTGACACTGGCCGCTTCTACAGTCTGCATCTCCTGCGGCAGTACCGACGGCGCAGCCATTGAAAAAACCATGACCATCATCAGCGCCAGTATACCTTTTTTCAATATCTGCTTCATACCCTTTCCTCCATTTTTCTCCACAGTAGTGGTTTTTTTCTAATTATTATATTCTAATTCTTCCAAAAGTCAACTAAACAAATATATAATCGCCCAACCAAAAACTTATACTGTAGTAAAATTGCCGAAATGGAGGTATCGGGATGGTTGACTTTGGAAGCAGACTCAAGACTTTGCGATTAAGGGATAATATGACACAGGCGCAGCTTGCGCAAAAAGTCAGCTTGACAAAATCTGTCATCAGCGCCTATGAGACCGGCTTGCGGCTTCCATCTTATGAAACGCTCATCCAAATCGCCAAAATCTTCAAAGTCAGCACAGATTATCTTCTCGGAGTCGAAAACAAGCAGGAAATAGACCTGTCCGGGCTGTCACAATCAGAAATTGATGCACTCCTCAATCTTATAAAGGCTATGAAATATAGTTAATGCGCCGCTTTTCTTTCTTACAAGCGAGGAGCAGGCGCAAAAAAGGCATACCAGAATTGCTCTGATATGCCCGTAATATTCAATCTGTTATTTCAACCTGCCAGTTCTTCAAAGCTTCGTAAACTGTGAATGGTATCTTCCCCTTGCGCTGTTCCGCAACTTTCTTTATAAATGCTTCCTTGTATTCCTTATAATGTAAAAATGCTTCCTCTGGGCTGTTATACGTTCCGATTTTAACATCTTTTCCGAATGCCGTCATTTCCGCCCGATATTTGTTCTTATATCTCTTGTCTTTACCAACGCCGATTGGTAACGCTCCTCGGTCTTTACCTGTGCTAGAGACCATCAATAGATTAATATCTTTCGGTATAAGCACACAGAATTCCGAACAATACAGACGGTTGCCCTTCATCAAGATATCCTTGTCCAGACTTAACGATTTTGCTTTATATTTATGCGCTTCATACCAATAACGAAAATTGCTGAAATTCAGCCATTCATCACAAACCGTGCAGCCTTCCCATGCGGGATGCCATGACAAGGTGTTCTGATTATAACAACGCTCTATCATGTTTTTCCACTTGATATAAGCATCCGACTTACTGTCCACATCAGCGCATCCATGGTACCCCACGCCGCACAGAGTAGGTCTGAACGCCTTACGCGACCAATCATCCTTTTTGAAGCGTATATCGTTCATCACCTTTAGAATATATTCTTCCGAATCATCACCTGTGCGCTCATAATGCTCAAGGACAACCGTATATTGTTCTATTGTCAAAGGGTAAAGGTTCCTGTAATAGTTGTTATTAATGTCATTGCCCCGATGCCAGATTCGTGTATTATTAGCAATATCCGGATTCACGATAAACGTCTCAATCACCGCTTTAGCAGCTTTTAAAGTGCGCTCTGTCTTTATCCATTCACCATCTTTGTATACCGGCTTTCTCACCGTATAGGTCTGGCCGTTCCCCGATTTATTGCCTTGAAGCAAATTATACCTGCCACGGTATAGCCTTATCAGCCGCCCGTAATTAGATAGCCAGGTATTACTGCAATCCATTAGCCGCACAAAGATTTCGTCCTCGCCCATTAGTTCAATGTCAAGCCCCGTCTCCTTCAGATTGAGAATCCGCGCAGAATGAATCTCTTTGTACTTGCGCTGGAACAACATTTCTATGTTGTCGCTGAAATCGTCATTCTTTTCTTTTTTACGAGCCTCATACTCTTTATTATAGATTGCTTCGCAATCCCGACATTCACTGCGATAATAAGATTTTCTCTGAAACCGGAAACTGGCAAGCGGAAGTATTCTCCCGCACCTACTACATCGCTTTGTCTCTTGCGTCTTATTGTCATTCAAAATTTCCTCCAATCATAATAATCCGCAATTCAAAAAAGCCGAAATCGGCCTGTATAAAGAAAAACACTCGGAGCAGGGTTCCCCGTCAATTCCTGCCATATTCATTTTTACAAGCTATAGTTGGGTATCGCGCGATTCAGAACGAATCGCTTTCGAATTGCAGATACAGCTTTCTTTATAGTCCCGCCTGTTAGGACTGCATCATATGTTCTTATAAGTGTTGCTCAAAATCTCTTTTTAATCTCATCAGCTAAAATCGCGTCAATTTCCGCTGTCGTTTTATCCCAGAATCCGCCATGCCCTCGAAGTTCATCATTCTCGGCTGCGCGATAAATCCAGTCTGTGTCTCTCCCGGCTGGATCATACTGCGTTCCCGTGCTGATGCTAACCTGTCCAACTGCGCCATCCGCTGTTTCATAAAGACCGTCAATTTGCGGAGATGCCTGTAATTGCCCCGTCCTATGATAAATGCCCTCGGGAGCAGTGTAATAATAATCAACGTTCTCCTGCAACTTGTCATACATTTTCTGAACTGTTGACTGGACAGCCGCGCGAGTCTCCTCAAGCAACGCAGCTTTCAGCGAATTCAAATTTGTAAACTGTTTTGCCATGCCTGTCTCCTCTCTTATATCATGCCAATGAAACTCCCGTTTCAAAATTACTGTTTTAAGGTGGTACATTCCAGATTTTTCCTTTAAATACTGGAATAAGCCCCAATAGGTCACACAAAACTTCTCGTCACCTTTTTGGAGCTTATTCTGATATTCAAAGCAGGTGGTACATTTGGTGGTACATTTTCGGACGAAGTGCCAAAACCTCCTTATTTTACTGCATTTTTTTTAGTGCTTAGAGTTCGATTCTCGTCATCAGCTCTTTATAATCCGCTAAAAGCCCTGACTTTAAGCCAAAGTCAGGGCTTTTTCATTTGTTGAAAAAGTGGTACACGGTGTCACACTTTCAGTTTTAGTACAAAATACATCCTTATTTATCCTGCAGATATTCAATCCCCATCAGCGTTAGGCCGTGCGCCTGCGCCGTATCCCCGGCAAGGCTTCGGTCCTTCGCTGCAAGAACCACGCCCATCTCTTCCGGCTCCATCATATGGCTTCCCACCTTCAGGAGCGTCCCTACGATGATGCGCACCATGTTGTAGAGGAATCCATTGCCGCAGATGCGCACCGTGATCATACCTTTCTCCGCTCCCTGTCCTTCGAACAAATCCAGCGAATAGATCGTACGCACCCGGTTTTTGACATCGGGCTTGCTGGTACAGAAGCTGGTAAAATCATGCGTCCCCACAAGATACGAGGCCGCCTGCCGCATTTTCTCCACATCAAGATTCCAGTGATAAAAAAGCGAATACAGCCTGCTGCACGGATCCGGAAAAGGGCGGTTGCAGATTCTGTATTCGTAGGTCTTGCGTGTATTTGCGAAACGTGGGTGAAAGTCCGGCGCGACTTCGCGTGAGTCCTGAATGCGGATGTCCTCCGGAAGCCGGGTATTGAGCGCATAAGAAATCCGCTCCGCACTCATGCGGGCCGATGTATCAAAGACAGCTACATTGCCGCGCGCATGTACTCCCGCGTCCGTGCGGCTCGCTCCGAGCACGTAAATATCTTCTTTTAGCAGCTCGCTTAAATGCCGGTTCAGCTCGCCCGCAACCGACACGCCGTTAGGCTGTACCTGCCAGCCGCAGTAATTGGTACCGTCGTAGGCCACGACCAGTTTTACTCGTTTTACAGGTTTGTTTTGTTCCGTCATACTCACCACCCCAGCGCCCCGAAAAGCAGCGTCTCCAGCACGGAGAAACGGCTCACCGCAAACATGATGACAAAGTATCCCAGCAGAATCAGATACCCTGCTTTGTCTCTGCTCTTATACACAAGCGGGCGCATTTTCGTCCGTCCCTCTCCGCCATGGTAGCCTCTCGCTTCCATCGCCATCGCCAGATCGTTAGCGCGGCGGAACGCCGAGATAAAGAGCGGCACGAGAAGCGGTATCATATTTTTTGCTTTCTGAAGCAGGTTCCCGGACTCAAAATCCGCGCCGCGGGCCTGCTGTGCTTTCATGATCTTATCGGTCTCCTCAAGCAGGATCGGGATAAAACGAAGCGCGATGGACATCATCATTGATATCTCATGAATCGGCGCATGCAGCTTTTTCAGCGGGGAAAGTGCTTTTTCCAGTCCATCGGTCAGATCGTTCGGTGTCGTCGTCAGCGTCATCACAGATGAACCTATGATCAGATAGATCAGACGGATGGCCATGGAGACCGCCGTCTTGATACCTTCCTGTGTAATCTGGAAAACCCAGAATTTCACGACGACTGTGCCCTGCACCAGAAACAGATTGAAGATCACCGTGATCATCAGCAGCATAATAATAGCTTTTAGGCCCTTGATCATGAAGCGAAACGGAACCTTTGACGTCTTGATCACTGCGGCGAGAAAAATCGTCGCCACAACATACGCTTCAATGGAGCCAAACGCAAACAGCGATATGATAAATACCAGCGTGCCTGCGAGCTTTACTCTTGGGTCCAGTTTATGAATGACCGAATCGGTCGGATAATATTGGCCTAACGTAATCTCTCTTAACATGATGGCTTCTTTCTTATTATATTATTTATAAACACTTTGCAATGGACGCCGCCGCTTCTTCAGCAGTCGCCGCGTCCGTATCCACATCCCAGCCAAGTGCGGAGAGCTCATGCATCAGGTATACCTCCTGCGGAGCCGCCAGACCAACAGCTTCCAGCTCCTTGTAATGGCGGAATACCTTACGCGGCGCGTCGTCATACATGACCTCGCCCTTATTCATCACGATGATGCGCTCCACGTAGCGCGCGACGTCCTCCATGCTGTGGGATACCAGCACAACCGTGATCTTCCGCTCTTTGTGCAGCCGTGCCACCTGATCGAGAATCTCATCCCGCCCTCTCGGGTCAAGGCCGGCTGTCGGCTCGTCCAACACCAGCACTTCCGGCTCCATCGCCAGAATCCCGGCAATCGCCGCGCGGCGCTTCTGTCCGCCGGAAAGATCAAACGGGGATACCTTATAGTATTCCTCCCCAAGTCCGACCAGCTTCAGCGCGTCCTTTGCCCGGCGCTCGATCTCTTCCTGCTCCAACCCCAGATTCTTCGGACCAAAGCAGACGTCGGTAAATACATCCGTCTCAAACAACTGATATTCCGGGTACTGGAACACCAGCCCGACCTTGCTGCGGAGCTGCTTCATATTGTAGCCCTCCGCATAAATATTATCATTATTATAATAAATCGTCCCGGAGGTTGCTTTCAGCAGACCGTTCAGATGCTGGATCAGCGTGGATTTCCCCGATCCGGTATGACCGATAATGCCGATAAACTGCCCGTCCGGCAGCTCCAGATTGATATCCTTCAGCGCGTGCTGTTCAAATACGGTGCCGCTGCTGTAGACATAGCTTAAATGCTCTATTTTGATTGACACGCTTTTGTCTCCTCCTTTGGCACTCCTGTAAAAGCCGCCACTTAGAATTCCCGTAGCTTTTCAGTCGTTAATACTGCTCATGCAAATACAGATGTTACTAATCCGTGCCCTCACACAGATTTTCATTTGGTTTTCTCATGCGCAGCCCTGTACTTCTGCAGCTCCTCCACAAGCTCCTCGTTCGAAAGAATATCCGGACGAAGGTCAAATCCCATCTCGCGAAGCTCATGCGTCACCAGCGTCGCCTGCGGCACATCGAGGCGGTAGGATTTCAGTTCCTCCACACGCCCGAAAACCTCATGCGGCGTCCCCTGCATGACGATTTTCCCGGCGTCCATCACAAACACCTTGTCCGCGTCTATGACCTCTTCCATATAATGGGTGATCAGGATCACGGTCACATGCTCCGTGCGATTCAGCTCATGCACCGTCTTAATGACTTCTTTTCGCCCGTTCGGATCCAGCATCGCCGTCGGCTCATCGAGCACAATGCATTTCGGCCGCATCGCCACCACACCGGCAATCGCCACGCGCTGCTTCTGTCCTCCGGAAAGCTTATTCGGCGAGTGCGAGCGGTACTCCCACATGCCGACCGAACGGAGGCTTTTCTCCACGCGCTCCCAGATCTCCTGCTGCGGCACGCCCATATTCTCCGGTCCAAAACCAACATCCTCATCCACGATCGTGCCGATGATCTGATTGTCCGGATTCTGAAACACCATGCCGGCCGTCTGCCTTATCTCCCAGAGCTTTGACTCGTCCTGCGTATCCTTGCCGTCTACATAAAGCGTCCCTTCACTCGGCAGCAGGATCGCGTTGATATGCTTCGCGAGCGTTGATTTGCCGGAGCCATTGTGCCCCAGGATTGCAATAAAGTCACCGGCATTCACATCGAGATCCACGCCGTCAACAGCCCGGATCTTCGACTCCACATTGCCGTTCTCATCCAGTTTCAAATAATCAAAAGCGAGCTTTGCCGCTGAAATAATTCCCATTTTGCGTCCTCTGTTTCCGTCTGCAATCCATGAAAAATCGCAACTATTCAGAACAACAGGCCACAGGTCTACGCTCAGCGCCTGTCTTTTCATTTCGATGCTGCTCTGAACTGTTACAAAAAATCAAGCAGAATTGTTCCGGTATCCGCAGTCTCAGCCGTGAGATCGCGCTGCCTGATCATATTCTGCCCGATTATATCAATTCACGTTATAAAAAGCAAGGGTTACTTCGCATTTAGACAATCTCTGCCGGGGTAGCGCCACCTCACTCTGTTCGGCGGCAGGACGCGACAATCATTTGAGAAATGCTACGCATCTAGATGGTCGCTGTAGATGTCCCGACCATAAGCTCCCCATCAAAAATCAGGCGGCTCTTCACCTGCTTCTCTTTGATCAGGTCAAACAAAAGACGGATGGTCGCTTCTGCCATCTCCCTGCGGGGCTGGCGAATCGTGGTGATGGACGGCTCATAATAAGAAGCCATATCCAGCCCGTCAAATCCGGCTACCGAACAGTCCTCCGGGATGCGTTTCCCTGCGTCAAAAAGCGCCTTGCAGGCACCGATCGCCATACGATCCGAAATCGCATAAATACAGGTAAACTCCTCTCCCGACTCCAGCAGATCTTTTGTCAGCCGATAACCGCTCTCCATGGAAAAGGTCTCCAGATTATCCGGCGTCCATCTGACCAGTCCTTCATCGTATGCAAGTCCGTGCGCCTGCAGAGCCTCCTGATATCCCCGCTGACGCAGCATACCAACGCTCGCATCTGCTTTGACCGAAGTCAGCAGCGCAATGCGCTTATGTCCGCATTTGCAAAGATAGTCCACCATCTTCCGGCTTTCTTTTTCATTATCAACCGAAACAGACGGATACTCGTCTCCCACGTCCGCGGCGTCCGCCGTACTTAAGACGAACGGAACCGAAAGCTGCCGCAGCTTTTCATCCGTACGGTTCGTCACGCCGCCGAGAAACACGACGCCTTTCAGCCGTTTTTCTTTCTCAATGCGCAGGGCGACGTCCACCTCGTCCTCGAACTCTTCCACATGCTGCAGCACAAAGGTATAGTTGTTCTCATTCGTCTCCCGTTCCAGAATGCGGATCATATCGCCAAAGAACGGATTGCTGATGCCCTTGATCAGCACCGCGATCGTGTTCGACTCCGAGCGTTTCAAATTCCGCGCGCTGTTGTTCGGCACATAATTATATTTCTCGATAGTCTCCATGACCTTGCGGCGGGTCTCTTCATTGATATCCGGGTGATTGTTGATCGCTCTGGATACCGTGCTGACGCCTACGCCGCAGAGTCTGGCGACCTCTTTAATCGTAATCTGTTCCATGAGTTACCTGATCCTTTTCGAGCTGCTTCTCACAAAACTCCAATAGTACAGCTTTACCTTTTCTGCATTTACATTATCAACAAACCAGGGAGTCCGTTGGCGTGTGCTTTCCTGTTCAAGCATCTGTGTTGTCAAAAGATTTATTTCTTTGCCAACACTTTCTTTCAGATCATTATACAATCCTCCCATTTCAAACATTCCACGGACAGCAGAATCCTGTCTGTCAATCAGAATATCCACGTCACTGCTTTCCGTTGCTTCATTACGGGCATAAGATCCAAAAAGATACACCGCTTTCAGCTGATACTTACGAGCCACTGGTGTAATACGCAACTTAATTTCATCCAGCGTATAAACCATCACAACACCCCCGTTCTCTAACAAGTTTTTATTATTGTAGCATCATCATCTTCTTTCAGCAATCCTTTTTTCCTTTTTCAATTATTTCCAATCTGCCATACATCCCGCACATATGCCTGATTTTTTCTGCCAGATCCTCCGTAAATTCCCCCGGAAGCATACGCCATGTCCAGTTTTTCCCGAGTGTAGCCGGGTGGTTCATCCGGGCTTCCGCGCCAAGGCACAGATAATCCTGCAGCGGAATGATCGCGGTATCCGCGACACTCGCAAGCGTCATGCGGATAAACGCCCACACCGTCTCGCGCCGGTCTTCATCTTTCAGACAGAGATAGTCCGCGGCAAGCGCTCGATCTTCGTCTGTCAGCTCATCATACCATGCCGCCAGCGTCTGGTTGTCATGCGTACCGGTATATACGACACAATTCTGTGTATATGTATAAGGCATATAATCGCCCGCCTCACGAGAGTCAAACGCGAATTCCATCACCTTCATCCCCGGATAACCGCTTTCCGCCACCAGACGTTTCACGCTCTCCGTCACATAGCCGAGATCCTCCGCGATGATCTGCAGTTCTCCGGCTCCGTTTTTTTCTTTACAGGAGCTCCCTGTTCCGGAATTCTTTTGAGCATCAAATCGTGTTTGTACATCCTTTTGTCCAAAATGTTCCTGAATTGCATGAAACAGCTTCATCCCCGGTCCGGGCTGCCAGCTTCCTCCGGCTGCCGTTTTGTCACCATAAGGGATGGCAAAATATTCATCAAAGCCCCGGAAATGGTCAATCCGCACCACATCGTACAAGGAAAAACAGTGCTCCAGACGTCCGATCCACCAGGAATAGCCCGTTTTCTCATGATAATCCCAGTCGTAAAGCGGATTGCCCCACAGCTGTCCGTCCGCGGAAAACACATCCGGCGGGCAGCCAGCCACCCGCACCGGCCGACGCTCGCTGTTGAACTGGAACAACTCCGGATTCGCCCAGCTGTCCGAGCTGTCAAACGAGACATAGATGGGAATATCCCCGATAATCCGGATACCCTGCCCGTTTGCGTATTTCTTTACCGCGCTCCACTGCTTCGCGAATTCATACTGCAAAAAGCTGTAATAAAGAATTTCCTCCCGGCAGTTCCTGCGGTACCGCTCCATCGCCTCCAGCTGCCGCATACGGATATCCTCATCCCATTCATCCCAGCTTTTGCCGCCAAAACGGTTCTTCACCGCCATATACAGGCTGTAATCCGCGAGCCATTCCTTCTGTTCTTCACAAAATAGCAGGAATTCCGCGTTCTGTTCAACCTTTGCCCGCAGGAAAGCATTTTTTAAGACTTCAAACCGGGTCTGGTACAGCTTTGCGTAATCGACGCTCCGCGGTTCTGTTCCGAAATCAAGTGCCTCATATTCCTCTTTTTCCAGCAGCCCTTCCTGCGCAAGCGTATCGAGGTCGATAAAATACGGATTGCCCGCAAACGCAGAGAACGACTGATAGGGTGAATCCCCATATCCGGTCGGCCCCAGCGGCAGGATCTGCCAGTACGTCTGTCCCGCCTGCGCAAGATGATCGATAAATTCATATGCTTCTTTGGAGAAGCAGCCAATTCCATACGGAGACGGGAGGCTCGACACAGGAAGTAAAATGCCACAGGTTCTCATCTCTCTTCTCCCTTCTATACTTTCTGTTTTCACAGCTATGGATCCGATCAGAAATCATCTCCAGCTGTCCTTTTGAATGCCCGCTGTCATGCGAGGTACTGCCTTGAATAGTTACATTTATTCTTTTAAAACGCATACAGCTAAGCACCCATGGAAATCAACCCTTTACAGCGCCCGCGACTACGCCTTCGATAATATATTTCTGGCAGGCCATATAAAACGCCACGATCGGGATGATCGCCATTACCAGCACCGCCATCATCGCGCCCCAGTCCAGCTGACCGTGGCTCTGCTTTAAGTACTGCACCGCAATCGGTATCGTGCGGTACTTGTTGACATTCAGCACCAGACTCGGCAGCAGATAATCATTCCACACCCACATTGCTTCCAGAATCGCGATGGTCACGGTCGTCGGTTTTAAGATTGGGAAGATCACGCGGAAAAATGTCTGCAGCGGATTGCAGCCGTCAATCACCGCCGCCTCCTCGATCTCCAGCGAAATGCTCCGGATAAAACCGCTGAACATAAAGACCGCAAGCCCCGCACCGAACCCGAGATAAACGACAATAATGCCAAGCGGGTTCGCCAGATGAAGGATATTCGCGAACTTGGAGAGTGTAAACATCACCATCTGGAACGGCACCACCATGGAAAACAGGCAGAGCGTATAGATGAGTTTTGAAATCTTCGTATGTACACGGGTCAGATACCATGCAGTCATCGAGCAGAATAAAATGATGGCCGCGACGGATCCCACCGTAATAAACAATGACGTCCCGAAGCAGTTGAAGAAATCCGTATCCTCCAATGCATTTTTGTAGTTCAAAAGGCCGACCATGACCTTCTCGATACCAGCCTGCCATTTCTCAAAGCCATCCTCGAAAAGAGATTTGGAGCTGATGCCAAACGGATATTTGAAAATATACGCTTTCCGCTTAAAGGAGTTCAGAAGCACAACAAAGATCGGCATGATCCATGCGAGACTTAAGACCGTAAAAACTGCGGTGAGAATGCCGCCATGCTTCGCCCTTCTGGCCGCGCTCACCTGTTCACTCTGTTTTTTCGCCTTTGCCATTATGCCTGCACCTCCTTACTTGTCGTCAGCTTATTCTGGAGCAAAGCAATGACTGCTACCATAATCGCGAAGAGAACCGCTTTTGCCTGACCGACGCCCTGCCAGCCTGTGGTGCCGTACATCGTATTGTAAATGTTCAGCGCCAGCAGCTCGGACATCTTGCCCGGATTGCCGCCGGTCAGCGCCAGGTTCTGGTCGAAAAGCTTGAATCCATTTGTCAGTGTCAGGAACGTACAGGTACTGATGGTCGGCATCAGCATCGGAATAATGACATAGCGCAGTCTCTGAGAACCGCTCGCACCGTCAATCTTTGCCGCCTCGATCAGTTCCCCCGGCACATTCTGCAGACCCGCGATATAGATAACCATCATATAGCCGATCTGCTGCCAGCAGACGACGATGATCAATCCCCAGAAGGCGTACCACTGCGTGGACACGATCGTCTTGGAAAAATTCTGCAGCACCGCGTTGAAGATCATCAGCCAGATGTAGCTTAAGACGATGCCGCCGATCAGATTCGGCATGAAGAACACTGTACGGAAAACCGTCGTCCCCCGGATTCCCTTTGTCAGCGCCATCGCGATCGCAAAGGCCACAACATTGATGACCGCCATGGATACCAGTGTAAAAAGTACTGTGTACCAGATGGAGTGAAGGAACGTGGTATCCAGTTCCCCGTTGACATAAAAGATTCTCGTATAATTCTTCAATCCGACCCAGGTCCAGTCCGTCACTGTCGTAAATTTACAGAACGACAGGAACACGCCGTATACGAACGGTACGATAAATCCGATCGTAAACGCGATCAGAGTCGGAAGCACAAAAATCGGAAAATATTTTTTAATAGATTTTTCCATAATAAGCCCCGCTTTCTTTTCAGCCTCGCCCGCTGACGCGGGACGCCCCTAATCCTAATAAGAAAGGGGCGGGTGAACGCTTCACCCACCCCAGTGCTTCCTAACGATTTCGTAACTGCTCAATATTTTCACAGTTACACAGCTTCGTTACTGAATTCAACACGCTTTCAAAAAGCCGGTGTCTTAAACTGCCTTACTCCTCATTTGCCAGTGCCCACTGGTTTGCCCAGCCGTCCACGAATGCGGATACCACTGCATCCCAGTCGCCGCTGCCATCCGAGTAAGCGGTCAGAGCGGATACCACATCTGCTCTCCAGTCGTCTACGTTCGGAGTCGCGTTGAAGCTCCATGCTACAGAGGTCTTGCCCTGCTCCGCATAGGTATTTACCATCTGCGCAAATCCGTTGCTGGACTCATACTCATCCGTAAAGGTATCAAACGGAGTCGTCAGACCCATTGCGTTTGTCAGAGAATCACGGCCCTCGTCAGAGGTGATAACCCACTCAAGGAAATCAAGTGTTGCCGCAATGTCTTCCTCGGAAGCCTGGCTGTTGACTGCCCAGTAGTTCTCGGTACCAACCGCAAGACCTTCGTTCTCATCGTCTACACCAAAGTAGATCGGCATCATGCTGATATCGTCAGCCGTTACCAGATAACCGTTCTCCTCATTTGTCAGAGCGGAATACTCCCAGTCGCCGTTCTGATAGAAGACAGCTTCGCCCATACCAAACTCGGTCTCTGCATTCAGCGCGCCGGATGCCAGTGTCGCCGCGTCCGCGTCAGAGTAGGTGATGTACATATCCCATACTTCCTTGAAGTTGTCCAGATAAGTACCATCAATCTCCGCCTCGCCGCTGATCAGGTCAACGCCGTCATCGAGGAACTCATAATACAGCGGAAGTCCTGCAAGATGTCCGGAGAATCTCCAGGAAGAACCACTGTCAAGACCTGCGGAAGCAAAAGCTCCGGCTACTTCAAAGTCTGTACCCGCATCCGCGAGCGCTTCATTCAGCTCATCCAGACGGTCTGTGATATCCGCCGCTACCGCGATCAGCGTCTCAAGGCTGTCAATCGCATCAGAGGACTCGATCACTGCGCCGTCCATGCCGCAATACACATCGAGAATCGTCTTGTTGTAAATGATACCGTAGCACTCGTAGCAGTTCGCAATGCCCGCTACCTTGTCATTGTACTCGATCACCAGAGAGGTGTCGGTCAGATGCTCATAAAGCGCGCTGCCGGACAGATCATAGGTGTAATTGTCCCAGGTCGCCGCGTCAGATGTATTGCCGATCGTGAAGATCGTCGGTGCTTCTGACTTTGCCATCTCTGCCTGGAGCGTCGTGTCGTACTGGCCGTCAGCCGCTGTAAGAACCGTCACCTCTACGCCGGTCTGCTCCGTGTAAACCGCTGCCAGATCCTGCCATGCCTCATCGGTCTCCGGCTTGAAGTTCAGCAGATAAACGCTGCCGGTCTCTTCTGCCTGTGCCGGAACTACTGCAAGACTCGCTACCATCGCTGCGGTCATCGTCGCCGCAAGATACTTCTTCATGTTCTTCATTCCTTAACCCTCCTCATATAGTCAAGCGTTTTTTCGCTTAAATTCAAGGTTTTTTGTTGCTCT
>JAJBVD010000051.1 GCA_020859985.1 Clostridiales bacterium
GTAAGCGATGAATAACCTGGCGTTAGGCATGATTTTAGAGCGAATGCGTCACTTAGTAGAGGGCTCTTGATTAACAGGAATCAGCCCTCTGTTCTCCGGTGTTTCAGTTGTCGTATCAATTACCCCGGAACATCGTTCCTTTATAAAATCACTCCACGGCATCATTGCTTCCACGCCTGCGGGCTCATTTTTGTAGTCCGGCATGTATAGCAGAAGTGTGTAGAGATATTGGTAGACGTTGATGTTGTTTGCTTTCGCGGTTTCTACCAGGCTGTAGATGATTGCACTGGATCTGGCTCCGTTTTCACTGTTGTGGAACAGCGAATTGCGCCGCCCGGTCCCATAGGATTTCGCCCGCCGTTCCGCCCGGTTGTTGGAGATCTCGCATCTCCCGTCCAGCATGTAATTCATAAGCGTCACCTTGTGGTTTTTCGCGTAGTTTACTGCTTTTTCCAGATTGCTGCCGCCCAGTGGTTTTACTGTATCGAGCCATGACCAGAAGCTGTCCCAGACAGGCGTTTCGAGTTCTTCCCGCTTTTCTTTCCGCTTTTCCGCAGACAGATCTTTCAGTGTGCGTTCGATCCGGAAAAGCCGGTTGCAGTAATGCAGGCCGATCTCCGCGGGGAGCATCTCATCCGCTTTTGCTCTTTCCGGGTCGGCATCCTGCAGGGATATCTCCTCCGGGGAATTGATATCAAGGAGTCTTATCTTCTTCCTGCGTGATGCCGGGATTGCTTCAAAGAAATATCGCCGGCAATGGGCAAGGCAGCATACAAGGGTCACGTTTTCCACACTGTTGTATCCGGTATAGCCGTCGCATTCAAGTATCCCGGAGAAGCCTTCCAGGAAATCCCTGGCATATTCGCCTTTCCTCCCGGGCTGGTATTCATACAGTACGATGGAGGCGAGGCCGTCATTCCCTGAGAGGTATATCCACATATAGGAAGTGGATGAAGCCGCCCGCCCTTCCTCATGGATCACCTGGCATGTCGTTTCATCCGCATGGATGACATCCCGCTCCAGGAGGTACACATGGAGCCGGCCGTAGACCGGCAGGAAATAATCCAGCGCACACCGGATGCACCAGTTCGCTGCGGTTTCACGCGCGATCGGCGCGCCTTTTTGTGCCCAGTCCATCTCCTGGCGGTAAAACGGCACGGAGTTCAGGAACCTCTGGTACATCACGCAGGCCACCATGGAAGGCGATGCCGGGCTGTGCGCCAGAAGCGCCGCCGGCACGGATGCCTTGACAATCGTAGTGTCGAGTTCCTCCCGGCAGCCGGGGCATACGAGTACTTCCTGCATATAATGTATCCGCTCTACTTTTGCTGGCGTGATCCGCAGTTCTTCACGGACATACTGCCATCCCATGGTTTCCATCGGGGTGTCGCAGTCCGGGCAGATCCGCTGGTCTTCCGGCACCGGGCACTGGATCTCCCTGACAGGGAGTTTCTCATAAAGGTCATCGCGGGTGGCTTTTGGCTTCCGCCCACGGGTATAGCTTTTAACAGTTTCTTTCCGTGTGTCGGCAGCCGGCTCATCCTCCGGGCCAGCAGCTGTATGGCGGCGTGTCTTTTCGCTGGATGTCCCGAATATCATCCTGCGGAGTTCCTCGACCGTCTCGTTGAGATTGGCGATGGTAATGTTAAGCGCGTCAACCGTTTTTTGCAGTTCGTTGATCTGGCTGTCTTTCTGCTCAATAGTCCTGCGCTGCAGCTCGATCAGCTCTTCCGTATGTTCCGCCATAATGCCGGCCGTCCTTTCGTTTTCCTGCCATATATTATAGTAGGAAAACTCCCGCAGGGCAAATCTCCGGGATGGCGGTATATGTGCATTTTGACGAAGCCGGAAAGCCCGGGATTATCCGTGAAAATGGCTTGAGCCAGGCATTCCCCGGCGGGTTATCCACATGGCTGGCGCCGGTTCCGCAACATATCTTCACAACTGTTTTTGATTCCGGCGTGGATGTGGATAACTCAGGGGCACCCGGAAAACGGGGCATGGAAATTTATTTTAATTTCTCTGTTTTGCACAAAAACCGGCCTTAAAAATCACGTTTTGGCGATGGCCGGATCGCCTTGGGCTGGTCGATCGACAGGCCTTCCATGAGCCAGCGGTATTCCTGCCTGGTAATGCTGCGTGCCTCGGAGGCGTTACGCGGCCACTGGAAACGGCCGGAGTCCAGCCGGATATACAGCAGGACAAACCCTGTTTTGTCGTGGTATAGCGCTTTGATCCTGTCGCTTTTCCTTCCGCAGAACAGATACAGCGTGTTTGCATAAGGATCCATCTGATATTCATCCCGGATGACCGACATGAGACCGCTGATGGAGCGGCGCATGTCTGTGTAGCCTGTGATCAGGCACAGCCTGGACACTCCGGAAATGTCGCCTAACACAGCATCCGCAACGCCGAGAGAGTGTTTGTGATCGTATCAGGCGCTGCATGGTTGGAGACTTCTATGGATACTCCATGGAAATCAATACGGACAGCTGCGTCATTGGCAGTGCTGCTGCCTGTCCCGGCGGGCATGTTTCCGACAGCCAGCCTTTCGTCTGAAAGGCTGATGCAGAATGCCTCCTGCTGTATCCGTGTATTGCCAGATGATGAAGATTGCGGGATATCATATCCCCTTTGCCGCAGCTGGCGCCGGTGATAGTAAAATGCTTTACTGGTAATCCCGTGCTGTCGGCACCAGGATTTGATTGTAAGACCACTGTCCATGCAGTCCTGAAATAAGTTGATCCATTCCTGGTCTGAACGTTTTGTGTATTTTCGGGCCATATGTAACTTGCTCCTCCTTCTGTGATTGATGTGGTATAGGAGTAAGTATGCCGGGGTTAAGAAATACAGCCGATGAGAGAATCCCCCGAATGCAGGAGTCCGAGAACCGGACAGATACTTCTCCAGTTATAGAGATTATCTCATGGTTCTCTGCTTATGTAAAACCGCCAGCTTATTCATCGTTTAC
>JAJBVD010000031.1 GCA_020859985.1 Clostridiales bacterium
TTGGAAACAGCAACGCTGACGTTTGCCTTTGACACTTCAAGCTCGTTTGCAACATTGTAAGGGATTAACTCTGACATTCTTTGCATCTGGCACAGTTATTCTCTGCTGCTGCTAATCTCTGAAAAGTTTCCTCACTGATGATGTGTTCAATCTGGCAGGCCTCAATATCCGCCTGTCGTTCATCTACACCTATCTCACACAGCATCTTTTTCAGAAGCGAATGCTTTTGAAACGTATATTCTGCGATTTTTCTTCCTTCCTCGGTCAGTTCCAGCAATCCGGCATGAGCAATCCGAAGCAGATTTTCCGCCTTCATTTTTGATACTGCCACGCTGACGCTCGCCTTGGAATATCCAAGTTCCTCTGCCAGGTCTATAGAACGGCAGTAGCCCTTTCGTTGATTGACCACATAGATGCCCTCCAAATAATCCTCCTGGGATTCGTTATGGCGTTTTTCCTGCATAGATTCCTCCTTTTCAGGCACAGATACACTCTCATGCTATGGCAGCTGTGCAAACCTTTGCGATACGCTTTGCCAAAGCAAGAATTGTCCAGATCGGTGGATTTCCCATCGACTCCGGCAGCAGCGTAGCATCTGCGATAAACAGGTTTTCCGGCAGACGGCGATTGTGAAAGCTTTTTTGTTCTTCCGATGTCAGCGGCAGCATCCCGCCGGGATGTCCTGCATTCAGTGTTCCAAGGAACATATCATTCTCGGCAATGCCCATTTTCCCCAGAATCGCCTTGCAGTCAGATACCCCTGCTTTCAGCCGTTCCTGGTCTGTCAGAGTCAGTTCCTTTTCTATCTTTCGACTGCGGCTGGCACCATAGCTGGCATCTGAAAGCTTGATCATGATACTGAGTATATCCTTGGACGGCAGACGCCAGGATTTGTTAAAGAAAAAGCTAAGGTAGTCCATGTAGGGAGAGAGCATATAGCCGTCTCTCTGCATGACAAACGGCATGGGGATATGATGATCCTGTCCGGCTCCCGGATACGGCGCGGCCACACAAAGAACGGGATCGACAAAAAGCGTCGCCTCACAGGTGATCCCGGAGTGTTCCAGAATGATTGGTGTTCCCAACCCTCCGGCAGCCAGGACGACCAGATCAGCGCTGTAAGTCGTCTGTTTCCCGCCTTCTTTTGCATAGATGGTATGTACGGTATTATCACTGCGGTCAATGCCGAGCTTTGTCACCTGGCAGTTGGTTTTCAGCACAGCTCCTTTTTCGATGCATTCCGCCAATAGCTTGCGGCTGTCCCATTTCGCTCCTGTACGGCATCCCAGCACACAGTGACCGCAATGGACGCAGCGGTTAAAGTCCACCAGTTTGCCTGTAGGAGTTGGCTGAAAGCCCAGCTGCACACAGGCGTCAAAGAGCGCTTTCGTCTGGGAAGACCAGTATTTCTCATGGTCAGTGGAGAGAGGAATTTCGTTGGAAAGTTCTTCAAATTCCGCATCCAGATTGATTCCCAGTTTCGTCAGCCCTTTATCATATCGCAATGCGCTGCCGGTAGCAAGAGTCGTGGTCCCGCCCGTGCATCTGCCATGCACCAGCACCATATCTGATGTGGCCTTTTGCACTCGCATGGCCGGAAACAGCATAGAGATCATTCGCTCATCCAGAAACAGCCCGGTCTTGCGAAGCCCGGCCAGCTTGTCAACGGAAAAAGCAAAGGGCTGAAACTCACCTCCGGCCTCCAATATCGTCACCTGAAAATGGCCTTGCAGCTCTTTGGCCATCATAGCGCCCCCGGCGCCAGAGCCTATTACGATTGCTTTTTTCATTCCAACAGCCCCTCCTCCCGGCTTATATAGTCTTTATTCTTCATCCGAAATCAGCCCGGCATACGTCACAGCCCTCTGTGATACGCTCATAAAACGCCAGCCTGCCGCCCTGACAAATGCCCGCAAAAATGCCCTGGTCAATAGCAGAAATGACCGAACAGATTTCCGGTGTATAAAAGTAACAGAAATAGCATTTGCGAACACAAACTGTTCCGGGAGCTTCTTCTTCCATCTGAATCCCAATGTTGCGATAGAGCTGAGTAACAATGGCAAGGCACTCCTTTTTATCCACCGGCCTCAGCCATCTGCGAATACGGTTCCCCAGAGCATAGGCCATTTCATACAGTTTCTGATGCAGCGTTTCGAGATCATCCCCATCTTGTATGGCTCGCATAGCTTCTTTTGCTGTGAACTGTGCATAGGCTTTCAACCGTTCCGGAGTGGAACATCTGGCTGTTTTCGGCGAATCCACGCCGAAAGCTTTTGCCGTTTGCCGCATGAGTATTCGTAATTCAAGATTTGCGCCGTACCTGCTGGACAATGCGCAATAAATCAGCCGGTTCATCACAGCGCTCCAATCAGAAGGACATCCCCAATCGGCGTGGCCGTGGGCGTGTACAACCCGTCAATCGTCTGCTGATGCAGCTCCATGATATTGTTTCGGCGCAGCTTCAGGTTGGGCGTCAGTTCTCCGGTGGAAATTTTCAACGGGCTGGACATCAACGCATACCGCTTGACCTGCTCCGGATGGGAAAGCTGTTCGTTGACAGACCGAACCCCAGCCATCAGTGCCGCTTCATCCGGTGCAGACTTTTCATCTTCCGGCCAGAGCAAAGCAACACAATAGGGCCGTTGTTCTCCCACCAGCAGAGCCTCACTGATGTTGGGAATATCCCGTAAGAGTGTTTCCACCTTTTGCAGATTGATATTCTTCCCGTAGGAGTTGATGAGGATTTCCTTCTTCCGTCCGATGATTTGAAGATGGCCGTTTGCTGTGATGGCTCCTAAGTCGCCAGTATGCAAGCGTTCGTCCTCACGGCCATCGTAGGCCATCGCTACCTGGGGGCCTTCCACCAGAATCTCGCCATCCTCCGCCAGCGTCACCTTTGTATCCGGCAGCGGAGGGCCAACTGTCGTGATGTCGTTGGCACCCAGCCGATTCAGGGTGATGAGCGGCGCTTCCGTCAATCCGTAGGCATCGTGAATCTCAATGCCCAGCTCCCTGAAATCCTCCAGGAGCTTTTGACTGACCGGCGCAGAGCCGACGATGAGCTGGTCACACCGATCCAGTCCGGCTTTTTTCAGCAGCGACCTTCTCAAAACCGGGCGCATGATGCGTTTAAGAAAAGCGCTTTTACTGGAAATATAGATGCTTCCCAGCTTATTCTGGGCCAGCTGATCCCAAATCTTCTCGTAAAATCTGGGGATGGAGAAGAAAATCGTGGGCCTGACTTTGGGCAGCGTCTCCGCCAGCTTGTCAAAATCATTGAGGAAATAGAGAGACGCCGATGCGCCCAGATAGTAGGGTGTGTAGGTCCCCAATATTCCCTCCACCACATGGCTCAGCGGCAAAAAGGACAGATAGACTGCCTGTTTGGTTCGGCTTTTGAAGCTGAGCAGGGATGCCATTGTCTCGGCCATCCACCGCAGCTGCGCCTGAGAAAAAGCTACGCTCTTGGAATTACCGGTGGTGCCGGAAGTATAGCGCAAAGTGGCCATATCCTGATAGGAAACCTGCACAGATGTGCGTTCCCGCCCTCTCCCCAGAGAAAGGAACCGCTCCCATGACAGGATGCGAGCATCCTCCGGCAGCGGCGCATTCTCCGTAAAGGAAACTATCGTCCCGCCAAAGGTCACCTGGCTGACATGGGATAAAATACGAATGTCCCCGATGAAGAACCAGTTCGCACCGCTTTTTTGCAGCAGCTCATCCAGTTCATTGGCGGGGGTGGTATAGTACAGCGGTACGCTGGTAGCACCGGACAACCCGATAGCTACATCAAGAATGAAGTATGTAACACTGTTAATTCCACTGATAGCGACTTTGCTGCCCGAACCGATTCCGAGCACCTGAAGTGCCTTCAACGTTTCTTCGATCCTTTGATTGACAGATGAAGCGCTGCTTTCCCAGATGCCATCGTCAGTCACGTCGTAATAAGTGATGGACGCATTCTTCCGATTCAGGCAGAAGCGCACCTGTTCAAATACCGTTCGGCTGTTATGGTCGAGGAAGTTCCTGCTGGTGGCGTAGGACAGGAGGTTCGGCAGATACTCCCGCCAGTCAAGTTGATATGCTCCCATAAACCGTTCGGTGTTGGTCGTATCGTATGTTTTGTCTTCTGAAAAATAAGGAGCCAGAGAAAGCATATTAGTCAGGACGCTCTTTTTCGCAGGCTTTTCCTCTGACAGATTGCGGGAAGCTCCGATTTTGCCTAGAAACGGAACGGGGAAAAATAAAGGCTTCGGCAACCGTATGGAGAGATTTTTCTCTGCCCAGTCACGTACAGCTTCGATCAGTTCCCCCACCGTCGGCTGCGCAGAAGCCGGGGCGGTCAGGTGGAAGGTTTTCCCCACAGCGTCCTCTGCATAGGTGATGCGGACAATCGATTTTGCCACGTAATCCACCGGCACCATGTTGACGCGCATCGACTTTTTGATCGGGAAAACACGCATCTGCTGCTTCAGATACAGCTTCAGCGGATAGTAAAGCGTATTGAAATTTTTCACTCGTCCGGTTCTGGAATCTCCCACGATCTGACCGGGGCGAAAAACAGAGACAGGGAGCTGCCCCATTACCCGTGTGACAAGACGCTCTCCCTCAAACTTGCTTTGCTCATACAGACTGGAAAAACCAGAGTCTGTCAGGGAATCCTCCATGATGTGGCCGCTTCTTGTCCCGGCCACATATGCGGTGGACACATGGGAAAAGCGTCGGAGCGGATGGTCGGCCTGGATGCGCCTGGCAAAATCCAGTACATGATCTGTGCCGGTGACGTTGACCGCCCAAAACTGTTCTCGGCTGTGCCTGATGCCGATCACGGCAGCAGTGTGAATGACGTAATCGGTATGATGGATCAGCCGCTCCTGATCTATGTCAGAAAGGCCGAGATTTTCTTTCGTGATGTCCCCCAGCACCGGCAGGATGCGTTTCCCAAGATTCTCTGTCAGCTCCGGGCGTCCGTACCAGAGAGCGGTAAGAGTGTTGATTGCCTCTGAGACAGAACCGGCTCTTATAAGGCCATAGACAACATCATCCGTTGTCTGCATAAGTTCAGAAATGACTTCTGTCCCCAAAAATCCGGTTGTGCCGGTCAGAAATATATGGTACATTGGCTGTTCCTCCGAATGTTCTGGAATTTATACGGCGTAATTTCTGCGCTAAACTATACGTTTCTCTGATGCAAAATATCCATTGTAAACCTCTCGGCGGCTTTCAAGTCATCTGTATCTGGATGCCCTTTATGCAAAGCTGTGAACTCACCGCGGCAGTAGAAGTTTTCTTCGGCAACCGGAATGCCCTTTTTCTCCAACCGTTTCCGGATATCAGGAAACGCCCTCTGCGCGAGAGCAGATGTTGAGAATATGACCACTTTTCTGATCTTTTTGGGATCAAGTTGTTCAACATAATCTTTTACTTTATTGTCGATCCCGCCCCAGTACACGGAGGCTCCCAGAAAGAGAATGTCAGCCCGATCGGAAGCTCCGTTGCGGATGGGCTGTGCCTGCACACCAGCCGTCCGGGCAATGCACTTAGCAAGTTTTTCCGTATTTCCGCCTTTTGAAAAATACCGTACCTGAATCATCATGGTCTTTCTCTCCTTATCGTCTATTGACAAATTCACATTTTCACAGTATGATTGTAGCATATAAAAAGCAGAAAACAAGTACTATCATAAAACATATATAGTATTGTCAAACGTACTATTGGAGGAGAAAGAATGGAAACGGAGATAAATTGTCCACTTCGTTATTTACAGTCACTTTTGGGCGGCAAATGGAAGATGCCGATTGTTTGCATGCTGGCAGGAGGAACCCCTTTGCACAACGCTACAATCAAACGGCGGCTGGGGCAGATCACAAGTACAATGCTCTCGCAGACACTAAGGGAATTAGAAGCTGATGGGATCATTAGTCGAAAACAATTCAACGAAGTGCCGCCTCATGTGGAATATTCCCTGACGGAGCGTGGGCAAAGCGTTGTTCCGATTCTGGCTGAACTTGGCACATGGGCGACGGAACAGATGGCGGAGCAGCAAAAAATCCCTGCCTGTGGAGGTTGTTCTGCCAAATGTTAGGAGAAAAAAGATTCAGGCATTGTTCACGTATCCAACACAAAATAGACAACCTTTTGTCACAAATCAAATGATAGAATGCATCGGCAGTGTAAACACTGCCCAAATATAAACTAGGAGGCATTCATATCATGAAATGCAGTATGAAAAAGAATCTGTCCTCTTTTCTTTCCCTGACGCTTGCCTTTTCGCTAACTGCGGGCTTCGGAATCAGCGCCAGTGCCGAAGAAAGTGCAAAGACATTCACAGAGACTGTCGCAGAGGAAAACCCGTCCGAAAACATAACAGATACATCAGGCGTTAATAACTATTATCTCGTGACAAATATGTACGGCGATGGGCAGAAGCCCTGGTATATTGTGATCGACTACGGCGTGGAGCTCGACCCGTCAGGTGTCCGGGCAGACGATTTTGAAGTGGATAATTATGAGATTGAAGCCGTTTATACAAATTCAGAAACAAGCCTTCCTGAAAACAGCACAACCGGAAATTATGTACTGATTGAACTCTCCACAGACTACACAACCACAAACTATGGAGGAAGCGGCTCCGGAAGCAGTGAATCAGATGAATATAATTCCTTCGGAAATAACTCTTTGGGGGATGATTCACTTGAAGAAGGATCTGAGGATGGGCGTTCCCTGGGAGAAGGTTTTGTCGGAGGTGGTTCTTTCGGAGATGATTCTTCTGGAAATGATTCTTTCGGTGATGATTCTGCGGAAGACAGGGAGATTTCCAACAATAGTGGAAACACAGAATTCCTCAGCTATGAAGAAAACGAAACGGAATCCGGTAACATGAATGGCCTGAATGATTCCGGCTTCGGCAATCGCGGCGACCGCTCGGATATGGGCAACTCTGGTATGGGTGAATTTGATATGGGTGGCTCTGACACGGATGACTCCGGGATGGGCGGCTTTGATGCATCCGATAAGGCAGAACGTTCCATACAAGAAGGCAACAGCAGCAGAGGCTCCATGTTCTCCTCACAGTCTGCGCTCAGCAACCAACTGACCGTGACGTTCCGGCAGACTGGCAGCATTTCCTGCCTGGATGGAACGACTCTGGATGCGTGGGCAGAAAGCTGTACTACCAATTATGAAAATAATGTAAATCTTCTGGTTGAAAACTTTTCTCAGTATACCTTTACACTCTCAGACGGTACTTCCCTGATGTACAGCCTGTATCTGCCGGATGATTACTCGGAAGATACCGAATATCCTCTTGTCCTGTTTATGCCGGACGCTACCGGAGAAGGCAGTGATGAATATCTCGCCCTGACGGAAAGCCTGGGCGGCGTGATCTGGACGACCGAAGAATGGCAGAGCGAACATGAAACCATCGTGCTTGTCCCGCAGTATGAATCCTCCAATACCGAAGACCCTGCGTATACCATGGAGCTGGTCACCGAAATCGTTAGCCAGTACAGCGTAGATACTTCCAGAGAATATCTGGTCGGACAGTCTTCCGGAACCATCCGCTCCATCAAGCTGCTCATTGATTACCCGGATGAATTTGCCGGAGCGCTTCTGGTTGCCGGCCAGACCGATTCCGCCTACACCGATTCAATCTCGCAGCTGTCCACGCAGAACATCTGGATGATCTGCTCCGAAGGAGACGCGAGAGCTTATCCGGGCATGACCGAGATCACCGAGGCCGTGGAAGCAGAGGGAACCGAAGTGACTATTGCCCAATGGGCAGCCACACTCACCGATGACGAGCAGGAGCAGCTGGCAGCCGAACAGGCTTCAGCAGGGACAACAATCAACTGGACAATTTTTGACGCCAATACCGTAATGAGAGACGATGTAACTTCTACGGACGCTACAGAGCACATGAACACCTGGCGTGTGGCCTACGACCTGGACACCGTAAGAGAATGGCTGTTTGAACAGACAATATAAAACGAATCTCACAAAACGAGTTTCAGGCCGGATAAGAAAGTATCCGGCCTGTTTTACCATATCGTTTGCTTTTCAAAAAAACACTTTTAATCTGCCTTTCTGCAATATCTCTGCTTTTCTACTTAAATCTGATGCGCTAAAATCTGTTACTTTCCATATCACCGGATAAAGTTTGTAGACTTCCGCTCAGTTTCTTTATCCGGCAAGCCGAAAGCTTCCTTACCAAGCGCAATGCTTTTCATCAGAAAAGTCATATTACGGGCAAGTGTCCGCATCGTCTGTAATCCCTCTTCATCCTGCTCCGCTTCTCCCGGCAGTCGTCCATGTACACTGTTCCAATACTGACTGGATGCAACAGGCATACCGCTGATTGTGAAATACTTATTCAGTTCATCGAATGTCGCGCTTGTACCGCCTCTGCGCGCAACCGCCACGCTAGCACCAACTTTCATCGTCTTATCGAACTGCGTGCTGTAAAACAGCCGATCCAGCAATGCGATTAGCGTAGCATTTGCAGATGCATAATAAACAGGGCTTGCAATAACCAGACCGCTACAGGCTTCGAACTCAGGCGCGATCAGATTCACTTCATCATCAAAGACACAGCTGCCCTTCTTTGAACAGGCACCACAGGCTATGCAGCCGCGAATGTCCTTTCCGCCGACCTGAACCAACTCCGTTTCTATACCCTCTTCTGCAAAAATGTTCTCCATCTCCCGCAACGCGACAGACGTATTGCCGTTTTTATGCGGGCTTCCATTTAACATAAGAACCTTCATGAGTTATGCCTCCTTCACTACGACTTCGTTATAAGTTACAGCAACATTGTTTTTTATATGTTTATAAAGAACGATATCGGGATCATTCATTTCAGCAAATTTAAAATGAGTTCTGGTGTCGTTTGCTACATCACCGTTTAAAATATCCCTGCAGGCATCCTGCCCTTAGCTATTTTCTGTGTCAATGCAAAATTTCACTTTTTCGTATGTATGAAAGTCAGGAAGCGGATCATTTTTTCATTTCCAGATAAGGCAAAACCTGATACCCGGATTTCTGATATAAATGAACAGCAGGAAGATTTTCTTTTTCCACCTCCAGCCGAAATATCACATCAGAATATCGCCATGCAGAAAAGTAAAAAATTGCATTCCGATTCCTGTCCCTCTATAGTTTTCTTTAATATAAAGATCTTCCACCCAAATACAGGGTTTCCCAAATTCAGTTGAGAAGCTCTTTGCAATCATGGAATATCCACAAACAGTTCCATTACTTTCAACAACATATCCTTCCAGATATTCCACAAAAATCGGTGGGAAACGGCTTGGTCATATTGACCACACCATAAGGAAATAGTTTTCCTTTCCATTACATTACCAGCCCTGTTTTTTCAAGCACATCCTCTACTCTATGTACCGGAACAATTTTCAGGCTTTTCTTTACTTCCAACGGAACCTCGTCAAGGTCATTTTCATTTTCCACCGGGATAAAGACTGTCTTAATGCCTGCCCGTACCGCAGCCATGAGCTTCTCAGGCAGCCCTCCGATCGGCATCACACATCCGCGAAGGGACACTTCTCCCGTCATCGCAATCTCCGAAGAAACCGCTTTTCCGGTAACAAGGGAAATGATTGCAGTGGTCAGGGTAATCCCGGCCGACGGTCCATCCTTTGGAACGGCTCCGGACGGAACATGAATATGCAGATCGTTTTTCTCAAATAATTCCGCCTTCTCCGGGAATCTGTTCTTCGCAAGGCTAACAGCGATCTGCACGGATTCTTTCATGACATCACCAAGCTGTCCCGTTATAATTACATTTCCCTTTCCTTTGGTAAAAAGAGCTTCGATAAACAGGATTTCGCCGCCTGCCTGTGTCCACGCAAGACCGGTCACCACACCAGGCTGTTTCTGCTCCAGCATATGGTCGTGCAGGAGAGGTTTCATATCCAGATATTTCTGCAGCTGACCAGGTGTGACCGATATACGACGGCTGTTTCCTTCTACCAGACGGACAGCTGCTGTACGGCAAAGGGTATCCAGTCTCTTCTTCAGACCCCGCACTCCTGCTTCCATTGTATAATCGGAAATAATCGTCCGCAGCGCGGCATCGGAAACCTTCAGTTTTTCCTGATGAATGCCCATTTCTTCCATTGCCCTCGGCAGCAGATGCCGTTTCGCGATCTGGAATTTTTCCGAAGCTGTATATCCTGGAAACTGAATAACCTCCATACGGTTCAGCAGCGGCTCCTGAATCGTGTCCGTGGTATTTGCCGTGCAGACAAACAGCACGTCAGAGAGATCATATGGCACGTTCATATAGTGGTCGGTGAAGGTACTGTTCTGCTCCGGATCAAGGACTTCCAATAATGCGCTCGACGGATCACCGCCATAATCCTTTGCCAGCTTGTCCACCTCATCCAGCACCACCACCGGATTCGATACACCGCTCCGTTTGATCCCTTCCATGATTCTGCCAGGCATGGCCCCGACATAGGTACGGCGGTGTCCGCGGATTTCCGCCTCGTCACGGATGCCACCAAGGCTCACCCGCACATATTCCCTGCCAAGCGCCTTCGCAATGCTCTGTCCAATACTCGTTTTTCCGGTGCCGGGAGCCCCGACGAAAAGCAGAATAGATCCGGACTGCTTTTGATTCAGCGTCATCACCGCCAGCTGCTGCACGATCCTGCGTTTTACCTTTTCAAGGCCAAAATGATCCGCATCAAGGATTTTTTGCGCTTCCTTAAGATCCACCGGCTGCATTTCTTCTTTTTTCCATGAAAGCGTGGTCACAAAATCAAGATAATCATACAGCATCCCGTATTCATGACTGTCCTGTCCCTCCTGCTTCATGCGGTTCAGGACTTTTAACGCCTCCGCATGAGCTGTCTCATTCATCCCGGACTCTTCAATTTTCTTTTCAAATTTCCGCACATCGGAAATGTTTTCCGGATGCATCTCATCCAGTTCATTTTGCAGAAATTCAATCTGTTTCTTAATCGCCTGCTCGCGGTAAACCTTTTCATTCTGACTCTGCTGTGCTGCGGCCGCTTCCTTCTTTACCTTTTCTGCCTCCAGATGCTGGTATATCGCCTGCTCCATGCGCTCAGTCCGTTCTGAAAGCGTATCTGCTGCCAGAATCTGATATTTTTCATCATTTGAAATCGTCAGCTGATAGGACAGGGTCGCGGTCATTTCTCCCAGTGAATCCCACTGCTGTATATAATTGCGTGCAAGCAGGCTAAACTGCATATTCTGTGTGCTCTGTATGCTTTGGGCAAACGCTGTTCTCGCATTATCAAAATGTTTTGCAGCTTCTTCCGGAGTCATATCCTCCACATCCTGACGCTTACTCAGCGTTACTTCAATCTTCCCGTCCATTGCATCGATGGAATCGAGATTGACGCGGCTGCCGGTTTTGATCTTTACGTTTCCTTCTTTATCTACTGCCTCAATCGTACCGGTTATGCCAATCGGATAAAAATCATCCGGTCGCATGTCCTCCCGCGCTTTATCCTCTTTCAGCATCAGAAACACCACGGTCTGTCCCTGTTCTCCGGCTGCCTGTGATACCTCATGAAAATATTTCCCGTCAAAATACAGATTGATCTCCGGAACAATCACAATATTATAAAAAGGAACAATAATCATAGCTGTCTCCCTTCACATTTCTGCGTATATAAAATGAAAAAACCGCAGAGCCTTACCTTTTCTGCGGTTTTCCATTTCTTGAAACTGCGTTTTTGAAGCCGCGCAATTTAATAATCCATATCACCCGCGCATGCCGGTGCTGCCGGCGCCGGCTCTTTGATGTCTCCCGCTGCGGCTTCCGTGGTCAGCAGAGTGGAGGCTACGCTGGTCGCGTTCTGCAGGGCGCTTCTCGTTACCTTCACCGGATCGAGAATGCCTGCCTGTACCATATCCACATATTCTTCTTTGTATGCATCAAAGCCTGTCCCCGGCTCGGACTCATGAACCTTGTTCACGATCACAGCGCCTTCCAGTCCTGCGTTTTCTGCGATGTAGTAAAGCGGTGCCTCCAGCGCTTTCAGGATGATGTTCGCTCCGGTCTTCTCATCTCCTTCCAGAGACTCCGCAACTTTTTCTACATCCTTAGACGCATGGATGTACGCAGAACCGCCGCCGGCGATAATGCCTTCTTCTACGGCTGCTCTGGTCGCTGCGAGGGCATCCTCCATGCGAAGCTTTGCCTCTTTCATCTCAGTCTCGGTCGCGGCTCCGACACGGATCACCGCTACACCGCCTGCCAGCTTCGCCAGGCGCTCCTGAAGCTTTTCTTTGTCATAATCTGATGTGGTCTCCTCAATCTGGGAACGGATATGGGAAATTCTTGCCGAAATCGCGTCTTTATCGCCAAGACCGTCCACGATCACTGTGTTCTCTTTCTGAACCTTTACGGATTTCGCTCTGCCGAGCATATCCATCGTCGCGTCTTTTAATTCCAGGCCGAGCTCTTCAGAGATCACCTGGCCGCCTGTCAGGACTGCGATATCCTGCAGCATTTCCTTGCGGTTGTCGCCATAGCCCGGCGCCTTTACACCAACCACATGGAAGGTGCCGCGAAGCTTGTTGACGATCAGTGTCGTCAGTGCTTCACCTTCAATATCCTCCGCGATGATCAGCAGCCGCTTCCCGGACTGTACGATCTGCTCCAGCAACGGAAGGATGTCCTGAATGCTGCTGATCTTTTTATCTGTGATCAGGATCAGCGGATCGTCCAGCACTGCCTCCATCTTCTGATTGTCTGTTACCATATAGGAAGAAATATAACCCTTGTCGAACTGCATGCCTTCGACCAGCTCGATCTCCGTCTTCATGGTCTTGGATTCTTCAATCGTGATCACGCCATCCTCGGAAACCTTCTCGATCGCATCCGCAACCATCTCTCCAACCGTGTCATCTCCGGAAGATACCGCGGCAACTCTGGTAATCTGCTCCTTGCCGCTCACTTTTTTACTCATACCCTTGATGGACTCCACCGCAGCATCGGTGGCTTTCTTCATGCCCTTGCGCAGTTCAATTGGATTCGCGCCGGCCGCGATATTCTTCAGGCCTTCCTGCACCATCGCCTGCGCAAGTACGGTAGCGGTCGTGGTGCCGTCTCCGGCTACATCATTCGTCTTTGACGCGACTTCCTTGATCAGCTGCGCGCCCATATTTTCAAACGGGTCTTCCAGCTCAATCTCTTTCGCGATCGTCACGCCGTCGTTTGTGATCAGCGGCGAACCGTAAGATTTATCAAGCACTACATTTCTTCCCTTCGGTCCGAGCGTTACGCGAACCGTGTCCGCCAGTTTATTTACTCCGGCTTCCAGAGCCGTCCTTGCATCAACACTGTATTTTAATTCCTTTGCCATAATTCAACTGCCTCCTTAGCAACTGCTTTGATATGAAATCACCATGCTCTCAGGCACGCAAGCGTACCACGAGTCTTTCTATTGACAACGCTTTTATTGTAAATCATGCTTCCACCAGAGCAAGAATATCGCTCTGCTTTACAATGATGTATTCGTCCTCTCCAAGCTTTACTTCCGTGCCGGAATATTTGGAATAAATAACCGTGTCTCCCGGCTTTACCGTCATCTTTACTTCCTTGCCGTCTACCAGGCCGCCCGGTCCGACTGCGATGACCTCCGCCTCCTGCGGCTTTTCCTGTGTTCCGGACATCAGGATGATACCCGACTTTGTGGTTTCTTCCGCCTCGCGCTGCTTCAGCACGACTCTGTCTGCTAATGGTGCTAACTTCATAAGTATTTTTCCTCCATTCTTTTGTGCAGGCGCCTATGGGATTTTCCGTGCAAAACGAAATACATGGCATGATTCTTTTGCATATATAAACTCTCTCAGGTGTCGTTCGTTTTTTGTTACACGGAATATAGCACACTTGTTAGCACTCGTCAATAGTGATTGCTAATAATTTATTCTTTTTTTAGATTTATGTCATACTGCAAAACCAATTTCATTTCTGTCGCTTTCATTTAAAAAAGAATGCGCCTTGGCGCATCCCCGCGGAGCGTTTTGTGATATAGGGAACGAAGTTTCCTATATCATGAAAAAGTCCCCGGGATTGCTCCCGGGGAAAATACAACGAAATTATTGTTCTGTCTCCTGCGGCATACTCCACGCATGATGATCCGTATGCAGCAGCTCATGCGCCCTTTGTGAGAGCGGCGCTCCGAGATAATCCTGATAGCACTGTTTCACGGCAGGGTTCTCATGCGAATAGCGCAGCTGATTGTTTTTATCAAGTCCGTAGAGCACGTCACAGCGCCCGGCAGCCATCTCTTTTCCGTCATGAATGGGCTGGCCGCCTCCTCCGGAGCAACCGCCCGGACAGGCCATGACTTCCACAAAGTGATAGCTTACCTCTCCTCTTCGCAGCGCTTCGATCAGTTTCCGGGTATTTCCCAGGCCACTGACAACCGCCACCTTCAGCTGCGTTCCGGCAAGGTTGAACTCTGCTTCCTTCCAGCCTTCCATTCCTCTCACATTTTTGAAAGAATCCGGATCCGGGTTTCTTCCGGTGACCAGATAATACGCACTGCGCAGGGCGGCTTCCATTACGCCGCCGGTCGCGCCGAAGATCACGCCTGCACCGGAGCCGACGCCAAGCGGCATGTCAAATTCCTCCTCGATGAGCATTTCCGGATGGATCTGCTCTGAACGGATCAGACGGTCGACTTCGCGGGTGGTCAGTACCACATCCACATCATGATTCATCACCGGAATCGTGCACTCGTGCTTCTTTGCCACGCAGGGCATGATGGAAACGCAGAATATTCTCGACGGATCCACGCCGAGGATCTGCGCGTAATACGATTTCGCGATCGCGCCGAACATCTGCTGCGGAGACTTCGCGGTAGAAAGCTGATCCACCATATCCGGATACTGTGATTTCAGGAACCGCACCCATCCGGGGCAGCAGGAGGTAAAGAGTGGGAATGAATCCGTCCCGGACGAATCCTGCCCGGCCGCTCTCTTTATCTTTTCAATCAGCTCACTGCCTTCCTCCATGATGGTAAGATCCGCACTGAAATTGGTATCGAAGATATAGTCAAATCCCATCTGCCGCAGAGCCGCCACCAGGCGTTTTGCGGTCGCAAATTCCGAGGAAAGGCCGAACGATTCCCCCCAGGCCGCGCGTACGGCGGGAGCGATCTGTACGACCGTGATCTTATCCGGATCTGCAAGTGCATCCAGCACCCGGTCCGTGTCATCCCACTCACGGAGCGCACCGACCGGACAGTGGGTAATACACTGGCCGCAGAGGGCGCAGTCGGATTCTTTTATTTTTCGATTCATAGAAACATCGACGGTCGTCCGGGACCCTGTTCCGGAGATGTCCCAGATGTGCATCCCCTGCACCTTGTCGCAAATCTGTACACAGCGCATACATTTGATACATTTCCGGGCATCCCGAACCAGCGGAAAGCGCATCGGCCACTCGAATTTCGGAACCTTTTTGCGGAACGGGAGCTCCACGATACCAAGGTCATTCGCGATGGTCTGCAGAGTACAGTTCCCGCTGCGGACGCAGGTCGCGCACTGTCCGTCATGCTGCGAAAGAATCAGCTCGACCGTGTTGCGGCGGCTCTCACGCACCTTCGGACTGTTTGTATGTACCACCATTCCGTCCCAGACCTGATTGTTGCAGGCGGAAACCAGCTTTGCGCAGCCCTCTACCTCCACAACACAGACGCGGCAGGCGCCGATATCGTTGATGTCTTTTAAATAACAGAGGGTAGGAATGTAAATACCGGCCGCTTTTGCAGCGTCAAGAATGGTAGAACCTTCTTCCGTCATATAATGTTTTCCATTAATCGTCACATTTACCATTGTTCGTTCCTCCCTCCTTTGAATGCTCCGTAACCAAAATGATCGCACCGCAGGCAGCGCCGCGATTCCTGGCCGGCCTCCTCGCAGGTCATACCGCACTCAACCGGCTCAAAATCTTTCGCCCGGTCAGAAGCCTGACGCTCCTTGAGATTGATGCGCGCACAGTTCTTCCGGTCGTCCAGACGCACCTGCGGAAGCTCTACATCCGCAGAAATCAGGTGCTGATACCCGAGAAATTCATCGATATTGGCTGCCGCAACCTTGCCTGCCGCAATGGCACGGATCACGGTCGCAGGCCCCGTCACACAGTCGCCGCCGGCAAATACACCGGTAAGATCCTTTGCGTTCACGCCGCTCCAGTTCAGTGCATCGATGACACCGCGCTTTACGGGTATTCCCTGCTTTTCAAACGCTCTGGAGTCAATGCCCTGACCGATAGCGACAAGCACGATATCGCAGGGGAGCCGGACCTCATCCTCTGAAGAATCCACCGGTGCCGGACGCCCGTTTTTCATCGGCCCGATGATCTGCGGCTTCACCCAGAGGGCCGCCACATTTCCTTCGGCATCCTTTTCAATGCGAAGCGGCGCGTGCAGATCCAATAACTCACAGCCTTCCTCTATCGCGCCCGCGACCTCTTCCGGCATCGCTGTCATATCCACCGATCTCCTGCGGTACGCGATGCGGACACGGCTGGCCCCAAGCCGAATGGCCGAGCGGGCCACATCCATTGCCACGTTTCCTCCGCCAATGACAACAATGCTCTTTCCGGTAAAATCAGGCATCTCATCGTCTCCGATCCCGCGCAGCAGCTCCACCGCGGAGATCACGCCCTTTGCATCCTCGCCTTCGATGCCGATCTTGCGGTCGGTGTGCGCACCGATTGCGATATAGACGGCATCGTACTCTTTTCTCAAATCTACAATGCTCGGAGATTCCCCGACCGTCACACAGGTCTTCACAGTAATCCCCAGGCTTAAGATCTGATCGATCTCCCGGTCCAGTTCCTCCCGCGGGAGACGGTAATTCGGAATTCCGTAGCGCAGCATGCCGCCCAGCTTTTTGCGCTGCTCGAAAATCGTCACCTGATGTCCCATCAGGGTCAGATAATACGCCGCACTGATGCCGCCCGGTCCTCCTCCGATCACAGCGACCTTTTTGCCGGTCGGCGCCGCCGGTACCGGAAGCGGCACGTCCCCCGCATGATCTACGGCAAAACGCTTCAGTCCGCGGATATTGACAGGATCATCGATCAGTGTTCTGCGGCAGCGCACTTCACAGGGATGCTCACAGATCCGCCCGCAGACCGCAGGCAGCGGGTTGTCCTTGCGGATCAGCCGCACCGCATCGCCATAGCGTCCTTCTGCCACAAGGGCAACATAGCCTGGAATATCCACGCCTGCCGGGCACTGCGGCACACAGGGAACCGGCTGATACAGCTCGCATTTACAACGATGGCGCAGGACATGCTCCTCAAAGTCGTCGCGGAAACCCCGCAGTCCTTTGAGCACCATGTTTGCCGCCTCATAACCAATCGCGCAGTCTGCCGAATAAAAAATATTCTGTGCCGTCTTCTCAATCAGATCGATGGTTTCCATCGTCCCCTTTCCATCCAGGACCATCTCCAGCAGATCCTGCAGCTGCCCCAGGCCAATCCGGCACGGAACACATTTTCCGCAGGACTGGGCATGGCACATCTTCAAAAAAGACGAAGCCAGATCCACCGGACACAGGCCGGGCGGGCTGGCGCTGATCCGACGTTCCAGATCCTTGTAGAGAGATTCTACCGTTGTCTGAGCTTTGTTATTCGTGATAATACTTAATCTGCTCATTGCGATTTCAGTATCTCCTTCCTGTAATCTCCGGCCGTGCTTATCATTTTTCAGCATGGAACCGGGTCACCTTTTTAATTGTTACAATAAGCATAAAGTAGCACAAAAAAACATGATAATCAATAGAAGATTTAGGCTTTTGCACATAAATAAGAAACCAATACGATCAATATATTGCGTTCAAGGATGCCTGCAATCCGATGAAAGCCGGCGAAAATATGCTTGACTTGACCAATCCTGTACGGTATTCTGAAAACAAAATTGAAAACATAACTGTGAAAGTACAGAGCAGTTACCAGAAGACAAATATGAAAACAAAAACAGATGATTTTCAATATTTGATTCGAATGACAAAAGGAGGTATTTAATTTGAAACAATATATGCACATCACATCTTTCGCAGCAGCGCTTGCGCTGGCGTTTTCCTTATCAGCAGGCTGCGCCGCGGAAGAATCAGTAACCGTACAGTTCGGAGTGCTCTCCGGTCCCACCGGGATCGGCGCCGCAAAGCTCCTGACGGACAGTGACAGCGGTGAGACCGCGAATCCCTATGATTATCTCATTGCTTCTGACAACAGCGAGATTGTTTCCGGTCTTACGACCGGAGAACTGGATATCGCGTGTATGGCATCGAATACCGCACTGAATCTGTATAATCAGGATGTCGGCATTCAGGTGATCGCACTTGGAACGCAGGGAGTGCTTCATATTCTGGAGAGCGGCAGCAGCGAAGAAATCCAGTCCATCAGCGATCTGTCCGGAAAAACCATCTATACAACAGGACAGGGCAGCAATCCGGAATATATTCTTCGTTATCTGCTCGAATCCAGCGGCCTTGATCCGGATACGGACGTGGAAATCGTATTTGCTGATGCCAGTGAGATCAGTGTCGGACTGATTTCCGGAGAAATCGAGACGGCGATGCTCCCGGTTCCGGCCGCGACCGCAGCTATCCTTCAAAGTAGCGGTACAGTCCGGGACGCGATTGACGTCAATGAGGCCTGGGAGGAGATTGGAGAGGATTCTTCTCTGATCATGACCGCAGTCGTTGCGCGCACCGAATTTATTGAAGAGTATCCGGAAGTGATCGATACGTTTCTGAGTGAGTACGAAGCTTCCATTGAATATGTGAATACGAATGTGGATGAGGCAGCAGAACTGATAGCCGGATTGGGAATCACTCCATCTGTGGAAATTGCCGCGGCAGCCATCCCGCAGTGCAATCTCGTATTTATTTCCGGAGAAGACATGGAACCTGCGATCGCGGATTATTATCAGGTGCTCTATGATGCAAATCCGGATTCCATCGGCGGCTCACTTCCTGACGACGGGTATTATTATGCAGAATAGCAGACCAGTCCATCGGTTTCGAAATAAATGCGTCCGCATTCTTATTCCGCTGATCTTCTGGCTGGGAATATGGCAGATTGCGGCAATGACTGTAGGATTCCAGCTCCTGCTGCCGACGCCTGTTGCTGTGATTCGTGTACTGCTCGGGCTTGCAGTTACCACATCTTTCTGGCAAAGCATTGTTCTCAGTCTGGGACGCGTGCTGTGCGGGCTGATACTTGGATGTATTCTCGGATGTGCGCTGGCTGTTTTGACATGGCGTTTCCGATGGGCGGATCTGCTCTTTTCTCCGGTGATCCGCGTGATACGGGCGACACCGGTGGTTTCTTTTATCCTGCTGGTTTATCTCTGGGTGGCGCGCGCAGATATTCCGGAAGTGATTTCCGCACTGATGGTGATGCCCGTAATCTGGAACAGTCTGCGGACCGGTCTGGAAACCATTGATAGACAATTGCTGGAGATGGCCAAAGCATATCGGTTCAGCCCTCTTAAGACGCTCCGCCTGATCTGGCTTCCTTCCCTTCGCCCGCATCTGGCCGGCGGACTTAGCACCGGTCTTGGGCTTGCCTGGAAATCCGGCATCGCCGCCGAGGTGATCTGCCCGCCCCGCTACGCGATCGGCACAGAACTCTCAAAGGCAAAAACAGCATTGCAGTCGCCCGAGCTCTACGCCTGGACTGTCACCATTGTGATCCTGTCACTGACGCTGGAGAGCGTGCTGAAATGGGTACTTCGCCCCCGGCAAAAAGGCTCTGGAGATAGGGAGAAAACATGAGTGTACTATGTATTGAAAACCTTACTTTTTCCTATGCGAACCGCACCGTCCTTGATCAATTCAGTCTGACAATCCCTCTTAATGGACTGACCGCCATATCGGGGCCTTCCGGCTGCGGTAAAACGACCTTGCTGCGCCTTCTGGCAGGACTGGAAAAGCCGATCCGGGGAACCATCACAGGGATCTCGCAAAAGCGAATCTCTATTCTGTTTCAAGAGGACCGGCTGCTGCCATGGCGAACCGTGCGGGAACATATGCTGGATGTGCTGCCAAATGACCGAAGGGAAGATGCCGACGGCTGGCTTACGTTTGCAGAACTGGAGGATTCCGCTGACCTTTATCCGGAAGAGCTTTCCGGCGGAATGGCGCGTCGTCTGGCTCTGGCACGCTGCTGTGCCCTGGGAGGCGATCTGCTGCTTCTTGACGAGCCTTTTGCGGGAGTTGACGCAGCGAGGCGGACGCGCATCATCGAACGATTGTCACGTCAATGCGTCCCCATACTGCTGGCCACTCATGAGCCGGACGTCGTAGAAGCCTGTCAACGGCAGATCATTCTGGACGGGCCACCGCTGCAAATCGTATCCCACTAATAGTTCGCCGTCTTACGCCCAATCAGAATCCTGCTTTTTTCTTCGTCTCTTTCCGAATGCTCAGGAAACTGTAGATAAACGCCAGCACTTCCGAGATCCACATCGCGTACCAGGTATAGGAGATTCCGAGGAAGTTCGTAAACACCCAAACGAGCGGCACAAGTACCACCAGCTGACGGATCGCGCCGCCGACCATGTTGATCACGCCGTTGCCGAGGCCGGACGCGAAATAGCCGAAGATGATCGTCATGGTCGCGAAGACAAAGGTCACGGAAATGATTCGCAGTGCCGGAACGCCAATCGCGAGCATCTCCTCGCTTGCCGCGAAAAGACCGAGCAGCTGCTTCGGAAACGCCAGAAAGATCACCGTGCCGATCAGTGCCATCACAATACCGGCCGGGACAACACATTTCCACGCCTGTCTGATCCGGTCTTTATTGCCGGAACCAAAGTTGAACCCGACAATCGGGATCGTCGCCTGGCCAAGTCCGTTCATCGGCATCATCAGGAAGTTCTGCAGCTTGTAGTAGACGCCGAAAAACGCCACCGCTGTCGTAGAAACAGACATCAGAACCGCATTCACTGCAAAGGTCATCACACTGCCGATCGCCTGCATGACGATGGTCGGCATACCGACACGGTAGATTGCCTTCACGTCGTCCATGTTAAAATGATAGCCTTTGAAATGTACGTGGATCACCGGGTTCTTCGTCTTGTTCAGCACCAGGGCCACCACCGCGCCTGTACATTGTCCAATGACAGTAGCGATCGCAGCGCCGCGAATACCCATCTCCGGGCAGCCAAGCAGACCGAAGATCATGATCGGGTCGAGGATGATATTGATGACCGCGCCCGAGATCAGGGAAACCATGCTCAAAACCGTATCGCCGACCGCCTGTAAAAGCCGCTGTCCGTAGGTCTGGATAAACGTACCATAGCAGAAGATCACGCAGACCTGCATATACTGAATGCAAAGCTCTCGAAGTTCCGGATCACTGGTCATCATCGACGCGATCGGCTTTGAGAAAAAGATTCCGACCAGAGAGAAAATCAGGGCTGACGCAATGTTCAGAATCAGACCCGTGGTGGCCGCGCGGCAGGCGTCCTCCTCCTTCTTCGCGCCAACATATCTGGACAACAGCGAATTCAATCCGACATTGGTACCGACGCCGACCGCGATCATCAGGAACTGCACTGCATACACGAGCGAGGTGGCGGTCAGCGCCTGCTCCGAATATCTCGATACAAAAATACTGTCCACGATATTGTAAAGGGACTGTACCAGCAAAGAAAGCATCAGCGGCACCGACATCGACAGCAGCAGTGTGTTCATCGGCATGACTGCCATTTTATTCTGTTCATTATTACTCTTTCCCATTTTCTTCCACTCCTTTTAAATTTTGATAAATGCGGGAAAGCACGCGCATAAACTGCTCCTGCTCTTCTTCTGATATTCCCGCAAATGCCAGCTCGTCCAGCTGCTTCATATACACATCCATTTTTTCACCCAGTTCAGTGCCTTTCGATGTGAGAAACAGCTTCTTTTTCCGTCGGTCGTCCTCTTCCCGCTCGACACAGATCAGACCATCGCGTTCCATCCGTTCGATCAGGCCGGAAACCGTGGATTTATCCAGATCCCAGGCCTCGCAGACCTCTGTCTGCGAACAGCCGTCATTCGTCGCCAGGTACTCCAGAATGTGCGGCTGTCCCCGCAGCAATCCGATATCTCTGGCCTTGCGTAAAATATATTTGCTGAACTGCCCTTTCGTCAGGGCGATCCGAACATGCAGGCTGTCCATTTCCTCTCTCCTTCCCTTTCCTGTCTGGAATTCCGTATAGTTTTCCATTTGATTTTTTGTTTGGTGTTCCGTTTGTTTTCCTATTCTCCGTACGGCTCCCCACATATTTAGTTTGTATACAAACCGTTTGCTTGCCAACTATTATACGCGCATATTTCTGTTTGTCAACCGGAAAATTTTCAATTATCCCCGGGCAAAAAAACGCAGTCCCCTGGTAACGACCACACTAAAAATACTGCATATTCACATATCCAATACCAAAGGACATTCTATTGTCACAAATTAAATGGTAGAATGCAGCGGCAGATGAAATATTGCTAAAATATGTAACTGTTCAGTACCTTCACAGTTACGAGCACAAATCCATGCAGAATTCGCTTTCAGCGAATGGATTTGTGCTTTGTATCATGTTCATACGTACCTCGCAGCTAGTGCGAGGTACTGTCCTGAATAATTACCAAAATATTTTCAAATCCTTCGCAGCAGCGCCCAGATTCCCATCATGATTTCACTCGGGATAAATTTTGCCGCAATCCGATGAACCGTGCAGACCAGTCCGGGCGTGGACACAGGCAACCACAATTCTGCGTCGATCAGAGCATGACGAACGACATTCTTTTCACGGGACGCAAGCGGGAAATGCCGGATATAAGTGCTGTTTTCTGTATTTTGGGCTGTACCGATAAATTCCGTATCCTTCACCCAGTAAGGGCAGACTGCTGTCACATGAATACCTTCTCCCAACAATTCCACGCGGAGGGCACGGCTGTAGCGGTACAGGAACGCTTTGGATGCAGAATAAACGTTCAGATATGGAAAAGGCTGGAAGCCTGCGGTTGAACAGATTTCCAGCACATTTGCTCCCCTGCTCATAAAGGGAAGTACCAGTTGTGTCATATTTACTGCCGCACGGCAGTTCAGATCAATCATATTGTCGCAGTCTTCTATGGAAATATCTTTCCATGAGCCGATCTTTCCAAAGCCCGCCGCATTGATGAGATAGCGCACATCCGGCTGTTCCTCTTCCAACAGGGTACGGATTGTCTGAAACGATTCCTTCTGTGTCAGGTCAAGCGGAATCACCCGCAGAG
>JAJBVD010000070.1:0-1059 GCA_020859985.1 Clostridiales bacterium
TTTCTCTGCTGCTTGAACCATGTGGTCTTCGGCTTTGCTCTCTTCTCTCCGCTGGAGATGTTGCGTATCACGGCTATGTTCTCCGCCGATTCGCGGATTTTGTCAATCGCTATCTTGCGGTACATCCGCTCGGCGGTGGTCTGGCAGTCCATCAGCTCGATGGCCTTCTCCACCTCCGCCAATTGCTTTGCCACGAAGTCAATCTGCACTGTGTTCATCGTCGTTTCTGTGGGTTATAGTCCATTTGTAGGCTGCCAATAGCAGGAGTATCATCGCCACGATGGCGAGGATTACAAGGAGTATGAATGCTGATGTCAGGCTCATGGGATTATCAGGTTTTTAAGTCGGTTTTTCTTTTCTTCGAGTATGATTTGCTTTTCCCTTTCGATGACCTTTGGCACAAGGAAATAAGCCTTGTTTCGCATCGCCTTTATTCCGTCGAGCAATTGCTTCGACGGGGCAGTGCAGTAGCCTTTCTCCGACACGGATCTGAGCGTCTTTTTCAAGTCCTCAATCGGCTTTAGGCTCATCGTCGAGATGTGGCAGCCCATCGCCTTTGACGCTTTGGCGGAGGCTTGGCGGTCGTATTCATAAGCCTCCCTAAGCAGTTCGGCGGCCATCGTCACGTAGGCGCAGAGCGCAGGGTCTTTCTTTGAGCGGTTCTTCGCATCCTCCCTGCCTTTGAGTTCGGTCAGGAATTGGTCGGTGAGGGTGGCCGCATCGAACATCTGGATATAGGCGTTGTAAGCGTCAGCCGCCTCCTGCGAGCCTAATCTGCACCCCAAGAGATTGATGTAGTCCTCGACGTATTTTCTAAGGCTCATCATCTCCTTCTTGCAGTCCCAGGTCTTGACCTCCTTTGCCCTTTGGTAGGCTTTCATAGCGCAGTCGCACGCCATGGCGAACAGGCACTGGGGGACAAACGTGAATCTTACCGCATCTTCCGCTCCGATGCAAGCCGCAAGGTCGTCTCGGCACAGTTCCCTCGACTTCCGCACTTGGTAGTCGGTAAAGACTTTCTTGTAGTCAGGCAGCGAGTTGTACTGCCTTATGTCTGCT
>JAJBVD010000070.1:1159-2944 GCA_020859985.1 Clostridiales bacterium
ATTGTTTCAATCATTGTCTTTGTCTTTTAGCGTGCGTATGTAAAATTCGCAGCAAATGCGCCCTTGGATAGGAGGAAAAGTGAAATAGGGGGCTATCTGGGGGTCGTATGCGGATTGCATCAATAGGTGCATCTTGTATCTCAGGCAGCCTTTGCACGATGGGTCGAGCCTGCCAAATTCTATGCCGCCTGTGCAGCAGGCGATGTCAGCGTTCATTTTCTTTTCGTTTGCGTTGGCTGGCTTAACTCTTTCACGTCTTTTCTGAGCCAATGGATTAGCATGTAGATGAAAATGACGCGGAGGGCAAAGCCTGTGAATAAAATCATTTTCGTTTCACGTATTTCCGTTTGAATTTGCTTTTGTAGTTAGGACAGCCGCTTGAATCGGCTTGCGGATAGCGGTAGACCCACACCCTGCGCTTGGTATCCCTGGGAATCAGCCTTTGGCAGGTCTCGCACTGCATCCGACCGTTGCCGTAGCAGTATGCGTATGGGTCGCTGATGCCGAGTATGGGGTCATAGTAAGGCTCAGCCATCTTTCTTGCTTTTGTCCCATTCGTTGTCGTACTCGCTTTCCTCGGCGTTAAAGGTGATTCTCGCAAAGCACGTTCCGTCATCGCAGTGCATGGCGTAGGCGGTCAGTCCTCCGCAGGAAGAATGCCCTCCGTCTCTGATTGCCTCCACAAGGAGCCGCCTTGCGCTTCGGTAGATTTCGATTTCCGTGGGGGTGCGAGTGATTTCATCGCCGTTTTCATCGGTGACTGACCATTTCCATTTCAGGAACTTCATCACTCGGCGGACTTTGTAGCAGTTGAAATCCTCCAAGGCTTTGTCTGCGAGATTCTGTATTTCTATTTCTGTCATTCGTGTATCCTTTCTTTGGTTTCGATGTGTATGAAAATTCCGAATGTCAGCCAAAAGATTCTGATGTTCACCCAATGGAGGAATCTGCCGACGCTGACAGACGGGAGTATGTCGAACTCCCAATTGCGGGCTGTCCTGAATTGGCTGTATGCGTCAATGTCGATTTTCATTCTTCAATCGTTTCAATGGTTAGTTTCACTCTCTTGTTATGGAATCCGCTCAGTTGCTTGTCTTTGTTATCGAAGTCGAGCCACCCTCGGTAGAGTTGGTCAACAAAGGAGGCTGGCTTTTCAAAGAAATGCAGTTCCACTCTCTGAAATGGAGCATTGTTGACCTTTGCGGTCGCTGTGATTACTCGTTTCATTTCTGTTTCTTTATTTTGCCCCAGTATCCGCATCGCATCACTGAGGGGAAGGACACCGCCACGTAGCGGGTCTCAGCCATTCTGCAACGCCCCTCTTGGTCGTAGTGGACGCAGTTCTTGCAGCACTTGTAGGGTTTCATGATTTCTCTCTCGATAGTTTGCTGATGTTTTGTCCTCGGAAGTGGATTTGGTAGACTGGCGGGTCGCTCTCTTTGTACATACCAGCGTAATAGCGCGTCTTTCGCTCTCTGTCGGCTCTTTCGTCAAGCCAGTGGATAAACAGCCGCGCTTCGCCCCAAGACGCGAATTTGAGCAGTTTTTGACGCTCGTAGCCTATCTGCTCCACCACCACCACGCATCCGCCATCGGCTTGCTCTATTCTAAGGCTCATAACATATTCAGTGAAAGGTCAACTTTGAAGCATTCTCCGAATCCCACATAGAAGTTGGGAAAGTACACGTGGCCAAGGTGGTCGCCGCTGTACCGCTCTCTGTAAACGAACTTTGATTTGTCATTAAAGCAGTAGTCTTTCGCAGGCTCTCTTGACCACAAATCGTA
>JAJBVD010000013.1 GCA_020859985.1 Clostridiales bacterium
AAAAGCCTTTAATTATCGGCATTTCCTTGATTGGTTATATTATTACACATTCGTCTTTTTTCGATGTAGAAGGAGACAACACCTCCACCACAAGATCAGGAGCACCGTAGACGTGTCCTTTTTGCAATTTGGAATAATCGCAGATAATCAGCACATCCGGCTGAACAACAGTCCTGTCGTCACAATCCAGCTGCACGTCTACCGGTGTGAAAGCCCGGCATGAACCGTGGTTTTTCCGAATATAGTCATTAAAGACTGCCTGAAGACTGTCTCCAAATGCCTGATGAATATAATTTGGAGAAGCCATATCGTAAAACACACCATCAATCAACTCCACTCTCTGGTCGTCCGGCAGTGCCAGATAGTCTTCCAGCGTATACTCGCCCTGACGTTTTGAAGCTGCATACTCCGCCAGCGCCTCCGACATCTGCAAAGGGGCTGATTCTTCAAATGTATATCCCTTACATTCCCCGTCTGCGCTGTTCTCCGCGTTTTCTACCCGGATTTCTCTTCCATCCTTTACAAAAAAAATTCGTTCCATAAATGTCTCCTTTTCATTAACCGTTTTTCCGTATGGGATTCTAAAAGGTATTTTTTCAGACATTCTGTCGATTTTTCTTTCGTAGAAGTACTTCCATGCATTTGCAACTTGGCATTTTAATCGTATTCTATCATATGTTTCATATAAAGGCAAGTGTTTTCTCTTATTATTTTAATCAGTCTAAAAGCCCGTTTTCTTACTGTTCCGTAATTTCCCGGATACTCTTTTTTACGATTTCATTGTAACAAGAACAGGGAATACTCAGGCAACTAAAACACTCCTTAATTCCAAAAAATGTGTGGTGCGAACCATTCCCGTCCGCCCCTGTGCATAGATGAGAAATGTCGTGAAAATGGCATGGGACAGTCGAAACACATTTTCATCCAGAAGACGCCGGAAATCCAACAGGAACCCCGGCGTCTCAAAAAAGAATATTTATATCCGCTGCTGCGGATCAGGGTGTTTCATTTCCTTCATTTCATGCCAGACAACACCATTATTGACCAGCTTGCGGATGATGTCATATATAACCGCGAAAACAGGCACGCCTATGATCATCCCGACAAAACCAAATAATCCACCAAAAAGAAGGATGGAAAACAATACCCAGAAGCTGGAAAGGCCGGTCACATTTCCCAGTATCCGAGGCCCCAGCACATTTCCATCAAACTGCTGCAGGATCAATATAAAAATAAGGAATACGATAGCTTTCACAGGATTTACTGCCAGTATCAGAAGAAAAGAAGGAATCGCGCCTATATATGGTCCAAAGAATGGGATCACATTCGTAACTCCTACTATGACACTGATAAGCACCGGATTCGGAATTCCCAGAATCAGCATTCCCACAAAACAGATCACACCAATGACCAGAGAATCTACAATTCTTCCGCTGATAAAACCTGTAAACATCTGATTTGCATAGGTGAATTCATCAAGTATCGCAAATGCCCACTTTTGAGGGAATATGCTATAGATCAGTTTTTTCCCCTGCCTGGCAAAGGTTTTTCGGCAGCCAAGCAGATAAATGGATACAATGATTCCAATCAGCAGATTATAAAATACTCCTATGAATCTGGAGACACCGGCAGATATTCCACCAATCAGCGTCTGAAGCCCTGGAAGTACCGTACTTCTAATCCAGTCTGGCAGACCGGTAGAAACGGATTCCGAGAATTCATTGATATAGTTCTGCAGCGTCTCATTATCACCTGCCATCTGCATCGCCCAGGTCTTAAATGCCTGCACATTATCCGGAATCTGAATTAGAACAGAATACAGATTCTCGACCAGAGCAGGGATTACCATTAGCAGCAATGCTAGAACGACCACAACTGCAAATACCAGTGTAAGCAGGATACTGATGCTTCCCGCTATCTTAACACCATTTTTCTTTTTATCCAGCTTTTTCAGCAGCTGCTTTTCCAGAAAATTACAGAGCGGCGTCAAAACGTATGCCAGCACAGCCCCGATGATAAAAGGCATCAATATCCCTGTCAAGGTGCTTAGGAAACTTTTTACACTATCCCAACGTGACAACAGGAAATAGAAGCTGATAGCCATTGCAGCTGCGCCAAATAATGCAAACATTCCTTTCAGATAACAGCTATTATTCTTCTTCATACAGGTTGCTCCTTTTCGATTATTGCTGTCTTGAATTTTGTTACAGTTCTGCCCTAATCTTATTTGTTATTGTTTTATCACTTCTTGTCATGCGCTTTATGATTAATGTAATCTTATCGTTTCAAATACATTCTTTCAACGGACATTTCTTTGAGATTGTTCAAAATATGCAGCAACTCCATCTGGTCTTTGCGAATTTTCTATTTCCAGGCTAAACATCCATACGGAATGTTGCAAGTCAATCAATACTGTTCTTCTTTAATTTTTTCCTTTTCTGTTGATAATATTTTTATAGGCATACCAGATTATTTAGGTTTTGGCCATATTTGCATAAAATTTTTTTGTTAAAAATAGTTTAAGTATTGGATTCATTCCAATATCAATTCATAACTCGTGCCTGACAGTTCTGGGGACTGTCAGGCGCCCTCCTTTTTCTCATCCTCTTTAACCGGGCTGGAAACGACTTGTCGCTCCTGCTCGACAGCGCGGGGAAGGGCAGCATAAACCGAAAAATACCCTGACTGGCCCCGCGCATATAAAAAAGTCAGAGAGCCAGTATTCTTTTCTGGTTCTCCGACTTTTTCGATGTGCGCCTGGCGGCGCACGTTTCTAACCGGTGAAAGTCCGGAATCCACCCGGT
>JAJBVD010000066.1 GCA_020859985.1 Clostridiales bacterium
CTGGATAAAACGGAACATCGTCACCCACCTTTTCGGGGCATCGTCACCCACTTTTGAGAGCCACAAGACGGGTTAAAATTCCTTAAATTCACCCTCGGGAATTTAAAATATGTTAGGTGGAGGCGTTGAGGGTGGGCCGCGGGCGCGCCCGTTTCGGGGCATCGTCACCCACTTCGGTGCGCCGCTCTCCGTTTCGGGGCATCGTCACCCACCCAAGGCAGCTCGCCGGGCCCTCGGCCACAGGCTGTTTCGGGGCATTGTCACCCACGCGCCGCGGGCTTTTCGGAGCATTGTCTCCCACCTTGACGCCTGATTAAACCGTGTTATATTTGGCTGTGAACCAAAAACGCAGACAGATATGGCAGCAAATCCGATTGACATGAGTTTAATCAAACAAATCATCCTGGCCCGCCGCAACGGCAAGGGGAAGCGCCAGACGGCGCGCGACCTGGGCATCGACAAGAAGACCGTCAAGAAGTACCTTAACCGCATCGACGCGGACCCCGCGGGCGAGGACGCGCTCCTGGCCCTGAGCGACCCTGAGCTGGAGAGGCGCATGTGCGGGGGCAACGCGGCCTACAGCGACCGGCGTTTCGACCTGCTCAGCGGCGAGCTCGACTACCTGGTGAAGGAGCTGGGGCGCACGGGCGTGACGCTGCAGACGCTGTGGGAGGAGTTCAGGGGGCGACACGGGGGCGACAACTCGTACGGCTACACGCAGTTCTGCTTCCACGTGCGCCAGCACATGGCGGCCGTGAGGCCTAAGATGGTGCTCACCGGCACCTACAAGGAGGGCCTGTACCTCTACGTCGACTTCGCGGGCCAGAAGATGCACTACGTCGACCGCGACACCGGGGAGCTGGTGGAGGTGGAGGTCTACGTCTCCACGATGCCGGCGTCGGACTACGGCTTCGCCATCGCCGTGCCGTCGCAGAGGGTCGAGGACTTCATATGGGCGCTCGAGCGCGACCTGCGATCCAAGGGCTGCGTGCCGGGGATAATCCGCACCGACAACCTCAAGTCGGCCGTGACGCGCGCCGACCGCTACAGCCCGGACATCAACCGCACCCTGCTCGACTTCTGCAACCATTACGGCATAGAGCTCGACCCTGCCAGAGCCGCCAAGCCCACCGACAAGGCCCTTGTCGAGGACCACGTGAAACTCGTCTACCGGCGGGTGTTCGCCCCGCTGCGCGACCGCCAGTTCTTCTCCCTGGAGGAGCTCAACGCCGCCATCGCCGAGTGTATGCGCCGCCACAACCAGAAGCACTTCCAGCGCAAGCCCTTCACCCGCGAGGAACTGTGGCTGGCCCGCGAGAAGCCGGCGATGGCCCCTATACGGGCCGAGCCGTTCGAGATCATCACCCGCATGAGGCTCAAGCTCCAGCAGAACAGTCACGTCTACGTCACGGCCGACAACCACTACTACTCGGCCCCGTACAAGTACATAGGCCGGGAACTCGACGTGCTGCACACGCGCTCGCTGGTGCGCATCTTCGCCGACGGCCAGGAAGTGGCGTGCCACGTGCGCTGCGACCACACCCTCAACCTGTACAGCAAGCACGACTGGCATCTCCCCTCTTACCACAACGACTACCAACAACGCTCCCCCGACTACTACGTCAGCCGCGCCATGGCCGTCTCCGAGCCGTTCGGCCGCCTGATGCGGGGCGTGTTCGCCCGCTGCAACTACCCCGAGACAATGTACAAAAGCTGCGACGGGCTGCTGTCCATGCAGAAGAAAGCCGACCCGGAGGTCTTCAACCGCGCCGTCGCCATCGCCCTGGAGGTCGACAACTGCCGCTACCCCTTCGTCAAGAGCCTGGTGGAGACACGCTGCCGGGGCTACGAGGAGCTCGAGCAGCCGACGATCTTCCCGGGCCGCCACCCCAACATCCGAGGCAAAGCAGCCTATAGCTGACCCTCCGCTATCAACCCGCAAAAACAATATCAACCCACAAAAAAACAACACGCTTATGACAACAATCCTTGAAGACATCCGCTCACTGCGGCTCCCCGGCATGGCCAAATGCTGGCAGTCGCTCGAGGAGACCCGCCGGGTCGACTCGCTCACTCTCAACGAAGGCCTCCGCCTGCTGCTCCAGTCAGAGGCCGAGTGCCGCCAGGCCAGCCGCACCAAGCGGCTGATCCACAACGCCAAGTTCCGCTACCAGGCCTCCGTGGCCGAGATCTACTTCGACCAGGCCAAGGGCCGCGACAAGGACCGGCTGATGGAACTCGCCACCTGCGACTACATCCGCCGGGGCATGTCCGTGCTCATCACCGGCTCCACCGGCTCGGGAAAAAGCTACATCGCCTCCGCCCTGGGCTATCAGGCCTGCCTCTGCGGCATGAAAGTGCTCTACTTCAACATGGCCAAGCTCCTTGAGCGACTGCAGCTCGCCCGCATCGACTCCACAATCTCCAAGCTCTTCGACCGCCTGGCCGACACCGACCTGCTCATCATCGACGACTTCGGCATGCGCGTCCTCGACGGCAAACAGCTGCTCGACTTCATGGAGATTATCGAGGACCGCCACGGCCGCAAGTCCACAATCATCTCAAGCCAGCTCCCCGTCAAGTCCTGGTGGGACGTCCTGGAGAAAAACGCCACCGTCGCCGACGCCCTGCTCGACCGCCTGGTCAACACCTCCTACCGCTTCGAACTCACGGGCGAGAGCTTGCGCAAATGACCATAAATTACTAACTTCGACTATCCAATCAGGCGGCAAGGTGGGTGACAATCACCGAAACGCCTGGGTGACAATGGACTGAAATATCCA
>JAJBVD010000058.1 GCA_020859985.1 Clostridiales bacterium
TAGGCTTTAAGCGGCCTGAAAAGTATTCTTAAAGTATTCAACTGTCAAAGACCCGCGCAATTAACAAATTATATAGACAAAGGACATGCCTGGACATGGAATAAATCAGATACTTCATCAAATAATCTAAGAGAAGAAAAACATTGACATCTCAAATAAATAAAGTATAATAAAAATACGAAACGAGTAAACTAAACAAATGGAATCTGAGGACGGAACAGGCAGCCGTCACGCCCATGTGGTCTTTAAAGAGATGTAGGAAATGTCACCCTACCTATTCCATTTCGTTGTTTAAGGCAGATAACTTCGGTTATCTGCCTTGTTTTACAAAAAAATCAGCTTGCATTTATGAAGTTCTTATGATAAGATAAGCGGCGTGCGATGGGCATTTATCAGATGTTCTGTTGTACGACAAAGCCGCTGTGGCGGAATTGGCAGACGCACTTGACTCAAAATCAAGCGGATAACACCGTGCCGGTTCGAGTCCGGCCAGCGGCATCGAAGAAAGCCCGTGTTTACGGGCTTTTTTCATTTCACTTAATTCTTTTTATGCAATCAATATACCGACGTATCCGGTATGCAACGGCATATAACCTGCAGTTCAGTACATCTTATAATACTCATCTTTCCAGAAGCGGCTGCGCCACCTTGCGGTTAAAGAAGTCGATCAGCGGGCCCATAAAGAAAGCGGTGATGATGGTGCCAACGCCGGCAACCGCTCCAATCCCGGACAGGGTGCCTCCGGAAATCAGGTAAAGCGCCACTCCGATCGCCACACAGACCAGATCGGTCACGATACGCACCCAGCGGAACTGCCCCAGCTTCCATGTCCCGGTGATGATCAGCGCCACGGCATCATAGGTGGACACGCCGAGATCGGCAGTAAAATAAAAGGACGACGCAAGACACATGATCACGATGGCGATCAGCAGGCAGACAATCCTGCCCGGCATGCCGAGGTCCGGCAGCAGGCGAAGAAGCGTCTGATGTGAATAATCCGCTATATAACCCACAAGAAACAGATTGATGACCGTAGCCAGTCCGATGTAATGCCGGTCGGCTATGAGTGCAAACAGTAAAAGAATGATGTTTGCAATCACATACAACGTGCCAAATGAGACCGGTATCACGGAATTCAGCCCGGCCATGAACGCCTGAAAGGGATCAACCCCGAATGCTGCTCTTTTGAAGAATCCAACGCTGATCGCGCAGATAATGACACCGAAGACACACATCAGCAGACGTTTCCGGAAGTTTTCGATTTCACTGATTTTTTTCATATACGTATTCAAACCTTTCTTACCACACCATATCTTTCAGAATATCGCTGAAATCCAACGTTGCGAAATAGTCCCTCGGAGTCTCGGCGCGGCGGATCAGCTGTGTCGTACCGTCCGTCTTAAGCAGGATTTCCGCGGAGCGCAGACGGCCGTTGTAGTTGTACCCCATGGAATGGCCATGGGCTCCGGCGTCATGGATAACAAGCAGGTCTCCCATATCAATCTTCGGAAGCTTGCGGTCGATCGCAAACTTGTCATTGTTCTCACATAAGGAGCCGGTCACGTCGTATACATGATCGCAGGGCTCGTTTTCCTTGCCCATAACCGTGATGTGGTGGTAGGCCCCATACATGGCCGGACGCATCAGATTCGCTGCGCAGGCATCCACACCGATATATTCCTTATGTGTGTGCTTTTCATTGATCGCACGGGTCACAAGGACGCCGTACGGTGCCAGCATGTACCGGCCGAGCTCCGTGTAGATCGCCACATCGCCCATTCCGGCAGGCACGAGCACTTCCTCATAGACTTTTTTCACGCCGCGCGCGATCTTATAAATATCATTTTTCTCCTGATCCGGACGATAGGGAATCCCGATACCGCCGGAGAGATTGATAAATTTCACCCTTGCGCCGGTCGACTGCTGCAGCTTCACGGCAAGTTCAAAGAGAACCTTTGCGAGCAGCGGATAATAGTCATTTGTCACAGTATTGCTCGCAAGGAACGCATGGATACCAAACTCCTCCACACCCTTGCTCTTCATGATCCGGAAGGCTTCCTCGATCTGCTCTGTCGTCATCCCATACTTGGCGTCGCCCGGATTGTCCATAATGTCATTGCTGATCTTAAACAGTCCGCCCGGATTGTAACGGCAGGACATAGTTTTCGGAAGCTGTCCGACAGCCTGCTCCACCTTTTCAATATGGGTAATATCGTCGAGATTGATGATACCGCCGAGACCCGCCGCTTTTTTGAACTCTTCCATCGGCGTATCGTTGGAGGAAAACATGATATCGTGCCCTTTGATGCCAATCGCCTCTGAAAGCATCAGCTCCGTCATGGAGGAGCAGTCCGTCCCGCAGCCATATTCATGCAGGATATTGATCAGATAAGGATTCGGCGTCGCCTTGACCGCAAAGAATTCCTTATAGCCCTTATTCCAGGAAAAAGCATCATACAATTCCTTCACATTTTCCCGTATTCCGGCTTCATCGTAGAGATGAAACGGGGTCGGGTACTGCTGTGTGATCGCTTCCAGCTGCTCTTTTGTGACAAATGTTTTTTTCATAACTGCTCTGCTCCTCTTATGTCTTATTATTATGTAGTTCCGAACCGATTTCACTGTAATCTGTCCGATAAAACAAACCATCTCAGCCGCCAAAGAAAGATACCAGCGTGTTCTTCGCATCCACCAGATGATTGTACTGCAGAATCTGGTATGTATTCAGGATACTGTCGTAGGTATCGTCCGTATCCCAAGCATAAAACGTACCGTCCGCATCGCGGTAAGCGTTTGCGTTGATGATCGGCAGCGTCTCCATCAGCTCGCTTAAGTAAGTCTGATACTCCGTCAGCGGAACGCCGGCCGCCTCCAGAAGAATACCGCCCAGATAATTGGCGCTGATTCCCTCGTAATATTCCGATTCCAGATCATAGTTTGCCCAGATCACAAACGGAACGCGATAACCCTGCTGAATCTCCTCGACTGTCTCCGGTTCATCCACGCCGCAGATCCGGCGGATCTGGTTTGTGATATAGTCGGAAGGCTGATGATCGCCGAGAAACAGTATGATCGTCGGCTCATCCTGCTCCTCAAAGTATTCCACCAGAGACTGCAGCGCCTTATCCGTCTCATTCATCAGGGTGAGGTATTTCTCCGTTGCCAGCACCTGTGTCGTCTTATTCGTCACTTCGGTGAGCTCTATGTAAGCGTTAAAGCCCGGTGAATCCTTGCTGTAACCGCTGTGGTTCTGCATCGTGATTTCAAAGGTAAAGAGCCGCTCATCGTCGTCCTTTTCCTCATACTGCTCAATGATCTTATCAAAAGCGGACTGATCGCTGATGTAGCTGCGAAGGTAGGTCGGATTCACAAAATCCGTTTTATCCAGAAACTCATCAAAGCCAAAATATTCATAGACCTTGTCCCTGTCCCAGCCGGACGCGTTGTAAGGATGAATAGCAATCGTTCCGTAGCCGAGCGAGCTTAAGTACGAAGCCAGCGACGGCATCTCGCTCTTGATATACTGCTGATAGGGCACGCTGCCTGCCGGCAGAAAACCCATTGTGTCGCCGGTCAGAATCTCATATTCGGTGTTCGCAGTATTACCGCCCTTCACGGAGACATAGACTTCTCCGCCGATTGCCTCCTCCTGCAGTGATTTGAAGAACGGCATCACTTCCTCGCTCGTCTCAAAATCACCCCAGACAGAAAGATCCGAAAATGCCTCATCAAGAACAATGATAATATTGGGATACTGAGTCACCTCGTCCGCAGTGCTCACTGTACTCGTATCTTCCGTGTCATCCGTGTTGTCTGCAGCATCTGATTCTACTGCGGTATCTGAAGTATCCGTGGCAACAGTGCTGTCCGCAGCATTCGAAGCGTCTGTATCACTCGCAGCATCCGCGTCGCCACCGTCACTTGCTGTATCATCTTCTCCTTCATATTCCGCCGCGATCTCTTCTACCGCGCTCACAGAGTAGCCATCCGGCTCCTCGACATTCAGAAAGCGCAGGTTGCCCAGAAATGCTGCCGCAATGCCGTTATTCCGGTAAAAAACGTTGATGGTAAACAGGGTCGTATCCATGCCGAAAAAGCTCTGGAAGCTGGTATTCTGGATACCGGAGACATACAGGATCATGCCGGCCGCGAACGCTGCAGCAAGCGGGATCCGTACCTTTTTCTTCTGAAAGCGGACCCGTGACTTCGATGCGAGGAGGATGATCCAGACAAACGCGATCACGGAAAAATAGCTTTTCCATGTCAGGGTAAAGGAAAAATTACCCGCCACGGAAGCCGCCGTACCGACAGAGAGGAAATCCCACGGCACGATCGGGGTGCCCCGAAAGCTCACGACAAAATAATTCGCAAGTCCAAAAATCATCGGAATGAGCGTAGCCACGAGAAATCCCCGCTTCACGCTGCCGAAAAGAAAGGTCATCAGACCGTACAGCACATAGAAAAACAGCAGATTCAAAAGAAAGATCATCACCGAGAGATCTGAGACCACATGCGTATAATTCTCCAGTGCAACCAGCGTGCCGATCGGCAGCAGCACCGCGAAAACAGCACTGATGATCCGGCCATAACTGATGTCCATCAGGGCAAACACCGCCGTGATAACGCAGATAGCAAGTGAAAGAACCACATAGCCCGTCTGCACACCCGATTCCTGAATAGCCAGAAGCATGCCGATGAGCAGCACCAGAGCGGAAACAACTGCCGCCGCGATCCGCTGCGGGCGCAGGTTAAAGATTGCATTGTATGTTTTATTTTTGTTTCTGTTTTTATTCATTCCTTGTAACCTTCATATCTGTATAAAAAAGATATCTTCCGCTTCGTCTCGCGGTCTGAAACGATCCTACTGCCCGCTTTTCCGGTGCTGATGCGTAAAAAGATGATCCTGACAATATTCATAATTGCCCTCGCACTTCGAGCAATAACGGAACTCCAGATGATCTCCGTCCTTTTCCGTGCGGCCGCACACCGCGCATCTGTGGCGCGTATCTCCCTTGCCCGGCTGCACCTTCTTCACCTTGCGTTTAAACTCATTGCGCCGGTGAACCTCATGCGGATTGTAGCGGTTCAGATTTCTCGTCATCAGGAAATAGATCAGGAAATTCAAAAGCGAGGCGAGGATCACGATACGTGTCGCCATTCCACCCGCGAGCATATCATATATCAGCAGCGCGCCATAAAGAATTCCCAGCCATTTCATCTTGATCGGAATGATGAACATCAGCAGGACCTCCATGTCCGGATAGGTCACTGCAAAAGCGAGGAACATGGACATACACACATAATACGTGCTGAAATAGTACGCGCCGTCGATGCCGCCGATAAAGTAAAGCAAAAAGGCTCCGATGATCGTGAAGATCATGCCGGAAAAAATGTAGACATTAAACTGAAACGCCCCCCAGGTGCGCTCCAGTGTTTTGCCGATGGAAAAATAAAAATACAGCGAAATGATCACCCATACGTTAAGGCTAAACGGCGGTATGATCACCCAGGACACCAGTCTCCAGATCTGCCCTCGCAGGATCATTGTGGGAGACAGGTACAGATAATACACCAGCGACGGAGCCATAAGCTCGATCAGGTATCCGGCTACATACAGTGCGATCATGATTGCCGGAAGATTCCGGATCGCGTATCGGCCGTATTTTCTCTCCATTTTATTCAAAAAGTTCATAAATCATCCTCTTCTCTGTTTCAGCTGCTCGTTGACCCTCGAGATTTCCTGCCGCAAGCGCCGCAAATCTCTTCGGGTCACATTATAAAAGTACGATTTCCTTTTGTCAATCAGTGCGGCGCTCCTGTTTGCGAATTTTTTATGTTTTTTAAGAATTGCTCTCCCGTGCAGTTCTTCGGGATACAGATCTGATCTCCCGGACGCAGGTCATAGATGTCCGCGCAGGGATTCGCATAGATCAGCGAAGAGACCTTCACATGATACTGTTTCCCAAGCAGGTAGAGGGTATCGCCCTCTTCTACCGTATGAATGATGCCGTATCTGCTGCAGGCTGTCTGCATAGAACACGCTCCTTTCCAAAAATCCGATTTTCCCCCGGATACCCGGAATGTTTTTCTTATCTATTCTATGCCCACAGGATTTGTCAGGTGATATCAGGCCATACGGAAATAATTTTTTTCTTGCCAATCCCCGCTTTGATATACTATACTGCTGATATGATAACTGTTCTGTACTTCATAACCGCTCAGTACTTTCAGGGCGACGAGGTACTGTCCTGCACAGTTACCTGACAGATACATCGTCTGCGTTTCAGATTTACCGGACGAGTCCAGAAAATATTGCCGCAGACCAGAGCGCGGCAGAATGGAGAAAAAATGGCAGGTTCTACATTTGGCACTATTTTTCAGATCAGCACCTGGGGGGAATCGCACGGCAAGGGCATCGGCGTTGTGATTGACGGCTGCCCCGCCGGGATTCCGCTTACGGAAGAAGATATTCAGAAGCAGCTGGACCGGAGGCGTCCCGGCCAGAACCGCTACACGACAGCGCGCGCCGAGAGCGATCAGGTGGAGATCCTTTCCGGCGTCTTTGAAGGACAGACGACAGGCACACCGATCTCCCTGCTCGTGCGCAATCAGGATCAGCGTTCCCGTGATTACGGCTCTATCGCTGAATTATACCGGCCCGGACACGCCGATTACGGCTATGATAAAAAATACGGGATTCGCGATTACCGCGGCGGAGGCCGTTCCTCCGGACGCGAAACCATCGGGCGTGTCGCCGCCGGAGCGGTAGCACAGAAGCTTCTTGGGGAACTCGGGGTTTCTGTGACCGCCTATGTGAGTTCCATCGGTCCCGTGACTATCGACCGCAATGCCATCGACTTTTCTTATATAGAAGAAAGTCCCGTGCGCATGCCGGATGCCAATGCCACTAAAAAGGCGCTTGACTGGCTGGAGGCGTGCATCCAGTCTCAGGATTCGAGCGGCGGCGCGATTGAATGTATCGTGAAAAAGCTCCCTGCCGGTCTCGGCGAGCCCTGTTTCGAAAAGCTCGACGCCAATCTCTCCAAGGCGTTAATGTCCATCGGCGCGGTAAAGGCCGTGGAAATCGGCGACGGCACGGCGGTGCGATTCGCAAAGGGTTCCGAAAACAACGACACATACCTTGAGGATGACAATAGGATTCCTTATAAAGCCAGCAACCACAGCGGCGGTATTCTCGGAGGAATCAGCGACGGCTCTCCTCTCTTTCTCCGTTGTTCTTTCAAGCCGACGCCCTCGATCGCGCAGCCGCAGAGCATGCTCGGGAAAGACGGCAAATGCCATGTAGAGAGTATCCACGGGCGGCACGACCCGATCATCGTGGCCAGGGCCGTTCCCGTCGTAGAGGCTATGACTGCGCTCACACTGGCCGACCATCTGCTGCTCGCCATGACATCGCGGATGGATCATGTTAAAAAAGTCTGGAACTCCGCTACTCCATGACTTTGCAGCAGATATATGTGTGGTATCCAGGTAACCATTTGAAGCTGTATAAGGCGCAGCAGCCATTCTCGGGCTTCTTGACTTATACTATATGAAATGCTAAAATGACGAAAGTGAATTTGCGGTGACAGAATTACACGCCTGCCCGATGCACTTTTCACGCGATGAGTGCGAGAGGGGAATAAGCGAAACAGTAATCCATGAAAACAACCGCGCTGTGAGGAGGACTCAACTATGATTGACAACAAGAAAGTACTGTTCAGCGGTATGCAGGCGACCGGCAACCTGACGCTCGGCAATTATCTCGGTGCGTTAAAGAACTGGGTTAGCTTAAGTGATGAATACGAATGCTTTTATTCTGTAGTGGATATGCATTCTATCACGATCCGGCAGGATCCGGCCACACTCCGCAAGCGGGCGCGGGCGCTACTGACTTTATATATTGCGGCAGGACTTGATCCGGAAAAGAATTGTATCTATTATCAGTCCCACGTTTCCGGCCACGCAGAGCTGTCGTGGATCCTGAGCTGCTTTACCTACATGGGCGAACTAAACCGCATGACCCAGTTCAAGGACAAGGCGGCAAAGCACGCGGACAACATCAATGCCGGTCTTTTCACCTACCCGGTGCTGATGGCGGCGGATATCCTGCTCTATCAGGCAGATGTGGTACCGGTCGGGATCGACCAGATGCAGCACCTTGAGCTTACAAGAGATATCGCCCAGCGTTTCAACGGCATCTATGGCGACGTCTTTACAATTCCGGAAGCCTATATCGGCAAGGTTGGCGCAAAGATCATGAGCCTGCAGGATCCCTCCAAAAAGATGAGCAAGTCGGATGAGAATCCGAACGGCAGCATCTACCTGATGGACGATCCGGATACCATCCGGCGCAAATGCAAACGCGCGGTCACAGATTCGCTCGGTGAATTCCGCTACAGCGACGAACAGCCCGGTCTGCACAACCTGATCGACATATACTGTTCGTGCACAGGAAAGACTCCGGACGAAGTGGTTTCTGAGTTTTCCGGCAGCGGTTACGGACAGTTCAAAGAAGCTGTCGGCGAAGCAGTGGTCAGCATCCTTGATCCGCTTCAGAAGCGGGTGGCCGAACTGGAAAAGGACAAATCCTACATCGACAGCGTCATTAAGAACAACGCGGAGAAAGCGAATTATTACGCGCAAAAGACCCTCCGCAAGGTACAGAAAAAAGTCGGATTTCCGGAGAAGATCCGCTAAACAGTTTTCTATATTAAAAAAGAATGCGCCGTCATGCTGCGAATCGCATTTCGCACAGACGGCGTTTTTAATTTCGATATTGCCTCAGAAACCGCCGCATATCCGGCGGCATTTTGCTTTCAAAGACAAGCGTTTCCCCTGTGACCGGGTGGGTGAACGTAAGTCTGTGAGCGTGCAGCATCTGCCGCGGTGCGAGCTCACAGACCGAATCCGGATTGTAGAGAAAATCTCCCGGCAGCGGATGACCGATGAACTTCATATGCACACGGATCTGATGCGTCCTTCCGGTTTCCAGACGAACATTCGCCAGAGAAACTACATTCGGAACCCGTCCCTCTGCCCCCGCTTCAGACTCGGTCTGAGACAAAAACCTGTTTTGAAAAGTCTCCTCGCAGGTCTCGGGCGGCATTCGATACACACCAAGCCTCTGATAATGCGTCACAGCCCGTTCCCCGTGTTCAAAATCCACACACCGCATCAAAGGCGAGTCCTGCCATCTGGCGATTGGTGCGTCGATCGTACCCTCTTTGGAAAGAACACCCTCGGTGATCGCCAGATATTCCCGATGGATCTGTCGGCGAGACGACTGTTGTGAAAGGATCGCGCCGCTTAAACTATTTTTCGCGATCAACACCAGCCCGGTCGTATCGCGGTCGAGACGGGTAATGCAGCGAAATACAAACCGCCGATCCCGTTCAGCATAGTAATACATCACCGCATTCGCCAACGTATTCTCATGATTTCCCATAGACGGATGCACCGGCATATCACAGGGCTTATCCACGACGAGCACATCCTCGTCCTCATAGACGACAGATAATGGCAAAGGCATCGGAAGGATCTGTTCCGAGCTTTCCGTCTCCTCCACCCGCACCGTTATCTCGTCCCCAACCATCACCGGCTGGTTCGTGTAAGCCCATTCACCATTTTTCAAAATTCCGTGATCCGTGCGCTTGAGGAGCGTGAGAACATGGTGGGAACAGCCTTTTTCACGGAGAAACCGCTCGATCGTCAGCAGCCGGTCATTTTCCTTTTTCACGCGCACCTGCGTGCGGTTTATTCCCCCGGATATTTTCTCCTGCATATCCTCTTGCCGGCTAAGACACGCAATATCAGAGTCTTTCCTTTCCTGCGCCGGTCTGTTACCGGTAAAATCCGCCGTCTGAACAGTCCATGACACCGTTCTCACCGCAGCAGCCGCATATCCCTTCGCCTCTTCTGTCATGGTTCCGGTCATACTTTCTCCTATATCTCTGGTCACTGATTAAGGTTCCATTCCCTCACAACCGCAGTCACTGTACGTAACTGTTCAGTTCCTTCACAGCTACGTTCATTGTTCTTTCACCAGCACCTTCTCGATCTCGCAGATATAGAGCGTATGATAATCCTTCTGCGGGTAGCAGTCCGCATCTACCTGTTTATCCAGAAACGCTTCCGGATCATACGGCTGCGCAAACAGTTTGCGGCAGATCATACTGAGTCTTGCCTCCTCAAAATACGGCGTCTCTCCATCCTTTACCACAGTCAGGCCGGTCTTTGCGATCTTATCCTCATCGCGTCCGGACACGGAGCCCAGATATCCATATTGTTTTTTATATCCATCCGGCAGCACCGAGATGGACAGCGTTTCCGAGCTGTCGATAAATTCCTTCGTGTAGCGCTGCGGGCGGATCACAAGGAATGCCACATTTTTCCCCCACATTACGCCAAGCCCGCCCCAGGATGCGGTCATCGTATTGCATGTGCCATCCGGCTTTGCCGCGGTGACAAGGAGCCACTGCTTTCCGATCAGATCAAACACATTTTCATTCAGCTCTGTTGGTTTCATTTCCTGAAACATTGAATCATCCTCCATTTTCCAGCATCATATTCCATCATCTGTTTGCAAATCATCCTGTCTGCTTCATTGCAGACAGGGTGTCAGGCGTTTCAGCCGATTTGTTTTTATTGTATCGCAACCGATTCTTCGTTGCAACCGGTTTTTCTGCTGTTCTGAACTGTTAACAAATTTGCTTGCAATCCGAATGAGATGTGTTAGAATGAATCCAGAGAAAAACCGTAAACAACAACACGAAAAATCAAAAAGGAGAATCTTTCATATGGCTGAAGAAATGAGCAGTAAAATTCAGGAAATGGGCGTAGTTCCGGTCGTTGTATTGGAGAACGCTGCGGACGCGGAGCCTCTGGCTAAGGCACTTTGCGAGGGTGGGCTTCCATGTGCCGAGGTGACCTTCCGCACTGCAGCGGCTGAGGAAAGCATTCGTATTATGGCACAGGCTTATCCGGACATGCTGGTTGGCGCAGGGACCGTGCTGACGACAGAGCAGGTTGACCGCGCGGTCGCGGCGGGCGCGAAGTTTATCGTAAGTCCCGGCTTTGATCCGGAGATCGTTGATTACTGCCTTGCAAAGCAGATTCCGGTATTTCCGGGCTGCGTGACTCCTTCTGAGGTTGCACAGGCTGTGAAGCGCGGGCTGAAGGTTGTGAAGTTTTTCCCGGCCGAGCAGTTCGGCGGTGTAAATACTGTCAAGGCACTCTCCGCCCCCTATGTAGGTCTGAAATTTATGCCGACCGGCGGCGTGAACGCAGGCAACTTAAAAAGCTACCTTACCTGTCCGGCGATCATTGCATGCGGCGGCAGCTGGATGGTCAAGGGTTCCCTTGTCAAAGAAGGGAAGTTCGATGAGATCCGCAATATGACTGAGGAAGCAGTTGCACTTGTAAAAGAGATTCGTGCCTGAATAATTACCATTATTTGCTGTAAATCTACAGGGCACAAGAAGGAGGGCCACCGCAATGGCAGAGCAGGAAAAATATGTGGCATACGTTGGCACATACACACATGGGAGCAGCATCGGTATCCATATTTATGATCTGGATGTGGAAGCCGGATATATGACGGAGCGGGAGGTGATCCCGGTCAACAACGCATCCCATATGACCAAATCTTACAACGGACAATACCTCTATTCCATCGCTGATGAAGGCGTAGCGGTGCTGAAAATCCTGCCGGACGGCGGGCTCTCTTCGATTAATGAAGTTGGCATTGATGGAATGCGCGGATGCTATCTTTCCGCGGACAATACCGGAAAATTTCTGTTTGTCGGCGGTTATCACGACGCGAAAGTCACCGTCGTACACACCCACAGGACTGGTCGCCTTGGCTCCGTCATGGATGGTGTATTTCATAAAGGACTCGGACTTGGCAGCGTTGCAGGGCGTAATTTTCTCCCGCATGTCACCTGTGTGATCCCAACGCCGGACAACAAATACCTCTGTGCAGTGGATAACGGCATTGATCAGGTGAAGCTATACACGGTTAACGCCAAGACCGGCAAGCTTAAGCTTTTTGATATTCTGCGCTGCAAGCTGGATTCCGGCCCGCGCCTTCTGACTTTTAGTAAGGATGGGCGCTACGCGTATATTAATTGCGATCTGACCAATGAAATCTGCGTATACCGCTACGACGGTTCCGGCAAATCCCCGGAATTTGAGCTGATTCAGACTGTCTCCTGTCTGCGCGACACGACTTCACGCGGCAGCGCTTCCTGCGGCATGAAGATCGCCCCCAGCGGCAGGTATCTCTACACATCCAACGCAGGCGAGAACACCGTCGCCGTATTTGCGATTGATCAGGAGACCGGATTGCTCACTATGCTCTGCTGTCTGCCGATCAGCGGTGAATATCCAAAAGATCTGGATGTGTTCCCGGGTGAACGCACACTTGTCGTACTGAATCATGAGACCAATGAAATCCGGTTCTTTACCATTGATTATGAGAAAAAGCTGCTTGTCATGAAAGGACGGCCGCTGCAGATCGACACACCGAACTGCATTCTTATCTCTAAAGTGGAATAGACAGCCGGCGGCCCCCCATAAACGAACAGGAGGCGGTAACCAGCCGCCGTCCTCTCACAGCAAAAGTCACGCATTCTTTTATGACAATGCGTGGCTTTTTATGCGCGGTTTTTATGCGCAAATGATTCTGACTCCGCTCCTGCCTGATTATAAATCATAATCACACGATCCTCAAAGTACTTCGTTCATGCTTCCCGTCCGATATCCGCGCAGATCGAGCGTCACGTAAGTAAAACCATATGACTGCAGCTGCGAATAGACCGATTCACGAAGCGTCTCATCCATCATTCTCTCAAACTCATGCGGCAGGAGCTCAATTCTGGCAATTTTCCCATGGATCCGCACACGCACCTGACGGAATCCGAGGTCGATCAGCAGCTGTTCTGCTTTATCAATCATGGCAAGCTTCTCTTCCGTAATCCTCTCTCCGTATGGAAAGCGGCTGGCCAGACACGCAAAAGACGGCTTATCCCAGGTCGGCAGTCCCAGTCTTTTCGAAAGCATACGAATGTCTGATTTCGTCAGATGCGCCAGACGAAGCGGACTTTTGATTCCAAGCTCATGAATGGCTGTAAGTCCCGGCCGATAGTCTCCCAGATCATCCAGATTGGAGCCCTCCACAACCTCCCGGATATGATTCGCCCGGGCAGCCTCCTGCATCGTCTCAAACAGTTTATGCTTGCACAGATAACAGCGGTTCTTCGGATTCTCCCGGAAGCCCTCAATATTCAGCTCATCTGTCTCGCAGATAATCTGACGGATGCCTTTCTCCTTGCAAAATGAGACAGCCTCCTTCAGCTCCCGCTCTGGAAAGGAGCATGATTTTGCCGTAAGGGCTATCGCATCCTCTCCCAGTACATCATGCGCCGCCTTCATCAAAAATGTGGAATCCACGCCTCCGGAAAATGCTACCGCGACACTGCCGCAGTCTCTCAATATTCTTTTCAGATCCTCATATTTCTGTTCCGGCTCTCTGTCCATTCCATTGAACTCCTCGTTCTGATGTATAGTAAACGACGTAAGTCGTTTTACCGCATTCTGCATTCATTCTATATAAGACGTTCTCTTCACCGGATGTCAGCGATCCGCCTCACGAATGCGGCTTTCATGCTTTTCATAATAGCCGATCAGTTCCCCATTTTCCTTTCTCAGCGCCACCATATAGACATCGTTATACACGCCATCTCTGTCCTTTGTATAGGTATATACCTTATTTAAATCCGGATTTTCAGCAAATTTTGCGCACACTGCCAGAATAATCTCTCTGGATTTGGCGTTATGGCATTCAAAAATCGATTGTCCTATCAGCTTCTCTCCGCCCCGATTTTCATATCTTTTGATAGCGATGGGATTCATATAGACAATCCTGTGCTCCATATCGCAGATCACGATCGGTTCCTCATCCACATCAATAAGCGCCTTCCATAATTCGTTCATTTCAATCTCCCTTCAAAACATATTTTAACCAACCAGCAGTCCGATCACCCGCACAAGTCCGGCGGCCAGCCACGCAATCACGCATTGCCCCAGGACGACATAAACAGCCCATTTGCCTCCCAGCTCCCGTTTGACGGAAGCGATCGCGGCCACACAGGGCGTATAAAGCAGACTGAATACCAGCATCGTTGCCGCCGTAAGAGGCGTCAGCAGCGAAGTGACCTCTCCCGCAAACAGAAGCTCCATCGTAGATACTACGCTCTCTTTGGCCATAAAGCCACTGATCAGAGAAGTGCAGATCCTCCAGTCTCCCAGTCCGATTGGCTTAAAAATGGGAACCAGAAGTCCGGCCACCGCAGCCAGAATGCTGTCCTGCGAATCTGTGACAACGTTGAGACGCAGATCGAAGGTCTGCAAGAACCAAATGACAATCGTCGCCAGCAGAATGATAGTGAACGCACGATGCAGGAAATCCTTTGCTTTTTCCCAGAGAAGCTGCAGCACGTTTTTGGGTGATGGCAGCCGATAATTCGGCAGTTCAAGCACAAATGGCACGGCTTCCCCGCGAAACATAGTCTGCTTAAAAATGAACGACACAAGGATCCCCACCACAATCCCGAGAAAATAAAGGCCGGTCACGATCAGACCGCTGTATTTCGGGAAAAATGTATTCACAAAAAACATATAGATCGGCAGCTTCGCGGTGCAGCTCATAAAAGGCGTCAGCAGGATCGTCATTTTCCGGTCCCGTTCGCTCGGAAGCGTCCTCGTCGCCATAACAGCCGGAACCGTACACCCAAATCCGATCAGCATCGGCACAATACTCCGCCCGGAAAGTCCGATTTTTCTCAGCAGGCTGTCCATGAAAAATGCTACCCGCGCGATATAGCCGCTGTCCTCCAAAAGAGACAGAAAGAAAAACAGACAGACAATGATCGGCAGAAAGCTTAAGACGCTGCCGACGCCTGCGAAAATCCCATCGCTGATCAATGACCGCAAAATCGGATGCACATCGGCGGCAACAAGCGCAGTATCCACAATCCCTGCCAGAAAATCAATCCCTATCTCCAGCAGGTTCTGGAAAAACGCCCCGATCACATTAAACGTCAGATGAAACACCAGAAGCATAATGCCGATAAAGCAGGGAATCGCTGTATATTTTCCTGTAAGCACACGGTCAATTTTTTCGCTGCGCAGCCGCTCCCTGCTCTCTTTCGGCTTCTGTACGGTCTTCGCACACAGCTTCTGAATAAAGGAGAAACGCATATCCGCGATCGCTGCTGTTCTGTCAAGCCCCCGTTCCTGCTCCATCTGAACCAGAATATGCTCGACCATCTCCTTTTCATTCTCATCAAGATGCAGCTGGTCGAGAATCAGCTGATCTCCTTCCGCCACCTTTGTCGCCGCAAAACGCAGAGGAATGTCCGCCTTCTGAGCATGATCTTCAATCAGATGCATAATGCCGTGCAATGCCCTGTGGACAGCACCGCCGTGATCATTCCGGTCGCAGAAATCCTGTCGCTTCGGACGTTCCTGATATTTTGCCACATGTACAAGATGGGAAATTAGTTCATCAATCCCCTCGTTTTTCGCAGCCGAGATCGGCACGACCGGAATTCCCAGGATTTCCTCCATCTCATTGATCCGGATCGTGCCGCCGTTTTCCCGCACCTCGTCCATCATATTGAGCGCCAATACCATCGGCGTATCCAGCTCCATAAGCTGCATCGTCAGATACAGGTTCCTCTCGATATTCGTAGCGTCCACAATGTTGATAATCCCATGCGGATGCTCATTCAACACAAAATTCCGGGTCACCAGTTCCTCGCTTGAGTACGGCGACATCGAATAAATCCCCGGCAGATCTGTCACCAGCGTATCGGCATATCCGCGAATTGCCCCGTCCTTCCGGTCCACTGTGACACCCGGAAAGTTTCCTACATGCTGATTCGACCCTGTCAGCTGATTGAACAGAGTCGTCTTACCACAATTCTGATTGCCGGCAAGCGCAAAGGTCAGCACCGTCCCCTCAGGTAGCGGATGCTCATCCACCCTGCTGTGGTATTTTCCACCCTCGCCGAGACCAGGATGCTCCTTTTCCCTTTTTCTGTCAGGAACGCCCGGCTTCCCCGCTGCCGAACCCTCTGAAACCATTTCCGGTTCCGAGGTTCGCCTCATATACATGCCTTTTCTATCTGTATCCCCGGCAGAAGAAGCATATGCCGCTTCCGTCTCCTCTATCTCAATCTTCTCCGCATCAGCAAGACGGATCGTCAATTCATAACTATGTACACGCAGCTCCATCGGGTCACCCATGGGTGCGAGCTTGACCATCGTTACTTCCGCACCGGGGATCAGCCCCATGTCAAGTATGTGCTGCCTCAGAGCTCCCTCACCGCCGACGCTCTGTATAACGGCGCTCTTACCAATTTCCAGTTCTTTCAGATTCATATACGCTCCCCATCCTTTGCCCTTTGATAACCTCTGTCACAGCTGTACTGAATCACAGTCTTACACAATCATTATAATGAGTTTTTCTCAAAAAATCTACCGTACATTTGACGAAACTATTCAAGACAGTACTTTCTTAATTTTCCAGTTGACAATTACGATTCCCTATAGTATTCTATCAATCAGAACACACGTTCGTTTTTCAAGGAAGGATGGTGACCTGATCATATGTATGAAAAGGCCGAAAGCCTGCATTCGCACAGAGGGAAAATTTATGTGACGGTCAATGCCGACACCGACTCTACCGGATATACACAGCCAAAAGCCATCACATGGGCGGACGGACGCACTTTCAAAATAGATGCTGTGCGTGACTTCCGTCCCGCCGGCACAGTTGGACTTGATCTCCCTGGCGACTGCTATACAGTGCTCATCCAGGGGCAGTTAAAGCATCTGTTCTTTGAACAGATTGACCCCCGTTTCCAGGGCAGACACGGAAGATGGTTTGTAGAAGTGCAGGCAGAGTAGACGAAGCACAGATATCCGGCAGAAAAGATATCATTGGCAGCTGAAAAACAGCAGAAAGGAGAATGCCGCCTTGGACAGAGCCTGTCTCGCAATAGATTTAAAATCATACTTCGCCAGCTGTGAAGCCACTGACCGCCACATGGATCCCATGACTACAAATCTTGTGGTTGCTGATGAATCCCGGACAGAGAAGACCATCTGTCTTGCCGTTTCTCCATCTCTGAAGGCTTACGGCATCCCCGGCCGTCCGCGGCTGTTTGAGGTGATTCAGGCCGTGGAGCGGATCAATGCTGAGCGTTTACAAACCCTTCGGCTTATCACACATGATCCCGGGGCAGACTTTGCTTCCTCTTCCTTTGATGCCAATGCGCTTGCATCCAATCCATGGCTGAAGCTGGCCTATATCACAGCCCCGCCCCGCATGGCCCGATATGTGGAGACATCAGCAAAGATCTATTCTATCTATTTAAAATATGTAGCGCCAGAAGATATCTTTGCATACAGCATTGATGAGGTATTTATTGATGCCACCGCCTACCTTGAGACCTGGCACATGACGGCACGAGAGCTGGCCATGGCTATGATCCGCGAAGTTCTTTACACCACAGGCATCACTGCCACGGGAGGTATCGGCACGAACCTCTATCTTGCAAAGATTGCCATGGATATCGTAGCAAAACATGTTCCCCCCGACAGCGACGGGGTCCGGATCGCCGAGTTGGACGAGTATACTTATAAAGCCACATTGTGGCATCACCGCCCGCTTACTGATTTCTGGCGGATTGGCAGAGCGACCGCCCGAAAGCTGGAAAAGCATTATCTTTATACTATGGGAGATATTGCCCGGGAAAGTCTTGATAAACCGGAATGGTTTTATAAGACTTTCGGTATCGATGCGGAAATCCTCATCGATCACGCCTGGGGGATCGAGCCTGTTACCATGTCCCATATCAAAAATTATAAGGCCGACGATCACAGTATTTCCGAAGGGCAGGTACTTTCCGAGCCATATTCTTTCGACCGGGCGCGGATAATTGTCCGGGAGATGGCCGAAAATCTGGCACTGCAGCTTATAGAGAAGGAGCTTGTCACCGACAGTATTGTGCTGAATATAGGATATGACAGAGAAAATGTTGATAAAGAGATTTATACCGGGAATGTCAAGTCAGACCACTACGGACGTCTGGTGCCGAAGCCGGCACACGGAAGCTGCCGTCTCGGTTCCGCTACCAATCTCGGCTCCGCCATCATAGATTCTGCGGTGGCTCTTTTTGAAAAAATTGCCGACCGCAGTCTGACCGTAAGACGCATTACCATTGCCGCCGGACACGTCTCCAGTGATGAAGGCGTGTATCAGTTTGATCTGTTTACCGATATGGAAAAGCAGGAAAAAGAGCGCAAATTACAGAGCGCCGTGGCTTCCATCAAACGGCGTTACGGCAAGAATGCCATGCTGAAGGGAACAAGCTTTGAAGACGGTGCAACTATGCGTGAGCGTAACAATCAGATTGGCGGTCACAAAGCCTGACTCTTCATTCCCACCGAAAGGATACTCACAGAAATGACCCTCGCAGAAGAAAAATACAAAGACATTATCCATCGTTCATGGCCGGCCGACCCGTCCATTTTCCGAAAGCATCCAAGGATGGCTCTGGATGAGCGGGCTAAGATATTCGCCCCGTTTGCCGCTCTTCGGGGGCATTCTGACAGGCTCTCCAAAGAAACAGAAAGGCTGCTTCGCAGCAGTCGGATATGTCTATCCGACGAGGAAGCAGCCGTATTGTCTGATAAGCTTCTGCAGGTAAAACGCGGCATGATCCTGACGGTGACTTACTTCATGCCCGACACCCCGGATGGAGATGTCGGCTACTACGTCTCACAGACAGGCCGTGTCTCAGCGTTTGATACCATTTTTCGAACCATCCAGCTCAGTACTGGTGAACAGTCAGAAAAAGGCGAGGTCATAAAAGAAATCAAATTCGACGATCTGCTCGACATCACCGACTGCGGCACCTCTGAGGAAGCCGATCTTCACAGCGATTAAAAAGCCGTAACAAGTATTCCTTTCCGTACAGCCAGATGTCTCAGCCTAACTATTTTGCAAAATATACTTACGGATGATTTCTGCCGCTCCGTCGTGATTGTTGTCCGCTTTTGTCACATAATCTGCGTACTCTTTCACCCCGGAGAACGAATTCAACATTGCCACGCCAACACCCGCAGCCTCAATCATCTCGATATCATTCGGCGCGTCTCCAGCTGCCACAGAGTTCTCTACAGGTATCTGCAAATAATCACACATCCACAATAAAGCCTGTCCTTTTGTCACACCATCTGGAACAATTTCCAGATAAGAGTCGTTGGAAAAATACGCATTCAAAATACCAGAATACTGTTGTGTCAGATAACACTGAAAGTTCTCAATCTGTCCTCTTTCCTTCTCCTCAATCGCAAGAAGCTTACATGGCTCCTGAACCAGTGCCTCCGCAATCGAGGGCACGACCTGAAAGGTCTGAAGTGTACGTTTCACATAATCATGAAGCTCCGGTCGCTCTTCCTCCGAAAGCACTTCTTTATCGGAAAAAGTCTGAATATAGATTCCCCGACGGTGTGCTTCCGCAAAAATGGATGGAATCAAGGACATCGGAACTGTCCTCCGGTAAACAGACTCGCACCGGGACGTGTCGTAAATCTCGCCGCCATTGAATGCGATCACATAGCAGCCCTCCCGCGTAAGTCCCAGACGTTCCGCCTGAATCAGCGCGCTTGCCAGAGGCCTCCCTGTAGAGATAACGACCTTGTGTCCCTCCTGCAATGCCAGATCGATCGCAGCCTGATTGCCAGGCGTGATTTCCTTCCGGTCATTGAGTAAAGTGCCATCAAGATCCGTAAAAAATACTTTTTTGTTCACACCTTGCTTCATGATTCGGTGGAAGCCTCCGTGCTGTCCTCATCGCTTCCATAGATAAAATCATGAAGAATCTCAAGAGTCTCATCCCAGTCCGGCACAAGCATATCCTGCCCATTCACATAGATGGTACTGTACATCCCATCATACGGGACGCGGCTCATCTCAAACTGATATTCCAGCAGGTCCGGGAGCTCCGTCACCAGACTCCAGATATCAGACTCGGGAATATTCGTAGTGATATATTCCAAAATCGACTGCATCTTCTCCGTCATCTGTGCGAGGGACATCTGTTTTGCCTCCTCCATCAGCTGTGTGAGTATGTAACGCTGCCGCTCTGTTCTCTCAAAGTCAGAATTGCCAACAAAACGGTTTCTTGCATAAGCTACAGCCATCACGCCATCTGCGCGAACCATACCGCCCGATTCCGGGAAATAATGACCGGAGGGATCGATATCCAGCAAACGTTCACACATATCCTGTATGTAGAGGTTCGTAATCTCGACCTCGTCTTCATCAATCTCCATATCCAGACCTCCGATGATATCAATGATATCTACCAGATCCCAGAAATCAACAGCCACATAATTATCCACTTCAATCTTATAAGTATCCGTAACCGTCTCACAGAGAAGCGGTCCTGCGCCATACGCATACGCGGCATTCAGCTTTTTATATCCGACACCCGGTATGTTTACATAAGTATCACGCATCAGAGAGACCATCGTCACACGATTGTCCTTTGTATTAATAGAAAGAAGGATCATGCAGTCGGAATTGCCGTTCCATGTCTTCTCCTGTCGGTCAACACCAATCAGAAGTACATTATAAATTTCATCATCCGAGAGCACACTCTTGGATGAATCCATAGAATCCTGAATCGCGGCCAACTCCTCATCGCTTACCAGATCGCCGACTCCTTCGTCAGTCTCCTCCTCAGGAATCGTCTCCTCAACTACCGCGTCCTCATCGGAAAGGTAATTCGCACTTCCATAGAAATAGCTGAACACTCTCGGAATCGCAATAAACATGACCAGAACAAGGGCTGCCACTGTGGATAAACTGATTAAAAAAGCTCTTTTTAAATTCATTCTTTATTCTCCCGCCTGCTGAATCATCCGTGCTGTTTTCTGCCATCACAGTCACGTGCTTTCACCGCATTCCATTATCCATGTTGTGCGGCAAAATGTCAAACACTTCTTTTCACTAAGAAAGCAATTCCTGTAGAATAGGCGAAAATGGAAAACCTTCCTATCAGACAAAAAAAGACTTCCCGTAATCAGCGGAAAGTCTTAATGCGGAGGATGGGACTTGAACCCACACGATATTGCTACCACAGGCACCTGAAGCCTGCGCGTCTGCCAATTCCGCCACCTCCGCGGTTGG
>JAJBVD010000033.1 GCA_020859985.1 Clostridiales bacterium
TGACAGTAACGCCTGCCGGGATTGCCACTGGCATTCTTCCTATACGTGACATGCCTGTATTTCCTCCTTACTTAGATTTTCGGAAAGGACTTATGCGTCCCCTCTGTTTTCAGTAAAGGTCACATATTTGCGCAGCAAATGTGTGACGTAGAATGTTCCGATTTACGCAGTAAATCGAGAACACCTAGGCCGCCGCGTGAGCGGTGGCTCGACTTTACTACTGCAAAAAATTGCAGGTACTTACCACACAAACGCCAGAACTTCGCCGCCAACCTGCAGCTTTCTCGCCTGTTTATCTGTAATTACGCCCTGATTTGTGGACAGGATCGCAATCCCCAGTCCGCCAAGTACTCTCGGAAGCTCGTCCTTTCCTGCATACACGCGAAGTCCCGGCTTGGAGATTCTCTTAAGGCCTGTGATGACCTTCTCGTTCTTGTTTGCGCCATATTTCAGCGTGATATGGATGGTCTTAAAGCTGCCGTCATCCTTTAAATCATATTTCTTTATATAACCCTCATCGACCAGAATGTCAGCGATCGCAATCTTCATCTTGGATGCCGGTACATCAACTGTGTCATGCTTGGCAATATTTGCATTGCGGATTCTCGTGAGCATATCCGCAATCGGATCTGATATCGTCATGTAAGTTTCCTCCTATATTTTTCCAGACTTTACATGCCATGTCGTAAAACTCGTCAGAGTTTTGCGACGTAGGCCGCCGCCAGAGGCGGTGGCTCTCCTTAGTTTAATTTTACCAGCTCGCCTTTTTCACACCCGGAATCTGACCCTTGTAAGCCAGCTCACGGAAGCAGATACGGCAGATACCGTATTTTCTCAGTACGGAATGCGGACGGCCGCAGATTCTGCAGCGTGTGTACGCTCTTGTAGAGTACTTCGGTGTGCGCTGCTGTTTAATTTTCATTGAAGTCTTTGCCATGGAACTTCCCTCCTACTTCATAAACGGCATATTGAACAGTCTCAGCAGTTCTCTTGCTTCCTCGTCGGTCTTAGCGGTTGTAACAAAGATCACGTCCATGCCGCGCACCTTGTCGATCTTGTCATATTCGACCTCAGGGAAGATCAGCTGTTCTTTAATGCCAAGCGCATAGTTTCCTCTGCCGTCAAACGCGTTCGGGTTCACCCCCCGGAAGTCACGTACACGCGGCAGAGCCAGATTGATCAGTCGGTCTACAAAGTCATACATCTTCTCTCCACGAAGAGTCGTCTTGCATCCAATTGCCATGCCCTCTCTGATCTTGAAGTTCGCAACGGAGTTCTTCGCTTTCGTCTTCACAGCCTTCTGGCCGGTGATGAGCTCCATATCCTGTACAGCGGAGTCCAGAACCTTGGCATTCTCTTTTGCCTCGCCAACGCCCATGTTGACAACGACCTTCTCAAGCTTCGGGACTTCCATAATATTTTTATAGCCGAATTTTTTGATCATAGCGTCTACGATCTCATTCTGATAGGCTTCTTTCAGTCTGCTCAATTGTGCACCCTCCTCTCCTGATTAGTCAATCACATCTCCGGTGGACTTTGCCACGCGGACTTTCTTGTCACCATCCATCTTAAAGCCGATTCTTGTCGTCTGGCCCTTATGGAGGTACATCACATTCGACGCGTCAAGGAAAGCTTCCTTCTGCACAATGCCGCCATTCGCGTTCGCAGCAGACGGTTTGGTGTGCTTTGTCACCATATTTACGCCCTCAATCAGGACTTTTCCATCCTTCACTGCCAGGACCTTGCCGTCTTTGCCCTTATCCTTACCGGCGATCACCTTTACCTGATCGCCTGTCTTAATCTTATTCATGTTCCGGTCCTCCTTATAATACTTCCGGCGCCAGAGAAACGATCTTCATGAACTTTTTATCACGAAGCTCGCGTGCTACCGGCCCAAAAATACGCGTTCCGCGCGGAGTCAGGTCATCCTTGATGATGACGGCCGCGTTCTCGTCGAATCTGATATAGGATCCGTCCTTACGGCGGATGCTCTTAACCGTGCGAACTACAACAGCCTTCACGACATCACCCTTTTTAACAACACCGCCTGGCGTTGCATCTTTGACCGTAGCAATGATCGTATCGCCGACTGACGCATATCTTCTGGTGGAACCGCCCACAACACGGATGCAAAGGATCTCTTTGGCACCGGTGTTATCTGCAACTCTGAGTCTGGTTTCCTGCTGAATCATGCCGATATACCTCCTCCGTTATTTAACCTTCTCAACAATCTCGACAAGTCTCCATCTCTTGTCCTTCGACAACGGTCTTGTCTCCATCACTTTTACTGTATCACCGATATTGCACTCGTTGTTCTCATCGTGTGCTTTCAGCTTATATGTCTTTTTGACAATCTTGTTGTAGAGCGGATGCTTTACGTGATCCTCTACAGCTACAACAATCGTCTTATCCATGCGGTCGCTGACAACCTTACCCGTACGGGTTTTTCTAAGATTTCTTTCCACGGAAATACTCCTTTCTTCCATCCGGATCACGCATTCGCTTTCTCTGTGATAACAGTCTGGATCCTTGCGATGTTCTTACGAACCTCTTTGATTCTGCCTGTGTTATCCAGCTGATTCGTCGCGTTCTGGAATCTCAGATTGAAAAGTTCCTTCTTGGCAGCCACCAGCTCTTCCTGTAACTCTGCCGCGGTCTTGTTCTGTAATCCTTCTACATACTTCTTACTCTTCACTGTTATCACCGCCTTCTAAGTCTGCACGAGAA
>JAJBVD010000032.1 GCA_020859985.1 Clostridiales bacterium
AAAGCGGTGTTCCACCAATCAAATCCGTAATGCTGTCATATACTTTACTCATATTCTATTCCCCACTTTCTTAATAGGTTTACTTGGTATATATGAGATTACATCACTGTCAGCGTTTTGTCAACAGGTTTTTATAGAATAAATACAAAATGCCCACCAGAGAGCTTTATCTCTCTAATGGGCGTTACCGCAATCTATGATCCTATGTGTTTCTTACAATAGCTCTGTCAGTTTACTTCTTTCATATTGCACTGCTGTCTCTTAATTTACTTCCCCATACGGCAAACTCTGTCAGAATGGGAATCAGGGAACGAACGGAATCTGTTATTTCATATTCCACACGAACCGGGACTTCCAGATATTCCATCCTTTTTACAAGCCCGTCATCCTCCAGCTCTTTTAGCGACTTGGAAAGCATCGTATTAGAGATACTGCCCATTTTTCGTTTGAGATCGTTGTATCTGGTTGCACCGTCACTCGACAGGGAGCATAAAATGGACATTTTCCATCTTCCGCCAATCGCATTCATTGCTTTCTGTAAAGGACACCCCACGGTACATGGACATATATGCTCATTCGCCATTACAATTTCCTCCTTAGGTAAGTTTTTTAGTACCTGCTCCATTTAATCTGCGTAGTTGACACGGGCACCGCCCATGTCTATAATCGCATTATAACAGGTAGTGATTTAAGAGTAAAGTAGTTTTTATGAGTAACAGGTAAGAATGCCCGAGCATCCTGCACATTTTGCAAACACCGGAAATTTAGCACAGGAAGAGCAAAAAAGGGGAAGTTATGACAGACAGCAGAAACAAAACGATTGTCAAAACCAGTATGATTGGTGTTGCAGTGAATGCACTGCTTTCTGTACTTAAAATTATTATCGGCACACTAAGCGGCTCAATCGCGATCATACTGGATGCCATCAACAACCTGTCAGATGCTGCCTCCAGCATTATTACGATCGTCGGAGCAAAGCTGGCCGGCAAGGAGCCCGACAAAAAGCACCCCTTCGGCCACGGCAGAATTGAATATTTCAGTGCCCTGGTCATATCCCTGCTCGTCCTGTACGCCGGAGTTACTTCACTTGAGGAGTCAGTGAGCGGTATCCTGCACCCGGAAATCCCAGGCTACACCACAGCCTCGCTGGTGATCATCGCAGTTGCTGTTGTTGTAAAAATTATGCTTGGGAGATATTTTATCGCCGCAGGCAGGCGGGTAGATTCAGATTCCCTCATCAATTCCGGCCGGGACGCCGCATTGGATTCAGTGATTTCTTTTGGTACCCTGGCAGCGGCTGTCATCTTCCTTTGCACTGGCATTTCCCTTGAAGCTTACCTCGGTGCCATTATCTCACTCATCATCATCAAATCCGGATGCGACATGATGCGGGAAACAGTGTCGCGTCTGCTGGGAGAACGGGTGGATGCAGATATGGCAAAGGCCATCGGAGAAACTATCATGGAGTTTCCCACAGTACACGGAGTTTACGATCTGGTGCTTCATGATTACGGTCCCGATTCCTATCAGGGTTCTGTACATATCGAAGTGCCGGATACCTGCAGAGCAAACGAACTGGATAATCTCATCCGCTCTATCACGATTGCCGTTTACGAAAAGCACCATGTACTATTGACTGCCGTAGGCGTCTATTCGATCAACACAATCGACGAAGAAGTAATCCGTATCCGGGAAGAGATCAGCAGCATGGCACTGAAGAATGAATACATTACACAAATGCATGGTTTTTATCTGGATAAAGAACAGATGACAATCCGTCTTGATCTGGTGGTCAGCTTCGATGCAAAGGATCGGCGTTCCGTTTTTCAGGAAGTGGAATCAGCCATACAGCAAAAATATCCTGAATATCAGATCAATATGGCCATGGATACCGATTTTATAGCATCGTAACTGTTCAGTACCTTCACAGTTACGAGGGAAAAGCCCATTTAAAATCGCTTCGCAATGGGCTTTTCCCCACATAATATATGTTTTCTTACGTACTTCGCAGCAAGTGCGAAGTACTGTCCTGAATAGTTACATAACATCTTAGCTTAGCAGCAGGAGGCGCAATATGCTGTCACATAAAACGAACGAATCGCAGGAGGACTATCTGGAGTGTATTTTCCTAATCACTCAGAAAAAAGGATTCTGCCGCAGCATAGATGTTGCAAATAAACTTGAGGTAACAAAGGCAAGCGTCAGCGTTGCTGTCTCAAAGCTTCAGGCAAACGGGTACCTCCGGGTGGATGAGGATCATATGCTTCGTTTGACTGATTCCGGAGAACGGCTGGCGCGCAAGGTTTATGACAAACATAAGACGCTGAAAGAGATACTCGTGAAAGCAGGGGTTGGCCCTGAACGGGCCGAGCTGGAAGCCTGCCGGATGGAACACGTGATCAGCGATGATTCCGTTTCAAAGCTAAAAGCTACAATAAATAAATAAAAGGAGCGTAAAACAAATGACAGAAAAAGAATTTAATCTGGGAGAGTACTTGACAGGCGGTGTGGAAAAGATTGTTAAAGGTGCCATCAGGGCGACGTTAAAAGACCCGAAAGAAAGCATTTTTATGGCTCGCTATGCAATGGCAAGCAAAGAAGCTTCTAAGCGGCGCGCTGAACTGGAAAAACAGGGAGAACATATCCCTCCGTTTCTGATTGCCAGCATTACCAGCAGCTGCAATC
>JAJBVD010000057.1 GCA_020859985.1 Clostridiales bacterium
TAGAGCAACAAAAAACCTTGAATTTAAGCGAAAAAACGCTTGACTATATGAGGAGTGAGAGTGGTTCATGAAACGCAGGATTGTTCTGGCTGTATTGATCGTGATATGTGTACTTCTTCAGGCAACTGTCTGCCCTATGATCGCGATCGGTGATATCAAACCGAATCTTCTGATCATCCTCACGGTTTCTTTTGGCCTGATGCGTGGACGCCGCGAGGGTATGCTCATTGGCTTTTTTTGCGGACTTCTTACAGACATTTCGTTTGAAAGCACGCTTGGCTTTAATGCATTGATGTATCTTCTGGTCGGATATTTCAGCGGATACTTTTTCCGCATTTTCTATGATGATGATATCAAGACGCCGCTTCTGCTGATTTCCGTGAGCGATCTGGTATATGGTATTGTTCAGTATGGATTTCGTTTTCTGCTGCGGGGGCGGATTAATTTTCCGTTTTACCTTGGCCGTATCATTTTGCCGGAAGTAGTGTATACCCTGATACTGACGTTTGTCTGCTATCAGATTTTTTATCGGATCAATCACTGGCTGAGCTTTGCTGACGCCTGAAGCTTTGCCGGAGCTTTTTAGAGGAGGAATCGCATATTTTGTTACGCAAATTTCGAAGAAAATCATCTGGGACGCCAGTCAATTCAAGGATCGTGATCCTTGTTGTGATCGCTGTACTTCTGTCAGCAGTGATTCTTCAGCGTTTGTTTTATCTGCAGATTGTGATGGGGGAGTCTTATCAGGAAAATTTTTCTCTTTCCATTCTCAAAGAAAAGACGGTCAGCGCTGCCCGCGGCAATATCTATGACCGCAACGGGGTTCCGCTTGCCTATAACGAGATATCTAACTGTGTGACATTTGAGGACGACCAGACCTACGAATCGACTAAGGAGAAGAATCTGTCGATCAACAGTACGCTGTACCATATCATCAAGCTGATCGAGGAGGAGGGAGATTCTGTGGATTCCGTTGTGGAGGATTTTGATATCTCCATTTCGGAAGACGGTACATGGGAATACAACACCAGCGGCTATACGCTGAACCGTTTTAAAGCGGATCTTTTCGGAGAATCTGCTATCAGTGGTCTGGAGGCGGAGCAGCTGAATATTGAGGCCGACGATCTGATGGACCTTTTATGCGACGGCACCACCACCTTCGCGGATGAGACTTTCTACGGATATGGGGTTCTGGATGAGACAATCACGGAAGAGGAGCTTGAGGAATACGATCTTCCTGCGACGTATACCAATGAAGAAATCCTTCAGCTCGTCGCTCTGCGCGCGAACATAGCTGCGTATAGTTATCAGCGCTACAATGCCGTGACCATTGCGGAAGGAGTCAGTGAACAGACCGTGACCCGGATTCTGGAGAATATCTCAGATTATCCCGGGATCGATGTGACAGAGGAATATATCCGGGTATATGATTATGCAGAATGTATGGCTGGTCTGATCGGATATACCGGTCAGATCTCCGCAGAAGAGCTGGAAGAGCTTCAGGAGGTCAGTGACGATTACACATCGACAGATATTGTCGGAAAGTCCGGACTGGAGAGCGTTTATGAGACGACTTTGCAGGGGACAAAGGGGTATGAACAGCTTTATGTAAATTATGTCGGTCAGACACAGGAGGTTATTTCGCATGTAGACGCGCAGGCTGGGAACGACCTCTATCTTACGATAGACGCCGAGCTGCAGCAGGCAGCCTACCAGATGCTGGAGCAGGAGATTGCCGGAATTCTCTGGTCTAAGGTGATTTCTGTGGAGGAATACAACACGGAGAACCTGACTTCTGCTGACGATGTTTATATTGCGTATTATGATGTGTATTATGCATTGTTTGAAAATAACATCTTAAGCGTCAGCCACTTGAAATCTTCTGAGGCGACGGACAATGAGCAGACCGTATATCAGGCGTTCCAGACGAAGGCGGCGGAGATTTTTGAAGTGATCCGTCAGGAACTGCTTTCGGATACGCCGACCATTTACAGTGATCTGGATGAGGAGTATCAGGTTTATGTCTCTTATATTGTCAATGACATGCTGATGGAGGATACCGGCATTCTCAATGAAGAAGCGATTGATAAGACAGATGCGACTTACATTGCATGGACAGAGGATTCCAGCATCAGCCTGAAAGAGTATCTGACCTACGCGATCTCGCAGAACTGGATCGATGTATCCAAGCTGAATGTAGATGAAGCGTTTCTGGATTCCGATGAAATGTATTCTGCAATCGCGGACTATATTGCGGATTATCTCTATGAGGACGATGATTTCTGCAGTCAGGTATACCGTTATATGCTGAAAGAACAGCGTATTACTGGTGAACAGATCTGTATGCTTCTCTTTGATCAGGGCGTACTCGAAATGAATACCAGTCAGTATGAGCGCTTGCAGAGCGGCTCTCTGGATGGATATACGTTTTTGATGGACAAGATCTCGAATCTTGAGATTACGCCGTCTCAGCTTGGGCTGACGCCGTGTTCTGGGACTGTTGTGATCACTGACGTGAATTCAGGGGAGGTATTAGCCTGCGTCAGCTATCCGGGATATGATAACAATCGTCTGGCAAATGACATGGACGATGACTATTATTATTCTCTGCTGAATAACAGCTCCTCACCATTCTACAGCCGTGCGACGCAGGAGGCGATCGCACCGGGGTCGACCTTTAAGATCGTATCTGCGGCGGCAGGTGTAATGGAAGGCGTAGTCACGATTGACGAGTACATCAACTGCACCGGTACTTTTGATCTGGTCGATCCGGTTATCAACTGCTGGAAGGAATGGGGGCACGGCTCGATCACACTTCAGACGGCGATCACGGAGTCCTGTAATTATTACTTTAATACCGTAGGATATCGTTTGAGTGCAATGAGCGGAACATACAGCGATGATGCCGGTGTTGAACTGCTGAAAAAATATGCCGAAATGTTTGGCCTTACTGAAAAATCCGGTGTTGAAGTCTCGGAGACCTCACCGCATTTTGCTACGTCAGCTTCTCCGCAGGCGGCCATGGGCCAGTCTGATCACGCTTTTACAGCGACCCAGCTGGCGCGTTATGTCAGCACGATCGCGAACGGCGGCACCAGCTATTATCTGACACTGGTGAAATACACATCCGATTCCTCCGGAAGTGTTCTTGAGGAGAATGAGCCGGAGATTGGAAGTACCGTAGAACTGACTGATTCTCTATGGAACGCGATCCACGAAGGCATGCGAGGCATGGTGAAAAACAGCGACGCGTTTGACGGATTTACCGGCGTTGCTGTAGCGGGTAAAACAGGAACCACGCAGATTACAACCAGCATTCCGAACCACGCAACTTTTATTGGCTATGCGCCGTATGATGATCCGGAGATCGGTATTGTTGTACGTATCGCAAACGGATATACTTCCGCGAACGCTGCGGCACTTGCAAGAAATGTGATATCCTATTATTATGGAATCGACGATGTGGATACGCTTATTACGGGACGCGCGTACAATGTAGATACTGATACGGAGTGGGAGGATTGATCCGCTTTTATGGCTGATTTTTTGGCTTGGTTTGCAGATGTTTACAGCTGCAGCGGATGTGAAACAGGGAGTCCGGGCAGAAAGAAAGGGTACAGATATGGGACAAAATGCAGTCATACTAAAGAGTAATCCATATGGACTGATTGTAAATCTTTCGCCGGATCTGCCATTTGAAGAACTTTTGGATGCAGTGGAAGAAAAGTTCCGGGTATCTGCCGGGTTCTTCAAAAATGCCCGTCTGGCTCTGACCTTTCGGGGAAGAGTCCTGACAATGGAGCAGGAAAGTCGGCTTGTGGAAGCAATCACACAGAATTCCTCCATTCAGGTGCTCTGCATCGTAGATGAAGAAAAGGAGACAGAGGAGTATTACCGTAAGGCTCTGACACATGCTCTTGAGAAGAAAAAGGAAGACGATGGATTGTTCTGCAGGGGAACATTGCGTTCCGGACAGTCTGTGGAAAGCGAGACAAGCCTTGTTATTCTTGGCGATGTCAATCCGGGAGCACAGGTGATTTCTAAGGGGAACATTGTTGTACTTGGCTGCTGCATGGGAAGTGTGTATGCGGGTGCCGGAGGAGATGAGCAGTGTTTTATTGCCGCGCTTACGCTGAAGCCTGCACTTGTCAGGATTGCTGGAGCGGCTCCAAAGAGAAGCGCTATTATAAAAAAGGAAGATCCGGGTGATTACCCGGTGGAACCTAAAATCGTTTTTGTGAAAGACGGTCATCTTCAGATCAAGACCATTACAAATGAGACGCTGTGCGAGTATCTTGCATGAAAAAGGCATTCCGAAAGAACTTTCGGAAATGCGGCACAGAATGTACACAAGACAGCAAATTATGACATGCAGGAAAGGATTGAATGAGAGATGAGCGAAGTAATAGTTATCACATCAGGAAAAGGCGGTGTGGGGAAGACGACGTCTACGGCGAATATTGGTGCCGGTCTGGCACGCCTGAATAAAAAAGTAGTACTCGTGGATACGGACATCGGTCTTCGGAATCTCGATGTTGTAATGGGGTTGGAGAATCGGATTATTTACAATCTGGTCGATGTGATAGAAGGAAATTGCCGGATCCGCCAGGCTTTGATCCGTGACAGGCATTATTCGAATCTGTACCTTCTGCCATCTGCGCAGACGCGCGATAAAAGTGCTGTTTCACCGGAACAGATGATCAAGCTTGCAGATACGTTAAAACAAACGTTTGATTATATTATTATGGACTGTCCGGCCGGAATTGAGCAGGGTTTTCGCAACGCGATCGCGGCAGCAGACCGCGCTATTGTGGTTACGACACCTGAAGTATCGGCCATCCGCGACGCGGATCGGATCATTGGCCTTCTGGAATCCTCGGGGATTCGGAAGATTGACCTGATCATCAACCGTATCCGCATGGATATGGTCCGACGGGGAGAGATGATGTCCGTTGAGGATGTTTTGGATATTCTTTCTGTCAATCTGATCGGCGCTGTCCCGGATGAGGAAAGCGTCGTAATTGCGGCGAATCACGGAGATCCGGTACTTGGCAGCGACACGGTCTCAGGCAGGGCTTATCTGAATATTTCACGCCGCATATTGGGCGAAGCTGTTCCGCTCGAACATCTGGAAGAACATACCTCTTTGTTTCACCGGATTGCCGGGATGCTGGGCGTGAAATGAGAATGCGATAGTTGTAAATCTGAAAACCGGGGGCGTTCATGAAAAAAATTGCGAAAAGTATTTTTCATACGTCAGGAGAAATTGCGAAAACACGCACTGAGCTTACGGTATCAGCGGATCGGCTGGATTCGAGTCCGGATCGGATGGACGAGCTGCGCCGGGAGATGACGGGAGTTCTGGCAAAGTATATCAATATTGAGAATGACAGCATAAGAATCTGCATTACTTTTGCCCGCGATTCCATACCGGAATCCGGGGCTGTGAGGAAACGGGGAATATCGGATGTTAAGACAATACAGATTAAGTGATTACAACTTCCGGCTTGTTTTGTGGGTGACTGTACTTTCCGTACTGGGCATTCTGGTTGTCGGCAGTGCGGAATCCAGTTACATGTCAAAACAGATCATGGGGCTGGTTCTCGGACTGGTGCTGATGGCTATTATCTCGTTGATGGACTATACATGGATACTGAATTTCAGCTGGTTTATTTATCTTGGCGCGATTGCCCTGCTTCTTCTTGTGCTTGTCAGCAGCTTTGGATCTTCGGGAGGCGGTGCGACACGCTGGCTGGAATTCGGCGGTTTTCGTTTCCAGCCGTCCGATATAGCCAAGATCATGTTGATTTTGTTTTTTGCAAAATTTTTTGAAAGCCGGGAGGAGAAGATCAATACGTTCCGCACGATTATGACAGCAATCGTATTGATGGCCATACCTCTTTTCTTGATTTTAAGAGAGCCGGATCTGTCCACTACAATTGTTCTTGCTCTGCTTTTCTGTGCCCTGTTTTTCATGGCCGGATTAAGCTATAAAATCATAGCAGGAATCCTGATTGTCTGCGTACCTGTCGGCGTGATTCTTGTGAGTATCGTGATGCAGCCGGACCAGTCGATCATTCCGGAGTACCAGATGACACGTATTTATGCCTGGCTTTATCCGGATGAATATCCGTCCGACTCAATGCAGCAGCAGAATTCAATTAAGGCGATTGCTTCCGGTCAGCTTTACGGAAAAGGACTGGATAATGACGACGTGGAATCAGTAAAGAACGGTGGGTTTGTTTCTCAGGACCAGACAGACTTTATTTTTGCCGTAGCAGGGGAGGAGCTTGGCTTTATTGGCTGCTGTATTATCGTTGCGCTGGAGTTTCTGATTGCTTTTGAGTGTTTGATGATCGGCAGAAAAGCCAAATCCCGATCGGGTACACTGATATGCTGCGGCGTTGGCACTCTGGTCACATTCCAGAGCTTTATAAATATTGCTGTAGCGACCGGGCTGCTGCCTAACACCGGAATTACTCTTCCATTTGTCAGCTATGGCCTGACATCGTTGGTCAGCTTTTGTATTGGCATCGGTTTTGTGCTTAATGTCGGACTCCAGACAAGGAGATACTGATTATAATTTTTGAAAGGGGGATTTACCCATATGAACGTAGCATTTATCGCGCATGACTCTAAAAAGAAGCTGATGCAGAACCTTTGCATCGCATACCGGAGTATTCTGGTAAAAAATAATCTCTTTGCTACCGGCACGACCGGAAGACTGATTGAAGAGGCGACAGGATTGAATATCCATAAGCTTCTGGCCGGGCATGTTGGTGGGGAAGAGCAGCTTGGAGCAATGATTGAGCAGGGGCAGATTGATCTGATGATTTTTTTCCGCGATCCGCTTGGAGCAAGACCGAATGAACCGGATATCAATAAGGTTATCCGCCTTTGTGATGTCCACAATGTACCGCTGGCAACCAATATTGCCTCTGCAGAAATGCTGTTAAAATCGCTCGAAAAAGGAGACCTTGAGTGGCGTGAAATGTACAGATAAGGAAGAAACCCGTATATCTCTTGGGTATACCCAGCGTGAATGGGCAAGGATGATGGAGCAGGAAAAACAGGAAAAGCAGCGAAACCGAAAGCTGGCAGCAGTGCTTGCCGGTCTGCTGGCGATCGTTTTGTGCATGGGATTTCTGGTTTACTACCTTGTATTTCGATCTCATGATTACACTCTTTCTTTTGCCTACAACAGCTCGGATACAGTCTTTGGAATTGGCACAATCCTGGATGGATTTGAAGCAGAGGAGGGCGTTGCCACAGATCTTTGTGTAGTGACTGGAGATACCAATACTTCTATAGTTTCTCTTGATGCTTATTCTGCTGCGTTATTTGATCTGAATGGAACAGATACTGTGTATGCGAAGGATGTGTTTACAAAACGCTCCCCAGCGAGTATTACTAAGATCATGACCTGCCTTGTGGCACTGAAATACGGCAATCTGGATGACCAGGTGACTGTTACCTCCACAATCCTGAATATTGAAGAGGGCTCCTCTGTTGCAGATTTGAAAGTAGGAGACGTGCTTTCCTTAAGACAGCTGCTCTATGGTATGATGGTCGTTTCAGGAAATGATGCTGCTATGATGGTTGCCGAGCATATTGCCGGAAGTGTAGATGCTTTTGTCGGGCTTATGAATGAAGAAGCGCAGATGATCGGCGCGACGGATACTCATTTCACGAATCCGCACGGGTTGACAGATTCCGATCATTATACGACTGTGTATGACATTTATCTGATATTTAATGAAGCGATGAAATATGATACATTCATGGATATCATCAATCGCGAGAATTATTATGCGGAATACACAGATGCAGATGGAAACGATGTGGCTGTTACCTGGGATTCAACAAATCAGTATTTTACAGGAGATGAGACCGCACCGGACGGTGTGATCGTGTACGGCGGGAAGACAGGTACGACCGATGATGCCGGATATTGTCTGGCTCTGCTTTCCAAGGATCTCTATGGAAATCCGTATATATCGATTATTCTGCACGCGGATTCCAAGGAAAACCTGTATGGAGAGATGAATTCTCTCCTGGAGCTGATCTGAACTTCTATGGAACCAGTGTGATTTTCCAATTTTTCTGTTGTTTTTTTTGTTGGGATAGTCTATAATTGACCTATGAAAAATTATCCGCTACTAAAGGAGGAGATGCCCATGATACATTTAATTTTAGGCAATAAGGGGAAAGGCAAGACAAAGGTGTTGCTTGACAAAGTAAATACCGAGATTAAGACAGCGCATGGCAGTATCGTTTACCTTGATAAAAGTGCGAAGCATATGTATGAGTTGAACAACAAAGTAAGGCTCATTGATATTTCCGGTTTTCCGCTTACTTCCAGTGATGAGTTTATTGGATTTATTTATGGTATCCTTTCACAGGATCATGATCTGGAACAGATGTACCTCGACAGTTTTCTCACGATTGCGAAAGTGGAGGATCCTGCTTCGGTGAACGCTCTGCTTGAGACCCTCTCGGAGATTGGAGAGAAGTTTGATGTCTCTTTTGTGATCAGCATTTCTTTGCAGGCCGATGACATTGATCCGAAATATAAGGAACACATTATTGCAGAATTATAATTTCACAGGCGCTTCCAGCGTTTGTTATATAAGGAATACATAAGAGTATGCCCGGCGTTTTCGCCGGGCATTTTTATCAGGGAGGATTTTCCGGCTTGTCTTCAGACTGCTTATTTTTCTCCGATAGATGTAACGCGTCCGTACAGGCTCAGGAGGTAAAGTCCCGACAGCCCTACAAGTGCGTAGATCAGTCTTGAGATCCAGGTCAGGTCTCCAAAGATCAGATTGACCAGATCCAGCTTAAAAAACCCAATCAGTCCCCAGTTGACTGCTCCGATAATGACCAGTGTGATTGCTGTGTAATCCAGACATTTGCTCATAGTATCAAATCTCCTTTCAGATATAGTCTTTCGCTATAGCATATCCGTTCTGCTATTTTTTATTCAAAATACCTTGTATCAAAAGGTGGAACATGGTAGAATAGCAAAATGGATTTTGGAAATTTGGATTTAGGAGGCTTTTTTGAATAAACGCAAAAGCACGAATAAGATAACAAAATACAGACGATATTCTTTTTTTAATATCGGGACTCTTTTGTTTGGGCTGGTATTCATCTATATGATCATTATGATGGTTATGTACCTGACGCAGACACATATCACATCCTATGAGGTCAGAAAAGGCACACTGACCGGTAATTATCGGTATGAGGCTCTTGCTCTTCGTGAGGAGACAATCGTGACGGCTACGCATTCCGGGTCAGTTCGCTATTTTGAACGTGAAGGGGCGAAGGCTTCGGCCGGAAGTACCGTCTGTGCGATCAATGAGTCCGGAGACACTGAGATTGAGTCGATCGGTGATTTTTCCATGTCGGGAGACGATGAAGAACGGCTGCAGGATATACTTTCCAGCTTCACGATTAATTTTTCTTCAGATAATTTCCAGAAGACCTATGATCTGAAAGCCAGCGTGGAGGGACTCATTTCCGAGGTGATTGAGGAGAATTCAGGCAGCACTACGTCAACACGCAATGCCTGCTATGCGCCGGCCTCGGGGTTTGTGCTTTATAAGCTTGATGGTTTTGAGGATACACAAGAATCTGAACTGACTTCCGATATGTTTTCGCAAAGCAATTATTCTGCCACGAATCTGCGAAGTCAGGGAACTGTGACCGCGGGGGATGCTCTTTTTAAGCTGGTGACGAGCGAGGAGTGGACTCTTTATTTTCCAATGGATTCGACTCTGGCCACTGAGCTTGCTGATTCCTCAACGATTAAATTTCGTTTTCTGAAGGACAATGTCACCTTTTCTTCATCTTTTGAAATAGTTACAAACGGCGAGGAAAGTTTTGGAAAGATCACATTGGATAATTCGCTTGTGCGTTATGTCACGGATCGCTATCTGGAGATTGAGCTTGTCATGAACAAAAAATCGGGGCTTAAGGTTCCAATTTCTGCCATTGCTTCCCGTACCTTCTATCGGATTCCGGAGGAATATGCGATAGTGAATGAGAGCACGGATGATGAGATTACTCTTCTTGTTGAAAGCTTTGCTGAGGATGGTTCCTCCACAGTAAAATATCTGACAGCGACGGTTTACAGTTATTCAGATGGATATTATCTGGTGGACTCAGAATTGTTCTCAGAGGGCGATTATATCCGTGTCAACGGGACAACGACCAGAAAACGTCTTTCTGAAGATGACATTGAGACGCTGTATGGCGTTTACAATATCAATAAAGGATATGCTGTATTTCGTGAAATCACGATTATTGATCAGAATGAAGAATACTGTATCGTAGAAAGTAACAATACGTATGGCCTGGCTGCTTATGATTATATTGCTTTGGATGCTTCTCAGGTGACTGACGATCAGATCGTATACTGAGTTTCAATCATATGCTGCAGCTTTTGTACCGACATATCTAATGAGATATAAGGAGAATGTCATGTTAAGGGATAATCTTAATGAAGTAGAAACACGTGTCGCACGCGCTTGTTTACGAGCTGGCAGGAGCCGTGATGAGGTATTGCTGATCGCGGTCAGTAAAACTAAGCCGGTGGAGATGATTGAGGAGATCTATCAGGAAGGTGTAAGAGATTTTGGGGAAAATCATCCACAGGAGATTCGTGACAAATTTCCACAGCTTCCGGCGGATGTCAGATGGCATATGATCGGACATCTTCAGACCAACAAGGTCAAATATGTCATTGAGCGTGCCTGTATGATTCATTCAGTGGAATCGATACGTCTCGCGGAGATGATCAGCAGCGCGGCTGTCAGCCATGATCTGGTGATGCCTGTGCTCGTTGAAGTGAATATGGCCAGAGAGGAATCCAAATACGGGATTATGCCGGAAGAGACCGAATCCTTTATCCGCGAGATTGCTGCTTTTCCCGGTATTCATGTGAATGGCCTTATGACCATTGCCCCGTATACTGAAAATGCGGAGGACAATCGTGTATATTTTCGCAATATGAAGAAATTATCTGTTGACATTGCGGAAAAAAACATTGATAATGTGGATATGTGTGATCTTAGCATGGGTATGACCGGTGATTATGAGATTGCAATAGAAGAAGGGGCCACGATGGTACGGGTCGGCACCGGCATATTTGGGATGAGAGATTATAGCAAGTGACGAAACTGTGAAGAAACCGGACAGTTCTGTGTAGAAATAGGAGATATAGAAGATGGGTGTAATTGACAAGTTTCTGAATGCAATGAAAATGAACGATGAAGATGTCCTCGACGATGACTATCTTGATGACGACTATGATGATTACGACGACGAACCGGAGGAAGAGATTCCCCGGAAGCGTTTGCTGACAAAGAGTCGTGATGACGACGTCGATCGAAGGCCTGCCGAAACAGAGTCTCAGACAGCGGATGAGAGCCGTAAAATGGCTTCCCAGACGACCAGACAGACGACGAAAGGCAGAACATCACGGACAAGTTCCAGCAAGATTTCACCCATGCGCAGTCCGGGTACAAGTAAGCGTGCCGGCGGGATGGAGGTTTGTGTGATCCGCCCCAAGAATATGGAAGATGCCCGTGAGGTGACTGATACGCTTTTGGATGACTGTACAGTGATTCTGAACATGGAGGGCATCGATTTTGAGCTTGCACAGCGCATTATTGATTTTGCCTGCGGCTCTTGCTTTGCAATCCATGGCAAGCTTCAGAAGGTGAGCAATTATATCTTTATCATTACACCGCAGAATGTTGATATTTCCGGTGATTTTCAGGAAATGATGAATGGGGTATATGATGTTCCGTCCTTTGGAACGTCTTTCTAGCTTTAAGGGCGATTTTGTTCCCCCAAAAGCAGAACGCTCCGCGAAAATACGTCTGGGTGTGTTCTGTTTTACAGCCGATAGAAAGAGGAATGGCCGCTATGGAGAAGGACGGGCTGCTTGAAAAGAGAATCCGGGAGCTTGCCTCCAGAGCGGATGCCAGAGGCTGTCCTGCTTTCACGGATTTTCTGAATTTGAATGAACAGAATATTGTTTTTGATACCATACAAAAGTTTTCCTTTGTCAAAGGGGAAACTTTTGGCGGTTATGAGGGAGCAGAGCGGCGTATCGCTGCACTGATTCCGCGAGATCTGTCGTGGGATTGTTCCGGAAATGATGCGTCCTCCGGGGCCGTTTTACCCTCAGGAGTGTTCTGGCCGATTCATTGCATCCATATTGTTCCGCGGATGCCCAAATTTGCTGAGAAGCTGTCACATCGGGATTTTCTCGGCGCTTTGATGCATCTTGGGTTTGAACGCTCCGTTTTAGGGGACATTGCGGTAACGGATGCAGAAGCGTATCTTTTCTGCTTATCCCGCTTTTCTGAGCTGATTTGTACAGAGCTGACTCAGGTGCGGCATACACAGGTCGTGTGTACGCTCTGTGATCCGGAGGGGTTTACTTTTACGCCCCCGACGGAAACGGTGCGCGGCAGCATCGCTTCCGTACGGCTGGATACGGTGATGGCGCTTGGCTTTGGCATGTCCCGCAGCAGTTTACTTTCTCTGATTGAGGGCGGAAGTGTTTTTGTGAATGGAAAGCTGATCACTTCGAATGCGTATACGCTTAAGGAATGCGATATTGTTTCTGCCCGTGGACTTGGCAGATTTCGTTATATTGGTACGGGGGGACAGACAAGGAAGGGGCGCACTTTTGCGGAGATTGAGCGGTTTGTGTGAATATTTTTAACTGCTGCAAATGAAGCAGCATAAAAAAGTGAAATAAAACGGATAAAAAACGAAAGAAACGATCACCGGAGTCGGATGAACAAGGTTGTAGAGAGAGGTATGGGATATTATGAATACTGGAAAATATAGAACGGGTATGGAAATTACGGTAAAAACGGAAGCGAACGCACCGTATAAAATCTGCCTGCAGGATTCTTTTCAGAAGCTGCCTGCTTATCTGAAGGAGCTGGGCTGTGAAGGACATCGGATCTGCATTGTGACGGATTCGAATGTAGCACCCCTGTATCTGGAAAAGGTGCAGCAGACGGTGGCCTCCTGCTGCAGTGCGGTAGCTGTTTTTACACTTCCAGCCGGAGAAGAAAGCAAAACACTGGATCATGTGCGGGAGCTTTACGAGGTATTGATTCGGAACGGGTTTGACCGCCATGATTTTTTGCTTGCGTTAGGCGGCGGCGTAGTTGGGGATCTGACAGGGTTTACTGCGGCTACCTATCTGCGCGGGATTCGTTTCATTCAGGTGCCGACGACTCTGCTTTCCCAGATTGACAGCAGCATTGGCGGTAAGACTGGCGTGGATTTTGATTCCTATAAGAATATGGTCGGAGCTTTTCATCAGCCTGCTCTTGTATATATCAATATTAAAACTCTGCATACGCTTCCGGATGAACAGTTTGCGAGCGGTATGGGGGAGCTTTTGAAGCACGGACTGATTCTGGACGCAGACTATTATGAGTGGACAATCGATCACATGAGTGAAATTGAGGAGCGCAAGTTTTCTATTCTGCTGATTATGGTGGCAAGAAGCTGTGAGCTGAAGCAGTCTGTGGTAGAAAAAGATCCGAAAGAGACATCAGGGGATCGTGCGCTTCTGAACTTTGGACACACGATCGGCCACGCGATAGAGAAGCTGAAGGATTTTAAGCTTCTGCATGGTGAGTGTGTGGCGCTTGGTATTGTGGCTGCATCGTGGATTTCCTGGCAGCGCGGCATGATCGATGAGGAAGAATTTTATGAGATCCGGGACATGAATGTTGGCTTTGGACTTCCAATTTCTTTTGAGGGACCTACTGCAGAGGAAATCGTAGCTGCCACGAAAAAGGACAAAAAAATGGATGCCGGCAGGGTGCGTTTTGTCCTTCTTCAGAGTATCGGACATGCGGTTGTTGTTCCGGATGTGACGGATGAGGAAATGATAGATGCCATTCGTTCGATCCGCTATGAGAGAAGTGAAGCATGAGAGAGAAAAAGTCCTGTATATCCTGCTTCGTGCCCGGCGTGTTTTGCACATTGTTTTTGATTGGCGCGGATCAGGCGGCAAAATTACTGGCTTGCAAGTATCTGAGGGGCACTTCCGGTATTTCGCTGATTTCCGGTGTGTTTGAACTTTATTATGTAGAAAATCGCGGAGCTGCGTTTGGAATGCTGACAAACAGACAGCTGTTGTTTGTTGTGATTGCTTTTGTAATGATAGCGGCTGCGGTTTTTATTTACGTCAGACTGCCTCTGGAAGAACATTATGATCTGCTTCGAATGGTCTGTGTTCTGATTGCGGCCGGAGCCGCAGGAAATCTGATCGATCGGCTTGCGAGGGGCTATGTAGTAGATTTCCTGTATTTTTCGCTGATCGATTTTCCCGTGTTTAATATTGCTGACTGCTGTGTCTGTATTGGCGCGGGGCTTGCAGTTGTACTTTTGTTTACCGTTTATAAGACGGAGGAGTTTGGTTTTCTTAAACTTCGATGACAATTCGTTATGATTTTGGGTTGACAAACGTCTCGTTCAATGCTAGACTGGCTTAAGTTAAAAACTGGATTTGCAAAATGCGAGGACGGAGAATAGTACACTGATTTTCTTTTTTCAGAGAGATGCCGGATGGTGTGAGGCATTGGAAGAAGTCTGTGGAACTCACTCCTGAGCGGTCGCCCGAAATCTATGCTTTACTGCATCGGATATGATATGCTGTTTTTATGCAGACTGTAAGGTAAGAGAGTAGACGCGGACGGCACCCGACCGTTACCCTGGGATGGATATAATGCGACTGTCGTCGTTCGTATCCGCTGAGTGTATGAGTAATCATAAATGAGAGTGGTACCGCGTGAGATTTTGTAATCTTCCGTCTCTTAGGGCATAGGCCTTAAGGGGCGTTTTTATTTTGCAACAGTTCAGAGCAGCATTGAAATGAAAAACAGACTGAGCAGTGTTTATCTTTTATCTGCTAAAGGCTGTATTTTCATTATTTAAAAAAGGAGACGAACATTATGATGAACCCGAAGAAGTATACCCGTCAGTATTTTATGCCGCCCGAAAGATGTATGAAGTGGGCAGAAAAAGAATATGTGGATCATGCTCCCGTCTGGTGCAGTGTGGATCTGCGGGATGGCAATCAGGCGCTTGTGGTGCCGATGACGCTGGAGCAGAAGATCAGCTTTTTCAAGCTGCTGGTTGAGGTGGGATTTAAGGAGATTGAGGTCGGATTCCCGGCCGCTTCAGATACGGAATTCCAATTTCTTCGCCGTCTGATCGAGGATGATCTGATTCCGGACGATGTGACCGTGCAGGTGCTTACGCAGGCGAGAGAGCATATCATCCGCAAGACCTTTGACGCGCTGAAGGGTGCGAAGAACGCGATCGTGCATGTATACAATTCGACCTCACTGGCACAGCGCGAGCAGGTCTTCCATATGTCGAAGGAGGAAATCCTGAAGATTGCCGTGGATGGCGCGAAGCTTCTTCAGCAGCTGACTGATGAGGCGGGAGAAAATTACCGTTTTGAATACAGCCCGGAGAGCTTTACTGGTACGGAAGTGGAGTATGCGGTAGAGGTTTGCAATGCGGTGCTGGATGTGTGGAAGCCGACAGCGAACCGCAAGGCGATCATCAATCTTCCGAGTACCGTGCAGATGTCGATGCCGCATGTGTACGCCAGCCAGATTGAGTATGTGAATGATCACCTGAAGTATCGCGACAATGTCGTGATCTCTCTTCATCCGCACAATGACCGCGGCTGCGGTATCTCGGACGCGGAGATGGGCATGCTTGCAGGTGCGGACCGCATTGAGGGAACGTTGTTTGGAAACGGCGAGCGTACCGGTAATGTGGATATCGTGACACTGGGTATGAACATGTATGCACAGGGGGTGGATCCGGAGCTCAATTTTAATGATATGACTAAAATTACCGAGGCTTATGAGAAGTATACAGGGATGAAGGTGGACGAGAGAAGCCCGTACGCGGGAGCGCTTGTGTTCGCTGCGTTCTCCGGCTCCCATCAGGATGCGATCGCTAAGGGTATGAAGTACCGTGAAGAAAATCAGTGCGAGACCTGGACCGTTCCGTATCTGCCGATCGATCCGACCGATATTGGCCGTTCCTACGACGCAGACGTGATCCGCATTAACAGTCAGTCCGGAAAGGGCGGAGTCGGCTATATTCTTGAACAGAATTACGGTCTGAAGCTTCCGAAGAAAATGCGGGAGGCGATGGGATACGCGGCGAAGGGCGTTTCCGACGAGCTGCATAAGGAGCTGATGCCGGAGGAGATATTCCAGCTGTTTAAGGATAAGTTTGAGAATATTACAGAGCCATACCGCATTCAGGAGATGCACTTCAAACAGCACAATGGCATAATTGCTGAAGTGACGGTAGACTATGACGGCAAGACAAATGTCATCGTGGCGTCCGGCAACGGCCGTCTGAACGCGGTGAGCAACGCGATGAAGCGTCATTTCCGTCTGGAATACGATCTTGTGACTTATGAAGAGCATGCATTGGAGCAGAGCTCCAGCTCCCGCGCGATCGCTTATGTTGGAATCCGTGAGAAGAGCACCGGCAAGCTACATTGGGGCGCTGGTCTGGATGTCGATATCATCAAGGCCTCCGTGGACGCTCTGCTGACCGCTATCAATCACATGGTGGAAAAGAAGGCATAGAGGAAAAATTGTTTTTCTCTGTGCTCAGCACATAGTGCGTCTTTGTCAGGCGAACTCCCTCCTGCTGCTTGATCTCGCGATGGATCTCTTCCAGATCCCGCGAGGAATGGCAGCAGATTTTTAACATATAATCGAATTCACCTGTCAGATAATAGCAGGAAACGATATACGGATTTTTTTGAACATATCCGACAAAGTGTTCTGTAAAACGCGGGTGCTCAAGGCTGACCTCCATCAGCACAGTCAGATCATTTCCAATCTTGGCATCATCCATGATGATGGTGTAAGACTGAATAATGCCGTTCGCCTCCAGCTTTCGGATACGCTCGATCACGGAGGAGACAGAGAGATGAATCTCCTGACTGATGTCGGAAGCCTTGCGCCGTCCGTTTTCTTTTAAAGCCAAAATAATTTTGTGATCAATTGCATCCATATGGAAGACTCCTTTCGTGTCATTGCGCAAAAAAGGGACGTTCCGGCATATGCCAGACGTCCCTGTCTGTTTCTTTCCACTCATTTTATAGCTGATTCTGGCAAAAGTCAATTACAAAAATGCATGAAATGGCTGTGAGAAAATCAGGAAATCATTGCTGTCCTTTTAAAACATATTTCCTTCAGCTTTTCTTCACATGACAGACATAATTTGCGGATAAAGTAAGAAAAAAATGAATGGAGACAGGAGAAATATGAAGAAAAAATTTATTGCAGTAATGATGGGGATGGTTATCTCGCTGGCACCAACCGCGGCATTTGCGGAAGAGGGCGTTACGGGAGCAGTAACAGATGCATCTTCAGATGATGCAGGAAATGCAGCAGAGAATGCAGCGCCCGGGGATATGGGAGAAATGTCAGAAGCTTCCCAGATGGTAATGGGAACGGTTACGGAGATTGGCGAGGATTCAATCACCATATCTGTTTCAACCGGTATGGGCGGCGGTATGGAAGCCGGAGAAGGTGAAAGCATGGGTGACTCAGATGCGGATGCAGCTTCAGGAGAGACGGAGGTTTCAGAAGATACGGCGGATGCTGAGATATCGGATATGGAAAGTGAGACCCAGACAATCACGCTGACAGATGAGACACAGTATCTGAAATCCACCAGCAGCATGGGCGGCGGCATGGGTTCCAGAGATGGCGAGTCAATGAAAATGCCGGACGAGGAAGCTCCTTCGGGAGACGGTGAAGGTTCTGTGGAGAACGGTGAAGTACCGGAAATGCCAGATGGCGAGAGCGGTGATGATGCTGCAGAGGACGGCGAAGCACCGGAGATACCGGACGGAGAAGCAGGTGCAGAGGATGGTGAAGCACCGGAAATGCCGGATGGAGAAACAGGCGCAGAGGATGGTGAAGCACCAGAAATGCCGGACGGAGAGAGCGGTGATATGGGTGACGCCGGAATGGGCGGCGGCATGGGCGGCTCCACAGAGACTGAAGAGATCATGCTTGCGGATATTGAAGTAGGCGATATGGTAATCATCACCTTAAATGAGGATGGGACAGCAGCAACGGTTACAGTGCAGTCCATGAGCGATATGGGCGGCGGTATGGACGGAGAGGCTCCGTCTGACGGTGGCGGAATGGGCGGCGACATGGGAGGCGGCCAGTCTTCCGGTGTAGACAGCTATGATGCAGCAAATACGATTACAGAGGATACGACGATTGATTCAGAAGAGATTACCTCCACCGGTACAGACGAGAATGCGGTTCTGGTATCTTCTGATGTGAATGTCACTTTGAGCAATGATACGATTGTCCGGGAGTCTGACGACAGTACGGGCGGCGATAATTCCAGTTTTTACGGAGTAGGCGCGGCAGTGCTTGCAACAGATGGTACTCTGATTGTCAGTGACAGCACGATCTCAACAGACTCTGAGGGCGGTGCAGGTGTATTTGCTTACGGAGATGGAGTTGTATATGTAATGGATACGGTCATCGACACCCTGCTGAACACATCGGGCGGGATTCATGTGGCCGGTGGAGGCACCCTTTATGCGTGGGATGTGACAGCGACCACAAATGGGACCTCCTCAGCGGCTGTCCGCAGTGACCGCGGCAGCGGGACTATGGTGATCGATGGCGGTACCTATACCTCGAATGGCTCGGATTCTCCGGCTGTATACTGCACAGCTGAGATCGCGATCAGTGATGCTACCCTGACCTCGACGGGGGCAGAAGCGGTCTGCATCGAAGGTTTAAATACACTGCAGCTTTACGATTGTGACCTGACCGGCATGTCACCGGATGATGAGCGCAACGATGTGACCTGGACTGTGATTGTCTACCAGAGTATGTCCGGTGACTCTGAGGTTGGAAACGGGACCTTCCAGATGCTAGGAGGCACACTGACTTCTACAAACGGCGGCCTGTTCTATACGACGAATACTGAGTGTACAATCACTCTGGAGAATGTAGAGATCACGGCGGCAGATGACTGTGAGTTTTTCCTGCAGTGCACCGGCAATACGAACTCCAGAGGCTGGGGAACCACAGGGAACAATGGATCTGACTGTCTGTTTACGGCTATCAGTCAGGATATGACCGGAGATGTGATCTGGGATTCCATCAGTACCCTTGATTTTTATATGACAAATGGCAGCACTCTGACCGGAGCAATCGTTGATGATGAGACATGGGCGGGTGAAGGCGGAAGCGGCTATTGCAGCGTTATCATTAGTGAGGATTCCACCTGGGTAGTGACCGGGGACAGTATCGTGACAAACCTTTCGTGCAGCGGCACAATCATGGATGCAGATGGAAACACCGTTACAGTACGGGGAACAGATGGCACGGTTTATGTAGAAGGAACCAGTGAATATACCGTTACGGTTACTTCCTACAGTGACAGCGCGGATACGTCCGGAGCCTCTGTGACAGATACTTTTGCGGAGCATGAGGTGGAGCGTCCGGAAGCGTAAGTATTTTTTTCGACTGGAAATTATTTTTTTCGTCATCTTTCCCGTCAGCGTAAAATTATTGTAGGAAAAGTAAAAAGGGAACACCAGTTTGTGTTAT
>JAJBVD010000052.1 GCA_020859985.1 Clostridiales bacterium
TCGAACCCGTGTCCGAAAGCCAATCCCCTGTACTTCTACTATCATAGTCAGTTATTTGACATTCCCTCCGGCAAACGGCAGCTGACAGCCTTCTGCTTTCAGTAGCTTCATGATACGCCCATATGCGCAAAGCTTAACATATGTCGTTTCCCACATAGTCGATGCCTGGATCACAGAGTGCGGGTGCCCTGTGTCAGACAGCTGCCATTAGGCAGCGTATGCTAAATTATCTTCAGCGTTTAATTTTAATTTTGTGATTTAACGCATCACCTGCGGATAGCTTCTCCAGCTTCACAGCCCCCGTCGAAACCTTTACTACCCCGAAGGAGTATTCTTCGATGAGAACAAACTCGATGTTGGTATTCTAATCTGCAAACCTTGATTTGTCAACCCCTTATAAAGGAAATTTTTTCTGTTCACACCACACCGACCGCTTTCAGCACCCAGTAAATCAGTCCAAGCACCCAGCTGGTAAACAACCCATACAGGATCACCGGGCCGGCGATTGTAAAAATTTTACAGCCGATGCCAAAGACCTGGCCCTCCTTTTTGTACTCAATCGCGGGCGCAGCCACGGAATTGGCAAAACCGGTGATCGGTACCAGCGTACCGGCACCGCCGAATTTCGCCAGTTTGGGATAAATGCCAAAACCAGTCAGAATCACACTGAATAGAACAAGCAGCAGAGAACACCAGCTTCCGGCCGTCTGTTTTCCAAGACCAAGAGAGTTACACCAGTTCTGAATGATCTGGCCGATTACGCAGATTGCTCCGCCAGTCACAAACGACTTACACATATTCAGTGGCAGACTGTGCGTCGGCGTCACTTTTTTTACATAATCCTGATACTCCTGCTGCTGTTTTTGTTTTTCCTTATCGGGCATGCCTTTTTCCTCTTTTCCGAAGATTTTCAACTGCCATACTTTTGAGCACCGACACCTGTCTGTTCAGGGCTTGATCCAAACACTTCTGGTCTGAAACATCTCATATGAGACATATGTTTTAGCAGTAGAATGATTTAAACCGTAGTATGCCCATTCTGTACAAATTTAACCGTAATTTCTAATAACAGTTCCGTATTATATTGTTGCTGCCCTTCGCAGCAGTTCTGTATATTCGTTCTGCTTATCCTTCCACAATCAGATACTTGCCGTCCGGCATCGCAAATACCTCCGCCTGTGAGAGCACTTCCTCTTTCGTCATGCCGGAGATGTCGCCGCCATTCTCTTTAAAATACATTTTTACATCCTTATAGCTGTCGGCCACGATGGCCATGCATTCGTCTAAAAATTCATCTGCTTCTTCGATAGTCTCTGCCACCGGTTCATCAAACAGCTGCTCCTGATTTTTCAAAAATGTCTCGAGATATTCTTTTTTATAGATCATATCTTCTCATGCTCCTTCCGTGGATTCCCGCAAACTTCTTTTTACAAACTGATTGTCAAAAACACTGTTCACAATCTGCAGTTCTCGTCCAAATCTCCGCCGATACCAGAACTGTGTTAACATCCGGCTGTGATTGCATCAATTCTTGAAAGCTCGTCATCAGTAAAGTCTGTCCGGTTAATTGCAGAAATATTCTCCGTCACCTGCTCCGGACGGGAAGCTCCAATGAGAGCGGAGCAGACTTCGCCGTCCTTTAAGATCCAGGACAAAGACATCTGCGCCAGAGTCTGTCCGCGCTCCTGTGCCAGATCATTCAACTTTTCAATCTGGATCTGCCGCTCTTTGGTCAAATCGTTTTTCGTAAGAAATCTCGGGTCACGTCCCATCCGGCTGTCCGAAGGTATTCCATGCAGATATTTGCCTGTCAGAAGCCCCTGTTCCAGCGGGCAGAAGGCAATGATGCCGATTCCAGCTTCCTTACAGTAGTCTTTTACACCGTCTTCTTCGATCGTGCGGTCCAGAATGGAGTAGCGTCTCTGGTTGACGATAAACGGGCAGTGCAGTTCTGATAAAATCTTTACTGCCTTCTCTGTATATTCTTTATCATAATTTGAGACCCCCGCATAAAGCGCTTTCCCGCTCCTGACAATATCCGCCAGTGCTGTCATGGTCTCCTCCAGAGGCGTCTCGGTATCCATCCGGTGATGATAAAAAATGTCCACATAATTCAGCCCCAGCCGTTTCAGGCTCTGGTCAATACTCGCCATCAAGTACTTCCGGCTTCCGTAATCACCGTAAGGTCCTTCCCACATATCATAACCAGCTTTGGTTGTGATCACCAGCTCATCACGGTAAGGAGCAAAATCTTCTTTTAAAATCCGTCCCAGATTCGTTTCCGCGCTGCCATAGACCGGACCGTAATTGTTGGCCAGGTCAAATTGAGTAATTCCGTGATCAAATGCCGTCCGACAGATAGTTTTCATCGTGTCATAATTATCTTTTGAACCAAAGTTATGCCAGAATCCAAGAGAAATGGCAGGGAATTTTAAGCCGCTTCTTCCCACCCGGTTATACACCATCGAATCGTATCTGGTGTCGTCTGCTCGATAGAGCGATGCAATTTCTGCCATGGTATCTTCCTCCTCTATGTTTATGTATGTATTCACGCGATTCCGCAACATGAATGCTTGCCGGCATTCCCAACTACAGGAACTCCCTCTTAAAAGCAAAACAAAAGCTACAATCCATTCAAAAAAACAGACAATCACGGATTGCACTCACGAAGGAAGCATGTCAGCGAGGATTTCATGAAACTGTGTGCCGCACCGTTCTACTTCCCCGAGCACCTTATCAATGCCGGCTCTGGTTTTGTGCCATTCCAGGCGGCTGATGCCATCCACTGTGACCGGACAGACGAAAAAGTTTGTCTCCGGAAACTGCTGCTGATAATACATCAGGCTGCGTCGGGCATGATATGCTTTGCAGCAGAGAATTGCTTTGCGTATTATCAGATACGCCGCGTCAGTAATCCGCCTGGAATAAATGGCATTTTCCCAGGTGAAGGTAGCCTCCGGTTCGCGCAAAATTGCCTTTTCCGGAACGCCCTCCGCTTCCAGAATTCCGCAAAGATAATCGCATTCTGTAGAACAGTCCATGCTTACCGTATTCAGGAAAGAATATCCTGATACTGCCTGCCGGTCTGCAGGGAGGATGGGATTCCCGTTCTCAGGCAATTCCAAATGTCCTTTCAGGATACTGTACTTTCCGGAAGGCATAATATAAGGGGCATATCCTTCGTGATACAGCTTTGCCGCATGCAAGGCCAGCTCCGGGCAGATACTGCCGGGGATAAAGATGATATCGGCTTTTTCCGGCTCATCTTCGACAAAAATGAAATCCGTGATGGCATCGTAAAACATTTTCCGTTCCTCCCACTCTCACCATTATTTGTGTTCATCGCTGTAAAGGTACTCGAGCGGTTATGATCTTTCCAGCCGTGTCTTCCTGTACGATCTGTTTTTCAAAAAAAGCCTTTAAAATTATTCCAGCCACGCTTTGCGCAGTCTTGCTGCCGCCTCATGAATCTCCTGTTCCGTCAGATTTGCGTAACCCAAAAGAACCGTATTATGTGCCATATCCCTTCCGGCATTGTGAGGATTGGCGCCTGAAACTGTATTTTCCTTCTTTACAGCGGAGGTCTCTGTTTTTCCTGTACCGACCTGATAAGAGACCGGAATTGATACACTGGGCGGCTGAACGAAGTAGCCTGACAGTCCATAAACCCGTACGCTCTGCTCGGCAGCACGCCTGACCGCTTCTTTCTCTGTCATTCCGTTTGTAAAAGTCAGAAGCAGATGTACACCCGCATTTTCGCCGCTCACGCGGCAGATGGAACGAAATGCACGCAGTTCTTCCAGTAACGTATCATGGCGGCTTCGGTAGACGGCGCGCATCCGGTTCAGATGGCGCTCATAATAGCCCTGATTCAAAAAACCGGCGATGAGCATCTGGTCCACACGGGATACGGTGCTGGATATGTTTCGCGCCCTGCTCTGATACAACGGCATCAGTCTTTGCGGCAGCACCATATAGCTGACACGGATGGACGGAGCGATAGATTTGGAAAAGGTGCCGATATAGATGACACGGTCGTTGCGGTCATAGCCCTGCAAGGCAGGAATCGGCTTTCCCTTGTAGCGGAATTCACTGTCGTAGTCATCCTCAATGATATAACGTTCTCTGTGAAAGCTTTCGAAACATAAATTGCAGTCAGAGCTTCCGGCTTTTACAGATTCCGAGGCCTTTGAGGTGTGTATGTCTCTTTTTTCCGCCGCCCAGGCAAGCAGCTGCATCCGCCTTTTTACAGGCATGACTGTGCCAAGCGGATACTGGTGAGACGGCATTACATAGGCAAGCTGTGCATCCGTTTTTTCCAGTTCATCGACGCGCATTCCATCCTCATCCATTTCCACAATCCGTATGTCGTTCGAAAGGTTGCGGAATAAGTCGTAGGCCTTCCGATAGGTCGGGCTTTCCATTGCAATCTTAGTACCGCTGCCAAACATACTGCAAAGAAGTAACAGAAGAAAATCATTTCCCGCTCCGACGACAATACGTTCAGGCTGCGCATTCACACCGCGCGCCTGATGCAGATAATTTGCGATCGTACTGCGAAGCTCCGGCTCTCCCTGCGGGTCACCCAGCCGAAACAGATATTTATCCTCCTCCATCAGGAGATCTTTCGAAAGCTTACGCCATGCATTGTGAGGAAAGCTGTTGAGATCAACGCCATGGGGAGAAAAATCATACTCATAAACTGATTCCTCAGGAGTCTGCTCTGTGACATGCACGGCTGTCTCCGGCTGCAGCCGGAAAAGGCCTTCCAGATCGCAGACAAAATAGCCCTTTTGCGGGATGGCGTCCAGATAGCCTTCGGCAACGAGCTGATCATAGGCCTGATTGACGGTCGTCCTGCTCACCTGCAGATAATCCGCCAGTTTTCTCGAAGAGGGCAGCCTTTCTTTGAAAGGCAGCCCTCCATTCTGAATCTCGTTTTTGATGTAGCTGTAAATCTGTTCATACATCGGTGTCGATGAATGAGCATCCAGATGAATCGCTAAATCATTCATTGCATATCTCCAAACAAAAGTTTGTAAGAGTAAATTACTAACTTCAGCCCTCTTTTCAACCCTCTGCTTTCGGCAGCTTAAAGGAGCTTTTCAGCGATACAATGCGGTTGAATACCGGTGCGCCCTCTTTTGAGTCCTTCGCATCGACACAGAAATAACCCTGACGCACAAACTGGAAGCTGTCGTATGCCTTTGCTTCTGCAAGAGCCGGCTCCAGCAGACAGTCATTCAGCACTGTCAGTGAATTCGGGTTCAGATTCAGAGAACCGTCTTCATTGTAGACACCTTTTTCCTCGTCGATAATATTCTCGTACAGACGAACCTGTGCGTGAATTGCGGTTTTTGCAGCCACCCAGTGGATCGTACCCTTGACCTTGCGTCCGGTGAATCCGCTGCCGCATTTCGTCTCCGGATCGTAAGTACAGTGGATCTCCGTCACTTTTCCGGTCTCATCTTTTTCGAAGCTCACGCACTTCACAAAATAGGCTCCCATCAGGCGCACTTCATTGCCCGGGAAGAGGCGGAAATATTTTTTCGGCGGATTCTCCATAAAGTCCTCTCGGTCAATATAAAGCTCACGGCCAAACGGAACCTTGCGCATCCCCAACTCCGGATTTTCCAGATTCATCTCCACATCCAGGTATTCAATCTGATCATTAGGATAATTGTCAATAATAAGCTTCACCGGATCCAGCACGGCCATCATGCGCGGGCGCTTCAGCTTCAGATCCTCGCGGATGCAGTACTCCAGCATTGCGTAATCCACGGAACTCTGGCTCTTACTGATGCCGCAGAGGTCAACAAACATCTGAATCGACTCCGGCGTAAATCCACGGCGTTTCAGAGCCGCGATCGTCACCAGACGCGGATCATCCCAGCCATCCACGATGCCCTGCTCCACAAGCTTTTTAATATAACGCTTGCCTGTCACGACATTGGTCAGGTAAAGCTTCGCAAACTCAATCTGTTTCGGCGGATGTTCGTACCCAACCTCACGCACGACCCAGTCGTAAAGCGGGCGATGGTCCTCAAACTCCAGCGTACAGATGGAATGCGTCACGCCCTCGATCGCATCCTCAATCGGATGCGCAAAGTCATACATCGGATAGATGCACCACTTGTCACCGGTATTATGATGCGTCATATGCGCCACACGATAAATGACCGGGTCGCGCATATTGATGTTAGGGGATGCCATATCAATCTTCGCGCGAAGTACTTTCGTGCCGTCCTCGTACATCCCGTTTTTCATATTTTCAAAAAGCTCCAGATTCTCTTCCACACTGCGGTTCCGATACGGACTCTCCTTGCCCGGCTCGGTCAGGGTGCCGCGGTATTCACGGATCTCATCCGCAGTCAGATCGCAGACAAATGCCTTGCCCTTTTTGATCAAAAGCACAGCCGCCTCGTACATCTGTTCAAAATAATTCGACGCAAAATACAGGCGATCCTCAAAGTCCGCACCCAGCCATTTCACATCCGCAAGAATCGAATCGACAAACTCGGTTTTTTCCTTTGTCGGGTTCGTATCGTCAAAACGGAGATTAAATTTTCCGCCGTATTTTTTTGCCAGACCATAGTTCAAAAGAATCGACTTCGCGTGACCGATATGCAGATAGCCGTTCGGCTCCGGCGGAAACCGCGTGCAGATCGTCTCATATTTTCCCTCTTCCAGATCTTTATCGATGATCTGCTCAATAAAGTTCCTTGACACTGTTCCTTTTTCTTCCATAATCGTTCTCCTCCAGGTCACACGGGCTTCAGTCTGAAATCTCCCGCATAACGTATCGTGTTCTTACAGCCCATTCACTGTGGAATCTGTACACCACAAGGTAAAAATAGCATAACCTATGCAAAATGGCAAGGGGTACGCATAATTTCCGTATATCCGGTTACTTATTGCATCTCCTGCTTTACTCGTTCTCACGGGTCTTTGCTCCGTTACGATTGGTTCTTAACGAGAGCCACCGGCACAAAGTCCCTCAGCAGCGGAGTGCGAGGCGCTGATATGAACCATATCTTCAATGCAGCAGCTTCGCCATCTGCCGGATATATTCCGGAGTCGTGCCGCAGCATCCGCCGATGATTCCGGCACCGGCATCTACAAGATCTTTCATATAGCCTGCAAATGTTTTCGCGTCCATACTGTATATCGCATTCCCAGCGTCATCAATCTGCGGCATACCGGCATTCGGCTTGGCAATCACGGGAATCGAGACATTCTCTCTGATATTGCGGATGATGGAAACGAGCTGATCCGGCCCGACCGAGCAGTTGACGCCGACCGCATCCGCGCCGGTCGCCTCAAAGGAGATGGCGGCTTCCGTCGCATTGCCTCCGGTAAAAATGCTGCCGTCTGCATCGACTGTCACCGTGCAGAGCACCGGCAGATCACAGACACTGTGCACCGCGTCGATTGCCGCCATCGTCTCCTCGATCTGATACATCGTCTCCACCGCGATCATGTCCACACCGGCTTCCACAAGATACCGCACCTGCTCCTGATAAATCTCAAATGCTTTCTCATAGGTCATATCGCCCATTGGCTGCATCATGCCTCCGGTAGGACTGATATCGCCAGCTACATAAACCTGATTCCGGATCTGTCTCTCATTGCCGGTGTATTCTGCTATCTGATTTTTGCTATCTGGCACTTTCAAAACTTCAGATTCTGCTAAAAAATTCTTTGCGACCTCCTGAGAATACCTGGCAAGAGTCAGGTTCATCTCCCGGATGTTCCCTTCCAATCCGTGTTTTGCCAGATTAAAGCGGTTGGCGCCAAAGGTAGGCGCATAGATTACCCGGCTTCCGGCCTCCAGATAGGCTCTCTGCAGCTTCTGCAGCACCTCCTTATGTTCGAGCACCCAGGCTTCCGTGCAGACGCCGCGCGGCATCCCCATCGCCATCAGATTTGAGCCGGTCGCCCCATCGACCAGCAAAATTGTCTCGGTAAGCTTCTGAAATTCCTGTTTTGTCATAAAGCTGCCTTATCCTTCCATATCTCCTGTATTCTGTGTTTCGGTCAGAGAGCGGCTGATGCCTTACGATAGTTCTCCCGTCCCGTCTCATAAAGGTTATTCCCCTCGCTGTCAATAATCACGACCAGCGGCATATCTTCCACATAAAGCTTCCGCAGTGCCTCAGCACCCAGATCTTCGTAGGCAATCAGCTCTGCTTTTTTAATGCAGCGCGCCAATAGTGCACCGGCTCCGCCGATTGCCCCAAAGTAAACGCCGCTGTATTTTTTCATCGCTTCCACGACTTCCGGCAGTCTCGCACCCTTTCCGATCATACCGCGCGCGCCTACACTCATGAGTGTCGGCGCATAAGCATCCATCCGGCCGCTCGTCGTAGGTCCGGCAGAGCCGATGACCTGTCCCGGTTTCGCCGGTGTCGGGCCGACATAATAAATGGTCGCATCGGCCGGGTCAAATGGCAGTTTTTCTCCTTTTGCAAGAGTCTCACACATCCGTGCATGTCCGGCATCACGCGAGGTATAGATGGTGCCCGTCAGCAGCACCTGATCCCCCGCATGAAGAGTATGGGCCAGTTCCTCCGTCAGAGGCAGAGTAATATGTCTTCTTTCCATTCGTAACACTCCATTTCATCCAGACCACAGATTCTCTGCGAATCTGTGAAGCAGTCTGCTTCATTCTTCATGTATCATTTTCTGCGTAGCGATCCCTTATTCTGTCATATCACTGCCACTTTATGCCGGGTCACATGACAGCTGATATTCACCGCGCAGGGCATTCCGGCAATGTGGGTCGGCATTGTCTCAATATTCAGCCCGATCGCAGTCGTCCGGCCGCCAAAGCCCTGCGGTCCGATACCCAGCTGATTGATTTTCTCCAACATCTCCGTTTCCAGCTCTGCATAAAACGGATCCGGGTTCCGCACATCCAGCGGACGCATCAGTGCTTTCTTTGCCAGCAGTGCACATTTATCAAAGGTGCCGCCGATCCCGACGCCGACCACCATCGGCGGGCAGGGATTCGGTCCGGCCGTCTCGACCACTTCCAGAATAAAATCCTTAATACCCTGCAGACCGGCAGAAGGCTTAAACATGCGGATTGCGCTCATGTTCTCACTGCCGAAGCCCTTCGGACCGACCGTGATCCGTATCTGCTCACCCGGTACGATCTCCGTGTAAAGCATCGCCGGTGTGTTGTCGCCGGTATTCCCGCGCCGTACCGGATCTATCACGACTGATTTTCTGAGGTATCCGTTCTGATAGCCCCTGCGTACGCCCTCATTCACTGCTTCTGTCAGGTCGCCGCCCACAAGGTGTACGTCCTGTCCGATCTCCAGAAAAATGCAGGCCATACCCGTATCCTGGCAGATCGGCACCTGCTCCTCATCTGCGATCTTATAATTTGTAATAATATCATCAAGCACGCCTTTCGCGATCTCTCCGTCCTCACACGCACGGCATCTTTGTATAGCACATTTCACGTCTTCCGGAAGATGCTCGTTCGCCTCAATGCAAAGGCGCTCGATTTCCTCTGTGATCCGGCTCACCTGTATTTCCCGCATAGCTCTGGCCTCCTGTTAAACTGTTTTTCCAAAAAAATGGTCTGTCCAGAACAGGTCTTCGCATCCGCCGCGAAGGTGTTGAACAGTTACGAAATATTAAATTTCTGCTCTTCGAAGAATATCAAATTCCTCCGCCTCGCAGGAAAGCCTCACCATCAGCTTCTGCTGCGGATGAGGAGCGCTCTCCATGGGTCTCCCGCTCTCATCTCTGATCTCCAGCATAGGCGTTTCCAGATTTCGTCCGTCCGGCTTCATCACTTCGATCATCTCGCCAACCGAAAATTTATTGCGCTGCTCTGTGGCATACCAGCCATCCTCAGCACCTGAGGATTCTCCGACCATTCCCAGATACGTATACTCCTTGATATAGGTATTGCTGTCATAAATCTGCGACTCATGGTTCGGTTTTCCGTAAAAAAATCCGGTCGTAAACTGACGGTACGTACAATTAGATATCTGTTCCCGGTACCAGGGAAGATTCCGCTCATAGACTGCCGGATCTGTCTGGTAATCATCGATGGCCTTTCGGTATGTCCGCGCCACGGTTGCCACATAAAGCGCAGTCTTCATCCTGCCCTCGATCTTAAAGCTGTCAATGCCAGCGCTGATCAGATCCGGAATGTGCTCGATCATGCACAGATCTTTCGAATTGAAAATATAGGTCCCGCGTTCGTTTTCCTCAATCGGCAGATATTCACCCGGTCTCGTCTCCTCCATGACCGCATATTTCCAGCGGCAAGGATGCGTGCACGCCCCCTGGTTCGCGTCCCGTCCGGTAAAATAATTGCTCAGAAGACAGCGCCCGGAATAAGAAATACACATCGCTCCGTGTACAAATGTCTCAATCTCCATCCCAGAAGGAATATTTGTCCTCAGCTCCGTGATCTCCGCAATTGACAGCTCCCTCGCTGTGACAATGCGCTTCGCACCAAGCTCCCACCAGAAGCGGCAGGTCTCATAATTGGTATTATTCGCCTGCGTGCTGATATGACGGTCGATCTCGGGACAGACGCGCTTCGCAATCATAAAAACACCCGGATCAGCGATGATCAGCGCATCCGGATGCAATTCCTTCAGTTCATAAAAATATGCTTCAATGCCCTTTAAATCCCCGTTGTGTGCCAGAATATTCGCGGTCACATAGACCTTTACGCCACGTGTATGGGCAAACGAAATCCCCTCCGCCATATCCGCCATTGAAAAATTTTTTGCCTTTGCGCGCAGTCCATAAGCGTCGCCGCCGATATAGACCGCATCCGCACCGAATGTCACCGCTGTTTTCAATACCTCCAGGCTGCTCGCCGGGATTAATAGTTCCGGATGTCTCATGGCAAATTCTCCTGTGTAAAAACAGATCATATCTGTTCAGTATTATCTTCAGAAATTACATTATATCTGCGTCTCACTCATTTTAACTGTCACTGCCGCTCCGTCTCCCACCGCGGCGATTGATGTTAAAAGTCCTTCCGTGTGTTTCAGCGTATACAGATATTCGCGCATACGTTTATAGATCGTACGGTTACGCTGTTCGACCGCATAATGGGATTCGATCAGGTCACCATCCTGCAGCACATTGTCTGAAACGAGCACTCCGCCGGTACGTAAAAGCCGCAGTATTTCCGGCAGGAAAGCCATGTACTGTCCTTTCGCGGCATCCATAAACACAAAATCGTACGATTCCTTCAAAGTCGGCAAAAGCTCCTGCGCATCACCCTGCAGGAGCGTAATCCGGTCTTCTATACCGGCACGGGCAAAATTTTCCCGCGCCGGTCCGATACGTTTTTCATAATTTTCAATCGTGGTAATCCGGCAGTCCGGTTCCGTATTCATCGCCATCAGAATGGCAGAAAATCCGACAGCTGTCCCTACTTCAAGTATTTTTTTCGGTCTTTGCATTGCCAACAGCACTTTCAGGAAGCTCTGCATGTCTTTGCGGATAACAGGTACGCGCTCTTCCACCGCAGCTCGCTCCAATTCATCCAGAAACGCACCGTTGCCGGTATCGAGAGAATTGATATATACAGACATACGCTCCGGAATAATCATGGAATTTACCCTTTCTATAAAACCAAAATTCCTAAAAAAGAACTCAGATCCCGTCCAACACATCATCCAGATCCAGATCGATCGCGTCCGCGATCTGAAATGACATATTCTGGATCAGCCGGCAGATATGCAGCTCGACCTTCAGATATTCATCAACCAGTTCATTTTTGCGGAACTCCGAGGCATCCTTTCCCAGACGTTCCTGTTCGCTGTAATGATCGAGGATCTCCCCGGAGGTCTGCACCTGATAAACACGTCTGCGAAACTCGTTCAGCTTTCGACGAAGCTCCGGATCCTGTTCGATCAATTCCCGAAGCTTTTGATAACGTTGATATTCTTCAGTCTCCTGAATGCTTTCAATCAAATCCTGTGTACATTGTTCCACTCTGCTCATGATAATCTGTTCCTGTCTCTGTACTCTTTTAGCGCCGAAATATGCATTATCCTGAATCATCGATTCATCGAAATTCAGGCTCCATGTAATGCTATTCGACTTCCATGATAATTGGCAGGATCATCGGTCTTCTCTTCGTTCTCTTCCACAGGAAATCACCGAGAGAATCACGGATATTATTCTTCATTTTTGCCCAGTCTGTAATACGATGAGAACCGCAGTAATCCATCGCATCCTCCACAACAGCTCGAGCCTCCTCCATCAGGTCTTCCGACTCGCGCACATATACAAAACCGCGGGATACAATATCCGGACCTGCCAGAATCTGACCGCTGTATTTTTCTAACGTCAGTACCGCGATCACAATACCGTCTTCCGCGAGATGCTGACGGTCGCGCAGCACGATATTGCCGACGTCGCCCACACCGAGGCCGTCTACCAGGATTGAACCGGTCTGCACCTGTCCGGTCACGGCTGCCGAATTCTCATCAATTTCCAGCACATCCCCGGCTTTCAGCTCCAGAATATGCTCCTTGTCATATCCCAGCTCCTCCACAAGCGCTGCCTGTGCCTTCATATGACGATATTCGCCGTGTACCGGAATCGCGTATTTCGGCTTTACCAGAGAATAAATCAGCTTGATATCCTCCTGACAGGCGTGTCCCGAAACATGCGTATCCTGAAATACGACCTTTGTACCCTTGGCAGAAAGTTCGTTGATAACCTTGGAGACAGCCTTTTCATTTCCCGGAATCGGATTCGAGCTGAAGATCACAACGTCATTCGGGTGTATTGAGATCTTTTTGTGCATATTCGCAGCAATGCGCGAAAGGGCTGCCATCGGTTCACCCTGACTGCCTGTCGTGATCAGCACAAGCTGCTCGTCCGTGTAATTCTTCATCTCATCAATCTCGATCAGCGTATGCTCCGGGATGTTGATGTAGCCAAGCTCGGAAGCTGTCGAGATCACGGTCACCATGCTGCGGCCCTCGATCACGACTTTTCTGCCGTATTTATACGCCGTGTTGATAATCTGCTGGACACGGTCCACATTAGACGCAAAGGTCGCTATGATGATGCGGTGGGTCGTGTTTTCCGAAAACAGATGGTCAAAGGTCTTGCCAACTGTGCGCTCAGAGGCCGTAAATCCCGGACGCTCCGCATTGGTACTGTCGCACATCAATGCCAGAACGCCTTTTTTGCCTATTTCCGCAAATCTCTGGAGATCGATCGCATCGCCATAGACCGGTGTATAATCCACTTTAAAATCGCCGGTATGCACCACAACTCCTGCGGGAGAATAAATAGCAAGTGCCACAGCGTCTGCAATGCTGTGGTTCGTGCGGATAAATTCGACACGGAAGCAGCCCAGATTAATAGACTGTCCCTGCCTGACCACCTTGCGCTTCGTCGTCTTCATCTGACCGCCCTCTTCCAGCTTGCGCTCGATCAGGCCCATTGTCAGCTTTGTCGCGTAGAGCGGTACATTCAGATCGTTTAAAATATATGAAATCGCTCCGATATGATCTTCATGTCCATGTGTAAATACAAATCCTTTTACTTTCTCCGAGTTTTCTTTCAGATAAGTGATATCCGGGATGACCAGATCAATCCCCAGCATATCGTCCTCCGGAAATGCCAGACCGCAGTCCACAACAATAATGCTGTCATTATACTCAAATGCCGTGATGTTCATACCGATCAGTCCGAGACCGCCGAGCGGTATAATTTTCAGTTTCCCCGTATTGTTCTGTCTGTTCTGTTCCTTACTCAATATTCATACCTCTTTCCTGCGTTGATACGCATAATCTTTCCTTTCACTGCACACACGAATAAGGTGTCTTTAGCGGCACCATATTATCCTTCCCCTTGTTCTGCTGGTCCTTTCAGCTGTTAATTGCTTTCCATTGATTTTATCATTTCAGAGCTCTATATCCACGTCCTCCAAAAGCTCCGTAAAGATCTTTGACACTGCTTCTAGTTCCTCGTCGTTATCGACAAATTCGTACACTGCTTCCTCGTCGCCGTCTTTCGAGGTATCCTTTAAAATATATGCTTCCGCTTCCTCTTCCTCTGTCTCAGTCACTAAAAGATAGGAGACACCATTAATTCTGGTCTCCTCTACCACATAAAACCATGCGGTCTCTCCGCCTTCTGCAGGTCGAAATTCAATTTTTTCCATACTGCTCCTCGTCTTAGTCCTGATTCTCTCGTAACTGTTCAGTACCCTCACAGTCACATTCTTTCTTTCGTTGTCTCTGCCGATCTGTAACACAGATAACGCTGCCGTTCCGTTACGACACCCCGCCTCATCAAAGATCTTCTACACTCTTTGCTTCCTCCGAATGAACCGCATTACCTTTGCAGTCCAGATATCCCTGAAGAATATACACGGCTGCAATCATATCCACGTATTCTTTTCGATGCTCACGACGCACACCGCTCTCCATCAGGGTGCGATTTGCCGCCACAGTCGTCAGACGTTCATCCCACATCACCACCGGAAGACCGGTCCTGCGCTGCAGCATATCACGAAATTCCAATGATTTTTCAGCCCGCTCACCAATCGTATTATTCATGTTCTTCGGATAACCCAGTACAATCTCCGTCACTTCGTATTGTGCGACAAGCTCCTCTATCCGCGCCAGCGTACGTCGCAGCTTATTCTCCTGTGTACGCCGGATGATCTCAATCCCCTGAGCGGTAAGGCCAAGCGGATCACTGACTGCCACCCCAACCGTCTTCGAGCCGAAATCCAACCCCATCACGCGGATCATCCGTCTTTGCACTCCCAGGCTTTGTTTTTTACGTATTCCCTTAAAAGCTCCTCTACGAGTTCATCACGTTCCACCTTCATAATCATGCTGCGGGCATTGTTATGATTCGTAATATAGGTCGGATCTCCGGACATAATATAGCCGACAATCTGATTGACCGGATTGTATCCTTTTTCTTCCATCGCATTGTAAACGACATCCAGTACGGTCTTTACCCTTGTCTGGGGATCGGTAATATAATTGAAATACTGTGTACTGTTAATCTCCGCCATATCTTCACGTCCTTTGTCTGCACAGATCTAAGCTGTCCTTTATTCTAATATATCTTTCCAAATAATTCAATCCTTTTCCAGCAAAAACAGGTGAGAAGAAAGAGGCTTTCCGATTCTCCCCGTCAATATTTGATTTGAAAAATCCTCTACAGCCGGAATCGCAACACGCATATACTCTTTTGTATATCCGGCAAAATAATTTGTGCCATTAATCTCCAGCGGTTCTTCAAAAAGCGCTTCAACCTTCCTGCCGGAATATCCCTGTTCAAAAAGGCTGCGGTTTTGTTCTCCCAGTTCGATCAGAACATTGCTGCGGATCCCTTTTTCCGTCTCAGGAATCTGGCCGGACATTGCTGCGGCACGCGTCCCCTGCCTGCTGGAATACTTGAATATATGCGTTTCATACAGGCGAAGCTTCTTTAAAAAAGAAGCGGTCTCCTGAAACTCCTCCAATGTTTCCTGCGGAAAGCCGACAATGACATCCGTAGTGATGGCCGGGCAGTCATAGACAGAACGCAAAATTTCACATTTTTCCTCAAACTCTTCCGCCGTATACCGGCGGTTCATCCGTCTCAACACGGAAGTGCAGCCGCTTTGCAGAGATATATGAAAATGCGGGCACACTTTGGGCAGGTCATGCAAAACCATGGCCGTCTTTTTCGTAATAAATCCCGGCTCCAGCGATCCCAGACGGATCCGTTCAATTCCGGGGACAGTATGCACCGCCCGGATCAAGTCTAAAAGGGATATGCCAAGATCAGAACCATACGATGTCAGATGGATGCCGGTCAGCACTACCTCCCGGCAGCCGCTATCAGCCAGGTTCCTTACTTCCTGCAGTACATCCTCCATTTCACGGCTCCGCACCCGTCCCCTCGCATAAGGGATGATACAGTAGGTACAGAACTGGTTGCAGCCGTCCTGAACCTTGACATAGGCACGCGTATGTTCCTCCGTGCGGGAAATAGAGAGGTTTTCATATTCATGGGTATGATTGATATCTGTGATATAACTCTGTCTGTCTGTTTCCTGTTGGCTTCTCCCTGCATCTTCCGATTGAACTGCCTCCGTATCACCGGTCAGGCCAGATTCATTATCCGCTATACACTCTCTACAAGCTGAAACATCACTTTCTGCGCGTGCCTTCTCCAGACTGCGCAGCGCCTCGATCAAATCCTTTTTGCGGTTGTTTCCAAGCACCAGATCCACCGTGAGGTCATCTTCCACCGGATTCTCCGCTGTCTGCACATAACATCCCGCTGCCACCACGATCGCATCCGGGTTCATTTTTTTCGCCTTATGCAGCATCTGGCGGGATTTTCGATCTGCAATATTTGTCACCGTGCAGGTATTGATCACATAAACATCTGCTCCGGGAGCAAACGGTACGATCTCATATCCTTCTTTCTCCAGAAGCTGTCGCATTGCTTCTGTCTCATACGCGTTCACTTTGCAGCCAAGATTATGCAATGCCGCCTTTTTTGCCATGAAATTTTTCCTCTTTTCCAGTTTTATTCGTGTTCATACGGTCTTCACAGCGAATGTGAAGACCTGCCCTGAATTATCACATTTATTCTTGACTTTTCCTGCTCTAAACAGTAAGATAATGCATGAAGCAGGATTCAACGTAGCTGTTCAATATTAACACAGTTACAATACTACAATACAAAGATACATGGAGGAGCATTGTTATGAAAACTGTTCAGATTTCTTTAAACTCAATTGATAAAGTAAAGTCTTTTGTGAATGATATCACAAAGTTTGACAACGATTTTGATCTCGTTTCCGGCCGCTATGTGATTGATGCCAAGTCTATCATGGGCATCTTCAGTCTGGATCTTTCCAAGCCGATTGATCTGAATATTCACGCGGAGGACAACATTGACGAGATCCTGACTGTACTGGACGCATACATTATTCAGTAAACAAATTTCCCGCCGCACTGGATGCGGCGGTTTTTCATTTCACTCTACAAGGATCGTCTCTGCACTTTCTACCGCAGTCTCAACCATCTCATCAATTTTCTCCTGAAGCTTACATTCGGAGCGCTGGATTACCTTTAAATTCGGTTTTGTCACAGGATGCTTTGCCACAAAAATTGTACAGCAGTCTTCGTATGGCAGAATAGAAGTCTCAAAGGTGTCGATCTTTTTCGCCACTTCGACAATTTCCTGCTTATCAAATCCGATCAGCGGCCGGAAGACCGGCAGCTTACACACCTCATTTGTCACTGCAAGGCTCTGGATTGTCTGGCTGGCCACCTGGCCGATGCTCTCGCCGGTGATCAGCGCCATCGAACCATCCAGGGCAGCAAACCGTTCCGCGATCATCATCATATAGCGCCGCATGATGATCGTTAACTCATCGTGCGGGCATTTTTCGTATATATAAAGCTGAATGTCCGTAAAATTCACAACATGGAGACGGATCGGCCCGGTATAGCGGGCGACCAGCTTTGCAAGATCGATTACCTTTTGCTTCGCGCGATCGCTGGTATAGGGCGGCGCATGAAAATACACTGCGTCAATCACGACACCACGCTTACCAATCATATATCCGGCTACCGGACTGTCAATTCCGCCGGATAACAGCAGCATTGCCCGGCCGCTTGTGCCGACCGGCATGCCTCCGGGACCCGGAATGATCTTCGAGTAAATGTAGATCATATCGCGAATTTCAACATGAATCAGGAGTTCCGGATCATGTACATCCACTCGCATGTCCGGAAACGCGTCCAGAATGCGTCCGCCAAGTTCACTGTTGACCTCCATGGATTCAACCGGATAAGACTTTTTCGCACGGCGTGTCAACACCTTAAACGTCTGGCTGTGATCTTCATAAACCTGCTCCAGAAAGCGGATCACATCATTGCCCAGCTCGTCAAGGCCCTGATCTTCCACCTTCATCACCGGGCAGATACCCACAATGCCGAACACTCGCTGCAGCGCTTCAACGATCTCCTCATAATCATACTCGCTCTCGCAGTCAATGTAGATTCGTCCCTGCTCACGTGTTACAACAAACTCGCCGTCCACTTTTGAGAGCGCATGACGGATCTGTTTTACCAGAGCTTCCTCAAACAAATGGCGATTCTTGCCTTTGATCGCAATCTCACCGTATTTAATCAAAAAAGTTTGGAACATTTTTTCTCCTTTTATCGTCGTTTAAATTTGCGCAGCACCGGCAGCAGTTCCCGAAGCGCATCCAGACAATAATCAATCTCCTCTTCCGTTGTAAAGCGACTAAAGCTGAAGCGCAGCGTCGATTCCAGCAGTTCCGGCCGCAGGTGCAGCTCTTTCAGAACCGTACTGACCGGAAGCTTTTTATTGGAAGAGCAGGCGGAACCCGCTGAGACATAAATCCCTTTATCTTCCAGCGCATGCAGCAGCACCTCGCTTCGGACGCCCACAAAGGCCGCGCTCACAATATGCGCAGCACTCTTTTCCCCTTCTTCTGAGTGAATCACTACATCCGGCAGTTCGGAGAGTCCGGTCATCAGCCTGTTCTTCAATGCCAGCATATGTGCGTGATCCTCTTTCAGGGAAGCATAAGCATCGACAGCTGCCTGCGCCAGTCCAGCCGCTCCCGGCACATTATCCGTACCCGAACGCATGCCTTTTTGCTGGCCGCCGCCAAGGATCAGCGGCTGAAGCTTCGTTTTCTCCTTTACATAAAGAAAACCGCTGCCCTTTGGTCCATGAATCTTATGGCCGCTCACAGAAAGCATATCAATCCCCATCCGCCTCGGATAAATCGGATATTTCCCATATGCCTGCACAGCATCCACGTGAAACAGTGCAGAAGGATTTTTCTTTTTAACCAGGGCGCCGGCCTCCGCAATCGGTTCTATCGTGCCGACCTCATTGTTCACATACATCATCGAAACAAGGATCGTATCATCACAGATCGCGGCCTCCAGATCTTGCAGAGAAATATAGCCCCGCTCATCCACCGGCAGGTATGTCACACGAAATCCCTGTTCCTCCAGATAGCGCATCGGCATCAGGACAGCCGCATGCTCGATCGCCGTTGTAATCACATGCATACCCGCGCGTTTATTCGCTGCCGCCGCACCTAAAATCGCCCAGTTGTCCGACTCTGTTCCGCCTGATGTAAAACAGATCTCTTTTTCACTGCATTTGAGCGTATCAGCCAGCTTTTCGCGCGCATCCTTCAGATAGCGCTCCGCCTCCACGCCTTTGCGGTGCTGTGAAGAAGGATTCCCATAATCCTCTGTCATTGTCCGCACCACCACATCCCGCACGGAATCCGTCACACGGGTCGTGGCAGAATTATCCAGATATGCCTCCATATCTTCCTCCACGTCATGCACTTACATTTCCTGCCATTTTAACAGAAAAGCGAATTATGCTGCAGTTTTTCCGAATAATCACTTTTCAGAATGTACATCTTTCAGATTCTATCACGTTTTTCATATTCCTGCAATAAAAGCCGATGAACCATTATCACAGATTCATCGGCTCTATGTCTACTGCATGTCTATATCCGCAGAATCAGATACTCTTTGCCTCATAGTCAAGGCAAGACCGGTCACACACATACGGACGAACATAGGTATCCGCTACCGCCACATGCGCCGGATGGCTGCCGTATACCGCGACATCTCCTGCTTTTTCCATCGTCGTTACAAGCGCAATCTCATGTGTGCTGGACGGAATCGGCTCTGCCACAAACTCTACGGTCAGAAGACCCGGTACCTTGCCGACCAATGTCTTCAAATTCTCAGCCATAGCTGCTTTGAGCTCCGGCTTTTTCTCCTCCGGAATGTCCTTTTTGAAATTCCACATTACGATATGATAAATCATCTGATAATCCTCCTGTTCATTACGATCCGGTATGTAAAAATTCCCGGTTAAAATATGTGATAAAATATGTGATGATTGAAATAACACATCGAGCGAAAAACGAGATCAATCAGCACCTGCAGTCTCCAGATTCCCAATTCCAAATGAAATCTGCATCAGAACAGGATCCATCTGTGTCGGAGCAAGCTGGATCAGCTTCGTATCATGATCGATCACAGCCATACCCATGCTCCAACCGGCCTGATGAATTCTGGAATCATAAGAGACCAGCATATTTACCTGTTCCCATGGCCCTTCTCCAAGATTGTAGTTGACCAGAAACTGTCCGGGATCGCGCAGACCCAGCCAGCCGCTGTCACGCTTGCCGCTTAAAATGATCGTACCGTTCGGCCCGCCATTTTTCGTCCAGGTACAATAAGGCATACTCCCGACAAATTTACCGTCCGCAGTCTCAGCTCTCGTCCCATAGAGCGCCGGATCGCCGAAATCCACCCCGTCGTCAGAAATCTTAAAATAAATACCCTGATCCGGATCGTTTACGATCTCGTAACACATAAAGTATTTTCCATTCGGGAGCTTCGTGACGATCGCCATGCCCGGACGTCTGTTGCCATCCGGTATCGCAACCACCAGCTGCGGCTCACCCCAGGTCTTCCCGCCGTCCGCAGAGGTGATCACAGCCAGACATTGATTCAGAATATGGTCTGTATGCAGCTTCTCGTCCGAGTACACGGCCGTAATGTCTCCGTCCGCATTGAGATAAAGAAACGGCTCCCACACCGGGCCCAGACAATCCCAGTTATACTCGACAGGTACACCGCCATAGGCGAAAGTCGAGCGATATTCCCAGGTTTTACCATGGTCGCGGCTGACATAAAGCTGCAGTTCCGTCCCGACAAAATCAGGCGGATTCCCTTCTGCAAAGGCCTGCATCGGAATGGAATTCCCCGCAAAGAGAATGGTCCCTTCCGGCAGATCTCCGCACTGCTGCGGAAGTTCAAACAGAACCGGCTGAAAGCGCATCCCCCATCCGTTCTTTGTATCTTCCACTTCGCTGAACTTCTCCCAGATCTTCCCGCCGTCTGTACTTCTGTAAATCGGAATGACCGCCGGCTCCCGGTCCGCATAATATTCAAATGCGGCAAGCAGCGTACCGTTCTCCTCGCCGGCATGCTGCAGCTCCATAACTCTCGGATAAAGAACGCCGCCGCCCGGCTTAATTTCCTCTTTACGCGGTGCAAAAAGGACACCATTAAAGTCTTTCGTTAATTTTAATGCCATAAAACCCTCCCTAAATCAAAAACTATGCCGCTAAATAGTATTATCCCCGACGGATGCGCCCTCTTCCAGCTGATACATCAGCACTGCCAATACCGCCATCCCTGCCGTCTCGGTGCGAAGAATCCGCCTCCCCAGCGTGATCGGCAGGATGCCAGCCTTTTTTTGCCATCTCAATCTCCTGCTCATCGAAGCCGCCCTCTGGTCCTATAAAAATTGCTATGGAATCACCCGGCTGGATCTTCTGAAACGCCTCACGGGTCGCATTCATTCCCTGGGCCAGTTCATAAGGAATGAATTTCCGATTCATTGCCGCTGCATAACACACAGCCGCCTCAAAATCCATCACCGGCTTTACCACAGGGATCACAGCACGTTTTGCCTGCTTCGCGGCGCTCTCAGCAATGGCATTCCAGCGCTTGTTCTTCGCCTCAGCTTTCTTCGCATCCAGCTTTACCACAGCGCGGCGCGTCGCAACAGGAACGATTTCACTTACACCCAGCTCGATGGTCTTCTGAATGATCAGTTCCATCTTATCTGCTTTCGGTAAGCCTTGAAAAAGCACGATCCGACAGGGAAGCTCGGTATCCGCTTCCTGCGACCAGAGAATCTTAGCTGTCACACAGTTTTCATCCATCTGCGTTACTTCGCAGCGGTATGTCGTCGCATCTCCGTCGCTGACGCTCACCTGTTCTCCCGGTACAATACGAAGAACATTGCGCAGATGATTGACGTCACTGCCGGTGATATGGATTTCCTTTTCACCGATCTGCGCTTTTTCAACAAAAAAATGATGCATAATGCGGTTTCCTCTATTTTAACTGTATCTGCCAGACTCTGTCAATACATATATTCTTTTAAGCGGTACACCATTTTCATAGGAACGATTATTAAATTTGGCATAAAAACTACAGTCTGCGCGCAGTCACAGACACCCAGTCCTTTTGATGTGTCACTTCAAGTACCTCCAGACCGGCTGCCTTTACCGCATCGACAACAACAGACTCTTTTTCATCAATAATACCGGAGGTGATATAGATTCCCCCATGCTTCATCTGATTCACAATAACCGGAGTCAACGGCACAAGTACCTCAGCAAGAATGTTTGCAGCCACAATATCATACTTTTCATATCCAACGGCATCCTGAATATCCTTGTCATCAATAATATTCCCAAGTAATATCTGCATCGCATCGGCAGAAATATCATTTGCTGCCAGATTTTCCTGAACAGCTGAAATCGCGCAGGGATCCAGATCCGTGCCGACTGCATGCTTCGCACCAAGCTTCAGAGCCGCGATAGAAAGAATGCCGCTGCCGGTGCCGACGTCAAGGAGTTCTGTCTGATCCGTCACATATTTTTTCAGCTGACGCAGGCAGAGCTGTGTGGTCTCATGCATGCCTGTACCAAAAGCAGTGCCAGGATCAATATGAATAATCATCTTGTCCTGATCCTCCGCCTTCACTTCCTCCCAGGACGGTATGATCAGAATATCATCTACATAAAACTGATGGAAGTATTCTTTCCAGTTGTTGATCCAGTCCTTATCCTCTGTCTGGGAGGCCTCAATCGTCCCTTCACCAATATCCATGAAATTGCGTAGATCATCCAGCTCGCGCCGCACATTATCAAGTGTTGTATCAATATCTGCGTCCTCTTCCAGATAAAAGCTTAAGTAAGCAATGCCGTCGTCCGCCGGTCCATCCGGCAGGATATCGACAAACATCTGCTTCTTATCTGATTCAGAAAGCGGTACTTTATCCTCAATCTCGGCACCTTCGATTCCAATGTCAGCCAACGTAGCGATGACGATATCCTCCGCATCTGTTTTTGTTTTAATGGTAAACTTATTCCATTTCATAAAAGGATTACTCCCCGTAACTGTTCAGTTCCTTCTGGTAACTACTCTTCAAACATCTCCTTCAGCTTCTCGCCGAATCCCTTTTTGCCTTTCTTCTCCTGCGTTCCTTTGGGGGACTCACCCGGCTTTGTCAGGCTTCCGCCTGTTGCATCGTCAAATTCCCGCAGTGCCTTTTTCGCCGCCTCATTGAGCTTTGTCGGCACCTCGATGTTCAATGTGACATAATGGTCGCCGCGCATATTTTTATTGCGCAATGACGGTACGCCTTTTCCTTTGAAACGCACCTTTGTACCGGTCTGCGTACCCGGCTTTACCATATAGACGATATCGCCGTCCACTGTAGCAATGCGAATATCGCCGCCCAGAGCTGCCTGAGCAAACGTGATCGGTACTTCCGAATAAATATTCATATCCTGTCGGGTAAATGTCGCGTGTCTGCCAACGATCACCTCGACAAGCAGGTCACCACGCGGACCGCCGTTCCTTCCCGGTTCGCCTTTTTCGCGAATGCGGATGCTCTGGCCATTGTCAATACCAGCCGGTATCGTGACCTTGATTTTCTTTTTGCTGGATGTATAACCGCTACCATAACAGTTCGGACATTTTTCTTTAATGATCTTGCCGGTGCCGTGGCATTCCGGACAGGTCTGCACATTCTGTACCGTACCGAACAGCGACTGCTGGGAAAATACCACCTGCCCCCTGCCATTGCACTTCGGGCAGGTCTCAGGAGAAGTACCGGGCTTAGCACCGGTGCCATGACAGGTCGTACACTCATCCTTCAGATTCAGCTCAATCTCTTTCTCACAGCCGAATACCGCTTCTTCAAAGGTAATTCTCACGCTGGAACGGACATTTGCCCCCTGCATCGGTCCCGCGGAGCCGCCGCGTCTGCGGCTGCCGCCGCCAAAGAAATCGCCGAACAGGTCGCCGAAGATGTCACCCATATCACCAAAGTCAAAATTATTAAAATCGAAGCCTCCGCCGCCGGCACTGCCATCAAACGCGGCGTGGCCAAACTGGTCATACTGGCGTCTTTTGTCCGGATCGCTTAAGATGGCATAGGCCTCGGAGGCTTCCTTAAACTTCTTCTCCGCCTCGGCATCCCCGGGGTTCATATCCGGATGATATTTTTTCGCCAGCACTCGGTATGCTTTCTTTAATGTAGCGTCATCCGCATTTTTGTCCACGCCAAGAACTTCGTAGTAATCTCTTTTACTTTCTGCCATAATAAACTCCTCACACGGCAATACCCCTGAAGGGATTTCCCGCTTTCAAGGGTATTATTGGTCATAAAATGACCTGCCTGTAAAATTAGTCAAAGCTTATATTAAACCTCTCGATAGTCTCCATCAACAACGTCATCGTCAACCGGACCATTATCAGATGAAGTGCTGCCTGCACCTGCTCCGGCCGCGCCGCTCATGTCAGGACCTGCACCTGCCGCACCAGCTGCTGCTCCGGCCTGCTCGTATACCTTCGCGAACAGCTTCTGCGCGCTCTCCATCAGCTTTTCTTTGCCGGCCTTCAGGTCCGCGATCTGAGAATCTGTCATATCCTCCGGATTGGTCTGCGCGATCAGATCCTTCAGGGACTGCAGGTCAGCCTCGACAGCGGACTTATCAGCCGGATCGATCTTATCGCCAACCTCTTCCATCGCCTTCTCAGTCTGGAATACCATCGCATCCGCGTCATTTCTGGTGTCGATAGCTTCTTTCTTCTTCTTATCCTGTGCCTCGTACTCAGCGGCTTCCTTTACAGCCTTGTCGATCTCATCATCCGACATATTCGAACCGGACGTGATCGTGATATGCTGTTCCTTACCGGTACCAAGATCCTTCGCGGATACATTTACAATGCCGTTCGCGTCAATATCGAAAGTAACCTCAATCTGCGGAACGCCTCTTCTTGCTGGCGGGATGCCATCCAGACGGAACTGGCCAAGGGACTTGTTGTCCTTCGCGAACTGGCGCTCGCCCTGTACTACATGGATATCTACTGCCGTCTGATTGTCCGCAGCGGTAGAGAATACCTGGCTCTTCTTGGTCGGAATCGTCGTATTCCGCTCGATCAGCTTGGTAGCAACGCCGCCGAGAGTCTCGATGGACAGAGACAGCGGAGTCACATCCAGAAGAAGAATATCGCCCGCGCCGGCATCGCCTGCCAGCTTGCCGCCCTGGATAGAAGCACCAAGTGCTACGCACTCATCCGGGTTCAGGCTCTTGTTCGGCTCATGGCCGGTCAGCTGCTTTACCTTATCCTGTACTGCCGGGATACGTGTGGAACCGCCGACAAGCAGCACCTTGGAAAGCTCGCTTGCAGAAAGTCCCGCATCCTTCAGAGCGTTCTGTACCGGGATTACCGTCGCCTCTACGAGGTCATGAGTCAGTTCGTCAAACTTCGCTCTGGTCAGATCCATCTCAAAATGCTTCGGTCCGGTCTCGTTTGCAGTGATGAACGGAAGATTGATATTCGTGGTAGTAGAGGAGGAAAGCTCTTTCTTTGCTTTCTCAGCCGCTTCTTTCAGTCTCTGCAGAGCCATCTTATCTCCGGAAAGATCAATGCCCTCTTTGGACTTGAAATCCGCGATCATATAATCTACGATCTTCTTATCGAAATCATCACCGCCGAGACGGTTGTTACCATTCGTTGCAAGTACTTCGATGACACCCTCGCCGATCTCGATGATGGAAACATCGAATGTACCGCCGCCCAGGTCATAGACCATAATCTTCTGCTCATTTTCGTTGTCAAGACCATACGCAAGCGCTGCCGCTGTCGGCTCGTTGATAATACGCTTTACATCCAGGCCCGCGATCTTGCCGGCGTCCTTGGTTGCCTGACGCTGTGCGTCATTGAAGTATGCAGGAACTGTGATAACAGCCTCTGTCACCTTCTCACCGAGGTAGTTCTCAGCATCCGCTTTCATCTTCTGAAGGATCATCGCGGAAATCTCCTGCGGAGAATATTTCTTGCCGTCAATCTCTACGCGGTAATCACTGCCCATATGTCTTTTAATGGAAGAAACCGTATGGTCCGCGTTCGTCACAGCCTGACGCTTTGCCGGCTCGCCGACAAGGCGCTCGCCGCTCTTAGTAAACGCTACGATGGACGGTGTCGTCCGGGCTCCCTCTGTATTTGTGATAACTACCGGCTTACCACCTTCCATAACTGCTACACAGCTGTTTGTTGTACCAAGGTCAATACCAATAATCTTACTCATAATAATTCCTCCTGTTTTACGTGCCCAAAGCACAATGTTTCCTGAAAACTGTTTGAATTACTCTATATAATCTGGCTGCCGTTCTGCTTAAAGCTCCGACCGTCAGTTTGCTACCTTCACCATACTGTGGCGGATCACACTGTCGCGGTAGAGGTAGCCTTTCTGAAACTCTTCAACCACCACATTCTCACCGGCTTCCTCATCCTCCACATGCATCACCGCATTGTGGAAATTCGGATCAAACGGCTGTCCGACTGCCTCAATCGGCTTGACACCGATGCCTTCCAGAGATGTAAGCAGCTGCCGATAGACCTTTTCCATGCCCTGCGCAAATGCATCCTGCTTCTGCTCTTCGGTCAGATTTGCAAAACCTCTCTCGAAATTATCCACAGTAGGAAGAATCTTCTCCAGCACACTCTTCGCGCCGACCTCAAACATCGCCGCTTTTTCCTTCTCCGAACGCTTACGGAAGTTGTCAAACTCGGCCATCTGCCGCTGTACGCGGTCCGTCAGCTCTTCAATCTGCTGATCTTTCTTATCCTTTTTCTTTTTGCCAAAGAAGCTTTTCTTGCCAGTCTCCTCGGAAGGATCCGCAGTCTGACCGGAATCTGCGGATTCTTCCGCTTCAGAATCCGTGGAATTCTCTGCATCCTCAGAATCTTTCGATTGCACTGTCTGCTCCGGCCCGCCTGTCTGTGTTTCCTTCTTTGCAGCATTCGCCGACCCGTTCTGCTCTCCGGCAGCCACGTCCTGACTCTCGTCTTCATTCCCGGAAGAACTGTTCGCTGTCTGCTGGTTCATAACAGCTTCATCCTGAACTTCTTCGTCCCTGATTTCTTCCAATGGCTTCTCCACCTTTCTTCTATACTTCATAACAGCCAGGAACCGTTATGAGTCCTTTTTATCTTTATCCTTATGATAAATCTGATCCAACTGCGTCATCATTGTCTTCAGCGTGCCAACTACTTTATCATAATCCATACGCTTTGGTCCGACGACGCCAATCCGTCCATACATACCTTCACCCAGTTCATATGTGGCTGTCACCACACTGCAGTCCCGCATCGACTCGATCGGGGACTCCGAACCGATATAAACCTGAATTCCTGTCTCATCCTTCGAATCAGTCGACGCAATCAGTCCGGCAAGGTTCTTCTTGTCTTCAAAAGCATCAATCAGCTCGCTCGCTTTCTCACTGGTGGAAAGCTCCGGATAACGGAAAATATTCGTCGCGCCGCTGGTATAGATCTCCACATCCGTATCAGCCTGTATGGCTTCCGCGACCGCATCCAAGACCCGGTTTACAACATCACTATGAATACCGGCCTGCTGCTTCAGCTTCGCGATCGTAGCAAGATTGATTTCCTCCAATGTCAGGCCATTCAGAGCGCTGTTCAGAAGGATATTCAGATCCAGTATAGTCTGATGATCCAGGCCGTGATCCATATCCAGCATTTTGTTACGGACGACATTGCCTTCTGTCACCACGGTCGCAAGAATCTGTGTGTCCGAGACAATGGAGAGCTGAATAAACTTCAGCTTCGTCTGATGGATCTGAGGCCCTGAGATCATGGCGGCGTAATTTGTATTATTCGCCAGAATCTGTGCCATCTGCCGCAGGATCAGCTCCATCTTATCCTGTCTCTGGAGAACAACCTCCTTCATTTCCGTGACTTCCCGGTCCTTCTCTTCCATCATACGGTCCACATAAAGACGATAGCCCGCATCGGATGGAATACGTCCGGCGGATGTATGTGGCTGAAGAATCAGTCCCATATCCTCCAGATCAGACATCTCATTGCGAATCGTAGCGGAGCTCAGATTCAGATCGGCATATTTGGAAATGGTACGGGACCCTACTGGCTCGCCTGTTTCCAGGTAGGTCTTAATGATTGCTTTCAGGATCGTCCATTTTCTGTCATCGAGCTGCATCTGATACCTCCTTTTCATTTTTGTTGTTAGCACTCTTTTATCTTGAGTGCTAACACCTTACGTTGCCTACTATAATACGCGTTTTCGTGTTTGTCAACCACTTTTTCGAAAAATACGCATCATTTTTTTATCCTTCTTCAAAAGAAAAGAGACCTTTGCACTCCGCAAAAATCCCTCTTTCTTCTTTTCCTGATTCAATCGCAAATAGTCCCTGTCATCCATTCAGATAATTATATACCGTTTTTGATATGGCTGCAATCTTCGTGGAAGCCGAACTGCTTCCTGATGAAAAAACGCAGATTACATAATCGGTCTTTTTGCCGTAAACGATCGCAATATCATGATCGGTTGTGGTCGTCTCGCCGGTCTTGTTCGCTACCTTGATTCCTGAAGGGATTCCTGCCGGTATTTTCCATCGTCGCTCCTGAGCAAGAAGAAGATTCAACATCTTCTGAGAATACTCTTTCGACACACAGGTGCCTTTATAAATTTTCTCCAGCAATACACCGCAGTCCTTGGCGGAGGACGTGTTGCTGCTTCCATCGGTGACTCTTGCGGAAGACGCCGGATGAAGCGTGTGATGTACGCGGGTGCTGGTATACCCGTTATTTTTCAGGTATTTGTTGATCACTGTAGCTCCGGAGAGAAAATTACCGGAAGAACTCTGCGCCTTTACCAGTGCATTGTAGGACTCATTGCTGCTGACCGTGATCATGGAATTCAAAAGGCTCTGAATCTGTGAAGTCTCCTTTACACGTCCCGCCTTGATCTCATTGTAAAGGGAAGCCATGACAAACACCTTGATTGTACTCGCCGGATACATCGCCTTATCATTCAAGCTGAGGAAATCGCCGGTTTTCAGATTTTTCACATAAATGGACCAGCTGCCTCCGTATTTGCTGGTTATCGTCTTCAGAGTATTTTTCAACCCGCTTAATGCCACTTCCTCTTTCGCACACTTTTTCCCGTTAGAGTCTACCCAGGAGCCATCCGGGACCTGCTGGCTTTTGGCAATTTTGCCGTTAGATAAAAGGTAATATCCGTTCTTCCAGCAGTTTGTCAGCATTTTACCGGCTGCGTTGATATAATATTTATTTCCCTTATATGTCACCCATCCTTTTTTGCGGACCAGAGCGCCCCTTTTGCCGCCAAAATAATAAGTCCCGTTAAATGCAGCGCTGCCCACTTTCTGCTCTACCTTGCGAAACGCTTTTCCGGTGCAAAGCTTTCCGACGCTGTTAAAATAATAATAGCCTTTGAAGGAAACACCGCTCACTTTCGCAGAAATTTTACGTACCTGCGCGTCCGCAGAGAGTTTTCCATATGCCTGCACGTAATAGTAACCGCTGAAGGTTTTGGATTTTGCCTTACATTTCAGCTTTGACAATTTAACCAGGCCGCTTACCTTTGTCGGAAAACAGCCTTTGCCGTTCGTATAATAATATCCCTGGAATGTCACTTCGTTTACTGTCGTATCCAGATAGTATACCGCCTTTTTCTTCAAAAGCATCCCTTTGCTGTCAAACATATAATAGCCAGCATTAAAAGAAGAGGATTTCTCAACAGCCAGATACTGAATCCCGGTCAGCGCATTGCCGTCCGAATCCTTCAGATACCAGTTTTTCGACTTATAAATAAGATAGCTTCCACTTTCATCCGTAAAAGACACCTTTTTCGCAGAAGCCGCCTGCACAAGGCCGGCATCAGACATCCGGCTGCCGCCAGACAGAAGCAGCAGCAAAAGAATCAGTAATACTGTTAAGTGCCGTATCACACTCCCATTTCTGTATTTTACAAAACAATCCTCCTTCATACTCACATTCCTCTCATAAAATATCTGATACACAGTTGTTTAACAAAATTTCGAATTCTTTCATATTCCTTTCACACAATGTCCACATCCGGCTGATAGATTATTTTCATCAAATGAAGCCACCCGGGTGTTTTAATCGGATAGGGGAACGCCTTTTCCCCTATCCGCCGCGCGAGGCGCGGGCAGCAAAGCTGCCAAAATACCTCTCGCGCCCCTGCGCATTACAAAAACACCAAAGCGTCTCTTATCGCGCAGCGGAGCAAAGCATTCGGACTGGCTTCGACAAAAATCTATCCCCGACGCGGGGTTTGCATATATTATCTTCCTCTTTCCCGGACATCCTGCTGGATGTCCGTTTTTATTTTTTCCCCCTGTGCATGACATCGCCATTTTCGCAGCGGTTCCCCCAGCCGTCTATCAGGACGCCATCCCGATAGACACAGATGATCTCACAATTGTTAGAGCAGCGGCCACAGCTTGCTTCGCGGGTTTTAAAGTCTAACTGTTCGACTGAAAAATCAAATTCCCGCCGAACGCTTCCGCTCTTTGCAAGCAATGCCGCACCGATGGCTCCCATCAGATGTCCGTTTTTATCTACACGCACCTCGCAGCCCAACGCTTTTTCAAACGCTGCAACAACGCCGATATTTTTGCTGACCCCGCCTTGAAAAACCACAGGAGAGACAATCCGTTTTCCTTTGCCGACATTATTCAGATAATTCGCCACAACTGCCTGACAGAGACCGGCAACGATATCTTCCTTCGTATGTCCCATCTGAATCTTGTGTACCAGATCAGACTCTGCAAACACGGTACAGCGGGCTGCAATCTGTGTCGGGTGATTTGACTTCAGCGCGATCTCACCCATGTCCTCGACCTCGATACCAAGTCGTCTGGACTGGCTGGAAAGAAAAGCTCCCGTACCGGCCGCACAGAGGGTGTTCATCGCATAATCAACTGCAACTCCGTTTTCCACAAGTATGATCTTAGAATCCTGACCTCCAATCTCCAGAATCGTACGTGTCTCCGGATAGAAAGAAGTCGTGCCGACAGCGTGAGCAGTGATCTCATTTTTCACAATGGTAGCACCCGTGATTGTCCCAGCGAGGCGTCGGGCGCTTCCCGTCGTGCCTGTCGCTACGATCTGATATGTGTCTTTATCAAACTGTTTTTCCAGAAGACCGACCAGTTTTTTTACTGCTCCGATCGGATCTCCCTCTGTCCAGATGTAAGCGCTGGACAAAATCTCCTTTTCGCCATTTAAAATAACCCCTTTCGTGGAAATCGAACCAACGTCAATCCCCAGATACGCTTCTCTCATCGAAATACCCTCTTTCTCATACTCAGCATATCATAAAATGCTTCCAGTCTTGTCATAAGTCCGGTATCACTGGTCTGCGAGTCAAAAGTCAGATACAGAATCGGAATTTTATAATCTGTTCCTATTCTCTGCAGAACCGGCATGATATCAATCTCCGGTGTACATCCGGCGGATTTTACATGAATGATGCCGTCAAAGCCTCTCTCAGCATAATCCCTGGCACACCAAATATTTGCTGTGGAGGTAGGTCCCATCTCATAGCGGCAGAGATCCCGGATACGTACATTCAGGTTCTTCTCCCCGCCGTAATGCAGATTCCGGTGCGAAATGTTCATCCAGCGATGTACCTCCACGCCCATATCCGCCAGCTTCTGCTCCAGTTCCAGATTGGAAAAATCATCCTGTACCGTAAAATATTCCCCGATTACTCCGACCCGGATTGGTTCTTCCTTTTTCAGCGGGATGTCATGAAATGCACTCTTTACCCGCTGATATCCCGCCTCAATATCTTCTTTGGCTGCCGCCTTATTCATATCCGTCCAAAACTGATTCAGTGCCTTTTTATACGCTCCCTTTGAAATCTCAAACCCGCACTCTCTGTAATAAATCTCTTCAACCTCATCAATATACTCTACCATCTTGAGCATCTCAAACCCTGCAGCGGTTGTTCTTGCTACATGCAGCTTCGGATTCATCCTTTTTAAAACTTTCAGATAATCTTTCGCTTTTCCTGTTGTGTACTCCGCCATATTGATAAAGTCAAACTGATAGCCGAGATCACGCAGAATCTGCTCCTGTAACTCGCCGTAATACCCAAGACGACACAGTCCAAAAAGCATCAGGAGAGTATCCGCCCCGCACTCCAGGGCTTCAATCATGCTGCCAAGCGTCGTTTTAAAAGGCGTACAGACCGTGTCAGGACTATACAGGCTGCCGAGATCCAGTGTCTTCTTTGTCATTCTGGGCTGCATGATATACTGCTGTTCCAGACCAGATTCCACAAAATATTTTAATGCATAATTATATCTCGCCGCGATTGGAAACGCGATTTTCTTTTTATTTGAAACAATCGGTTCTTTTGACATTGCCGCAATTCCCCCAGTCAGCCTCTGCGGATACTTATACTCATGTACCCATAATTGTTCCGTGTATTTTCAGTAAGTGCTACAGTGTATCTTAAATAACTGTTCAGTACCTTCATAGTTACCATAGACCTTTATTAAGTGTAAGAATGTCAATAAAGCTCTCCAGACGTGTCTCTACACCTGCCATGCCGCTCTGTGCGTCAAGCATAAGATTGAGGATTGGTGTGCCTTTCGTTCTGCGAATAATCATATCATTCGTCATCGCATCCGGGCCACAGGGAAATACTGAAAGCAGAATAATACCGTCTACACGCCTTTGGTTCTCGCAGATACCGCCTGCAATTTCCCTGCTGAACTCCCAGCGCATGGTTGGAGACATTCTGGAGCCCTGCTTTAGAGCATCCTTCCGGTCCATAACGTCAGCGTACAAAACGGTTACTCCGGCATTTTCCAAAAAGTCTGTGATTGGCTTTCCGATATATGCATCCTTTTCAACATAACTGTGAGAGGCAATCATTACCTTCAATCCGTCATTGTTAAAAAGTGCCTCCTGTTCTTTTACCTGTCTTTTCCAGTACTCGCTTTCTGTCTTTTTGGCTTCCTTATATGCTTTCGACGCAGATTTTTTTGCAATACCAATCTCCTCTGACATCGAAAGAAAAGCCGACTGTTCATCCAATCCATGCGTCTCGTCAATATTATAGGAAAGAAATTTCTGATTATTTTGGCGAAACAAATTGCGGCAGATATCGTACATTCCCTCAAATGTCGTGCACATATACCTGCGAATTCCAAAATTACTGATTCGAGGCACAAGGATATAATCACATTTTCCGATCAGGCTATGCACATGGCCAAGATATATTTTCACAGAAAGGCACATTTCATCAATCGCCTTTTCTGTGCCCACATTCAGGGTCTTTAATGTTGTAGGCGGGCTCACTATGATGTCGATTCCCAGTCTTTCAAAAAAAGTCTCCCACAGTACATGATACCTCTCATAAAGCAACGCCCTCGGCAGCCCGATGGTCAGTCTCCGATTATGAATGTCTCCGCTCAAACGGTTCTCTTCTTTCTTTTTTGCCAATTTCTTCACCTCAATCATTACAGGAAAAAAATTCCTCGTCTTGTCTGCACATGAAGCTATAGACATTATATTATTTCAAAACTGCTTTTTCAATCACCAGATTCCGGCAAATGTCCAATTTTCAGAAGGTTTCCATGCATTTCTTTCGAGTCAGGCTGTCTTTTTTTCTATATTATTTTGATTGCTCAATAAAAAAGAACATGTTATCATAACAACTGTTCACTACTCTACAGCTTCTGATCATATAAAGACATAGGAGGAAAGGCACATATGCCCAAGGCACTATTTTTTGACATCGATGGAACACTCTGGGACTTTAAAAACTACATACCGGACAGCACCCGGGAGGCCATCCGGGCACTCAAGGCCAATGGACACCTCGTTTTTCTCTGCAGCGGCCGCTGCAGGGCTTACATACAGAATCCGGATCTTTTAAGCCTTGGCTTTGACGGCATTGTTTCCGGATGCGGAACCAGAGTGGAATATCAGGGACAGCAGCTTTTTTACAAAACGATTCCTTCTGATCTGGCTGTTCGAACGGTTGAAACTGTGCGAAAATTTGGTTTTCGCCCGATTCTGGAAGGAGCTTTTCATCTCTATCTGGATCGAAGTGAGTTTGGGCAGGATGCCTATGGAGAGAAAGTAATACGTGAAATGGGCGACCGGCTCCTGCCAATCAAAGAGCTTTGGGGACAGTGGGAAATCTCGAAGTTATCCTGTGCAACAAATAATGCAGACCGCCAGAGTTGCTTTGCGGCATTGAATACGGATTATGATTATATTGTCCATAATGAAAATGTCGTTGAGATGGTGCCAAAAGGTTTCCATAAGGGAATCGGGATTCAAAAGGTCTGTGAGTTGCTGAATATTGAGCCGGCAGACACCTTCGCTTTTGGCGACAGTGTAAACGATCTTGGTATGTTTACCACAGCCGGAACAGCCGTTGCTATGGGAAATGGCTCGGACGCAGCCAAAGCGGCGGCTGATTTCGTGACAGATTCCCTGTACGATAACGGAATTTATAATGCCTGTCAGCATTTCGGATTGATCTGAGAAGCCTGTCAGGTCACCTCATCCGCAGAGGTGTTTTCGAAGAAATGCTGTGAATCGGATTTCTATCAGATACCAGGCAGGATAAGAAATTGCCAGAACCAGAGCAACAGTAAGAAGCGCTCCAGCCGCAGATCTGAACGTGAGTGAAGAAAAATCAAACACTTTTCGGTCCATGAACATTACCGGATAATAGTGAATCAAGTATATAGAAAAACTAATATCCCCCAATCTCACACTAAAACGAGGCATTTTGAGAAAAAGCCCTGCAATAAAAAATGAAAGGACTGTGAGCATGGCAGGCACACCCCATACCAATGGCCTGCGCCAGCCAAGAAGACTGACCCGCGGCGCGGTAATGATAAGAAGCAGCAGCAACACGATACCAGTCAGCAGGGCAAAGAAACCGCTTGCTTTATTATAATAAGCAGCACATTTTACTTTAACGTACAAAAATCTGGCAATATAATAACACAAAATCCCTAATGCAAATTCTAAGACAATCGGGCAGCCACAAAAGAAAAAGGGAGCCAGCCAGGGAGAAACCGATTGGGACGCCTGTATTGCGTTATGCGCAAAGAATGGCTGCAGTCCGAGCAGACTTTTCCCGGTAATTGTCCTGCCTCCTGAAATTACCGCACCGATCAAAACACTCACAGATAACAGAGCCGTACAAATCCATCCGCGATAACGCCAGCTGATACGAAGGGACAGAAAAAACAGCAGATAAAAAAAGACTTCGTAGTTAATGGTCCAGCCCACACGCAGAATCGGCTGCAAAACACCCTCTCCAATATCAAAGGGGACAAATAAGAGGCTTTTAACCAGATACACAAATGAAGGCTGTGTCTCCTGAAACATATCCGGAAAGAATTTCAAAAGTATAAATGTAAAAACCGTCATCAAATAGTAAAAAGGAATTACTCTGATCAGACGCTTACGAAGGAAATATTTGTTTCTGATGCGGGCCGGCAGATTCTTTTTCCCTTGTGTTGTAAGCATGATCATGAAGCCACTGATACAAAAGAAAATGTCTACCCCAAAAGATCCTCTTGCAAAAAAGCGCATATGATGCATCACTACTAGCAGAGCACAGATTCCTCTGAGAGTCTGAATACTGTCATATCGCATAGAATGAAAATCATCCGGAACTGTTTTCTTCTGATCCATACAGAATACCTCGTCGATTTATTTGCATCCGGTTCATCATGAATATTTCATCATATGTTTTCATACATACTGCGCAGTATATGTAAAGTACTGTCCTGAATAATTATGAATATTCATAATCCATTTTGTAACAAAGAGTGAGTATGAGACAAAAACGCCCCATACTCACTGCTGATATTTTAAATTATTTCATCGTCACTGTTGGGAACAATCCTGCATCTGTATGCGGCAGAAAACAGCTTGCCACAAATTCGTCCATATAGGTAGGTTCATTGCTAAGTTCGAGATAGGTCATATTGTGCGCTACCTCAGATACCTTCGCCTCCGCCTCATTCGACAGCAGGATCGCGTAAGCACCGGACAAAGAAGAATTCCCAATGTAGGTGAATTTCTCCATGTCAATATCCGGGAACATGCCGATGGACACGGCATTACGCATATTAATGCCGCTGCCGATTCCGCCTGCCACATAAACATGATCGATCATGGAAACATCAAAATCCAATGACTGCAGCATCACGCGGATGGCGGAGAAAATAGCCCCCTTCGCACGGATGAAGCTGTCGATGTCAACCTCCGTAATCTCGATATCTTTTACAGAAGCGGCATTTTCCTTGTATTCCAGCACAAAGCTGCCCATACCGTACTGGTCATGACGGACACGCTCGCCCTCGCGGATGAACTTACCCTTCGGGCTGATAATGCCGCAGCGGAACAACTCACTGATCACATCAATGATGCCGGAACCACACAGGCCGACCGGCTTCTGTCCCTCGTCACCGACAATGGTAAAGGTCGGTTCCATTGTATCCTTATCGATCACACAGGCCTCAATCGCACCGTCCGTCGCACGCATACCGCAGCTGATGTCGCCGCCCTCAAATGCCGGACCTGCGGAGCAGGCACAACTCATCATAAATTCTGAGTTACCAAAAACCAGCTCGCCGTTCGTACCCAAATCGATAAATAAGGACATCTCCTCTTTGTTCCAGATCGTGCTGGAAAGCGTACCCGCGGTGATGTCGCCGCCCACGTAGCTGCCGATGTTCGGGGAAATGATCACACGGGCATGTTCGTAAAGATGAAGCCCCAGGTCCCGCGCAAATACGGAATCCGTCTCAAAAAAGGTCGGGATAAACGGCTCCATACGAACCGGATCCGCATCCACGCCGAGCAGCAGATGGTTCATTGTCGTATTTCCGGCAATGCTCGCGCGATAGACCTGACGCGGCGAAATGCCGATTGAACCACACATCTGATGGATCATCGGGTTGAGCGTCTCTTTGATGATGGCGTCCTGCAGTTTTTTACGGCCGCCATTCTTCTGCTGTTCGATAATCCTATTGATCACATCCGCTCCGTAACGGATCTGACCGTTTCCGGAAGAACCTTTCGCAAGAATTTCTCCGGTGATCATATCAATAATCAATGCCGATACGGTTGTCGTTCCGATGTCAACTGCAAGACCGCATACCTTCACGTCGTCAGCGGCCGGATAGATATCCAGTACTTCGACCTTGTCTGCCTGCGCCTTTCGAATGACGCATTTTACCGCAAAAGAAGCGTTTCTAAGTGTTTCCGCCAGCTTTTTGAGCACAACAAAAGTCAGCTTCACCTTTGAAACACCACTGGCAGCTTCGACGGCCCAGATCAGGCGTTCGTTATCCGGCATAGTATCATCCAGAGACGGCTCGTCCATCTGTACAGTAACAACCTCGAAATCGTTGTGGAAGGCAATTCCGGCTTCGACCATATCCGCCTTGGTTTTTTCAAAAATCTGTATTTCTTCTGCCGAACTTAAGTCCGCCACCTTCATCCGGCTGCGATATGCGGAAGCGATATCCGGTACAAGCACCTCCACATCCGCATTGATCTTGCTCACACAGGCTAACCTCCACCCCTGCGCGAACTCCTCATCGGAGATATGGCTGGTCTTCTTCGTGTCCAGATCACCTCCGACAAGCTTTACTTTACATTTTCCGCAAGCTGCATTTCCATTACACGGCGCATCGATCGCGACATTCATCTTTTTTGCCACATCCAGAAGGCTTTCTCCTTCCAATGCGTAACCTACTGTCTCGCTGCCGTTCTCAAATTGAAAAGTCACCTTAAACATAGTTTTTCTCTCCATAAATGTTCTTTTTTTACCTAATGGCAGGTACATAATTGAAAATGCAAGCTATAGAAAGCGTCAAAAAATTTTGTCGTTTCCTATACATATATACCCGGAGCAGCATACAAACAGTGTAAAAAACTGTCGTATACTCCCCGGGTATATGAAAGAAATTCATTATCTTATCCGCAAAAGCGAATTACCGAGAATTACCGATGTAAACCAGAGAATCATCAAATCTCCAGATAGGAATCCGCATACAGCGTATTGCTCTTGAACACGTCGCAGGACTTGATGGTCTCCATCAGGCGCAGGTCGTTCGGGTTTACGATTGCAGAGGTAAGGCCCTGCATCATAGCCATTGCTACCAGAGCAGAGTCCATGATCGGACGGATGTGCTTCGGCATACCGTTGGAGTTATTGGAAAGTCCGCCTGTGGAGTTCAGACCCATATCGGAGAGCATCTTGATGAATTCAAGGATCTCCATCTGCTTGTCCTGCATACCCTTTACAACAAGGAACAGCGGGTCAAACCACATGTCGGTCGGCTCCATGCCTTGCTCCATGCCTCTCTCCAGAAGCATCTGGCAGTAGCCCATACGCTCGTCATTGTCTTTTGCGATACCTTCGCCGTTGCAAAGCGCAATAACGATAGCGTCATTGGCTGCAGCAAGGTCGATGTTCTCAATTCTTCCGGAAGCATCCGCAGAGTTTACAATCGGCTTTCCCTTGGAGCGGTTGTAAACAGAGATACCTGCCTCGATTGCCTTCTTGTTGGAGGTATCCAGTGCAAGCGGAACATTGTCGAAATTGCTCTGAAGAAGCTGAACCGCCCACTTCATCAGATCCTCTCCGTCTGCCTCTGCAGGTCCGATGTTTACATCAAGGTAAACGGCACCGGCATCCAGCTGCTGTTTTGCTCTTTTCAGGATCGGCTCCGGGTCTCTCTCGGTAAACGCTTTGTTAACTGCCGGAGCAGTGGTGGAAAGTCTCTCACCAATCGTTACAAATTTTGCCATGATGGTTCTCCTTATTTGATTATGTATGCCGCCTGACCACAGGATATATGTTTGTACTACGTTCACAGCATATGTGAAGATCTGTACCAAATCGTCATGATAAAATTACATATATTTCCTGTGATCGGCCAGCAGAATAAAAGGTTACAAATAGATTACAGTTCTTTCATAAACTTCACAAGCTGTACAGCCTCTCTCGGCGCAATAATAATTTCCCATCCCGGAAGCTTCGCCTCCAGCTCGCCCTTCAGCACGGCCACCTTGCCCGGAATGATCAGCTTTCTGGATTTTACCTTGCCCTCGATGTCCTGCTCAGCAAAGAACTTCGCGATCGTTCCCGCTGAGAACTTGCCTGCTGCCCAGCTGGTCAGTACGGAAAGTCCGCCTGCATCGTTGATGATGAGGTTGCACGGCACACCGGAGCGCTCCAGCTCGCCGGATACCAGGAAGTAGGTCAGAGCGAAGTCTACCGTCGTCAGGCAGACGGAATTCTCGTCCGCGCCGTTCAGCGGATAGATGCCCGGCTCTACCTTCATAGGCTTCTGCGGGTCGGTAAACAGGTTCTGTCTCAGACCGTATACCGGGTTTGCTTCCGCATAGGTCATCTGATCCAGTACGATGATGGAACCGTACTTCATCGTGAACAGAGAAAGCAGAGCTGCCTGCAGATGCTTGTCTCCGCCGCTCAGACGGTCAAGACGTACGATGGACGGATAACCACAGGTACGGTCGCTGTCCTTGATGGCCGCTTTACGGAACTGTACCGCGATCTGATAAGCTTCCTTCACGGAATTTACGCCGCAGTCAAAGATCAGATTCTTATTGCCAAGCTTCTCAAGGGCTGCCAGTGTGTCATACAGCTCATTGATGTCCGCGCCCTGCACGCCAAGCGTTACGCCGGCATCAGTCGCGACTTTGTTCATTGCTTCATAGTTGGAAGCATTCGCGCCGTTCAGCACCGGTTTTTTGTCCTTTACAAGGGCAACAGCCTCTGCCGCTACTTCCGGATCGTCGCAGCCAAGGATCAGCACACGGTCAAGCTCAGCAGCTTTCTTAACAACTTCCAGATATTTGTCTTTTCCTGCATTCGGAGCATAGTTTACATATACCATCTCCGTGAACATACGCTCGCCGATACGCTCATAATCAACGGACTTGATCTCCTCAAGCTTTGCGTCGATTGCAGCGTCATCCATGCAGCTGCATACGGTAACTGCATAGCGTGTTCTGCTGACAAAGGTTTTCTCATGACGGAACAGAACCGTTTCGCCGCCGAGGGTATACTCGTTATCGCCGGCACCAACCTTGATGGTCTTCATTGGCGGCGCAGTCGCCTCATTCAGGGAAGCCTTTGCTTCCTCAGAGAAATACGGACAAGCGTCAATGGATGCGGAACCCTGAGCAACCTTCATGGAGAATGCCATACAGGTCGGGCTGCCGCACTCCTTGCAGTTTTTCTTCGGTGATAATTTAAAAATATCCAAGCCTTTTAATGCCATTTTATTTTCCTCCTTACGCTTCTGGCAGAAATTACATCAGTTCTGAAATCATGGTTTTGATGGCTCTGACAGATTCCGGATGTTTCAGAATCACAGCGTCCGAACCGGCAGCGAGAACTGCAGCAGCAGTCTCCACTTCCATATCAATACCACGCTCCTCGAGGTTGCCCCATTCAGGCATATCTGCCTCGGAAGCAGTAGACTCTTTTACAGTCCATGTTTCAGATGCGACAGGAGTAATGATCGGCATCTGCAGTGTCGCATCACCCTGCGACAGAGCAGCCGCTTTTACACGGTCAAGGGTCGATATCACATAGTCGAAACCATATCCGACTGCTGCGGTACCGGCATTCATTACGATTGTCTTGCTGTCAACGCCAAGCTGTGTAAGAAGTACGTTCAGCTGCTTAGCAAGGTTGATATCTACAGCGGACTCCGCGCCTACGACCTGTTTGTAAGCCAGGCCTGCAGAAGCACCGATCGTCTTGTAGTTCTCTTCCTTCGCTGCAAGGATCATGGCATTTTTGCCATCCAGTGCAGCAGCAGCCTTGTCGAGAAGCTCAGCGTCCTTTTCTACATTCTTGCAGCCGCAAACAACAAGCGGAACATCAACAGCGTCAGCAACATCCTTAACGATCTGAATCAGTTCCTCTGTAGATTTGTTTTTTCCGTTCGGATCTCCGCCTTCAAGACGGAGGCTTAAAAAGTCAACGCCCTCAAATGTAACGGCTTTCTTTGCCATGTCAACAACCGACGCGCAGCCCTCATAGAGCTTCTGTACGCACTCCGGCTCGCTCTCCATACCGCCGTCCGTGATCTCGATACCTACCTTCGGCGCATTCTCTACCGCGTCGTCAAACGTGTAGAACGGGAAAACATTCTCCCCGCCAAGCTTGATCGCCTTATCGCCGGTACCGACTTCAACGGTATTGATCTTCGCGTTAAACTTTCCTGATTTTGCAGTAAACGGCATTTCCTTTTTCCTCCTTGTGGTGGTGCTGAAATTGAAAAATAAGACTCGAAAAAATGCTGCGCATTTTTCCTCGTTAAAGAATCAATGCTGCCCTTGTGCCCAGCCACATAAATGTGCCTGTGCACTACGGACATTATACGGGAATTTCGCCGTAAGGCGAAATTCCCTGAAATGCGGCTGCGCCGCATTTCTGATTCTTTACATCATTGGCTCCATGCCGAGTGCCGGATGGCCTTTCTCGGTCAGGAACTCAAGCAATGCTTCCGGATCATCGCTAACTACGGTCTCGTCCGCAATCATATCCGTAAAGTTATCGATCCCATAAAGCTCTTTTGCCGTCTCATTCAGGCGTTCCGCAACCTGATCTTTGAGATCCTTCGGCATCCAGACGATACGTGCGATTCCGCCCTCTGCCTTCATGAACTTCTTCGAGGAGATGAAGTGCTTGCCATGTCCCATAAAGCCCGGGGTCTGAACACCACCGCCGGTCATGGATGCCAGCTCGGAGAATGTCATGCCGATCGGAGTCATACCCGCGTACTCACGGTTCGCGATGCAGACACCGTTGGAAAGAGGCTCGATGCCGCAGATGCACTCGAAGCAGCCGCAGCTCGTCATCGGCTTCTCGATGATGGAGTACAGAGACACATCTTCCAGTGCGCCCTGAGAGAACTTACGAACCGCCTCATTGACGTCTTCGTACTCACCGATACGCTCATCGATGACTTTCTCTTTAGTGATCACCTGGCACGGTCCCTGCGGATCCAGCTCGTTGGTCGCCTTTGCATCCAGCCATGACACAGCACCGCAAAGACCAAGACGCTCCGGAGTAACCACGCAGACATGGCTCGGAGAGAATGCCTGGCACATAATGCAGCTATAGTAAACATCCACGCCCTCATCAGTCAGAGTCGTCAGACGCTCGTCACGTTTATCAAACATCGGAATCGCCAGCTCATGGCGCAGCTTTGTACACATCTCTGGATCGGTGATCACCTTCACCTGGCACTTGTCTACAACTGCCGCGAACTCGCTCTTTACCTTTGCGTAAAGAACCTCGCCGATGTGTTTCGCACGGAAGCCTGCGTTAAAGGTATCCTTGCTGATACGAATACGGATCATATCACGCTGTCCGGTGTGCATCACACCCTCGATGCAGTTCAGATAGGAATGGAACTTACGCTCAAACACCGGTTCGAAGTCTGCCTGCATACTCTTGCCGGCAACCTCTACTATGTAACCGATGGAGTGCTTGCTGCCTACCTCAAACTCGTCGATATCCGGTCCGATCACTTCAATCTTGTGATCCTCAACCTCGGAAGCCTCTTTGTTGTGAACCAGCTCGAAGCAGTCTACACGGGAACCATCAAACTCAACCTGCATATCGCCGCGGCGGATGATCTCACCTTCGAATGCAGAAGCAAATGCTACCGGAATGTCGATGTTGGTAATCTTAAGCTTGATATCACGGGCTTCCAGAGAAGTCGCGTTGAACTTGGAAACATCCTTCTGTACGATCAGACTCTTCGGTACGCGGAAGGTCTCTTCATTCGTGATAACCGGGAAACCAAGAGCAATCGCGCCGGCACCGGCTGCTACGATTACTTCATTCAGCGGAGCGAATGCGTTCACAAATGCCGGAACACGCTCCATCGTATACTTCATAAGTCCTGCAGCATCACCCGGTGTGATATTGCCGAAGATCAAAGCCGCTCTTACAGCAACGGACACGACATGGATCACAGCCGTGATGTCCTTGCCAAGCGGGATCACACGTACATTCGCGCCGGTCTTGTAACCCAGTTCTGTACACTGATCAATAATATCGCCGACCAGAGTCACCAGAATACCCTGCGCCTGATAGCTCTTTACCAGAGCAACGCCTTCCTCAGCAGTCGGAGCAGCACCGATGATAACCGCAACGCCCGGGATATCGCCGGTAACAAGCGGTACACCCAGCTCACGGATCACTGCATCCGCAAGATGACCATAACACGGCTCCTCATAAGGAGTCGGATTGTCAATATACTTCAGCACTTCAATAAATTCCGCGCAAAGTGCAGTCGCGATACCGGACATGAACGCATCGTTCATTCTCGGATTTCTGGTCATCAGAGTCTTTACAACGCCAAGAGCCTCTTTGAGTTCTCCCAGATTGCCGACCTTAGTACCGGTTACACCGTAATAACACGGAATGCTGTAAGCGGTATCCGGAAATGCTACCGGCTTATCTGCGCCATACTTCGCGATCGCGTCGTTAATCGCATTTTCCGTAAGACCATATACTGCGTCATTTCCTTTAAAAATAACATCAAATAAAGTCACTTTACTACCTCCTAAAATAATATGCCATAGATTCGTCAGATTTCAATCGCCTGACGCTTTTTCTCGATGTCTGCGATCAGCGCGTCCGCAAGCTCATCAAGATCAGCAGATACAGTATGCTTTGCCTCTGCCCCATCCTTCAGACCGCTGGCCGCGATCACATCCTCGAGTGCGCCCTCATAAGGCATGATACCGATAAATGTATCTACCCCAAGACCGACAAACGTATTGCCAAGCTCGACGGCCTGTGCTGTCACGCCAGCAGCATCACAGCCCACGACCGGAAGCTGCGGTACGGTAAGTCCCGAATCCGCCGAAAGTGCCTGAGCAATCGTTACGACATTGCCAGTGTTTTCCAGTCCGCCAAGCGGCAGCACCGGAGGAATCTCCGCCAATTCACAGACACGCTTCAGTCCCGCTCCGCACAGATCCTTCGCTTCCGGATTCAGAAGCCCCGCATCAGCAGCTACCGTAACCGGGTAACCAATCGCGAGTACAACGATATCATTCGCGATCAGCTTTTTAATCAGAGCCGTATACTCTTCTTTATCCCGTACATCTGAACCATCTGTGCCAAGCAAAACTGCCGCGCCGCGAAGAACGCCGGACACAACACAGTCCAGCAGCGGCTTTGTGGATCCGGTCGAATCCACCTTCGAATTACATACGCCATCCAGCGCCTGGATGATGTCCGCTACTTCAAGCTTCGGTAATGCAGAATCACTCATTTCATTCGCCTCTTTTCTTTTTTGTTGAGTATCATTAACAGGGAACGATCACAGTTCGCAGGAAAAAACATATGCACGTCCGGTTCCCTGCAGGTCGTTACTTATATTTATACCAACAGATTGCATTTTTTGCAACTGAAATTAATACATTCTGCACATTTTTTGGTTAAACAGTTCTGAACAGCATCGAAATGAAAAGACAGACTAGGCAGGTTTACCTGCCAAAGGCTGTATTTTCATTTCGGGGTGGGCGGAACGCCCATCCAGCCTCAGACATATGACGCGCAAGCGGCATATAGCCTGCATTGCAGGCGGTCTGTGGCCTGCTGTTCAATTTAGAAAGAACTTGACTTATCCAGAATCTCCTTGATTGCGCGAATCTCGCTGACAGCGGTCGTGCTGTAATCATACGGCGAAGAACCGTTGCGATCCGCGTCAATAATCTCCGGGTTGTAATGGATCACACCGAGCAGATCCTCTGAAGGGATCTTTGCACGGATAAATTCTTCATCCTTATCATCCCGCACTTTATTGGCCACCACAAAGACCTGCTTCACGCCGAGATCGTCGGCAAGGCGTTTTACATTGCGGTAAGTCTGGACACTTCTCGCGCCCGGCTCAATGACGACGATAAACGCATCCATACCGCTCGTCGTCCCGCGTCCCAGATGTTCGAGACCTGCTTCCATGTCAAGGATGACTACATCATCCGAGCGAAGCATCAAGTGATTGATGATCCGTTTCAGCATGACATGCTCCGGGCAGACACATCCGCTGCCGCCAGTTTCTACTGTACCAAGAACGAGGAGCTTCACGCCATTGCATTTCTTCGCGTATTTATCCGGGATATCATCCACCTTCGGATTAAGCTTGAAAATCTTGTTGAATTCATCCGCACCGGTGCGTTCCTGCACCAGCTTCCGCATTTTTGTGATCGGCACGATCTCATCCAGATCTTTTTCGTCAAATCCGAGCGCCAGACCGAGGTTAGCATCAGGATCAGCGTCCGCCGCCAGCACGGAGCGGCCCTCATCCGCGTAAAGCCGTGCCAGCGTCGCCGCAAATGTTGTCTTACCTACCCCGCCTTTTCCGGTAATCGCAATCTTCATGAATTCCGCCTCATAATCCTGTTATATTTGCTAATGCCATAATCCTGAAGTCAGGAACCGGAATGCAGGCATTCCATTTCTGACCTTTTGGACCTTGTATTATCAGATACCTAATGCCGTTCTCTTCTCCTCGATCCGCTCGATCATTTTATCAACGAGCTTATCGATATCGGTCTCTACCGTGTAAGCAGCCTCTACCCAGTCGCGAATGCCGTTCTGCAGCAGATCTTCTACCTCAGAAGAGCCTGCTGCGTAGGGATCTACGCCAAGGAAGGTGTCAAGACCAGTCGCTACAACATAGTTACCAATGGATACGGCCTTCTCGGACATCCACTCTGGTGCGCAGCCGACTACCGGAAGCTGGGAAATATTCCAGCCGGAATCCTTCGCCAAATCTGCTACCAGAACCATCATACGGCTGATATCTACACAGGAGCCCATGTGAAGTACCGGCGGGATGTCAGCCAGTTCACAGACTCTCTTAAGTCCCGCGCCGCAGAGATCCTTTGCTCTCTTATCCATCAGGCCCGCTCTTGCCGCTGCCTGTGCGGAGCAACCGGAAGCTACGATCACGATATCATTCTCGATCAGCTTCTTCATCAGGGCGATGTGTGCGGTATCCGGACGAACCTTCGGGTTGTTGCAGCCTACCATCGCAACAGCGCCGCGGATAACGCCGGAATTGATGCACTCAACCAGCGGCTTCAGTGTGCCGGTCTCATCAACCTGAGAGTTGGTAACGGTATCCAGGGTCTTCTTAATCGCTTCTACAGAATAACCAACGGTTGCTTTCTGCTTCAGCTGCGGGATATGTACAAGCTCCGGCTTGCGGTTCTTAAAGTTCTCGATCGCCATCTTTACGATCGCTTTTGCGTTTTCCCCTGCGTTCTCCGGTGAGAAACGGATGTAATCGCTCTCCGGCATCTGCGCGATCGGAGAAGTCGTGATGAACTTGGTATGGAAGCATTTTGCCAGCGGTCCGATTGCCGGGAAAATACACTGTACATCCACCACGATTGCCTCACAGGCGCCGGTCAGGATGACATTCTCCTGCTGAAGGAAGTTGCCCGCCATCGGGATACCACGGCGCATCGCTACCTCATTCGATGTACAGCAGACACCGGATACAGTGATGCCTTTCGCGCCCATTTCTTTCGCATATGCGATCATTTCCGGATCGTCCGCGTACTCGCAGATCATCTCAGAAAGCGACGGATCATGGCCGTGTACAACAATGTTTACATTTTCTTCTACCATAACGCCAAGGTTCGCCTCGGTGTCGATCGGCTTCGGTGTACCAAACAGGACATCGGAGAATTCGGTACCAGCCATGGAGCCGCCCCAGCCATCAGCCAGACCAGCACGAAGAGACTGACGGATCAGCGCTTCCGGCTTGGAAGAACATCCCATATGGGTCATATGCATCGCGCAGGATACCTCACGGTCGATCGCACGCGGCTGAATTTCTGCTTTCTCCCACAGCTCCTGTGTGTGCTGCGGTGCACGCTTTAGGAAATTCTGGAACCCAAATACCTTACCATACTCTCCAAGAGCAAGGACTGCCATCTCATGAGCCAGATCATAGATGTCCTTGCCCTCGGTCTCCACACCCCACTCATGAGCGATGCGGATCAGCTTCTCCGGATCCTTTACCTTATAGTTGCCATTCGGATCTGCGCAGTACAGTGTGTGGCAGATCTCACGGCCGTGATCGGAATGTGTTGCGGCTCCGCCGGCAGTAAATCTCAGGAAATTACGTCCAACGATACCATGTGCATCACAGCCGCAGATTCCGCGCGGCGCCTTCGGCGTAATGCGGCACGGTCCCATCGAACAGATACGGCAGCAGACACCCTGCTCACCAAATTTGCAGTGCGGCGTCTGATTCTTCACACGGAACTGATATGCGTCCGCTCCTACCTTTGCACCTGTCTCGAGGAGCCGGTTCGTAGCTGCTTCGAACTCCTCAATTGTTGTCAGCTTAAAGTCTCCCATAGTAACCTCCATGTTATATTATTATAGTAAACGACGTAAGTCGTTTTACAGGAAATGACATCTGTCATTCCCTTTTGCGCCCGCCGCAGGGCTGTAAAGCAGTCATTCCATATGCGGTGGTATGCATTTTATAAACCAATCTTACTCATAATCTCCTCCAGTGCTTTGCGCACAGGAGAATCCTCCGGCAAAGAGGAAGTGGGCCGTCCATCGCAGTCATACTCATAGACCTGCTCGTCCTGCGGTACGATTCCAAGGAGCTTTAATCCGCTTTTCTCAATCTCCTCTTTGGTACCGGCATTTAACACACCGCCCGGCGCCCGGTTCACGATCAAACCCATCGTCTTCGGATTCAGATGACATTCTTCCACCAGCTCCGCAATCCGCTCTGTCGCCTGAACGCCTCGTCTGGAACAGTCGCTCACCAGAATCATCGTATCGACTTTTGGCAGAATGCCGCGGCTGATGTGTTCCATCCCCGCTTCATTATCCACGACCACATATTTATAGTTCGGGATCAGCTTCGCCAGCTGTGCCTGCAAAAGACCGTTCACATAGCAATAACATCCCTGTCCCTGCGAGCGTCCCATCACCAGAAGGTCAAAATCGTCATCCTCAGCAAGGCAGCGCTGAAGCATCATCTCGGTATAATCCGCTTTTGTCATACCGGATGGAATGCTCTGATTCAGCTTGTCCACATCATGCAGAACTGTCTCGCGGACATCGCCGAGCGTCATCTCCACATCCACGCCAAGCACTTCGTTCAGATTTGAATTCGCGTCAGCGTCCACAGCGAGGATCGGACGTTCTCCTTTCCTGCACATCGTCTGGATCAGCAGACCTCCCAGCGTGGTCTTTCCCACACCGCCTTTACCTGCAATTGCAATCACATGTGCCATACATCATAGGCCTCCTTACCCGTAGTGCACTGCAGGCCGAGTCATTCGGCACATACAGGCGAATAACAGGTCCTTCCCTGTTATTCGGCGATCGTTTATCGCCTGAATGTTTGTCTAGCATTGCCGCATACCTCCATGTTTTATAAAAAACGACGCAGGTCGTTTTATTACATTGTACAATGATTCAAGAAACTGCAAAATACAAAAACTCAGGCGACATCCTCGCAGTTGATCTCAACTTTTCCGCCAGTCAGATCAGCCATCGCAATCGTACCCTCAACGACCTTCGTATCGCCCATAACATCCGTCAGTGTAATAAGTCTGCCGTCCACCTCAATCTTGCTGACATATTCCAGAATCACACTGTCCGGCTCATTCTTTGCATAAACTGTTGCAAGACACACAGCTGTCACCTCTTTTCGAATGTTTTATCTGTAACTGTCCCTCTTCCTCAAAGTTACCATTGTCCAAATATCAGGCAAATACTTGTCCTGCTGTCTGTATCTACGCCTGACTGGCAGGGCTGTCTGAAACCATGGAAAGCGCCAGCCGCAGGTAAAGATTGCCTTTCTGAAACTCATCGACTGCTTTCTTGATCTGTTCGGCAGCATCCGCTTTACCATTAGCACGAAACTGCTCCGCCACCTGATCAAGCTCCGCCGCATGATGCTCGTTGTGTTTGAGCATATAGTCAAGCAGCGCAGTCATCTTATCTCCCGACGGCATCTCGTGCGAATGTGCTTCGCAGGAACCGCAATGCGTGTGATCTCCGTCCGCTCCGTGACAATGTACATCACCATGCTCATGGGTGTGATGGTGATCGTCCTCCTGACCATGCTCATGGGTATGTGGATGAGAATGCTCATACGTGTGGGTATGGGTGTGCTCATGCTCATGCCCGTGCTGGATTAAATTTCCATTTTCATCCTGAATCAGATGCATAACTGATCCCCTTTCTTTTAATTGCACATAACTGATCGATATAATTCTCACAGCTATAACAATGCTTTCTTTCGGAGGGTATCATAAGCGGCATCAGGCAATGCAAAATGACGCATTTGGACTGCTATAAATGTTATGATTGTTAAAATTTTCACGTTCAAGCGCACAAAAATAGCATCCCCCCGGTAAGGATACCTCATCCTAACATAAATGTCCGGAAAATACAACGATTCCCCGGACATTTTCTTAAAAAGTATTGAAAAAAATACAATGATTTTTTATATCTTCTATACGCGTATCTGATAAAACAGAATGCGCCGTGGCACAGGATAAGCAAGCAAAACACACTCTCTTCAGTTCCACGGTACCAGCGAATTCTCCACACCCATATCGCGAAGCATGAGATCCGATACTGCCTCTTTGGGATCTTTTCCTTCAAACAGGACCTTATTTACCTGCTCGATGATCGGCAGCTCTACATCGTATTTCTGTGCAAGGGCAACCGCGGACTTCGTGGAATACACACCCTCTACGACCATATTTACTTCCTTCATGGCTTCTTCCATGGTATAGCCCTGTCCAAGCAGGATGCCCGCGCGCCGGTTGCGGCTGTGCATGCTCGCGCAGGTCACAATCAGATCTCCGATACCGGTCAGTCCGCAGAAGGTCTCAAAATGACCGCCCATCTTTGTGCCAAGTCTGGCTATCTCCACAATTCCCCGCGTGATCAAAGCCGCTTTCGCATTGTCACCGTACCCCATGCCGTCGGCAATACCGGCAGCCAGCGCGATGACATTTTTCAGAGAACCGCCGAGTTCAATGCCGATCATGTCAGAACTGATGTATACCCGGAATACAGGGCTCATAAACAGCTTCTGCAGCATCCGTGCCGTCGCCTCATCCTTTGCACCGATGACAATTGTCGTTGGCATGGAGCGAGCCACTTCCTCCGCATGGCTTGGACCGGAGATCACTGCCGCGTTGGCCTGCGGAATCTCCTCTTCGATGATATCCGTCATCGTCATAAGGGAACATTCTTCGATGCCCTTTGCCGCGTTCACGATCACCATTCCTTCCGGTACAAGAGGGCGCATTTTTTTCGCCGTTTCACGCACAACTGAGGACGGGCTGACAAGCACCAGCATATCCTGTCCCGGTATCGCTTCCGACAGATCAGACGTCACACGGATCTGTTCCGGCAGCTTCACGCCGGGAAGCTTGGATGGCAATTCATGCGTCGTACGGATCAGCTCCGCGTCCGACTCCAGAAAAGACCAGATCGTCACTTCATTTCCATTCTCAAATAACAGTTTTGAAAGCGCGAGGCCCCAGCTTCCCGCACCGATTACACCGACCTTAGCCATATTGTGGTCCTCCTTTTGAATTGTTTCCTGCATCATAACTGTTCCGTACTTTTACTTCGATTTTTTCGATTTGTCCAGAAAGCCCGCTTTTCTCTCTTCTCCTTTTCGCAGCCGGTCAATATTTCCGCGGTGCCTGTAAAAATCCAGTGCCGCGATCACGGCAACGACAATATACAGTTCAATCAGATATCTCTGCGTCATCCCCAGAAAACCCAGCTGGCCAAAGATGATCGATTCCACAAAAAAGCCTCCGGCCACGATGAGAGAACCGACCGATACATAGCCGGTCGAAAAGAAACCCGCGCAAAACCCGATGATCGCCAGCAGGCAGAGCGCAGGGTGCAAAGCCAGCGTCGTCCCGCCGGTCGTCGCAATCCCCTTGCCGCCGCGAAATCCCAGATAAAACGGAAAGCTGTGTCCCAGTACCGCACCGAGTCCTGTGTATACACAGAGCAACGGCCAGATATCTGCACATGATTTTCCAAAGATCAGCCAGGAAACCAGCGCTGCAAAAACCGGCTTCAGTCCATCCCCGATAAAGGTAAGCGCGCCCCAGCCCTTTCCCAGTGTACGCATCATATTCGTCGTACCGGCGTTTCCGCTGCCGTAATCACGGATATCGATCCCGTGCAGCTTCCCAATAAAATAGCTGGTCTCAAAAAGTCCAAACACATAACCGATCACAAGACATGCAAGACGTTCCATTTAACTCTCTTTATCCTTTCGTTCCCGTATAATAAATTTCAACGGCGTACCCCGGAACCCAAAGGCATCCCGGATGCGGTTCTCCAGATATCTGGTATAGGAAAAATGCATCAGATCCTTATCGTTGACAAAAACGACAAAGGTCGGCGGCTTGACACGTGCCTGCGTGATATAATACAGCTTCAGCCGTCTGCCTTTATCCGACGGCGGCTGTTTCAGCGCGACCGCCTCTGCCATGATCTCGTTGAGCACACCTGTCTTGACACGCATCGAATGATTCTGGATCACCATGTCGATCGTATCAAAAAGCTTCGGCAGACGCTGCCCGGTCTGAGCCGATATAAAAATAATCTCTGCATAAGGCATATAGGAAAGCACCTGACGGATCTTCTCTGTGTGGCGGTAAATCGTTTTATCGTCTTTCTCGATAGCGTCCCATTTGTTGACCGCGATGACGATTCCCTTGCCGCGCTCATGTGCGATCCCGGCAATATGGGCGTCCTGTTCGGTCACTCCCTCGGTCGCATCGATCATGATCACGACAACGTCTGCGCGTTCCACAGCAGTCACTGTGCGGATGATGCTGTAGCGCTCAATCTGTTCCTTGATCTTACTTTTTCTGCGCAGGCCTGCTGTGTCAATAAACACATACTCCCGTCCCTGCCATTTCACCACTGTATCGACAGCATCCCGTGTGGTGCCGGCGATGTCGGTAACGATCAGCCGGTCTTCTCCCAACAGCTTATTGATCAGCGAAGATTTGCCGACGTTCGGCTTGCCTACAATCGCGATTCGGGGGCGTTCGTCCTCCTCCGTATAGACTTTTTCCGGATTAAAATAAGAAGTCACGACATCCAGCATATCGCCAAGACCCTGCCGGTTCGCGGCAGAGATGGGCACCGGATCGCCAATACCGAGATTATAAAATTCATAGACGTCCGACTGATACTTCTTAAAGCTGTCCACCTTGTTCACAACCAGTACCACCGGCTTATGGGAGCGGCGAAGCATGTCCGCCACCTTCGCATCCGAATCCACAAGTCCCTGCTGGCAGTCTACCAGAAAAATAATAACATCCGCTGTATCAATCGCGATCTGCGCCTGTTCGCGCATCCGGGAAAGCATGAGATCCTTACTCTCCGGCTCAATTCCGCCTGTGTCAATCAGGGTAAAATTCAGATTCAGCCATTCTACATCCGTGTAAATCCGGTCCCGCGTCACGCCCGGTGTATCCTTCACAATCGCAATGTTGGATCCGGCCAGTGCATTAAAAAGAGTGGATTTCCCCACGTTCGGCCTGCCGACGATTGCTACGATCGGTTTACTCATAACATATCCTCACTCTCCAATAATTGCATTTAATAAATCATGCCCGTCTGATTCTACAATACGCACCGGAATTTGTAAAGCATTTTCCAGGTCACTGACACTTACATCATCCAGAAAAACCTGCTCCCCGCTGCGCAGCATGCTGCATGGAAGCAACAGTACCTCTCCAAGCTCCCGTCCCTTTAGCTGCACGATCAGATCCTTCCCGGTGATCAGACCGGATACTGTAATCATCTCTCCAAAGAAGTCATTTTGAATCTCATAAACATGAACGCGGACATTTGGGTATCTCTCACAAATATGCCCGCATAATTCCCGAAGAAACGGTGCGGCAAGCTTTCCGGTCGCGACAGAGACTATCCTTGATCCCTCATCTTCTATGTCGATGCAGTCCTGGTTGTTCTCATATGCCGCATACGAACCGCCAGATCCATCGTCCGGAGAAACCGCTATTTTATTGCCCAGGTATCGTTCATTCACATCATCGCATTGTGAAACAGAATTTTGCAGCGCTTCTTCCACTTCCTCATACAACAGGCGCATCATACCGACGCCATTCTCCAGCTGCAGATAGCCATCGTAGCGCTCCGCTTCCGGGAACGGCCGTCCGGCCAAAATATACCATTCGTCTGACGCATGAATAAAATGAAGGCCATATTCTTCGAAAATCTTTTTTTGCCATGCTTCAATGCAGTCAATGACCTGCAAGGCATCCTCCGGTGTGAATGCTTCAAGCGGATAAAGGCCGTCGCGATGCTTCGTCAGGCCGACCGGCACCACGGAAACACTGCGCAGATGCGGCAGATATGCGGTCAGCTTTCGAATTGAATCATCCAGTTCTTTACCGTCATTGATACCCCGGCAGAGTACAATCTGCCCATTCATCTCGACTCCGGCATCTGCCAGCCTCTGCACCTTTGGAAAGATATCCCCCGCAAAACGATTGCGCAGCATCTCACACCGCAGCCTTGGGTTCATAGTGTGGAATGAAATGTTAATCGGCTCCAGATGATAGCGGATAATACGGTCTATATCATGATCGTTCATGTTTGTAAGCGTTACGTAGTTCCCCTGCAAAAAAGAAAGACGCGAATCATCATCCTTAAAATACAGCGTATCCCGCATCCCCTTCGGCATCTGATCGATAAAGCAGAAAATACAGTGATTCCGGCAGGAACGATATTCATCCATCAGAGAGGAGTCAAAAATAATCCCCAGATCCTCCTCAAATTCCTTCTCAATCTCCAGTTCCCACTCTTCCCCGTCTGCTTTACGCACCTGCAGGGTCAGATACTCATCATTAATCAGATAGTGATAGTCAAAGACATCCTCTATCTGCTGCTCATTCACGGAAAGCACCACATCCCCCGGCGCAAGCTCCAGCTCCTCGGCAATACTTCCCGGTTCTATTTCTTTAATAATATGTTCCGTGATCTTCTTTTCCATAAGTTCTCTGAAAACCGGAATCGCGCCCGGACAGTCCGCTTCATGCGGGCAGCAGGGGCGCAGATCCTGTTATTCACCCTGAATTTTTGACAGCAGTTCATGAATCTTCGCGGTAGGCGTCTCAATATTGCTGAGCGTCGAATCGTGATTCAATGTTTCTATGATCGTAGCCAGGAATCGCGTCATATCCGCTTCCGCATACCATTCCTTCGTCAGAAGCTCCGGATTCCGGTAATGAAGATTCGTCGTAACAACTTTGGAAATATAGCCTTTTTCATAATAATCGTCAAACCTCGCAAGCCCGTCTGTGAACAGGCCAAAAGTGGTACACACAAACACGCGCTTCGCCCCGCGTTCCTTCACCTGCTTGGCTACATCCAGCATACTCTCGCCTGAGGAAATCATATCATCCACAACGATGCAGTCCTTGCCATCGACAGAATCTCCGAGGAATTCATGTGCAACGATCGGGTTCTTTCCGTTCACAATGACGGAATAATCGCGCCGCTTGTAAAACATTCCCATGTCCACGCCGAGGATACCGGAAAAATACACAGCACGGCTCATCGCGCCCTCATCCGGGCTGATGATCATCAGATGATCATTGTCAATCCGGAAATCTGTCACATTATCCACCAGAGCTTTCAGAAACTGATAGGTCGGCATAAATGAATCAAATCCACTTAAGGGAATCGCGTTCTGCACACGCGGATCGTGCGCATCAAAAGTGATGATATTCGAAACACCCATCTCTTCCAGCTCCTGCAGAGCAAGCGAGCAATCCAGCGACTCACGCTTGGACCTCTTGTGCTGACGGCCCTCATACAAGAACGGCATTACAACATTGATACGCTTTGCCTTTCCGTTCGCAGCGGAAATAATGCGCTTCAGATCCTGAAAATGGTTGTCCGGAGACATATGATTGACATGCCCGCAAACCTTATATGTAAGGCTGTAATTGCAGACGTCCACCAGAATATATAAATCAGTGCCGCGGACAGAATCGTTAATCTGTCCTTTGCCCTCCCCTGTACCAAAACGCGGGCAGCTGCAGTCCAGCAGATAGGTATCCGCGATATATCCCGGCTGTGAGATGACGCTGCTGTTCGCGTTGTTTAAGCGGCTGTTCTGCCTCGACTCCACCAGATGAGCATTCACCGCCGCTCCAAACTCACGGCAGCCCTCCAGGGCAGCTATTTTCAAAGGACCGACCGGCAGGATCGAATCAAGCGTTTGTATTTCAGACATAGGTTCCTCTCTTTCCTGAAAAAAAGTAATATCGTAACCGTGAGGGTACTATACAGTTACGTAATATCATTCTGTGCTCGAACCGAAAAAAGTATAGCATCATGTTTCCAATGCGTCAATCAATCATTTCTCAAAACTGCCTGCGAATTGACAGAAATGCGGCCAGATTTCCCCGCTTTCCATGCGACGCGCGGTGAGAAAAAAAGACTGTGGGATTGCAGCAGGTACAAAGATCTGTGACCGATATATGTTCCGGACATAATCCGGCGCGAAGCAGGTTCTGCCTGCAGGCTTCCCATAAATTCAGCTGGTATTTTCCATCGCCTTTCTCTTCAAAAAGCAACGGCCACAATTCCCGGGAATAATTTGCGCGGAACTGTTCGATCACATCCTCACTGACCTCATAGCAGTCTTGGCAGATGGATGGACCGATCGCCGCAAGCAATTCAGCCGGCTCCGTGCCGAAAACCTCCCGCATTTTTCTCACTGTAACACACGCGATATCATTGACCGTGCCGCGCCAGCCGGAATGTGACAGACCGATCGCCCGATGAACCGGATCCACAAAATAAAGCGGCACGCAGTCTGCATAAAATGTAGTCAGTACCACATCCGGTTCATCCGTGATCAGACCGTCCACATCCTGATAATCGCGTGCGCTAAGATATCCCTTCCCGCAGTCCGCGCCCGTCACCTGCCGCACATTCGTTGTATGCGTCTGATCCGAAAACACCATGCGCTCATATGGAAATCCGATTGCCTCCGAAACACGATGAAAATTTTCAGTCACCCGCTCCGGAATATCGCCGCGGCTGTAGCTTAAATTCATACTTGCAAGTTCACGCTCACTGACGCCGCCGAAACGGCTGCTGAAGCCGTGAACGCAAAATGAAATCTCATCCAGCGAGGGAAATGTGAAATAAAGCACACCGTTTTTCTGGTGTGCCCGCATCGGTTGCTTGTCTTTTTTTCTCACGAATGTTTCCATATTCATCCTCATATCAGCAGAAAATCCTTCCCTGTCCGAACGAACCAGACAAACCTTGATCAGATCACAAGGCAGCCGTAAAATGAACTTTCTTCCTGCCTTTAAGCTGCAAGCAGTTTTTCTTCAGGCAGAACTTCAGGTCCAGAATGCATCCTTCACAATTCGAACCTCATCCCCGTCAAAAGCGACAACATCAAATCGCACGCTCTGGCTTTCCGGGATATGTTTTTCCATAAGATACCATCTGGCCACACGGATGATCCGCTGCTGCTTTCTCGTATCTACTGCCTCCAGGGCGCTCCCATCCCGTCCATTCGCACGGTATTTAACCTCGACAAACACCAGATATCCCTCATGTCTCGCGATCAGATCAATTTCTCCCATCCTGCAGCGATAATTCCGGCAGAGAATCTGATAGCCGTGATCTTCCAGATATCTGACAGCCAGCTTCTCATATTCCGCGCCGACCGCGCGTTTGTTCATGCAGTTCCTCCATTATATACAACCCTAACATTGTGAAAAACGAAACGTCCGTCACGCAGCTGTCCAATAAAAAGCTTAACCGAACCTGTTCTGAATCAATACGCTTAATCCACAAAGTGCCCAATAAACGTCGTCCGATGGATCGGCGTCGGACCGAATCTTTTTAAAGCATCAATATGCGCCGCAGAACCATAGCCCTTGTGGGAGGCAAAACCATATTCAGGAAAAATGCGGTCATACTCGATCATCATACGGTCTCTGGTCACTTTCGCCAGCACACTTGCAGCAGCAATGGAAAGGCTCTTCCCATCCCCTCCAATGATCGGCACCTGTCGAAGTGAAATCTCCGGAATTGTGACCGCATCATTCAAAAAGACCGAAGGCTGCGGACTTAACTGAGCAATGGCGTCTCTCATAGCCTCATATGTAGCCTGCAGAATATTAATCTCATCAATCCGCGCGGGAGAAGCCATTCCTATGCCGTAGGCAATTGCTTTTTCCTCGATTTCATCAAACAGCTCTTCTCTGCGTGCAGCAGATAGCTTTTTTGAGTCATTCAAATACAAAATCTCGCAGTTACGCGGCAAAATGACAGCTCCTGCTACTACAGGGCCGGCAAGCGGTCCGCGGCCTGCTTCATCAATCCCGCAAACAAGACCAAGATCTTCATATTTGTGTTCATAAATCCGCATATGTTCAAGACGTTTGCGTTCCGAAGCCAGACGTTCCAGCTTTTTGCGATACTGTGTGATCAGGTTTTGAACACCGCTTCGCTCATCAGCTGCATACATGTTAAACAACTGGAGAAGCTCTGCCTCATCAGCTGAAGCAAAGAGCTCTTTTATTTCACTGATACGCTGCATAACTCCTCCTGTACGGCGAATTTTTCACATCAGGCACATGACACACTTGACAATTAAGAATCAATGGCTTCAGATGTTCCCAACAACTGTCCATATTGGCGCACCGGCCCGATTTAGCAAATCAGCCCGATTTCAGAAAATGGCCAGACACGGAACAGTGCTTTTCCAATGATCTCATCTCTTGAAATATTGCCGACGCTCGGCTCCCGACTGTCAGTACTGTTATTGCGATTGTCTCCCAGAACAAAATATTCCTGTTCGCCAAGAGTAATGGCTTCGGAAGCCAGTCCGGCATTTTTTATTTCCTCGTATCCGTAAGATTCCTCAAGCATTTCTCCATTAATATAAATTCTGCCATCAATAATCTGAACTGTCTCGCCCGGCAGTCCAATAATCCGTTTAATATAATACGTATCTTCCTGATACTGAAATGGGAAAACAATCACATCAAAGCGCTGCGGATCGGTAAACCGATAGGAAATCATGTCCACGATCAGCTGATCACCGTCATTCAAAGCCGGATACATCGAATCACCGCGAACTTCTGTACGCTCTCCCACATAATTCACAACCAGATAGACCGCAGCGCAGATAACCGCAATATAGAGAATCCAGCTCAATGCTTCTCGAACAATGCTCTTTTTCTTGTTGCTCCCCTTTTTCAATGCTTTTCCCCTATTGATGCGTCAAAAGCCCTATGCTGCTAAATGGCCAGATTCTCACCCAGGCCTTGCCGACAATCGAATCACGGCTTACATTCCCTACTCTTTCCGTACGACTGTCAGTGCTGTTGTTTCGGTTATCCCCAAGAACAAAATACTCGTCCTCACCCAGCGTAATCTCCTCGGAAGCACGCCCGGGATTCTCTATCGTCTCTTTCCCGTAATCTTCTTCCAGCAGCTCCCCATTGATGTATATATTCCCATCGTCATCAATACGTACGGTTTCACCCGGCAGTCCGATAATCCGCTTGATATAATATTCTTTCGAATCCTCATAGGGCTGGAATACAATGATGTCAAAGCGCTGCGGATCACCAAACCGATAGGATAGCTTTTCTACGATCAGATTATCACCGTCTGTAAGGGTATCATTCATAGAAGAACCATCTACAACTGTGCGCTGACCGACATAGTGTAGGATCAGCCAGGTAGCCACAATTACAAAAGCTATATAAAAGATCCAGCTTAAAATTTCCTTTTTAGGATCCACCTTTTTTTCCTCGTCCGCAGAATTGCCCTGCTCTTTTTCTCTGCTCATTTTTTCATCTTCTTTCTATAAATGATACAAATATACACAACGTAATGTTCTTATACCGGATGCTCCGCGGCATAAAATAGTTGCAATCATGCTAACTTTTGCGGTGGATCCTCCAGCGTAATCCGACCAATCCTACCGTTTCTGAAATCATCAAGCAACAGCATCGCCGCCTTTGCATAATCAGGATCTCCGCCTTTTTGAATACATCCGCGCACATTCGCTATCCTGCCCAGCACATCTTCCGCACGGCCGGCCTCATCAATCGGATAACGTGCAGATAAAAGCCCCGGATAATTTTCACGAATATACTCCAGCACCCAAAGAGCAAGCTCTTCTGTCTGTAAAATCTCATCCCGAATGGATCCAAGAGCAGCAAGTCTTTGTCCTACCATCGGATCATCAAACTTTGGCCATAGAATCCCTGGTGTGTCCAGAAGTTCTACATTTTTATTCAGCCGAATCCACTGTTTTCCGCGTGTAACGCCCGGCTTATTGCCAGTCTTTGTGCAGGCTTTTCCTGCAAAAGAATTAATAAAGGTAGATTTCCCGACATTCGGAATACCGGCCACCATCGCCCGAACCGGACGATTCCGAATACCGCGTCTTAAGTCCCGTTCCATCTTCTCACGGCAGGCTTCCTGAACGATATTCTGAATCTGCTTCATACCTGCACCTGATCTGGAATTGACTGCTGCAGCCAGATATCCTTTCTCCTGAAAATAAGAAACCCATCTGCGGTTCCTGCCCTCATCAGCCATATCTGCTTTATTCAACAGAATCACGCGGGACTTATTTTTTCCAATCTCATCAATATCCGGATTGCGCCCGGAAAGCGGTGCGCGGGCATCTGTCAGCTCGATGACAAGATCGACAAGCTTTATGTCCTCCTGCATCATCCGTTTTGCCTTTGTCATATGCCCGGGGTACCACTGAACGTCCATCCTATACCTCCTGTCCTTTGACAACATTCAATCCTCCGGCTGCTCAGTCAACAAAACCTCGATGTCCGGACGGAGACAGGATAAACCAGACCTTCCCCTCAATGTAGTCGCTCTTCACTACGCCCACATCCGCAAACCGGCTGTCTTCGCTGTTATTCCGATTGTCACCCAGAACAAAATATTCTCTGTCTCCAAGGGTGATTCCTTCTTCAGCCATACCTGCATTCGTAATAACAGGATAACTCTTTTCCTCGAGATAAACAACCCCATCGATGTAGATAATTCCGTCTTTGATCTGAATTGTCTCGCCGGGAAGGCCGATCACGCGCTTGATACTTGTATATGCGGTATTGCTTCCATTCGGTTTAAACGCGATCACGTCGCCTCGCTTCGGAGAACTGAACTGATAAGCAAGAGTGTTCAAAAGAACTGTATCGCCTCCGGAAATCGTGGTATCCATAGATTGTCCGATATTTGTCCTTGTCTGGCCAAAAAAATACACAACCACATAAGCAAAGAGTATTACAACCAGAATTTCAAAAGCCCACAAAAGTATTTTTTTTAGCAGGGATGATTTTTTTGTTTTCATTAAATGGTCTCCTGCCCGAATGGGTGTTTTTAAAAACAGGGAAATTACATACAGTAATCTCCCTGATCCTTTCCTTATTTCACAAGCTCTTTTACCTTAGCTCTCTTGCCTACACGACCTCTCAGGTAATTCAGCTTCGCGCGTCTTACCTTACCGCGGCGCACCACTTCGACCTTCTCAACGCTCGGAGAGTGCAGCGGCCATGTTTTTTCTACACCAACGCCATTGGAATTCTTACGAACTGTGAAAGTCTCACGGACGCCGCCGCCCTGCTTTTTCATCACGATTCCTTCGAATACCTGAACTCTCTCACGGTTACCCTCTTTGATCTTTCCGAATACGCGAACTGTATCGCCTACGGAAAACTGCGGTGCATCAGCCTTAAGCTGCGCATCTTCAATCTGTTTGATGATATCGCTCATTGTGTTCCTCCTTCATATATTCGACGTTCTTAATACACCTGGTAACAGAGGACCGTCTTTTCTCACAACGCTGTTCAGTCTACCATGATTCGATTTAAAATGCAAGATGTTATTGTACCTTTTCGGGATTTTTTTGCTTTATACTCTCCAGAAAAGCAAGATCACCCTTACTCAGATCTGCATTGTTCAAAAGTTCCGGGCGATTTTGCTGTGTGCGAAGCAGTGACTGTTCCCTGCGCCATCGGTCTACGTTGCCATGATGTCCGGATAAAAGCACCGAAGGCACAGACTGCCCTCTCCAGATCTCCGGACGACTATACTGGGGATACTCCAGCAGATGGTCAGAAAAACTCTCTGACTGTCCGGATTCGGCATTGCTCAAAACCCCCGGCACCATACGGGAGATTGCGTCCATCATCACCATAGCCGGCAGTTCACCTCCGGTCAGTACATAGTCCCCGATGGAGACTTGATCGGTGACAATCGCCTCTATCACTCGTTCATCCACTCCCTCGTAATGGCCGCAAAGAAAAATCAGGTGTTCTTCCCGTGCCATCTCCTGCGCCATTTCCTGATGAAACACTCTGCCCTGCGGGGTCAGATAAATGACACGCAAATGTTCTGTATCCTTCGTCGGATCGTCTGTTATCCGGGATCTTAAATCTTCATACGCGCGATAAATCGGTTCCGCCTGCATGACCATCCCCGCGCCGCCGCCGTAGGGATAATCGTCAATCCGTCCGTTTCCTGTAACAGAATAATCGCGAATGTTTATAGTTTCAAGACTGAGCAGCCCTTTCGCGATAGCACGGCCGGTAATGCTGGTATTCATTCCCTGCTCGATCATTTCAGGAAACAGCGTCATTACATGAAAATTCATTCCAGCAATCCCTCCAGCAAGTGTACAAGCATAGTACCTTTCTCCAGGTTCACATCCAGAATACACTGACGGATAGCAGGAATCAATACCTGCCTTCCGTCGTCGAGCGTCACCTCGTAGACATCATTCGCACCGGTCTGAAGGACATCAGTCAGTTCTCCCAGTAAAAAACATGTCGAATTCTGCTCCCTGCGCCAATCCTCGTCAGTATAAACCTGAAGGCCCAACAGATCCGCAATAAAATATTCTCCCTCTTCCAGTCTCACAGCGTTTTCACGCGTCACATAAAGAGAGCAGCCCCGAAATCCCTCCACGTCCTCGATCCGGTCCAGACCGCGAAATTTCACGATCACAAGATTTTTAAAAAAACGAACGCGCTCAACTTCCAGTTCACGCATTGTACTCAAATCGTTTGTCCCGGCAGCACGTGTCTCTATCAACACAGATTTCAGGCGTCGAAACCGGGCCGGATCATCTGTCGTCGGAAAAACCTTCACCTCACCGGCGAGTCCATGTGTTGTGGTCACCGCGCCAACCCGTAAAATTTTTTGCATCTTTCATCCTCATTTGTCAGAAAAAGGAGCTGCATGTTACTTATGACAGCTCCTTATCCCGTGCATATTACTCCAAAATGTCTACAACGACTTTTTTGTCCTCCCTGGTCGCCGCAGCCTTCACTACCGAGCGGATTGCTTTCGCGATTCTGCCCTGCTTCCCGATCACCTTGCCCATATCGGACGGGGCAACCTTCAATTCAAGCACGAGTGTCTTGCCGCTTTCCCTCTCCGTGACCTCTACCTCATCCGGATTTTCAACCAGAGATTTTGCAATTACTTCCAATAATTCTTTCATATCCGCTCACCTTTGATCGTTGCTTATTTCTCAATGCCAGCCAGCTTAAAAAGCTTACCGACCGTCTCTGTCGGCTGAGCGCCGTTTGCAAGCCACTTTTTAGCAAGCTCCTCATCAATCTTGAACTCGCTCGGGTTCGCGTTCGGGTTGTAAGAACCAATCTCCTCGATGCATCTTCCGTCTCTCGGAGATCTGGAATCTGCTACGATGATTCTATAAAAAGGATTTTTCTTCTTACCCATTCTTCTCAAACGAATCTTTACTGCCATCTCTTTCACCTCCTGTAGTAAATTATAAATATATCGTGCAGGATGATCCTGTCAGCCTGCACACCCGCGCGAGCCATGCCAGCGACAGCTGAAAAATTCCATACGTGGCTCTGCGCATCTTAAAAGGGAAGTTTAAACTTACCTCTTTTAGCACCTTTTCCTCCAAGCATACCGGAGTACTGCTTCATCATCTTGCGGCTCTGGTCAAACTGCTTGACCAGCCGGTTCACCTCAGCAATATCCACTCCCGCTCCCGCCGCGATCCTGCGCTTGCGCGACATATTCAGAATGTCAGGATTCGCACGTTCTTTGGGTGTCATGGAATAAATAATCGCCTCTGTCTGCGCCATCTTCTTCTCATCGACCGCATCCTCAATCTGCTTCATCTGAGAACCGCCGATGCCGGGCATCATACTTAGGACACTGGAAATGCCGCCCATATTTTTCATCTGGTTCATGCTCTCAAGGTAATCGTCAAATCCGAACGTTGCCTTACGCAGACGCTGCTCCATCGATTTGGCTTTTTCCTCATCGATGTTCTCCTGCGCTTTCTCGATCAGAGAGAGTACATCCCCCATGCCAAGGATCCGGGAAGCCATACGGTCGGGATAAAACTGTTCCAGATCAGAAAGCTTCTCACCCATGCCGACATACAGGATCGGCTTGCCGCAGGTTGCTTTAATTGAAAGCGCTGCACCACCTCTCGTGTCACCGTCAAGCTTCGTCAGGATGACGCCATCGATGCCGATCTTCTCCTCGAACATAGATGCAACATTCACCGCATCCTGTCCGGTCATCGCATCAACCACAAGAACCGTCTGATCTACAGAAACGGTCTCTTTGATCTGCTGCAGTTCGTGCATCATATCTTCATCAATGTGAAGCCGACCTGCTGTGTCAAGAAAAACCAGATTCAGATTATGCGCTTTCGCGTAGCGGACAGCCTCCTCGGCAATGTGAACAGGATTCTCCTTATCGCCCATCGAGAAAACCTCGACGCCCTGCTTCTCACCGTTGATCTCAAGCTGCCGGATTGCAGCCGGCCGATATACATCGCAAGCCACAAGCAAAGGCCTGCGCCCCTTCGACTTGAATTTACCCGCCAGCTTTGCCGCAGTCGTCGTCTTGCCCGCACCCTGAAGGCCGGCCATCATGATAACCGTCACTTCATTAGCCGGACGCATTGCGATCTCCGTTGTCTCCGAACCCATCAGGGATGTGAGCTCATCATTGACAATCTTGATCACCATCTGTCCCGGATTCAGACCGTTCATCACATCCTGTCCGATAGCCTTTTCCTCGACCGACTTGACAAACTGCTTGACGACCTTGAAACTGACGTCTGCCTCCAGAAGAGCCATCTTGACCTCTTTGAGTGCAGCCTTTACATCTGCCTCTGTCAGGCGCCCCTTGCTTCGAAGGTTTTTAAAAACATTCTGCAGTTTTTCTGATAAGCTTTCAAAAGCCATTCGAATACTCCTTTGTGGCGGTTCAAGCTCAAAGCTCGTCCAGAATTCTTTCGGATAATTCTGAAACCTGATGAGCAAGTTCTGCTTTATCGATCCTCTGAGCTTGTGCGGAAAGTTCCTGAAGCCTGATCACATTCAAACGGATGTTTTGAAAGCGTTCCACCAGATGCAGCTTCGACTCATACTCCTCCATCTGCTTCTCACAGCGCTTCACCAGATCATGTACACCCTGACGGCTGATATCAAACATCTCCGCCGCCTCCGAGTAGGAACGGTCATCCTGCACCACAGCCTCATACACGGTCCTCTGATGCTCTGTAAGCAGTTCTCCATAAAAATCATACAGGAGCGACTGCCGCAATACTTCATCCATTTCTGATCACCGTTGCCTATCTTACTCGCAAAAAGAAAACCTGTCAAGTGTTTTTTCTTGACAGGTTAGAATTTAAAATCATACTTTCTGCTGTGAAGAGGCTGAACAGTTATGAGACGTTTATTCTTTTCTCTCCATCACGCTCAAGTATGCCGGACGAATGATCTTGTCCGCGCAGATCAGTTCCTCAATACGGTGCGCGCTCCAGCCGACGATTCGAGCGATGGCAAAGATTGCCGTATACAATTCGATCGGAATATCCAACATACTGTAAACAAAGCCACTGTAAAAGTCAACATTCGGACTAACGCCCTTGTAGATATGACGCTTCTGGGCAATCAGCTTCGGAGCCAGCTCCTCAACCGTCGCATACAGATGCATGTCCTCATCGCAGTGCTTCTCCTGTGCCAGCATCTCCACATACTTCTTAAAAATACGCTCTCTCGGATCAGAAAGCGAGTAGATTGCATGACCCATGCCATAGATCAGACCTTTGTGATCAAAGGCGTCACCGTCCAGAATTTTAGCGAGATAAGCTTCCAACTCTTCATCGTCGCGCAGATCCTTTACATTCGCGCGGATGTCGTCCATCATCTCCATAACCTTGATATTTGCGCCGCCATGCTTCGGGCCTTTCAAGGAAGACATGGCCGCCGCGATGGTCGAGTAAGTATCAGATCCAGAGGATGTGACTACACGGGTCGTAAACGTGGAGTTGTTGCCACCGCCGTGCTCCATGTGAAGGATCAGAGCGGTATCCAGCACTTTGGCCTCGACTTCCGTATACTTTTTATCCGGACGGAGCATCATTAATAGATTCTCCGCGGTAGAAAGCTCTGGAGATGGGCGGTGAATATACATACTCTCATCATTTTCATAATGATTGTACGCATGATAACCGTATACCGCCAGCACCGGAAACAACGCGATCAGCTCAATGCACTGGCGCAGACTGTTGTGCACGCTCGTGCTCTTGGGGTTTTTATCATAAGACGCCAGCGTCAGGATACTGCGCGTCATCGTATTCATGATATCCGAGCTTGGCGCTTTCATGATCACGTCACGTGTAAAATTCGTCGGCAAGGTCCGACTGTTACCAAGAATACTCTTGAATTCTTCCAGTTCAGAAGCACTCGGCAGCTCACCCATCAAAAGCAGATAGGCCACCTTCTCAAAACCATATTCCTTCGGGCCAAGATTTTTGATCAGATTCTTTACATTATAGCCACGATACCAGAGTTCGCCGTCACATGGAACCTTCTGACCATTTTCCTTCTTTGAGGAAACAATCAGGGAAATATTCGTCAGTCCCGTCAAGACACCGTTTCCATTAATATCTCGTAAGCCTAAATTCACGCCATATTCTTTATACAGCTCGCGTGGGATACTGTCATTTTTCCGACAGATCTGCGAACCTTTTCTTGTATAATCGCTCATATCAATCATACGCAAATCCTCCCTGTTCAGTTGTAAATAACAATAGGTAATTGGAACAAAAGTGCGATTCACACATGCTCACATTCTATAAACGTCGATATGTCTTTCGTCGAAAGTTCCTGATTTGTCAAAATCTTTTTTATCATATCACATTCATTTTTTTCGTCAATAGTTTTTAGAATTTTTTAAGAATTGTCAGAATATAGATGTCCTTATTTATGATACGGTTCCCCATGGATAATGCGAAAACTCCGGTAAATCTGTTCCAGCAGGATCACGCGCATCAGCTGATGGGGAAATGTCAGCCGCGAAAAGCTAATCTTCTCGTCCGCACGGTTCATTACATCGTCCGATAGCCCCAATGAGCCGCCGATCACGAAACAGAAGCTGCTCTGTCCCTGAATGCCAAGACTCTCTATCTTACGTGCCAGCCCGATAGAATCCGGCATCTGTCCATCGATTGCAAGCGCAATCACATAATCCGTGTCCCTGATACAGGCAAGCAGCCGTTTTCCCTCAATCTCTTTCACGCGAAGCTCCTCCGCCTCGGATGCGCCATCCGGCGTCTTCTCATCCGGCACTTCCTGAATCTCCAGCTTACAGTAGCGGGTAAGCCGCTTTGAATATTCCGCGATGGCGTCGCGAAGGTATTTTTCCTTAATCTTTCCGACACATAGTATTTTGATTTTCATATCTGATCTATATCTTTTCCCTCAGTTCCTTTAATGACTCCCTGGCATCTTTTACCTGCCCGTTTTTTATCTGTTTTTCAGTAAAAAACAGGCATCCTTCGACCTCAGCAGCACCATTTTCTGCCAGGCCGATACAAATGCCTGTTTTATCATCCGTAACTGTTTAAAATCATAGTACTTCGCACTTGCCACAAAGTACTATTACATCGAACCAGCTGTGAAATACGTACTATTTCGCGCTCAGGAACTCATGAATGCCCTTCGCCGCCGCTTTGCCCGCGCCCATGGCGAGGATAACAGTTGCTGCGCCTGTCACGGCATCACCGCCGGCGAATACTGCGTCTTTGGATGTCTTTCCGGTCTCCTCATCCGCGATGATGCACTTCTTGCGGTTCACGTCAAGGCCGATCGTAGTGGAAGAAATCAGCGGGTTCGGTGAGGTACCGAGCGACATGATGACGGTATCCACATCAAGATCGAACTCAGAACCAGAAATTGCTACCGGACGTCTTCTTCCAGATGCATCCGGCTCGCCAAGCTCCATGCGGATGCAGCGCATACCGCACACTGCGTCATTCTCGTCCACAAGAATCTCAGTCGGATTCGTCAGAAGGTCAAAGATGATACCTTCCTCTTTCGCATGGTGAACTTCCTCCGCACGGGCAGGAAGCTCGGCCTCGGAACGACGGTATACAACATGTACCTCTGCGCCAAGCCGCAGAGCGGTTCTTGCCGCGTCCATCGCCACGTTGCCGCCGCCGACTACCGCGACCTTTTTGCCCTTTACGATCGGGGTATCATAGTCCTCACGGAATGCTTTCATCAGGTTGTTTCTGGTCAGATATTCATTCGCTGAGAATACACCCTTCGCGGTCTCACCCGGAATACCCATGAACATCGGAAGTCCTGCGCCGGAGCCGATGAAGACTGCCTCGAATCCTTCTTCATCAAGTAGCTCGTCGATCGTTACGGATTTGCCGATGATAACATTGGTCTCAATCTTAACACCAAGAGACTTGACATTCTCTACTTCCTTCGCTACGACATCAAGCTTCGGAAGACGGAATTCCGGAATCCCATATACAAGCACTCCGCCCGGCTCATGCAGAGCCTCGAAAATGGTCACATCATAGCCAAGCTTTGCGAGGTCGCCCGCACAGGTCAGTCCGGACGGACCGGAACCGATCACTGCTACCTTGCGGCCGTTCTTTGTCTCTGGAGCAGGCGGCTTGATGCCGTTCTCTCTCGCCCAGTCAGCGACAAAACGCTCCAGCTTGCCGATGGAAACGGAATCGCCCTTGATACCGCGGATACACTTGCCCTCGCACTGGCTCTCCTGCGGACATACACGGCCGCAAATTGCCGGAAGCGCGCTGGATTTAGAAATCACTTTGTAGGCTTCCTCGATATTGCCCTCTTTCACCTCAGCGATGAAATCCGGAATATTGATATTGACCGGACAGCCCTCGATGCACTTTGCGTTCTTGCAGTGCAGGCAGCGGGTCGCTTCCTCCATCGCTTCTTCTTTATTGTAGCCAAGACATACTTCCTTGAAGTTTGTCGCTCTTACCTTCGGATCCTGCTCTCTTACCGGAACCTTGTTAAGTCCTGCTGCTGCCATTATTTGTCACCTCCGCAATTCCCGCATCCGCCGTGATGCGTATCTCCCTCACGCAGTTTCAAAAGCGCCCGGCCTTCCTCAGTCTTGTAGAGGGTCTGGCGTTTCATGGCCGCGTCAAAGTCTACCAGATGTCCGTCAAACTCAGGACCATCTACGCAGGCGAACTTCACTTCATCGCCTACAAGGATACGACAGGCTCCGCACATACCGGTACCGTCTACCATGATCGGGTTCATACTGACAACCGTCTTCAGATTGTACTTCTTTGTTGTCAGGCAGCAGAACTTCATCATGATCATCGGTCCGATGGATACGCAGTGATCATACGTCTTGCCTTCATGCTCGATCAGGTCCTCGATCACCTTGGTCACCATACCGCTTCTTCCGTAGGAACCGTCGTCAGTCGTTATGTAAAGGTTGTCACAGACAGACTTGAACTTGTCTTCCATGATCACAAGATTCTTCGTCTTCGCGCCGATGATCACGTCGCAGCCTACGCCATGCTCATGCAGCCATTTTGCCTGCGGATACACCGGAGCCGTACCGACACCGCCGGCCACAAACAGAATTTTTTTCTTCTTCGTCTCTTCCAGCTCGCTCTCCAGACACAGATCGGAAGGCTGTCCCAGAGGGCCCACGAAATCATGGAAAGAATCACCTGCTTTCAGGGAAGCAAACTTCTCCGTAGAAACACCGATCGGCATAAACACGATCGTGATCGTGCCCGCTTCTCTGTCATAATCGCAGATCGTAAGCGGAATACGCTCACCTACTTCATCCGCTTTCGCGATGATGAACTGTCCCGGCAGACAACGTCTTGCCACACGCGGCGCGTCCACAACCATCTCGTAGATGTTGTCCGCAAGCTTTCCAGCTTTTAAAATTTTGTACATATCCTACCTCCTGAGGTTTCTTTTCCGACCGAAAGGCATCCTGATGCACCCCGATCAGTAAAAAGTGGTACATCTGGTATGATAAAACAAATGCATCCACAAAATCACATTGCATTAAGTATAAATCAAAGATGTAGAGAATTCAATCCTTTTTTGCGGCAAATTTCTGGCAGAAAGACTCCCATATCCGGAAAAAGCGTTTATTTTCTGGATATCAGGAAATACAGTTCAGCCGATTGAGCTAGTTTTCTTCCAGATAATTCTCAAACTGCTCCTGCGACATCAGAATCTTACGGGGCTTGGTGCCTTCCTCCGGCCCAACCACTCCGGCATCAGAGAGCTGATCCATAATGCGCGCTGCACGGTTAAAGCCGATCTTAAATACTCTCTGAAGCATGCCAATCGACGCTTTATCCTTTTCTATAATAAACTTACCTGCATCAGCAAACAGCTCATCCGTATCCGTCGCACCCTTTGCTGCCGCCGACGCCTGCTGCGCCTTCGCTATCTTCTGCTCCATATCCGGATCGTAGGTAAAGCCGCTGTTGCTGTTTTTCAGGAAATCAACGACATCAGAGACCTCCTCATCTGTAACAAAAGCCCCCTGCACACGCGCCGGCTTCTGATAGCCCTGCGGGTAAAAGAGCATATCGCCCTTGCCAAGCAGCTTTTCCGCGCCGTACATATCGATGATCGTACGGGAATCCACGCCGGAAGAAACTGAAAACGCGATTCTCGATGGCATATTCGCCTTGATCAGACCTGTGATAACATTGACCGAAGGCCGCTGCGTCGCGATGATCAGGTGAATGCCGGCCGCACGAGCGAGCTGAGCCAGACGGCAGATAGAATCCTCAACCTCACCCGGAGCAACCATCATCAGGTCAGCCAGCTCATCAACAATGATAACGATCTGCGGCAGCTTCTCCGGCTTGTTCGGATCATCAACATCCTTCAGTGCATCTATTTTCTGATTGTAACCTTTCAGGTCGCGGACACCCACTTCAGCAAATTTCGCGTACCGGTCGGTCATCTCTGCAACGCCCCAGTTCAACGCTCCCGCCGCCTTCTTCGGATCCGTCACGACCGGAATAAACAAGTGTGGAATCCCGTTATAGACACTCAATTCCACAACCTTTGGGTCGATCATGATCAGCTTTACTTCATCCGGCTTCGCCTTGTAAAGGATGCTCATGATGATCGTATTGATGCAGACTGACTTACCTGACCCGGTTGCGCCTGCAATCAATAAATGCGGCATTTTCGCGATATCAGATACAACCACCTTACCGCCGAGATCCTTGCCGGTTGCAAAGGCAAGTTTTGATTTATGGTTGCGGAATTCATCAGACTCCAGCAAATCACGAAGCGGCACCGCACTGTTCTCCGAATTCGGCACCTCGATACCTACCGCAGATTTTCCGGGAATCGGCGCTTCGATACGGATATCCGCAGCCGCCAGATTCAGCTTGATATCATCTGCCAGCGAAACAATTCGGCTAACCTTGACTCCCTGCTCCGGCAGAAGTTCGTAGCGGGTCACGCTCGGTCCGCAGCTCACATTCGTCACCGTCACATGTACGCCAAAGCTGTTCAGCGTCTGCTGAAGCTTCGCGGCAGTCTGTCGGATCTCCTGTTCCTGCCCTTTTTTCGTCTTATTCTCGCCCTTATGCAAAAGATCTAACGGTGGGAATACATATTCCGGGCGGGGAGGTTTTGCGGCCTCGATCGCCGCTGCCTCCGCTTCCACAGAAGCAATACCGTCCGCAATCTCCTGCTCGGAAGAGCGCGGGTTGCGTTTAAACTTGCCGCTGGCAGGTTCCTGACTGGAGCCAGGCCCGGCTGATTGCTCTGATTCGGCTGTTTCCTGCGTATCCGGGCTTGCCTCAGAATCCTGTTGATGATTCGAATACTCATCCGAATACCCGCTTGCATACGAAAGATCATCTGACCGTACATCTTTCATCTTCGCACTGGCGGAGTCCCGACTGTTATCTTCTGATGATATATCCGACCGAATTTGCTTTACATCACTCTGAAACGCTCCGGCATCATTTTTTGCTTTCACTGCCTCAGAATTCTCTGGCTCTTCCAGACCTACACCTTCAATATGCAAAGCATCCATATCCGGATACTGTTCAAACACAGGCGCATTTCCAGAGTCATTGCCGTGAATGACATTGGAAACAGCATCCCGCTTTGATTCAGCTGAAATATGCAGCTGTTCAGGGCGCGCTTCTTCCAGATTAATATATCCTGATTCGTCCGCCAGTTCCGCAGGAGCATTTGCGGGATCATATGCTTTTGGCAAAATCTCATGCACATCCGCCCCAACATGAGCCGATTCTCCGGTAATCTTTGTATTCATAGTTACGCCGCTGGCATGACGATGTTTTCTCCTTGTCTCAGGCTGCGCAGAAAACATAACTGAGACATCCAGCTGACGATTTTTCGTTTTTTTCATTGCCCGGTCAGACGCTGCAGCCGTTGTGTATTCCACACCGGCATGCTGCGGCATTTGCTGAAATGTTGTATTCGAATCCACATACCCCAGATCATCCGAAAAGCTCTCAGAATCCGGGTGTTCGCTCATTTTCTCAAAGCGTTGCCACTCTTCTCTTTGCCGACGTTCTTCCCTGCGTCGCTCGGAAGATTCCTTCGCAGAATGATATACCCGGTCTCCCTGCTTTTTTACACCGCGAAGAAGTGACTTCTGCGTAATAAGGACCATCGCAATCAGGGCGAGCACAACGAGCAGCACACCTGTGCCAATCGGTCCAAGCGCCGGCCCAAGTAAATGACAGAGCATCCCACCGATCACACCGCCGCCCTGCTTCATGGAAGCGCAGCGTGCATAAAGTCTGCCAATATCTAAAGCATCCGTATATTGTCCCTCTATCAGAGCAGCAAAACAGCAAATACAGAAATACAGCAGCAGGCAGGCGCCAAATTTTTCTCCGGCGAGACGACTCCCACGGTTAGAAATCAGGAAAGCAGCAGCCAGAAACATAAGGAATGGAAAAATATAGGCAGATATGCCAAAAATTCCAAAGCAGATGTCCGAAATGACCGTACCAATATAGCCGCCGATTCCGAAAAAACTGATGAAAATAAACAGACAGATAGCAAGAGCCAGCCACAGCAGCGCTTCTTTGGCAAGCGTCGGGTTCATCCCCTCCGGCTCCCTTATCGGCTCCGCCTGTACGTTTCGTGTAACAGAACTGCTTGAATTCGAAGACGCTTTTCTGCGACCGGTTGAAGATGATGCACTTGTCTTTTTATTGCCTGAAGCCGAGGATGAACCAGTCTTCCGGCTGCCTGATGCAGTCGCCTTTTTTGCGGAAGCCGCAGGCTTTTTCGAGCCTGCGGACGTTTTTTTCTTTGTTGTGTTGGATGTTGCCAAACGAATACTCCCCTTTCTAAAATGCGCACGGCATTTCCGCCCCTTCCGCGGATTTACCAGCGTTTTACAATAGCCAGAGAGTCCTTATTTTCCCGAATCTCGGCCTCAATCAGCTTAAAAATCACAGGAAAAAGTGCCCCGCTATTGCCAGCAGTCCGACAAGCGTACAATACACGGAAAAATAGGCAAACTTCTTTTTGCGGACCACTACCAGCATGGTCTTAATACAGATATAACCGACCACGGCTGAAAATACCATACCAATTGCATAGATACCCACCTGTCCCATCTCAATCGGTTCTGCGATCACATCCTTAATTTCAAGCACAGCCGCCCCTAAAATCGCCGGAATCGAGAGAATAAAGGAATATTTCACGGCAAAACGACGATCCATCCCGCACAGCAGGCACGCTGCGATTGTGGTGCCGGAACGCGACAAGCCTGGCAGAGTCGCACACCCCTGTGCGCATCCGATTACCAAAGCATTCTTATAGCTGGTCTCACGCGGAAGCTTCTTCCCCTCCTGCACCGTATCCGCCATCAGAAGCAGCACAGCCGTGATCAGCAGACAGATTCCCGGAATCAAAAGCGTATCGCTCGCATCGGAGATCAGCTTTTCTCCAAGGTAACCAATGACAGCGGTCGGAAACGTTGATACCAGAATCAGCACTACGAATTTTCGATAACTATTGTGCACCACTCTCTTATACTTCAATGAGGTCTTATGTATTTTATTTAAGACGAGAATTCTTAAGTTGCAGCAGATATCGCCAAACATAAAGACCGCCTCGCAGATCATTTTCCAGATATCCTTACGGTAAACGATAAACACCGCGACAAGCGTTCCAATATGCAGCATGATATCAAATAACATGCCGCCGTCTGTCTCAATATGAAAAAGATTCTCCAGAATTGCTAGATGACCGGAGCTGCTGACCGGAAGGAACTCCGTCAACCCCTGTACAATACCAAGAAAAATTGACTGTATAACTGTCATAACTGCCTCCAAATGATCAATAGGAATCGGATAGGGGGAGTATCCTCACTCCCCTATCCAGCCAAACACACATTTGGATTTATTATATCAGAGAATTTACAGTGATACAAGATTTTTTTGAAACGTAAATTCCAAACGTAAATTCCAAGTGTAAAATTTTAAATAAAAATTCTGAATCAGATTTTTTTCTGTCTGTAAACTCATTCTGGGATTCTTTTCAGTTCCTTATCAGTTCATATAGCTTTTGAAATGCTTCCCCGATCCCGCCGACCTCATTGATCAGGCCTTCCCGGACAGCCTCCTCTCCCACAAGGATTGTCCCGAGATCCTTTGTGAGAATCCCGGTATCCAGCATCAGTTCCTCCAGCCGCTCTCTGTTGGCATGAGAATGTTCACTGATAAATCCAAGAATACGGTCCTGCATCTGCTTAAAATAATCGTAGGTTTGCGGCGCGCCGATCACAGTGCCGCTCATGCGCACCGGATGAATGACCATCGTACCAGTTTTGACGATAAAGGAATAATCCGTGGAAACAGCGATCGGCACACCGATGGAATGACTGCCGCCCAGCACCAGTGACACGGTCGGCTTGCTAAGAGACGCGATCATCTCGGCAATCGCCAGCCCTGCTTCCACATCACCGCCTACTGTATTCAACAGGATCAGCAGTCCGTCGATATCCGGACTGTCCTCGATCGCTGCCAGCTTTGGCAATACGTGTTCATATTTTGTGGTTTTTGAATTATTAGGGAGGCAATCATGCCCCTCGATTTCGCCGATCACAGTCAGCAAATGAATTCGCCCGTGCAGCGTCAGTTCTCCGGTGTCGTGTATGGCTTCCCGTTGTTCTTTTTCCCGATCAACGTTCTCCTCAGATTTCTTCTCTTCGGCAGAATTCTTTTCCTGCCTTTCCTTTTCTATTTCCTGCTCCAATTGCATTGTAAAACAACTTGCTGCCTCGCCGGCACAATTTTTCTGCAACATTGTATTCATAACATCCTCCTGAATTTGCTGGCTTCGATTTATTTCTGAAGCTTACCACTTTTCATATCGGAATATCTTTTCTCCATATTTCATAGAATCCCCTCATGTTAAGAAAAAAATACGCAGAACTGCACACAAAAAACCGAAGCAATTACGCCCCGGTTTTCTCTCTTTACACTATGTAATTCTCTACAATCAGACATGATCAACCGTACAAATAAATCATCCATCCGCCAAAGTTTCCTGAAATCCTGTCCCTGGCTTTACTGCCGGAAATATCTGGCCTGCAGCGTATGTACCATGTCAATATAATGTTCCCGGCATTCTTCTTTCTGATCCGATTCGATCATGGAAATGCAGGGAGAAAGCCACTCATCCCAGATATCACGATAAATCTTTGCAGAATCCGGCTGCTGATCAATGTGCTTTACAATACTCGGAGCTACATCATAATAGGTCGATATAAGTTCTTCCCCTCCCGGACTTTCTGCAAGATAGGTATCACGGTAATCGCGCAAAAGCGTCAGCTCGTAACAATCGTCCGGCTTGCCGAATGTCCGGCAGACAGCGGTCGTGATGTAGCACCAGGTCTTGTGAAACCCTTCTTCTATGGAAGTATAGGGAGCCGCATTTAAATTGGACTTGGGGAAACGTCGTTTCCAGGATGCGATAATTTCTTCCGAAAAAGGCTTTGAGCACTCTCCGTGAAACTCCAGAACCATCGGAAGCACGAACACTGCCATCGTCAGGTTCAGATCCATCTGAAGCTGCTCCTTCTTGTTTTTGCGCTTGCATTCTTCAAGCTGTTCCGCAGCATACGCACTTAAGGCATCCGCCATATCAGTGAGAAACTGCTCCTTATCTTTTGCTTCCTCATAGCCCTTTTCCACCGCGTCAAAGGTGGCAAGATGTTCCTGATACATCCGTTGAAAGGAATCCGTGTAATTTTTCTTCTGAAAATAGTCCATCACGCGGCCATCGCAGCAGTCGAGCAGCTTTGGAATTCCTTCCAGCGCGGTCTGATAAAAATTCATCTTTTATCCTTCTTCCAGAACGTATTCTATCATTGATCTTCAGGCACAAAAAGAAAGCTTTATGCCCACACAAGTATCTACTCTTCCAGATTCGTGTAGACAGCCTGTACATCGTCATCGTCATCAAGCAGATCCAGCGTACGGTTCAGCTGCCGGATATCCGTCTCATCCGTCAGAGCAACATAGGTCTGCGGGATCATCGTAACCTCCGCGGACGCCATGGGAATACCCTGATCCTCCAACGCCTGACGTACTGTACTGAAATCATCCGGATCGGTGAGAATCTCAAAGCTGTCTTCTTCCTCGGCAAAATCCTCTGCTCCGGCGTCCAGCGCCGTCATCATCAGATCGTCCGCATCCATCTCACACTCTTCACGGTCAATAATGATCTGACCTTTTTTATCAAACATATAGGAAACGCAGCCCTGTGTGCCAATCGTGCCGCTTCCCTTGGTAAACGCGTTGCGAACATTCGAAAATGTGCGGTTCTTGTTGTCCGTCAGCGCCTCCACGATAATCGCAATCCCGCTCGGGCCATAGCCTTCATAAGTCACATATTCGTAGTTTACATTCCCCATCTCTCCGGCTGCCTTCTTGATGCCGCGGTCAATCGTGTCATTCGGCATATTGTTCGCCTTGGCTTTTGCAATCACATCGCGCAGACGACTGTTGTTTGCCGGATCTGATCCGCCTTCTTTTACAGCTACGGCGATCTCACGTCCGATAATGGTGAAAATCTTCCCCTTCGCTGCGTCATTTTTCTCTTTTTTGTGTTTAATATTCGCAAATTTTGAATGTCCTGACATATCCAATCGTACTCCTTTAGATAATTTCTCTGGATAGAATACCATTTTCCAGATGGTTCGTCAAGACAGGATATTGCTCATCAGCGCGCAAAGCTTCAAGATATTGCGTTTTATCACCCATAATGTCAGCATATTGTGCCGCTGTCGGCAGGTTCCTCTTATGTATACAGCTCCAGACTTACCTGCAGCGCTTTGTCGACCCTTTCCAGAAGCTCATAGTCCACATGGCAGACTCTGTCACGCAGGCGTTTCTTGTCTATCGTCCGCAGCTGTTCCAGAAGAATTACAGAATCCTTTACAATATCGTATCTCCCGGCTTCGATTTCAACATGGGTCGGAAGCTTTGCCTTGTTCATCTTTGAAGTAATTGCCGCGCAGATCACGGTCGGACTGTGGCGATTTCCCACATCATTCTGTATGATCAGCACAGGACGAACCCCGCCCTGCTCAGAGCCGACCACAGGCCTTAAATCTGCGTAATAGATATCCCCTCTGCGAATATTCACAAAATCACACTCCCATTTTTGCCCTGCTATGGAAGCAGAGCAGAATATACAAAACAGTACTTGTATGTAAAGCAAACGCGGCTTCTGTGCGACAGCCGGATATCCTTTACAGTCACAAGTATTTCCCATTTTCTTTTGTATATTCAGATCTGTATTCATTTTTGAAAATACAGATCCAAAACAGTGTGAAATAAAATCAGTAACAAATACGGAAATAATTACGCATCCCGCCCGTCCGCATTGCAATACACCCGCGGAACCCGTTTCCCGATATCACAGACAAACTCATATGGGAAACGCCCGGAAAGTGCGCCCAGCTCATCCACCGTGATCTCATCCTCTCCATCTTTCCCCATCAGCGTCACCTCATCAAGAACCTGAACATCCATCCCGGTCACGTCCACCATAAACTGATCCATGCAGACCCGCCCGATGACAGGAGCCCTTCTCCCGTGAATCAGTACGCTTCCTTTGCTGCTTAAACTTCGCGGATAACCGTCTCCATAGCCAACCGGAATTGTCGCCACCTCTGTCTCCTTTTCTGTCACGTAGGTTCCTCCGTAACTGACCGGCGTCCCCGAAGGTATTGTTTTGCGATAAACGACATGAGATTTCAATTCCATCACAGGCTCCAGGCGATTAGTTTCGCGATCCATCTCGTCCGACGGATAAATTCCGTAAACGGTAATGCCTGCGCGTACCATATCCATATTGGCTTCTGGCAGTTCCAGAATTCCTGCACTGTTAGAGCAATGGCGCAAAAATCCTTTCACACCCGCAGCCTCTAACCGGTCACAAAACGAAGTAAATTTCTCAAGCTGTTCTCTTGCAGCGCTCTTATCTTTTTCATCCGCACGCGCAAAATGTGTAAAAACGCCTTCCACATAGATGCAATCCGTAGCAGCAATCGCATGCGCTGTATGCAGGCCATCATCATTTACTGCTACGCCGATACGCGACATGCCGGTGTCCACAGCGAGATGCACCGGATAGGATGTGGTACCACGGTCGGCAGACGCTGACTCACGGGCAAATTCACGAGCCATCTCCACGGTAAAAATCGTAGGCCGAACACCATTCTGCGCCATCCAGGCATAGTCTTCTGTAAATGTATAGCCAAGAACAAGGATTGGCTTTGTAATCCCCGCTTCCCGCAGCGCTCGGGCTTCCGGCACCGCAGCTACGGCAAATCCCCAGATATATTCATACGGTTCCAGCATCTGCGCAATCGGAACTGCTCCATGTCCATATCCATCCGTCTTAATGACAGCCACCATACGCACATCATCCCGGATATTATTTCTCATCACCTCAAAATTGTGTCTGATCGCGTCCATATGAATGTACGCAGTAATTCGATTGTGTTTACTCATTTGTCTCTCCCTTGTTAATATATCTTTGATTTTTTATCAAATATCGTAACTGTTCAGTACCTTCACAGTTACGGATCATTCATCCGGCACATCCACGCAGAACCGCGCCGACCCGGTCAGCAATATCGCCTGCCATCATTCCATGCGCGCCGAGCTCCTTTTTTGCCAGATCGCCTGCCAGACCATGCAGATAAACGCCAAGAGTCGCCGCTGTCCAACACGGAAGGTGCTGTGCAAGAAGGCCGCAGATCACACCGGTAAGTACATCGCCGCTCCCGGCAACGGCCATACCATCATTACCGGAAGTATTAAGATATACCTGATTCCCGTCAGAAACAGCCGTCCGGGCATCCTTCAGCACACAGACGACACCTTGTGCGGCGGCAAATTCCTGTACAGATGGGAGCAGCTCAGATGCAATTTTCATCCGGTCTTTACCTGTCAGACGCGCCATTTCTCCAATATGCGGAGTCAGAATGACGTTCCTGCAGTTCACAGGATTATGACGCTTCGCAAGCAGGTTCAGGCCGTCAGCATCAATCACAAGCGGCTTACCGCAGTGCTCCAGCACGAAATCCAGCAAAACACCTGCCATTGGCGACATCCCAAGTCCCGGACCGATTCCGATCACATCTGCCCAGCGTAAAGCATCCGCCAGCCGTTTTTTCGTATTTTCTTCCGATCCATCCGGACTCCAGAAGCTGACCATCGCTTCCGGCAGTGCTGTCTGAAGGATAGCGCGATTGCATTCCGGTGTAAAAATGCGCACCATACCACAGCCACTGCGGAATGCACCTTTTGCCGCAAGAATAGCTGCGCCGCTCATACCTTCACTTCCAGCGATCAAAAGCACCTTTCCAAATGTACTTTTATTGGAATAGGCTTCCCTGTGCTGCAGCAGGGCTAAATCCCGTTTCGTATATGTATATACAACGGCTGTATTTCCTCGTTTATCAAGCCACTCATCTGCTGGAATCCCGATATCCCGACAGATGATCCGGCCACAATAAGACGCACCCGGATAAAGTATCTGTCCGACCTTACGACATGCAAAAGTCACCGTCAGATCCGCTTTCACACAGACGCCATATATCCGGCCGTCATCCGCACTTATACCAGAGGGAATGTCGACTGCCACTTTCATTGCGCTCTGTGCATTCATCCAGCGGATCACCTCAGCATAATGTCCCTCGACCGGGCGGGAAAGGCCAATGCCAAAGATGGCGTCTACTATAACAGTATATTCATCATCCATAAAATACCTGCTGACTTTCAAGCCCAAATTTTCGCAGATTTTCCTCTGCAAAGCGGTCTCTTCCGTCACAGATGACTCTTTTCCGACAAAAGCGATCGTTACCCGTGGCCTGCTTATGTCATGCCCCTGCGCTCCATCTCCCTGTACGGAGACATGATTCTGAGTAAAAGAACTTCCGGCGAGAATACGCGCAATGGCAAAGCCATCTCCTCCATTGTTGCCGGAACCACAGACCACCAGCACACGCGAAAGATCAAGATTTGCATTTTCCATCTCTTCCGTCACGGAAAGAGCCGCGCGCTCCATCAGCACAGCAGACGGAATCCCGATCCCGCGTATCGTACGCTCATCAAATGCTTTCATCTGACCCGCATTGAGCAGCCATTCCATACTTATCATCTCCCTGTTTTAAAACCCACTTTTTCAAATCACATATGCAGAAAAGAGACTGCATTCCGACAGTCCCTTTCATTTTATCATTTTGTCTTACGATGATTTAAATCATAGGAAAGCTGCATCAGACTTTCAGAAAGATGCACATTCTCGACAACGACATCCTCCGGCACATGCAGATCTGTATGTGCAAAATTCCAGATAGCTTTCACACCATTCTCCACAAGCACCGGAGCCACTACCTCCGCACCACTTTTAGGAAGAGTCAGCGCTGCTATCTGTATGTTATTTTCTTTCAGAAAACCGGGCATTTCCTCCGTCATACGGATCGGAATCCCACGAACCAGCTTACCTTCCAGATCAGGATTGATATCAAAAATGCCTTTGATAGAAAACCCGCGTTTTTCAAATTTGACATAATTTGCAAGCGCCTGCCCTAAATGGCCGCCTCCAACGATTACCATATTGTAGATTTTATCCAAACCGAGAATTTTCCCGATCTCATTATAAAGAAATTTCACGTTGTAACCATAGCCCTGCTGACCGAAGCCGCCAAAGTTATTCAGATCCTGTCGGATCTGGGAGGCAGTCACATTCATCAGATCACTGAGTTCATTCGATGAAATCCGTTCCACCTTTGCGTTTAAAAGGTCTCCCAGATACCGGTAATACCGCGGCAGCCTTTTTACCACCGCCTTGGATATTTCATGTTCCGTCACTTTGATTCCTCGCTTCCTGTTCCGATAATTCTTCCCATTTCTCATAGAGCTGCTCAAGTTCTTCCACAAGGACTGCTTTTTCCTGCGTCAATCGGGTGCATTGCTCCACATCCGTAAACACATTCTCCTGTGAAAGAAGTACATCCAGCTCGCGATCCCTTTCCTCAAGAGCAGCAATCCGCTCCTCTGTCCGCTTCAACTCATTCAAAAGACGTCTTTTCTGCGCCTGTTCTTCCTTGCGCCGGGCTCGGTCTTCCTTGGCTGTAGACTGCGGCTGTTCCATTCCTGATATCGAAGCAGCTCTTCCAGATTGCAAAAGCTCCTCCGTCTTTTCAAGGTAATAATCATAATTCCCTATATACTGTGTCAATGTCCGGTTTTTCAACTCCAAAATTCTCGTGGCCGTCTGATTGATAAAGTAACGGTCATGAGAGACATAAAACACAGTTCCGGTATAGTTAGAAAGAGCTTCCTCAAGAATTTCCTTTGAGGTAATATCCAAATGGTTGGTCGGCTCATCCAGAATCAGAAAATTTGCTTTGGAGAGCATCAGCCTTGCAAGAGCCAGCCTTCCACGCTCTCCACCGCTCAGCTCGCCAACCCGCTTATAAACATCATCGCCGGTAAACAAAAAAGAAGCAAGCACACTGCGTATCCCAGTCTCTGTCATATCCGGATAGACATCAGAGATCTCATCAAAAAGCGTTTTATCCATATGCAGCTGCTGGTGTTCCTGATCGTAATACCCAATCTGTACACGGCTTCCGATCGTAAGCCTGCCGGCATCCGCCTGTTCCAGACCATTGACAATCTTCAATATTGTAGTCTTTCCCGTACCATTGTCCCCGATCAAAGCTACACGCTCACCGCGTCGTATCAGAAAATCCAAATCCGAAAAAAGTGGATTCGAAGGATAGGCTTTCGAAAGATGTTCCACCTTCAATACTTCATTGCCGCTCATAGTCTGAGGCGAAAAATGAAGATGCATGTCCGCCCGGACCTCTGAAGGCTTCTCCAGCACATCCATCTTATCAAGCATCTTTATCCGACTTTCCGCCCGCTTGATCGACTTTTCCCGGTTGAATGATTTCAGCTTACGGATAACCTCTTCCTGATGCCGTATCTCCTGCTGCTGATTCAGATAAGCTTTCCATTCTGTCTCTCGAAGCTGCGCTTTTTTCTGTGCATATGCTGTATAATCGCCGTCAAACGTCCTTACCCGTCCATTATCCAGCTCAATGATCTTCGTGACCACCCGATTCAGGAAATAACGGTCATGCGCAACGATCAAGACCGCACTGTCATAGTTTATCAGATAATTTTCCAGCCAGGCAATGGAATTCAGATCCAGATGGTTCGTCGGCTCATCCAGAAGAAGGATGTCCGGCTTCATCAAAAGCAGCTTTCCAAGCGCTACCCTTGTCTTCTGCCCACCGGAAAGTGTACAGATCTGTTTGTCAAATTCCTCCTCGGAAAAACCAAGCCCCTTCAATACACCGATGATCTCGCTTTTCGCCGCATAACCGTTCCGATTCTCAAACTCCGTCGAAACGCGGTTGTATCTCTCCATAAGAAGAGTATACTCCGACTGCGAAAGCTCTCTGTCTGAAGCAGTCAGCGCATCATCCGGGGATGGCTCCTGCCAGGCCAGCTGCTTCATCTGCACTTCCATCCTGCGAAGCTCCTGTTCCATATCCAGAAGATCACGCTTCACTGACAAAAGTTCTTCATAAATCGACGCCGTACTGTTGACATCCTGATGCTGTGTAAGATATCCCAGCGTTTTCCCTTTGGATATCGAGATCACCCCCTCATCGGGATGTAGTTCTCCGGCGATCATACGTAAAATCGTCGTCTTGCCAGCCCCGTTAATGCCAACGATTGCGGCTTTCTCATGCTCCTGTATGTGAAAGGAGGCAGCAGAGACGATCACATCTGTGCCAAATGCCTTTGTAATATTTTGAACGGAAAGTATCATATCGGTACTTATCCCCACCACTTTCTATAGAATATAAGAATAAATCCGGCAGGTACCAGCATACCGTGCCTGTAAATAGGCGAAACAGTACCTTTACTCGGTATCTGCCTCACCGACAAACTGAGCCCCGACATAGCCGACCACACCATCGATCTTTACCTTTGTCCAGCCGCCGGCAGCCTCCAGTACTTCCACCTGCGTACCCGCCTGATAAATACCGATCGTCGTATCATTTCCATCGTCGTCCTCGTACCCCGCTTCGCTGCGGAAATTGCAGGCCGCATTTAAAGTGGAATAAACACCAGTGGATTCAGAGGACGAATCTTCAGCGGCCGTTGTCTCTTCCTCTATCACTACAATATCACCTTCCACGGACTGCACTGCGGACGTATCAGCCACGGTTTCCTCCGACGTTAAGTCGGGTGTTGCTTCCGTCTGTATTTCAACATCCGCATATGAAGCCGCGTCCGTCTGCGATTCTATAGCAGAAACGGTCACAGCTTCTGTCACGGCTTCTGTCATGGCATCTGTTTCGGCTTCTGTCACGGTCTGTTCTTCCGTCTCCTCCTGCGTAACCGCTTCCGTATCATCCACAATAACGAGCTCTGCATCGGTAATCAGTCTGGTCGAGCTGCGGTAAATACTAAAAACCAGCACACCCAATAGAATCAAAAGCGCAATCGCCAGCCCCAGAAAAAAGAATCGTATAAAATTAATTGCTCTGTCGTTTTTATCGTTCATCTGAATCTCCCCTCATAATTGTCACATTCCCCGCAGGGAATCTCCCCTCATAGTTCCCCTTTAAGAAATGGCTTAGTTGTTTCCCTGCCAGAATCGCTCAATCGCCTTTTTGGAGGCACGTCCATACCAGATACACAGGATCAGAAAGATCACCATCGCCGTCATGGAGATGTAAAGATTGTAATCCCCAAGCATATCCTGTACCAGACTGATCGCGCCGCAGATTGTAGCAGCAAGACCGAATATAAGCTGTTTGGTGCCCATTGCCTTAATGTACCCCTCAACATCCTTGCAATGCTTAACGGAAATTTCTTTGGGAATCAGCATATTCTGTCTGAGCTCTCTTGTCCTTATCATAAACAGATACTGCGCAATAATATAAATCCCGCATGCTGTCACAAAAAAATCTATCATAATATAAAATGAATTATCATTCATTTTCTGCACCCCTTTCAGGCATCTCACAGCCATTGCCTCTTGAATCAGGCAAAATTCCATCATAAATGAATTCTGTATCTTACCTTAAATTATTTATCATTCATCAGGAACCGCTTCACGGCAGCTTTCATATCATCCTTCTCAATCACGATGTCATGAAGCACCGGAGCGTTCCGGATCTCCTCAATCGCACGGGGAATCGGAACCCCGGACAACGTATGAAGCTCATCTATCAGGGCAAAGTCTTCCATATCCTTATATTTTGGATCAATCGCCGACATAACACTTCTGGCAAATTTATATGGGCTGGCAGTAGAGGCGATCACTGCCGGCACGTCACCACAGTCTTTTGAAAAAACTCTATAGTATACACTCGAAGCCACCGCCGTATGTGTATCCAGCACATAGCTGCTCTCCTCATTGACACGCCGAATCTCTGCAAAGGTCTGTTCTTCTGTAGAGAAGCCACCGGAGAAATCACTCATGGCCATACGCATCTCTTCTGTTACCGTGTAACGACCGGTCTTTGAAAGCTCACGCATCAGGGATGCATTCTTATCTGCATCATTTCCAGCAGCATGATAAATCAGGCGTTCAAGATTGCTCGAAATCAAAATATCCATCGATGGCGAAGAAGTCAGTATGAAATCACGATTCCGGTCATACGCGCCCGTCTGGAAGAAATCATAGAGCACCTTATTCTCATTCGAAGCACAGATCAGTTTCCCTATCGGGAGACCCATATTTTTCGCATAAAAAGCAGCAAGGATGTTGCCAAAATTGCCGGTCGGTACGACCACATTCATCTGTTCGCCTGCCTGAATCCTGCCATTCTTCACAAGACGCCCGTACGCATACACATAATAAACAATCTGCGGAACAAGACGCCCGATATTGATGGAATTGGCTGAAGAAAAACAAAAACCTGCCCTTCGCAGCTCTTCTCCGAGCTCTTTATCAGAAAACAACTGCTTTACACCAGTCTGCGCATCATCAAAATTTCCATGGATCCCGATCACGCAGGTATTACTGCCCTTCTGGGTCACCATCTGTTTTTCCTGCACGGGGCTGACCCCATTCTTCGGATAAAACACCACAATCCGCGTACCCGGCACATCCGCAAAGCCAGCAAGGGCGGCTTTTCCAGTGTCCCCTGAAGTAGCCGTCAGGATTACGATCTCATGATCCTCATGATTTTTCTTAGCAGCAGTCGTCATCAAATACGGAAGGATAGAGAGCGCCATATCCTTAAAAGCGATAGTTGCGCCGTGAAAAAGCTCCAGATAATACATTCCCCCCGCCTCCCGAAGCGGAACGATCTCTTTCGTGTCAAACTTATCATCATACGCTTTCTGAATGCACGTCTTCAGTTCTTCCTCTGTATAATCGGTCAGAAAAAGCTTCATCACAGCATATGCGGTCTCCTGATAGGACATATCAGCAAGAGATGCCGGCGATATGTCCAGCGCCGGGATCCGCTCCGGCACAAACAGGCCGCCGTCTTCAGCGAGTCCCTTTAAAATTGCCTGTGATGCCGTCACCTGACCGCTTTTATTCCTTGTACTGTTATACATTAAGTTCATTCGTTTGTCTTCCTTTTATTTTATAAGATAATATTGCGGAATCTTGCGGGAGGCCAAAGCTGTAATGGCACCCGTAGTTCGCGAACGTATCTATCATAGCACATGAAAAAAGCTGTTGCAATGAAAAATACAACAGCTTTTTCCGTTTCTTTTCAGTTTTGATACGTGTAGAAGTCATGTCCGCCATATTCGAACAACCAGACGAGGCTAGAATCAAACCAGTCAAGCTTTGAAGTGTCCGCGGCGTCTCTCGCCACAAAAAACAGTGCTCCCTGTGTATAATCCTCACCTGCAAGTACACGTTCGACTGCTTCTACCGTCTCATCCGTCACCGTACAGGAATTGATCCTGCCATCCACGGTCGGCTGAAACTGCGAATCCTGATATACAACCTCATAGATTGTGTCAGGGAATCGGGAATCCTGTGTCCGATTCAATACAACACCCGCCACCATCATCTTGCTCATAATATCTTCGCCGGTGGCTTCCGCTTCAACAATCCGCAGCAGCGTATAATAATCAAGAGATGACATCTGATTATTCAGAACTGTCTGTTGTGCCAGATATCCCAGCTGCCGCGCCTTTGAAGTCGCCTGCTGAAATGTGGATCTTCGTACGGCTCTTCTGTCTACTCCACTGGCTCCCGCCAGCACTTCGTCCTCTGAATCAGCCACGCTGATCACCCTCGTCACATCTGAGTAGCGTTCCATATTTGCCACAGCATTCACGACGCCCATCAGTCCGGCCTGAATCTCCTGACCGGTACCTTCCTCTGAAGAAGCATTCACCGCATATACACGGTTCTGCCCCCCGACATTCATCTCCGAAATCATCCATGTAATACAGCCAGTCAGGAAGGCGCCCAGCAGCAAAAGTGTGATCGCTCTTAAGATACGCCAGAGTTTCGCAAGGCGATCCAAAGATCTTTCTCCGTTTACTAACAGCATATAAACAACTCTCCTGTGGTTTATTTCAATCCTTCTCCCCTGATTGGATTGTTTGTCCCCTTATTGTTTATACTCGCCGCTTTCACGTAGAATCATTATATATTCATACATTCTATATGTCAACACTTTTTTCACAAATTTGTAATATTTTCGTTCGACAGGCTTCTTGATTTGATTGATAATTTCGACTTTTTATCGTATTTTTTTGTCGAAATGTTGGTTTTACGTGAATTTTTCATAGATTTTTCTCGAAAGAAAAACATTCATAAAATTATAGGATGTCGATTCTTGCCTTATTTTCGCGATTTTTAGATTATTCCTACAGCTTAAACAAAATAATTCTAGGATTTAATATTTCTGTAATATTTCGTAACAAAAACAACATGTTTTCAAAGATACTGTGTCCGGAAAATGAACCTTCCACAAGATACTGTGATTCCTGTTATTCAGACAGTATCCTCTCGTATTTCAAAAAGCGGTATTCCAAATCAAAATAGGTCTGTTCCTCACTGTCCGCAGAAATCTTCCAGTCACATTTTTCATCCAGATTCGGAAAAAATGCGTCTGCTTCAAATTTTTCATCAATCTTCGTAATATGTGCAACAGAACAAAATGGCAGAAACTGTCGGTAAATGCTTTCCCCGCCGATCACAAAAATATCCTCATCCCGGTAGTGTTCAAGTTCTTTTCGAGCCTCTTCTACTGAATGGACCACTGTTGCATTCCGTATACGAAAATCCGTGCGGGATGTCAGTACAAAATTTGTTCTGCCGGCCAGAGGGATTCCTCCGGGAAGACCTTCGAGCGTCTTCCGCCCCATCACAACCACTTTTCCCATCGTCATCTCCTGAAAAAGCTTCATATCCTTCGGAATACTGACGAGAAGCTTTCCTTTGTAGCCAATTCCCCAATTTGCGTCTACCGCCGCGATCAGATTCATTTTCGCATTTCCTCCTTTAATACAGCAGCTTTGCCAGAGAAGTATCCTCCGCAAAACCGGAAGCGTTATACAAAAACAGCAGATCCGTATACCCTTCTTCTTCGATCAGCGCACTCAGCTCCTGATTGTAATAGCGGATGTCCAGCACATCAATCTGGTCAAATTCTGAGAGCATAAACGGCACAAAGCAGTGTGCGTAGGAATCCTTGATCAAAAGGAGCTTCCGCCCGGTTCCGGCATCGGTCGTAATTCTGGTCAAAGCATTGTTCCCACCCAGAAAGATATCATATTTACTCTTTGTTTCGAGCGCCCCATAATCATAAAGACTGTCTGAACTCTCACCGGTGCCGACGTTTTCTACGGTGTAAGACGGCATATCCGGATTCTGAAACAGTTTGATGGAATCCATCACCGTATGAATGCCAAGCTTCGACTGAATGGTTCCCTCGAATTCCTCTGTCACAGTCTCAATCTCGTATGTATCCAGATCCGGAATCACGTATCCGCAGGCTTCGGCCCAGGCCTGATAGACGTAAAACGCACCGAGCGTCGTCCAGTGATGATCAGTCCGATAATAGATTTCTTCGTCACTGTGTTTTCGCAGAACCTCTCCTGCGTCGAACCAGACTGTCCCGTCCGCCGCTGCAGTACTCCCGGAAACCGAAGCTTTTATTTCTGAAAGATATTCCTCTTCATCATAGGGGCTGGCAAACGCGGGAAGCTTATCCCGGAGAATGTCCACCGCGTTGGGAATGATCATCACTGTCATATGCCCCGCACCGAACCAGTCTGCATAGTTCCCGACAAACTGTGACAGGATCTCAATATTTTCCGTCGCCTGATCCGCAGTAAACGTACCAGTATGCGCCTCAATCAGATAATCCTCCTGGGCGAAATAAATATCATTGATCTGTGTGCGCAGTGCAGCCCGCTCCACGCCTGTCTTCAGCGCGATCCAGCCATCCCGGTATACGAACTGATCTGTCAGATATTCTTCATAATCAGCCTCAAAGCTGCCATCCAGAAGCGTTTCCAGGGAAAATGAGGGCATCTGCGCCAGCGTACGGTTTTCCGTCTCAGAATAATCTGTATCCGGAGTAATAAGAGTAACCGCGCCAAATCCAAAAATCAAAACACAAAATAAAATTGTCATACAGAAAGACTGTTTTTTATTCATGTATGCTCCAATCATCTAACCGTTCAATCCATTCACAATTTTCCCGCCATTACTTATAGGAAACGACATTCGTCGTTTCCTTCTGCAATTCATCTATCAGAATCGGAAATACAGAAACGGGTTGTAGGAAGCGTCAACCAGCCACGCCACTGACAGCAAAAATATTCCGGCAAGAAGTACTGTTCTGGCCGCAGCCATTATTACATTGTTTGATGCAAAGCGGACGCAAAACAAATCCCCCAGCTTCTTCGGCAGCCTCGTACATCCCAGAATCAGACAGATGAGAAGCACTAAATTGTTGGAAATCAGATAAATAGTCTCTGTATTCAAAAACCCTGCTCCATAGCCTCCAAACAGAGCCCGGAGATACGTCACACTTTCCGGGAGATTGCCAAATACAAACAGATTCCAGCCGAGCATTACAAACAGCATACAATACAGGTGCTGCAGCAGAGAAGGAAGCCTTTTCAGACGACTGCCGAGAATATATTTTTCGATCACGAGCAACACGCCATAGTAGAGCCCCCACAGGACATAATTCCAGCTCGCTCCATGCCAGATGCCGGTCAGCAGCCAGACGATCATCAGGTTCATAATATGCCGCCGTGTACTCACGCGGTTGCCGCCAAGCGGAATATAGACATACTCCCGAAACCAGGTGCTTAAGGAAATGTGCCATCTGCGCCAGAATTCTGTAATGCTCTTGGAAACATATGGATAATTAAAATTCTCAGGGAACGAAAATCCAAACATATGTCCAAGTCCGATCGCCATATCTGAGTACGCAGAAAAATCAAAATAAATCTGCATCGTATATGCAACAAGCCCCAGCCAGGCTGTCAGAACCGGCATATCCGTGACCGTCATCGCGCTCACCGTCTCCCAGAGCTCACCGGCCGTATTCGCCAAAAGAACCTTTTTCCCGAGACCAATCAGAAAACGCTGCGCACCCAGAGCAAATTCCTCTGTACTCTCATGTCTTGAGCGCAATTCTTCATCGATTGTCTTATAGCGGACAATCGGTCCGGCGATCAGCTGCGGAAACATCACAACATAGGCTCCGTAGGAAATCAGATTCTTCTGTACCTGCGCATCCCCTCTGTAAACGTCAATCGTATAGGACATCGTCTGGAACGTATAAAAGGAAATGCCGATCGGCAGTGCCAGATTCAGAAGGTCAAGCCCTGCGCCGGTAAGGGCATTGGCTGTCCCGATCACAAAATCCGCATACTTAAAAAAGGCCAGCAGGGAAAGGCTGGCCGCCAACGACAGGATCAACACATTTCTTGCAGCTGCAGGACGATCCGCGCGCTTCATAGCGTCCACTGCAATCCCGCCGGCATAAGATACAAGAATAGACACGATCATCAGCAGGATATAGACAGGCTCGCCCCAGGCATAGAAAATCATGCTGAATAGAAACAAAACAAAATTACGCAGTGGGCGCGGCACAAGATAATAACAGAGCAGCACTGCCGGAAGAAACCGGAACAGAAAAAGCAGACTGCTAAAGACCATGCTTCATATCCTCCCGCAATCAGAACCCGTAGGAATCCAGTATCTTCTCTGCAGCATCCGTATCGTCGCAAACACAAAGTACTGTATACACACCAGTGCTTTTAATGATGGCTGTATCCAGCCTGTCCGCCTCACTCTCGTTGTACGTGGCATAAAGCTCCGTCTGGTTGTCCACGCGTGTCTGAAGCTTTTCCTCTGCGGCAGCCGCATCCTCTGTGTCCGCACTCTCAATCACTGCAATCTCGCAGGAAGTAGCCCCAGAGCTTGCATAGGCGACAGCGGATACCACTGCATCCTCATCCAGATAATAAATGGACGGAATCAGCGATGAGGCCGTCTCACTCAGGCTGTCTGAAGTAACTGTCTCCAGCAGCTCCTCTGCCAGACTCTCAATCTCAATGGATACTGTCTCTTCCTGCTTTGAGCCGCAGGCAGTCAGCATAATTGCCGCCGCAGCCGCGCAAAGTATTCCAATCCCTTTTTTCATAGTTTCTCCCCTTATCTTTATTCTGCCTTTTTTCTTTATCTAAAATAATATCTATTGAATCTCATCTTCATCCGCACTGTCAGTATTATCCTCATCGCCGGATGCATCGCTCACATAATGTGTCTTCAGGTACTCAAGCATCACTTTACAGTATTCCGTCGAAAGATGTACGCCATCGGTGGACGCATCTTCGATCAGGGAACCATATCCGTCCGAAAGCACCTCATTGAGATCCAGATAATAATATCCCTCTTCCTCACACACTTCGAGCAGAACAGCATTCAGACTATCTACATTATCGTTATTTATATAGTCTCCGGTATCAACCTTATCCTCTTCTACATAAATACAGCTGCAGACATAAAGGATTGCATCCGGCTGAATTTCCAGAAAACGCTTCGTCACCGCTTTGAATCCGGATTTAAACTCACTCCAGCTATACTCGCCAAGGTCATTCGCACCAAGCATAATGTAAATCTTACCGTATGTACCACCGGAAAGCGCCGCCGCCACAGTAATCATATCCTCTCCATCTGAAATGATTTCCTTTGACGTCATAGAACTAAGCGACATACCGACACTCGTAAAGAAAGTCCCCTGCTTGATACCGGAGGTATTTCGAAATCCCTCCATTCTGGAATCCCCAATAAAAGCAGCATCTGAAAAATAAGAATCATCCATCGGTTCTTCCTGCTCCCGGACAATCGCAGTACTGTCCGGATTGGATACAGTATCATGCTCCGTCAGTGGTTCCGTTGCCGCTTCGGTCTCATAAGAAGAATATCCTGCATCCGCAAGACCGGCCAGATAGATAGCGTCACCCGAAACGCTTGCGGTCACTTCCGTCTCCCTCTGTTCCGTCTCTGCTTCCCCCTCTGTCTCCACAGCTACATGGTTTCCTGAAGAGTCAAAGGTAAATAACGTATAAATCAGCCGCCCCTCAAATACAAAAATAACGAGGGCGACTGTAATAATCAGCTTTAAAACAAACGCAAGCTCGGATCTTCGCCGCTTGCGTCTGCGTCTTCCCTGTGCCATACCAGCTCCCCTTTTACAATCTTTCGCAGTTAATAATTCTATTCTTATTCGACAGCAAAGTCAAGTAAAAGGGGAAAGATGACGGCGTAAATCTACTGTAGGAATCGTAGTGGCGGAGACCACCAGAAATGTAT
>JAJBVD010000021.1 GCA_020859985.1 Clostridiales bacterium
TGTGGGAAAATACAAGTATTTTTATTGCGAAAAGTTTTTATTCTTTAGCGCTGGCTCATGAGGTGAAACGCCCATAAGGTGAACAGCCCATTGCCGCTGCCTGTTGTCTAAAGCCAGTGGAATATGCGGCCGGCTTATTTCAATATCCCAGATCTTTTCCTTGCGGAGCACTGTGGTTTGTAATATCGTTAAGAAATCAATACTGCCGCAGGAGTCAAAAAAGCAGACTAAAGCCAAACGGCGCGTTCCCTATTGGGGAGCGCGCCGCTGGTTTATGTCTTACTTCTTATTTTAATGATCTATAAGCAACGCCCATGTCCTGCCGCACTGATATTCTCTACACTGGTCTGTCAGCCGAACCTGCCGCGTTAATCTTTCGTCGCGCCGATCGTTGGCCGAACCTGCCGCGTTGATCTTTCGTCGCGCCGATCGTTGGCCGGACTACCGCGCTGATCTTTCATCACGCCGTTCGTTGGCCGGACTACCGCGCTGATCTTTCATCACGCCGTTCGTTGGCCAGCCTGCCGCACGGATCATTCATCGCGCCAATCGTTGACCGACCTGCCTCGCTGGCCTCGCCCGACAGCCGGCCGCTTTTTTGCGTAAAACATGGACGGAATCACGAAAAGCATCACTCAATAGCGATATATTTATTTTCCTCGACCACTGGCTGCTGTACTTTCTTCGGCACGGTCAGGATCAGGGTGCCGTTTTCGAATTTCGCCTTGATGTCTTCCTGCTTCACCGTTTCCCCTACGTAAAAGCTCCTGCTGTAGGTGCCGCTGAATCGCTCGCGGCGCACATACTTACCGCCGTCATCCTTCTGGTCATTGGAAGAATCGGTAGTGGCCTGGATGGTCAGGTAGCCGTCTTTCAGCTTTGCCTTTACGTCCTCTTTCTTCACACCCGGGAGGTTCATCGTAAGCTCATAAGCGCTCTCGTTCTCTTTTACGTCTGTCCTCATCAGATCAGCCTGTCCTCTGGAGGCATTTCCGTGGAATACTGGTTCATGAAAGAAATCATCAAAAAAGTCATCCCATAAATCTTCTCTGTAAATACTTGGTCTCAACATATGTCATCTCTCCTTTTTCATTTATGATTGCCAGTTAGCTGGCTGTTATTCGTCCTGGAACCGGAAGTTTCTGGAGGCCGCTGCGGCTCTGCAAATGCTTATCGCTGCATCTTGTGCCGATCACTGCGGCGCCAGCGTTTCACGCTATTCTTAATTCCCGCTTTCCTTCCTTTGTTCTATCTGTGTTATAACACATATTGTTAGCACTGTCAAGAGGTGAGTGCTAATTTTTTAAATATTTTTTCCCTTTTTTCCGGAAACATTGAATCTATGCGGTTTTTCGGGCATCCGGGCATTCCTTTTCTTTCTGCATGAACAATAATTTTCCGGTTATTACGCCATTTTTACGCCATTTGCGGCCGGGAACTGTGCTATAATCGTCATAAAACTATATTCGGCAAACGCACACAAATACGTCGGCACACATATATATGCTCCGGCAAACTCATGTACGCCGACAAATTCATATACGCCGACAAATTCATGTACGCCGGCAAATTCATATGCTCCGTCAAGTTCATATGCACTCGAAAACACAGACGCGCCACAGGAAAAGCAGGAGGACACCATTTTATGAAAGCTGTTATCGCGATTGATTCACTAAAGGGAAGCCTCTCCTCCATGGAAGCGGGAGAAGCCATAAGGAAAGGGATTTTAAGGGCAAAGCCGGACGCGGAAGTGGTCATTAAACCACTGGCCGACGGAGGAGAAGGCACCACAGACGCTTTGATCGAAGGAATGAGCGGGGAACGCGTTTCGCTGTGTGTCACCGGACCCTTTGGGAACCCCGTGAATTGTCATTACGGCTATCTGCGCAGGGAACAGACTGCCGTGATGGAGATGGCTTCCGCTGCCGGAATTACGCTGGAGCCGCTGCGGGATCCCATGAAAGCCACCACCCGCGGAGTCGGTGAAATGATTCTCCACGCCATTGAACATGGATGCCGGAATTTTATCATTGGCATTGGCGGAAGCGCCACAAACGACGGCGGCATCGGCATGTTGAAAGCACTCGGCTATGAATTTCTCGATCAAAATGGCCAGGATGTCGGAGAAGGCGGACAGGCTCTTGCGAAAATAGTGTCCTTTTCTGAGGAAAATGCCGATCCACGCCTGAAGGAATGCCGCTTCCGCGTAGCCTGTGATGTAACCAATCCGCTTTGCGGGCCGATGGGCGCCACTTACATCTACGGCCCCCAGAAAGGTGTCACAGAAGATATGCTGGAGCCGCTCGACCGCGGTATGGCAAATTACGCGCGGGCAGTTACCTCAGCGCGCCCCATAAATTTCCCTGAAAAAGGCTGTGCGGGTAAAATATGGGCATCCACATCTCTGACGGAATGCGGCACGAATGAAACGCGCGTATCCGCTTCTCTGTCGGAATGCGGCGCGGATGAAACGCACGTATCCGCTTCTCTGTCGGAAAGCGGCACGGATGAAACGCGCGTATCCGCATCTCTGGCAGAATGCGGCGCGGATAAAACGCGCTCATTCACAGCTCTCCCAAAAGGCAGCATATTTTCAGAAAACCGTGAATTATCGAATCTCGCGGAAACGCCTGGTGCCGGCGCGGCCGGAGGGCTGGGATTCGCGTTCCTGCGCTTTCTGAACGCCGAGCTGACGCCAGGTGTTGATCTGATCCTGAATACTGTCGGACTGGAAAAAGAATTGATGGACGCCGATGTACTTATTACAGGAGAAGGACGCCTGGATCACCAGACCGCCATGGGGAAAGCTCCCATCGGCGCGGCACGTCTGGGCAAGAAATACGGAGTCAGGGTAATCGCTTTTGCCGGAAGCGTCGCGCCGGGCGCGGAAGCCTGCAACGAGGCTGGGATCGACGCGTTTTTCCCCATTCTCCGGGACGTGTGCACTCTGGAAGAAGCAATGAATCCGCATAACGCAAAAGAAAATATGGTCCGCGCCGTCGAGCAGGTATTCCGGCTGCTGTAAAACTTCCGGTTTTCCTTGCTGAAGATACGTTTTCATACGTACCTTGTCGTGAACGCAGGTCACACATGCAGAGGCAGAAATAACGTAAATTTGGTCAAAGTGTGACCTGTAACAGCGAGCGCGAAGTACTGTCTTGAATACCAATGTCATTTGTGATAATCTTTTTTCATCAATACGCAATAAAATCAAACTTTCCGGCATTTTATCAGTGAAGGGAAAACGCCCCTGTACATTATAAAATCAGGAAGAAACCCGACATCGCGGAACATTCCGCGCAGGATCGATCAGAAAAAGAAAGGCAGGGGAAAATCGTGCCTGAACTGGATGAGTTAATTGAACGGATCGCGCAAAAAGACGAGACCGCTTTTCATACTCTATATGAAGAGACGAAAAGCGCCGTCTACAGCTTTGCCATGTCCATTTTAAAGCATCCGCAGGACGCGGAAGACGCGATGCAGGATACTTATTTGTCCATTTATCACGCATCCATCCAGTATGTCCCTGGCGGAAAGCCCATGTCCTGGATTTTCACGATTACCCGCAACCACTGCCTGATGAAGCTGCGGAGCCAGAAAAGGCGAGGGGAGGTTTCCATAGATGAGCTGGAGCACTGGATTGAAGAGCAGCCCGGCCTGCGCCCGGAGGAAAAGCTGGTGCTGGAGGCGGCCCTGAAATCGCTGGGCGATGAAGAATATCAGATCGTCGTCCTGCACAGTCTTGGCGATCTGCGTCATCGGGAAATTGCTCAGCTGTTGGATCTGAAACTGTCCACGGTGCTCTCGAAACACCGCAGAGCGCTGGCAAAGCTCAGAAAAATCATAGGAGGAGAATCACAATGATCAGTAAACAGGAACAAGAATTTGCCGACCTCCTCAGGAAAACAACGCCGGACACTTATGATGCTCTGCGAAAAAAATGCGTTTTTGATGAAGCTCCGGCCGCCGGCCCCCAGAATATCCACTCAGAAAACAACCAGATTTCCAGGGCTCAGACTGTCCGCTCAGAAAACAGCCGCGCTTATTCGCGTTCAGCGAGCAGGATCAGAAAGACTGTCGCTATCGCCGCCCCGGCCGCGGCCGCCGCTGTATTCTGCCTGTGGCTGGCTAATTCCGCTTTCTTTCTGCCAGAAGCTGTCGTCACCGTGGATGTAAATCCCAGCGTTTCTCTGGAACTGAACTCCAGAAACCGGGTGCTCTCCGCTGCTGCCCTGAACGAGGATGGCGAACAGATTCTGGAGGGCATGGATCTGAAGGGCACCGATGTAACCGTCGCTGTCAACGCGCTGATCGGCGCCATGCTGCAAAACGGCTATCTGACCGAACAGGAAAACTCGGTCCTCCTTAGTATTTCCGGCAAAAATGAAACAGCAGGCGAAGAACTGCAGTCTGAGCTGATGCGCAGCACCCGGTACGCGTTTTCCGACAGTACCGTAGAGGGCGCGGTCCTCAGCACGGTGATCAGCGGCACAAGCGCCAATGAGGCGGCTGATGTGGCGGCTCTGGTAAATAAATATCAGATTTCCGAAGGAAAGGCCACACTCGCCCTGGAAGTGGCCTCTCAGACCTCCACCCTGACCGCAGATGATATCGCGCAGATGTCCATCAATGAAATCAACCTTCTGATCACCTCACAGAAATATACGCTGACCGATCTTTCCTCCGAGGGGACTGCCAGCAGCGAAGCCTATCTCACAGCAGAGGAAGCGGAAGCGCTCGTCTTTACTTACAGTGATAAAAGCGAGGCGGAAGCCCAATATATTCAGACAGCGATGGATTACAACACCGGGGTCGTTACCTACGAAGTGGAATTTTATATCGACTCCTATAAATATGAATACGAGATCAACGCCACCACCGGAGAATTGCTGGAGTGGGAGATCGAATGGAAAAACGACGAGCTGCTCGCCATCGAACTGGAAGAACTGGAAAAAAGCCAGAATGTTTCCGGAATCGGCGAAGAACGGGCACTGGAAATCGCCCTGGAGCATGCCGGCGTGGATCCGTCCGCAATAGTGTTTTACTCGACCGTAGCCGCCTATGAAGACGGGCAGGAATTTTACGATGTGGATTTCTATACCGAAGACCATGAATATGACTACAAAATCGATGTCCTTACCGGAGAAATTCTGGAATACACGTACAACCGCGCTTCCTACGAGCACGGCACCGAATAAGCACGAAATTCACACCAGAAGTCTCTTTTTCGGCAGCTCTCCTGCTGTCAATTACAGGCAATTCCCTTTCTCTGGAAATTTTTCTAAATTGTGAACTACCCATTGTCTAAAGTCAATGGGATTGCGGTCGACTTATTTCAAAAAAATATTTTTATCATGCAATAAATAAAAGTTTCCACGCATTATATCAATGAGAAGGTCAAAAGATATCACCTGAAAAAGATGTCAGGGAGCACAAAGCTTGCAGCCACTACGTTTTTAACCCTCGCCGGGTGGCATCCCTCACTTCGTGCGGGATAAACCCTCGCCGGGTGGCCGGTAATCAAAACTTACACCAGCATGCAGCAGAAGACATCGCGCAAAACGCAAAAAACATCAAAGACAAAAAGGAGGAATTCAGTATGAAGAAATTATGGAAAAGAACCATCGCTCTCTTATTATCAGCCGCTATGCTGCTCTCAGGCGCAGTCGTCGCTTCAGCCGCCTCGGTTTCGCCAGAGAAAATCTCCATCAAGGGTTCCGTCTCTTCCATGACTGTCGGAGAGACCGTGGAACTGGACAGCAAAATCACCCCGTCAAAAGCCAAAGTAAAGGACAGCAATATCGTCTGGACCAGCAGTGACACTTCCGTGATCAAGGTGTTGGAGAAAAATGACGATGACACCGAAATCAAGGCTGTAGGAGCCGGAACCGCGACGATCAAGGTCAAGATCAAAGGAACGAGCATCAGCGCTTCTATAAAGATCACCGTGAAAAAAGCTTCCGCAAGCTCCAGCAGCTCGACCACCTACAAGACTTACAAGAAAAAAATTTCCTCTTACAAAAGCGAGCTGAAAACCGTTTACTCGTCTATGAAAAAGACGGCCGCAGCCACAAGCTTTACCGCGCTGCGCAAGCAGATCAAAGAGTTTGAAGCTCAGCTGGAAGCCATCGAGGATAAGCTGGACGCGCTGGAAGATAAAATCGAGGCCAAATACAAAGCCGGAAAGCTTACCAAAAGCCACTACCGCAAGCTGGATACGCAGATCGAAGAAATTGAGGACTATGCGGATCTGATTGAAGATTATCTGGAACGCAAATTCGGAGACGACTGATATACAACTGATAAATCAAGGAAAGGCCATAAGCAGGCCGAAATCAGCAGCAGACGAAAACCGCAGGCCTGCAGATGCCGCGGCAGGCAAAAAACACACAGGCTAAAATCGTCTGTAATCAATAAACCATACACCGGCTAAAATCGTCCGCAGGCAAAAAACACACAGACCAAAATCGTCAGCAGACAGAAAAACAGATACATACAATCGCAAAAAAGAAGCAGCCCTCATGCTGCTTCTTTTCTATCCTTATACTCTATCCTTATGCTCAACCAGATCTGAGAATTTGTTTTCACGTCCTGCTGCTTTCCGTGATCCTATGACCAGTACCTCACAGCCTTGATCGGTGTGTTGTAATCGTAATCCGAAATCTTGATTCCGCCGGCCGGATAAGCCTGCGAGTTGCTGGCGTGGACGATCTTGCCGTCGCCAATATAGATCGCCACATGGGACGCGTAGCTGCCGGATCCATAGAAAAGCAGGTCTCCCGGCTGCAGGCTGTCAAGGCTGATCTCGACCTCTGTCCCTTCGGCGTACCCCGCTTTAATCTGCGTAGAGGATGGGCCGACCATCTGCTCCTGCGCGGTGCGCAAAAGCTTGATGCTGAAGTTCGCGAATACCGTGTAGGTAAATCCGGAGCAGTCCGCGCCGTTAGTCAGGCTCGTGCCGCCGTATACATAAGGATTGCCGACATACTGGATCGCAAATGCCGCAATCTTCGCTCCCTGGGAGCTGCCGCTGACTGTGATACCGGATTCTGACGTAATCACGCCTTTGGCGTTGATGGTGTATTCGGTCGTGCCGACCGCGATTGTGACAGATTTCGCCATCGCCCCGCTGGAGTAGAAATAATATTTCTTCGTTCCAATCGTTTTGATACCGGTCACCATGGCTCCGTCATTGTCCGGATCCAGGTAATATTTATCCCTTACGCCAGTGTCGGTGTTGGTTTTATACATCCAGCCGGTGACATTTTTGCCTTTACTATTCCGGTAAAAGGTCCCGGCAGAGGTCGTGTACCATCCGGCCGTGAGCGTCTTGCTATCGTCTCTCGCGCCGTCGCTTCCGTAATAATATTGATTGATATAGGTGCTTGTCACCATCTTGCCGTCTTCGCCGAAGTAATAATACTTTCCGCTGACCTCTACCTCCTGGCTGCGGACCGCGGCGCCGTTGCTCGATGAGAAATAATAGGTAGATCCGCTGACAGTTTTCATCTTGCCGGTGACTTTTTTGGCAGTCGTCTTACTAAAGTAATAAATCTCGCCGTCAATCGCCTGCAGACCGGTCAGAAATGCGCCAGTGCTGCCCGCGTAATATTTCGAATTTACCCAGCCGGAAGTGACCAGCACTCCATCCGTGCCAAAATAGTAAAAGCTGCTGCTGATCTCCTGCTTGCCGGTCTGCATCACGCCCGATGATGAGAAATAATATTTCTTCTTACTGATCGTTTTCCAGCCGGTGACACGCACGCCGCTCGAATTAACATAGTATTTCTTTCCGCTGATCGTCAGCCACTTGCTCATCTGAACGACGCCGCTGCCATTGCAATAGTAATATTTCCCACTGTATTTTACCCAGCGCGACGAGTAAATCTTGCCATCCGACTGAAATATGTAGGTCTTAGAACCGATCTTTTTCATGCCGGTCACGCGGACACCGCTGCTGTTTACATAACGTTTCCCGATCCATTTGCTCTTCTGGACAATGCCGTCCGAATCCGCATAATAATATTTGCCGCTCACCTTAAACCAGCCGGTGACGTACTGCGTCGAGCTCTTATAGTAATATGTATTCCCCTCAAATGTTACAAAGCCGGTCTTCGTCTTGCCTGTGTACTTGCCGTTTTCGTCAACCCATTTGTTGCCGACCCATGTGCTGACTGCCAGCGAGCCGTCCGACTGGAAATAGTACTTCCCGCTCGAACTCCATGTGGATACATAGAGAACGCCGGTCTTTTTATTCGCGTAATATTTTTTCTTATTGACCGTGATCCAGCCATACTGCATCTGGCCGCTCTCGTTAAAATAATACAGCTTTTCATTGATCGTCACAAAACCTGTCTGCATGATGCCGCTGGCATTAAAGTAATACTTGTAGGAGCCAATCTTCACAAGCCCCGTAGCGTATCCCGGGGAATCGGATATCGTATACATCTTCCCCGCCGTGGTAGTCTTCCAGGCCGCATCCGCCTCTATCGACGGCGCAAAAAACAACAGCATGGCAAATACTGCCAGCACCAGGCTCCTCGTCAGCACCATACGCGAAAAAACGCATCCTGTGCGTTCTGTCCCGGCATGAACCATTCCAGCACTGTTCATTCTGGCACTGTCCATTCCGGTACTGTCCATTCTGGTACTGTCCATTCTGGCGCTGCCCACTCTGGTACTGTCCATTCCGGCGCTGCCCACTCTGGTATTGTCCACTCCGGCGCTGCCCATTCCGGCACTGTCCATTCCGGCGCTGCCCATTCCGGCACTGTCCATTCCGGCGCTGCCCATTCCGGCACTGTCCATTCCGGCGCTGCCCACTCTGGTGCTGTCCATTCTGGCTTCCTTCCTGCCGACACACGCCGCTCCCATTGCCCTGTGCGATCTATGATTCCGCAATCTATCATTCCAAGAAAATTTCATCTTCATCCCCAACCATTTTTGTAACAAAGTTTTTACAGTTTCATTAAATCTTTTTTAACATTTTAACTGATATATAATATAAAGTCAAGCACGGATTTAACGAAATCTGCGCTGTTTTGTTCCCAATCTTCCGGGGAATACGGTTCAAATCGAATAGATGTTTTCTCCCTGCCCGGCTCTGCGCGTGGCACTTGTGGCGCAAACCACAAAACACTTTACGCGCCCCTGTGCATAGTAAAGCCACCGCAGCATTCCTGCCCGGTGGCTTCTGCATTTTATCTATAGGAAAATTGCTATGCGAAGAAAACCGCTTCCCATAATCTCCAGAATCTAAAGATTCTGTCGTTAACTTATCGGGTGAAACCCGCAAGCGCGTTTTCCTTCCGATAAGTTATATTATGACTTCTTCCCTCTGCCCTCCTCCTCGCGGAGCATGTCCTCCACATACTTCGGCAGCATGAACGCGCCCTTGTGCAGATTGGGCGTGTAGTAGTCAGTCTCGATGCCGTAGGATTCCCAGCGGGCGCCGTCGAAATCCCGCAGGGGATGGTACTTTTTAGAGGCGAAACCAAAGAGCCAGTAGCCCGAAGAGCAGGTCGGGATGTGCGCCTGGTAGACGCGGCTGATCGGGAAGCTGTGGCTGGCCTTGTTGTGCATCAGACGGCAGGATTCCTCGTCGCCCTCGTAGAAGGGGCTGCCATGCTGGTAGACCATGATGCCGTCCTCTTTGAGCGCACGGAAGCAGTTCCCATAGAATTCGCGCGTGAAAAGACCGGCCTTGTGACCCAGCGGGTCAATGGCGTCGTTGATGATCAGGTCGTATTCGTTCTGCCGGGTGCGCAGAAATTTCAAACCGTCGATATGATAAAACCGCACGCGCTCATCATCCAGACTGGCGGTGATCGCCGGGAAAAACTCCTTGCAGACCTCGACGAAACGCTGATCCGGCTCGGTCACGTCGATGCATTCGATCCCGTCGTAGCGGGCAAGCATGCGCAGCACGCCGCCGTCGCCGCCGCCGAGGACGAGGACGTTTTTCACATTCGGATGCACGGCCATCGGCACATGTACGATCATTTCATCATAGATAAAGCCGTCCTTTTCGGAAAATACAATCTTTCCGTCGGAGCTTAAAAACTTTCCCAGCTCGTCGGAATCAAAGACGTCGATCCGCTGAAACTCGGTCTGCTCGCCGAACAGCTGCTTTTTTACTTTCACGGACATTTTGATCTGATCCGCATGATAATCTGAAAACCAGAGATCCATTCCTGTCTGCCCTCCCTGCCGCATACTGCTTATTCACTAGCCGCCGCTTTGTCTGCTGTCCAATATATCCTGCGGAATGCTTCCCGCAAAACTTAATCTCTATCTGGTTCATCCGCTGAATTTTGTCTTTTCAATCTTTCCACACCTGCCGCTCGTCCTTGAGCACGTTGAGGTACTCCACCTCTGGATCCTCCGTGCCCTGCAGGGAGCAGCCCTTTTCCTTGGCGTATAAAATATATTCGATAATTTCCTGCGTGATCATCTCGCCCGGCGCGAGGATCGGGATCCCCGGCGGGTAGCACATGACGAATTCCCCACAGGTACGGCCCACCGTCCTACGGATGGGCAGATAATCTTTTTCTGCGTAAAAAGCGGCCTGCGGCGACTCGATCACGATCGGATTGATGTACTCAGAATCCAGCATTTTCGCGGAGCTCCGAGTGTAGAGCCGCTTGATGTCAAACAATGCGCCCACCAGGCGCTCGATGTCCTGGATGCGGTCGCCGATGGAAATATAGGCCATGATATTGGTAAGGTCGCCGAGCTCGATCTGAATGTCATACTCATCGCGCAGCAGGTCGTAGACCTCAATCCCGGCCAGGCCGATGTCGCGCGTGTACACAGAGAGCTTAGTGACGTCAAAGTCAAAAATACTGTCGCCATTGATAATCTCGCGGCCATACGCGTAGTAGCCGCCGATACCGTTGATCTCCGAGCGAGCGTATTCCGCCATATCGACCACCTTCGCAAACGCGTCCTTGCCGTGAAGCACCAGGTTGCGCCGGGAAATGTCGAGGCTGGACATCAGCAGGTAGGACGCGCTGGTGGTCTGCGTCAGGTTGATCACCTGGTGCACGTATTCCCAGTTGACATGCTCGCCGGTCAGCAGCAGAGAGCTCTGCGTCAGGCTCCCGCCGGACTTGTGCATGGAGATGGCCGACATATCCGCCCCCGCCGCCATCGCGCTGACCGGAAGGTTATCCCCAAAGTAAAAATGTGTGCCATGCGCCTCGTCCGCAAGCACCATCATCTCGTACTTGTGCGCCAGCTCCACGATCGAGCGGATATCCGAGCAGATGCCGTAATAGGTCGGGTTATTCACCAGCACCGCCACCGCGCCCGGGTTCTCCAGAATCGCCCGCTCCACCTCGGACACCTTCATGCCCAGGGAAATGCCCAACTTCGGCTCCGTCTCCGGATTCACGTAAACCGGAATCGCGCCGCAGAGCACGAGCGCGTTGATCACACTCTTGTGGACATTGCGCGGCAGAATGATCTTATCGCCGGCGTGGCAGACCGAGAGCACCATGCTCTGCACCGCCGAGGTCGTCCCTCCAACCATAAAAAAAGCATGCGATGCGCCGAAGGCCTCCGCCGCCAGCTGCTCCGCCTCCTTGATCACGGAAACCGGCTGACAGAGATTGTCCAACGGCTTCATGGAATTCACATCAATGCCGACACATTTTTCTCCCAGGAAATCCACCAGATCTGGATTCCCGCGCCCCCTTTTGTGCCCCGGGACGTCAAAGGGGACAACTCTTCTTCTCTTTAAGCGCTCCAGGGCCTCGTAAATCGGCGCGCGCGACTGCGATAATGACTGCATGGCTTTTCCTCTGTATTTTCTTATTTTTGTAAATCGAACAGGAGCGCTGATGCCTCCTGTTCGCATAGAATAGTTTCATTATACCTATTCCATACAAAAAATCAATCCCTGTTTTCGCTTTTTAGCATAGCCCAAAATATTTGAATTCAATTGAGAAATATGAGTTGTGTAATCCCTGCTTTTATGGTATGATTCATACCAAATCAACCAGTTATATGCACTGGAAGTATAGTATGTTTAACCGGGGAGCCGGGGGACGTCTCTCACCTGAACCGAGTACCTAACGGGGAGGGGGATAATACTCGCAGCAAAACCAGCTGCTCGTTGACTTGCGAAGTTCGCTGCCGCAAGCGCCGCGAACTTCTTGCAAGTCATATTATGAGTACATACGAAGGAATTATGCTTTTGCTGGCAATTGTTTCTTTGATTGTCATAATTCTGGATATGAAAAATAAGAAATAGCCGTTCTGTTCTCTGGAAAAGGTAGGAGCGGCCATTTCTTATGGTTTAGTAACTATTAACGCCGGATCGGGTGGAAGCGCCCCACCTTCCGGCTCCCTAGTTAAGCATACTATAAACCATAAAACTGATTTTTTCAACCCCTAATTTAACTTATCGGAAAGAAAACGCGCTCGCGGGTTTTCACCCGATAAGTTAGCGACAGAATCGCCAGATTCTGGAGCATTATGAGGCGCTGGACATCCTGTGGATGTCCGTTTAGCGCCGACCGAAGTGAAACAATCAGGCCAGCCAGACTTCCGTCTCTCCCGCCGGGATCTCATACGTTTCCGACTCTGTACCCTCGTACACGGTCATCTCCACTTCATGCTGCAGGGCGGCCGCCAGCTTTATGTGAAGCTTCGCTTTCGCCCCGTTTTCTTCCCGGCATCCTGCTCCAATCCCGTTCCCGGCATCGTCTCCGCATCCGGTTCCGGAATGTCCGGCTCCATCGCACTCCCGCGTCACCCGTATCTCATTCACAACCGTTCCTTCCGTCGTCACTATCCGGCAGGATGCGGACGCACCATCGCGCAACTGATACAGGCGCAGCGTCAGATTGTCCTCATAGTCGTAATCCGGCCGCGTCTCGACCGTCCCCATAGCGAGAAGCGTGTTCTCCCGCACATACAGAGGCAGGGAAAAATAGTCGTACGTGCCGCGGTTCCAGGTGCCGCCTTCGCGAACCTCTCCGTCCAACAAATGTGTCCAGGTCCCCCGCGGCAGATAATAATCGCTCACGCCGTCCTCGCGGAAAATCGGAACGACCAGCAGCGCTTCGCCCAGCATGTACTGCATATCCAGATACGCGCAGCCCGGGTCGTCCGTAAACTCAAATACCATCGGCCGCATCACCGGCGTGCCTTCTTCATGCGCCTCGAGCGCCTTGTCGTAGATGTACGGCATCAGAGTGCATTTCAGCTTTGTGAAAAAGGCCACCACCTCGCTCGCCTCGTCGTCAAACAGCCACGGCACGCGATAGCTTCCCGAGCCGTGCAGACGGCTGTGGGTAGACAGAAGACCAAACGCCGCCCAGCGTTTGTAGAGGTCGGGCGTCGCCGTACTCTCGAAGCCGGAGATGTCATGACTCCAGAAGGAAAACCCGCTCATCGCGAAGGAAAGCCCGCCGCGCAGTGTCTCCGCCATCGACGGATAATTTGCGGAGGAATCGCCGCCCCAGTGCACCGGGAACTGCTGACAGCCCGCCGTCGCGCTCCGCGCAAACAGTACCGCCTCCTTCTCGCCCTTGGCTTCCTTTAAGAGGTTAAATACGGCGCGGTTATAAAGAAACGTATAATAATTGTGCATTGCCCGCGGGTCGCTGCCGTCATAATATTTCACGTCAATCGGAATGCGCTCCGCGAAATCGGTCTTAAACGCGTCCACGCCGCAGTCGAGGATTTCCCGCAGCTTGTCCGTATACCATTTCTCCGCAGCCGGATTGGTAAAATCTACCACAGCCAGTCCCGACTGCCAGGTATCCGTCTGCCAGACTCCTCTGCCGTCCGCGCGAGCGAGCAGATAGCCGTTCGCCGCGCCCTCGCGGAAAAATTCCGTCCCCTGGGCGATGTAGGGGTTGATCCAGACGCAGATCTTCAGTCCCTTCTCATGGTACCGCGCCAGCATCCCCCGGACATCCGGGAAAAACTCTTTGTTCCACTCAAAATCACAGAGGTGAAATGCCTGCATCCAATAACAGTCAAAGTGGAAAACCGAGAGTGGAATGCCGCGCTCTGCCATCCCATCGATAAAAGAGCTCGTTGTCTCCTCATCATAATTTGTCGTAAAGGAGGTCGACAGCCAGAGGCCGAACGACCAGGCGGGCGGCAGTGCCGGACGACCTGTGAGCGCCGTATAGCTTTTCAGGATCTGCTTCGGCGCCGGTCCATAGAAAAAATACCAGGAAAGCGTTTCTCCCGGAACCGAGAAGCCCACGTATTCGACCTTCTCGCTCGCCACCTCAAAAGAAACCCGGTCCGTGCTGTCCACAAACACGCCGTATCCGCGGTTTGTCATGTAAAAGGGAATATTCTTATAAGCAACCTGAGAGGCTGTACCGCCGTCCTCATTCCAGATATCGACCGTCTGTCCATTCTTCACAAAAGGTGTAAACCGTTCTCCGAGGCCATACACGCACTCGCCCGGCGAGAGCGAAAGTTCATTTACCATATAAGGCTCATAGATCTCCTCGAGATAATGATCCGCCGGAAGCACCGTCTTCGGCTGGCGATCCCAGCGCATATACCCCAGATTCCGGAACCCGCAGGACGTCAGCTCCTTCCCATCCTTTTCAAACGCGTAGCGAAAATTCCGGCGGTCCACACGCACCTGGATCAGCCCGGTATCCAGCAGCGCCTCCTCATCCGTGACCGAAACCTTTACATCCGAGATGGACCATCCCGCAGTCCCCAGACTTTGTCCGGCCCGGTCCAGATCCAGTTTTTCAAACTCCGGCGCATGGCTGTCATACGCCTCATAGTGCCACGCCTTCACAAAGACCGTCTCCAGCCCCCGCGCAACAAACTCCATCCGAAGCGCCGGCATATCCGCCGTATCCCCGCGTCCCCGGATCGGCCGCACCGGCGCGAGAATGCGCATCCCGCCCGGTATTTTTTCAACTTCAAAGGCCTCCGCCGCAAACATGGCGTTGGCGCGCTCAGAGCGCAGCCAGAATCCTTCTGTAAATTTCATAACGTCCTCTTTCCGTCAGCCCTTGACCGCTCCGGCTACCATTCCCTTGATGATCTGTTTGCTGAACGCGAAGTACAGCACAATGATCGGCGACATCGTGATCAGCATCGCAGCCATCTGCTTCGGATAATCAGACGCGAACTGTCCCTTGAACTGAGTCAGCGCCAAAGGCACCGTCTGCAGCGCGGAATCCCGGATCAAAACCAGTGCGAATGAAAATTCGTTCCAGCAGCTGAACACCTGGATGATCGCCACCGTCACGAGGATCGGCTTGCAGATCGGGAAAATGATATGCCACAGCGTATAGGAAAAGCTGCTTCCGTCAATCGACGCCGCCTCTTCCAGCGAAACCGGAATCGTCTTCACATAGCCTTCCACCAGGAAGATGCCGATCGGCAGGCCGAACGACACATATGGCAGGATCAGGGTATACCACTTATTCGAAATCCCGCATCTGAGGAACACAACATAGATCGGCACCAGCAGAGAATGGATCGGGATCAGCATGCCCATCAGGAACATCAGATACAGGACGCGGTTGAGCTTAAAACGCACACGGGCGAGGATGTAGCCGACGATAAAGCTGAATACGACGATCAGACAGATCGAAATGCCGGTGGTCCGCACACTGTTCCACATGGACTGCGCCAGATGGTAATCCGGGTTGGTCAGGATGCGGATGTAATTATAGAGAGTCGGATTTTTCGGCAGGCCGATGATATCCGCGTTGAATACACGTTTTTCCTTCAGTGAGGAATACAGCATCCACACGATCGGGAAAATACAGGAAAGAGAAAATATCCAGAGAATGAGATTCATGAAAAACCCAAGAATTCCTTTTCTCACCTTCTGGCCTGCCAGTTCACGGTCCTTCTTCATATCAGTCCTCCCCCTTTCCTCTTGTCAGCCTGTTGATCAGCCCCTGGGAGCCGCCGATCACGAGCAGCGACAGGACAAAGATGCCTACCGAAATACAGCTGCCGTAGCCCATGTTGCTCTGGCCGAAGGACACCTGGTACCCATACATCGCCATAACCATGGACGACGTACCAGGTCCGCCGCTCGTCATGACATAAATGCTGTCGAATGCTTTCATATTGCCAGCAATACACAGCGTGATACATACCAGCATCGTATTCTTAATCAGAGGAAGCGTAATATGGAGTGCCTGCTGGACACCGTTCGCGCCGTCAATCTCGGCACTCTCGAAAATATCGGTGCTGATGCCGGAGATCGCCGACAGGATGATTACCATATAGTAACCGATAAACTGCCAGATCAGAGGGATTGAGACAAGCAGCATGACCAGGTCCGAATTATTCAGCCACACCTGTGTCAGGTCGCTCCTCCCGATCGCCTTCAGAAACCAGTTCAGGATACCGTATTTGTTATGATAAACCATTGTCCAGATCATACCAATGCAGACAGCGGAAATTGTGCTCGGGAAAAATCCGAATGTCCGGTGGATGGTCTTAAACTTCACCAGCTTCGAATTTACCATCATGACCAGGACAAACGCGATGCCGACCTGTCCGATGATACAGGCGGCAACCAGATAAATATTGTGGCCGAACGCCTCCCAGAACGTACTGTCGTTGATCAGGCGGATATAATTATCCAGGCCGGAGAATGTCTTATTCGGACCGCCCTTCCACTCATAAAAGCTGTATACCAGTGCCGTCACCAGAGGAACAAACACGGTAAATATAAACATCGCCACCGGAATCATCAGATACAGGAAAATCGTTCTGTTCTTCGGTCTGGTCGCATTTAACATTGTATCCCCTCCCTTTTCCTTCGAAAAAACCGTCCTGCCCACCATGGAGGCAGAACGGTTCTCTCAATTCACTTAATAACTGTAAGTTTTCCTGTGATAGTTTTCCGTAACTGTTCCGTATTCTCACTGCGTTTTCAGGCGCTGCGGCCGACGCATTTTATATGGTTTCATACAGCCTGCACAGCAGGCGCTGCGGCCCATCCTGAATCGTCACGCCGACACTTTCTCAGTCACAGCCGTTTATTAATAGTTCTCCTCATAAGCAGCCTGCGCATTTGCAGCTACCTCTTCCGGAGTCATGTCGCCATTCATAAGGGTCTGCAGATCTCTGTTCAGAACATCCCATACAGCGCTGCTGATGTAGGAGTCATAGATCTCGCAGGTCTCTGTGTCAACATAGGACCAGTTGTAGAAGTCTACCGTGATCTGATCGAAGGAAGACAGGTCGATGTCTTCAACGGTGGTCAGGCCGCCCAGTGCATAGTACTCGCCTACGAATGTAGCGAATGCCGGTCCGGTGATCTCCTGAGCCAGGTCGATCGCTGCAGCAAGCTTATCCGGATCGTCAGCAAGGTTTGCGTTGAACGCTACTGCATAGCCAAGGCCGATGTTCTGAGAATTCGGAGCGTAGGTTGCGTCTGCCGGCTGCGGAAGAACTGCGAAGCCCATGTTGTTGTACTTCTCCTCATCGCTCTCAAGCAGAGTAGCTGCGATGTAGGACTCGTCCCAGTTGCCGCCGATGAACGCTGCTGCGTCGCCAGCGATATAATACTCACGTGCATCCTCGTTCGTAACTGCGTTGTAATCCTCGTTGAAGATGTTGGTCTCAGCAAAGAGATACTGAGTCTCAGCCAGAGCTGCGATGAACTCTTCATCCGTGAAAGCAGCGCCATCTTTGTTGATCAGGCTGGTGAACCAGTCCGGACCAGTATAGCGGTTGCCAAGAGTAGAAAGGAAATCAGAGTTTGCCTGCCACTGACCGCCGTTACCAAACGCGATCGTGTCAATGCCCTGCTCGCTGAAGTACTCAGCTGCTGCCTCTACCTCTTCCCATGTGCTCGGGAACTCATCATAACCAGCCTCTGCCCACATCGCCTTGTCATAGATGACAACCGTGCAGGTACCGCCGGTCAGTACCGGATAACCATAGATGCTGCCGTCCGCTGTGGTGAACGGTGTGAAATAAGAAGTATTGTAATCATCATAATACGGAGACTCCGCGATGATGTCAGTCAGATCCATGATCAGACCCTGCTCTGCCCATGCTACCGTATTCATGCCCTGAAGAAGGAATACATCCGGAAGGTCGCCTGCGGCTGCCTGCGTAGCGATCTGAGTCTTGTACTCATCGTTCGCCAGGATTTCCTGTGTCAGTGTGATGTCCGGATGTGCCTCATCCCATGCTGCCAGCACGCTGCGGAAACCGTCGGAACCGCCATTGCCCTCTGATTCCTCAGATGTGGAATAATGGAAAATGGTGAGCTCGCCTGTGTAAGCCAGGTCGTTCACTGCAAGGTTCTTTACTTCCTTGTCCTCAGCGGATGCTGTCACACCAAGGGATACCACCATAGCTGCAGCAAGTGCTACACTTAATACTTGTTTCTTTTTCATGTTTCGTCCTCCTTTTTGAATGTTTTGCCATTCATTTGCTTTTAATATGTCAAAAATCTGCCGTCTCTGTTACGTCCCGGCAGACATGTGACCGCTGTCATGTCTTGTCCAACATGCCCGGATTGCGCCGCGCAGTCCGCGGACCTTTTTAGAACTTTTGACATCCTTAAACGTTTGAAATCGCGCTCGTTTTGTATTATTAAACAATATTTTGTCCCATTTGTCAATAGCAACATCGCCATTTATGAAAATTTTGTGAAGCATTTCGTGAAGCATAGGCTGCCGTTCGCACTCCCTTCGCGAGTTCGATATGACAGCGCTAAAGAATAAAAACTTTTCGCGATAAAAATGCTTGTATTTTCCCACA
>JAJBVD010000008.1 GCA_020859985.1 Clostridiales bacterium
TTGTGCCTTTTAAGCGTAAAAATTAAAGATTTTTGTCTTGGAAGCCGATTTTTCTAGCCTAAAGGTCATTTAATCAGCGTATCCTTAAGAATTTTTCGGCATGAATGTCGAGGTCACTCGAATAAACATACGGAATCAAATACTGTGAAAGCGCGTCTTCTTTATTGAAGCACTCCTTACTATACTCGCCCACAGAAGTGATTGTAACCATGTTTAGCCCGCAGCGGAGTATCCCTGTAAAAGAGATGGAAAACCACGCGGATGCAACATCCTCTTCATAGTCACGTCTGGACCAACCTTTGACAATGATATCCGCCTGAATCGCCGCCCGAAATAAAATCCGGTCGTCTTCGGTTTCCTTAAATGTCACACCCATCACATGGAGATCGTCGAGTTTAGCATAATTTGGATCCGCAACAAGACTGGTATGTAAATTCAGCCTGCTGCGGTTCTGATAGATATACGAATTGAGTCGATTAAACATCAGGTCGTAATATTCATCTTCCAGATATGCTGCAAAAGTTCTGGTCTTACTCATCAAAGGAATCCCTCCTGTCTACTACTATATCGTAGTGTATTTCATGCCTCATAGCTCGTGAGGTGTGATATTTTGATTTATCGCTCTGCCGGACAAAGTCGGCGAACTGTTGTTGAATGTCCAAACCTGGAACAGGGAAAATGACTTGTCCGAGGTTCTTACGACTGATACGCTTACGAGTGCTGCCTGTTACAGAAGTACCTATTTGGGAAGCATATAGCGGTGTAAGCGTATATGCGACAAAGAACTCCGGCAATATCATTTCTTTTAGACGTATAATACTGCAATCGACAGCAGTTATTGCTTTACCTAAACCTTTTGGTATTACGCAGGCTCGTCCAACTGGATCAGGAAGTCTTGAAATAAGGATGTCATTAGGTAAAACTTCTGTACAATGCAGTCGGTCAAAGGTCGGTTCATCTATGAATCTGGCACGTTCTCTCTTGTCCAGATAGACACCATTACCCACATTGCCAGTCTGAATCAACCTGATACCTGTATCAGACTGGTCTTTGCTTTCAATCCAGTCCCCATCCGCAAATAAAGTACATACATTTTCTATGGTAGAGCATTTTGTTTCATCCCCTATATAGGAAGCGAACTGCTCCATAAATTGAGATTTGAACATCTCAGAGCGGCAAATTTTGATTTATCGCTCTGGCGGACGAAGGTGGCAAACTGCTCCTGTTGCTCGATTGGCGGTACTGGAATCACCAAATCTGCTATATTCTTGAGTGTCAAGTTGATTTGAGCAATCCCTTTTTTCTGCAAATTGTACTGTTTTTCAACAAAGGGCGATGCAAGCGCAGAAAGCAGGTATGACTTAAGGATAGAGGTGCTTTTCTTAAGCCTTATAATAGCTAACGCCTGATTAGTATTTGCAGGTAAAATATCTGCTGGAACGACCGCTATACGACCAATTGCCCCTGCTATCGAAAATAAAATATCTCCGTCCATCAGTTGCGAGCGACTTAGCTTCTCATGACATTCAGAAGTAATGTGCATTAAATCAGAAAGCATGATCTGTCCAGTTGCGGTGATATTTTCTACCTTTATGAAGTTGACGCCTTCCTTTACAAAGTTAAAACCAATCGTGGTAGGAGTTGTCCCCTTTGTTATTACATCAGACATTTCGCCGACACGCTGGAGCGGATAATCTTTTTCACCGAACTGCTCCATAAATTGAGACTTAACGAGCTCGTCGGTGGCAGCAATCAGCTTTTTGTAGGCCTCCATCGTGTCATTTATAGACCACAGCACCTCTGCCAGTTTGTGCTGAGTTTCTAAATCAGGCAACTCAAACTCAAGGTTTTTAAGGTCACGCCAGTTTATTGTAGGCGAGAGCGAACCTACAGAGATTTCGATGGCGGCGTCCAAAAAATAATCTGAGCTGATGAATAATGGAAAGAAGTCCTTATCAACTACATCTTCCTTGGGGCGTAACACCATACCGTGAGCAGAGAAAATACCGTCAAAAGGTGCGATAGCAACCTTCTTCTGATATGCTCGTCGTTTACCAAAAAGCACATCACCTTTTCTCATTACCAGCTTTTCTCCTATGGGAGCTACCTCCGCTCCAAATCGAGTCACCTTCAGACTGCCAGAATCAAGATGCTCCAGACCAAGGTATGTAAAGCGGTCTTCCTCAACGGGCTTTTTCTTCTCGGTACTGTTAATTGCAATCTCTTCAAACCGATATTTCGCCATTATGCACACCTCCTTACGAACGAGGTATGAACGGAGAAATCTTCAGGGGCTATAGGCCCGATAAATTGAGAATTGCAAACAGCTGATAGCGACTACCCGATGTATTTCCGGTGTGATTCCTTCACGTTATTCTGGTTGACCATAGCATATTGTAGCGTGGTGTCGATACTTTGATGCCCCAAGAGCTGCTGCACCTGTTCTATAGGCATTCCCTTATCAATCGCCATCGTTGCCAATGTCCTGCGAAACTTATGTGGATGAACCTTCTGAAAGTTCAGTTCACGTCCAATTTTGCGGAGCCGAATTTCGACACCGCTAATCTGGAGCCGGTCAAACGGCTTAAGAAGGGAAACAAACAGTGCCTCGTTATCATCAGTTCTTTCGGTCAGATAACGCTGGAGATGAATCTTGGTGCGGGCATCAAAATACACCTTCCTCTGTTTATTGCCTTTGCCAAAGACGATACACTCACGATTTTCAAAATCGACATCTGAGCGGTTCAGCTTAACCAACTCGCCGACACGAATGCCTGTGGAAGCAAGGATGTCAATCATCGCCAAGTCACGTGTATTGTCGCAGTGGTCACGCATCAGTTCTAATGATTCATCGGAGTAGGTTTCTTTTACCGTCTTGCCGGTTTTCACCTTGTGAATCCTTCTCACCGGACTCTTTACAATATAGTCTTCGTCTTCCAACCATGAGAAGAAAGATGAGAGAATACGTCTCACGTTATCCAGCGTTACTTTGCTGACAGTACCACGGCGCTGATATGTGTCGAGATAACCACGCAAATCTTCCGTGGTTATCTGGCATTCCGGTTTGTTAATTGCCTCCAGCATATTGCGAATGGTTGATTCGTAATAGCGGAGAGACTTTTCTGAGCAGCCCTCTACACGCTTCGCTGAAATAAACAGCGGCAGCATATCTGTCTTTTTGTTGGCGTCCTCTGATGGGACGTTTTCCAATGGCGCCAGGTGCTTATTCAACACCTGATACACCTGCTTCATTTGTTCTTCAGTCAGGATATTAGATAAATCCTGCTGTATGTTTTCGATTACTTGAGCGATCATAAAGTTTCCTCCTTTTCATATCCTCCGTTACCGGTGTTTCCACGAGCCGGAGGAAACTTCATGCCCTTTTCAATTAGCCAAGATTCTCTGCAATGATTCTTTTGTAGGTCGCAGTCAGTTCAGACAGTGCCTGTTCGAGTTCAAATTTTGATTTATCGCTCTGGCGGACGAAGGACACAAATTCTCGTTGCACATCGATTGGAGCCTGCGGAATTTGCGATGCCTTTACCAGATCCGACGGTATACCTTTAATTGTTGCACCACGCTTCTGACTCTCATAAAATGGGCAGTATTGCTCGATTACCTTCTTGATAAAGAGCAGGTCGTACTTGCCAGTATCAATATCGACGAATGATAAAATATCTTGGTTAGTACACATTTCGCACTGATTGATGGAGCTTTTACCTACGCCAACACGGTTTCCCACCATAAGAGAGTGCGCAGGGACGACGTGGGTCGACGACATTTGCACGCCGAGCGGCGTCAGCCAATTTTGTGCTGCGGAGGCATCGATATAGTTTGGTCCGAGGCAGGGCGTAGATACAAATGGAATATCGCCTCCAAAGTATTCTGGATGTTTACTGGACGGAGTGCCTCCAGATATCATATTGCTGATGCTACCAAGAGCAACTGTTGGATATTTGGATTGTCTTCCGGCCCCACCAAACATCTCTATAAATTGAGATTTCACCAGTTCATCTGTTGCTGAAATCAGTTTTTGATATGCCTTCTTCGTATCGTCAATTGCCCACAAAAGCTCTGCAAGCTCTTTCTGCTTGTCCATATCGGGCAATTCAAATTCATAGTTCTTCAGATGTTCCCATTTCACGCGCGGAGAAAGGGAACCGGCAGACTTACCGACAGCGAAGTCAAACAAGGCATCATTTTGAATAATGAACGGAAGTAGCTCCGGCAAAATGCGGTCGGGTTTCGCTTCAATAACCGTGATGTCACCGGAACAGATGCCGTCAAATGGTGCGACAGCAGCTTTTTTCAAATAGGCACGGCGACGTCCAAACAGGACATCTCCTTTGCGGAACATTTTAGTGAAGGTGTTATCGCTGTCTTCGTCCCAAGTAGTCAAAGTAATTTCTTCCGGCACAAGGTGCTCAAGACCGACAATAGGATATCCATCTTTACTGCCTTTGCAGGTTTCCTTATGTTCCACGGCGACGTCGCCAAGAAAGACCTTACTCATTGACATCTGCCTCCTTTCCCAACAGTGCATTTAATTTCTCATAGCTCAACTTCATCATTTCCGAGGAGGCTCTCCAGCTATCATAGTGTTCCTGAATGGTACGGTTGTCGGTTTCTGCTTCATTAACCTCCGGTTTTACATACAGCGGTATGCTCAATGAAAAGTTGTTATCCGCAATATCTTGAATGGTGGCTACTTTTGCAAAATCTCCATCATCAGTATAGCTGTCATAGGCAGCGGCAATTCGAGCGATGTGTCGTTCCTCCAAATAGCTTTGTGCGTTTTTGCGTTCCACTTCATTCACAGCATTAATGAACAGTACCTGTCCTCGACGGTCGGGACGCTTGGTCATACGGCAAATCATGATGCAGGCTTCCATCGGTGAATTATAAAACAAATTGGGACCAAGGCCGATAACACATTCTACCTTGTCGCTGCGTACCAGCTTCTCGCGCATTGTACTTTCTTCGTTACGGAAAAGAACTCCGTGCGGGAAGAGAATCGCGCATCGACCGGTATCTTCCTTGAGACTCGCAAGGATGTGCTGCAAGAAAGCATAGTCGGCGCGCCCTTGCGGAGGTACACCTAAGAAGTTGCGTCCGTATTTATCGCTTTCAAATGCTGCTCGATCCCACTGGCTGATAGAGTAGGGCGGATTTGCGAGGACAAGGTCGAACTGCTTAAGTTTTCCGTCCTCGATAAATGCGGGGGCGGCAAGTGTGTCGCCGTTTACAATGTTAAAATCCTTGACACCATGAAGGAACAGATTCATTCTTCCGATAGCGGAAGTGAGGCTGTTGATTTCTTGCCCGTATACCGCAACATTGCGCCATTCCTTATTTTTTTCTTTGAGATATGCGATTGCCGAAATGAGCATACCTGCGCTTCCACAAGTTGGGTCATAGATGGACTCGCCGGATTCTGGCTTCAGCATCTCCGTCATCAAATGCACAACAGTACGATTCGTGTAAAATTCCTGCGCGGTATGTCCGCTGTCGTCTGCAAATTTTTTGACAAGATACTCATATCCTTGGCCGAGTTCGTCTTCTGGGCAGTTCGCAATTGAGAGTGTTTTTGTGCTGAAGTGTTCCAACAGGTCTTTCAGTAGGCGGTCAGGCAGCCGGTTTTTATTCGTCCATGCTCCGTCGCCGAAGATACCATGCAATTTGTCGATGTTTGCATTCTCTACCTTGCGAAATGCCTCGACAATAGCAACACCGACATTTTCTGATACTGCACGAACATCATTCCAATGGTAACCCTGCGGCACCACAAAAGTGTGGATTTCATCATCGTCAAATTCGGCTGCGTCTTCACCATACTCTTCAATAGCCTGTGCCGTCTCTTCATCGTAAACATCACAAATGCGTTTGAAGAACAGCAGCGGGAAGATATATTGCTTATAGGCACCGGCGTCAATATTGGTTCTCAGAAGAACTGCCGAATTCCAAAGGTAAGACTGCAATTCCTCAATTGTTATTCTTTTACTCACTGATGTAACCTCCCTTCAGTAAGAGCTGACGCATTTTTTCTTCAGCAGTAATCATCTCTTCGTAAGCCTCAAAATACTGCCTGCGGATTTCTGCCGGAGGAACGGTTTCCTACTCTTTCTTTTCGATGTAGTTGTTAATGGCAAGCGAGTAGTCTTTATCCTTGATTTCGGGTATAGTCACGATTTTAACTTTTTCGATAACGTCTTCATACGCGGTATAAAGGCTGTAGACCGTTTGAATATCGTTCTCGCTCATTATGTTCTGTGCCCGCTGTGGTGTATAGATATTGGAGCCGTCAATCATGCAGATGCGACCTCTGTGCGAGACAGCCTTATTGTTGTTCAAGAACAGAATACAAGCCGAAACACCGGTGGAGTAAAAAACACCACTGGCCATCGTAATGATAGCTTCGAGCTTATCTGATTCAACAAGTTGTCTCCTGATTTCGCCCTCCTTGCCACCTCTAAAAAGTACACCTTGCGGAAGCACAACGGCACAGCGACCGGTCTTTGGATTCATGGATTTTACCATGTGCTGAAGCCAGGCAAAGTCACCATTGGAGTCTGTCGGGCAACCCCAGATATTTCTTCCGTAAATATCGCTGCTGAATTGCTCGGCTCCCCAGTTCTTGAGCGAAAACGGGGGATTTGCGACCACACAATCAAATGTCTGCAAAGACCCACGCTCCAGATAATTCGGGGAACGCAAGGTATCGCCCTGCGTTACTTTGAAATCTCGCGCACCGTGCAAAAACAGATTCATTCTTGCAATAGCAGATGTAGCAAGGCTTTTTTCTTGCCCATAAATTTTGCCATAAGTCAGCTTATCATCATGCATAAATCTGATAGCTTCGATTAGCATTCCCCCGGTTCCACACGCAGGGTCATATACAGTTTCTCCAGCTTTTGGAGCCATCAGCATAATCAGCAATTTTACAATAGAACGGGGTGTGTAAAACTCACCGGCGTTCTTCTTTGATAGATCGGCAAATTTCTTAATGAGAAACTCGTAACTGTCGCCCATAACATCTGCAGAGTAATTTTCATTTCCTACCTTGATTTTTGACATATGTTCAATCAAGTCTTTCAAGCGTTCGTCGGACAATTTGGTTTTATCCGTCCAGTTCGCATCATCAAAACTACTGAACACGCCGCTGAGAGTATCGGGATTAGCACGTTCAATACCATTCATGGCATTAACAATCGCCACACCGACATTTTCACTTGCCTCACGGACATCTTGCCAATGGCATCCTTCCGGTATCACAAAACGATGGTTCTCCGGAAAGCTGGCATATTCTTCATCGCCGCCGGATTCCTCAAGTGCCGCCTGCGTTTCTTCATCATATACGTCGGAAAGGCGCTTATAAAAGAGGATAGGAGTTACATAACTTTTGTATTCGTCCTGATTTATAGGGCCGCGCAAAATGTTACAGGCTTCAAACAGGTGTGAGAAGAGCTTTTGACTTGTTGTTTCCTCGTGATGTGCAACGCTGGCTTCAAGCTCCGTATCTGCAACATCCATAGCTGATTGCATCATTTCCGCACGACCTCCTATTTCTGCTTTTTTACCAGTAGAAGGTTCCACACCAACACTACCGCTTTCTTGAATCTTTTCGAATTTGGGTGGATATCGATTTTCAAATTCCAACAAAATCTTTAAGAGCCGCTCGTCTAAAAATGTGAGGGCGTGCTTTCTTATATTTGTTGGCACACCATAATATGCTTCAGCTACAGCGCCGGTAATAGCAGCAATGGTATCGCTGTCGCCGCCAATAGAAATAGCATTACGAATTGCGTCCTCAAAGCTGGTGGATTCGAAGAATGCTTCGAGCGCTTGTGGCACAGTATTTTGACAGGTTTCGTTGAACTGGTAGGTATCACGGATGGAATCCAGCGTAAAGTCAATGGGATAATAGTGCTTTACGATATAATCCTGAATTTCCATAAGACTGTTGCCTGTTCGAGCAAGAAAAACTGCAACCGCAGTAGCTTCCGCACCCTTGATGCCTTCCGGGTGATTGTGGGTGATTTCAGTGACACTTTTTGAAAGAATGATGGCTTCTTCAATAGAGTTTGCCACATATCCGCATCCACTGACTCGCATAGCCGCACCATTACCGTAGCTGTTGTATGGATGTGGACGATCGGAATATATCCATTTGCGGAACGAACCGCCATAACCGCAGTTCGGATATGGACGACCGATTTTTTGCATGGAATCAACTGTCTGTTCGCCGAGGTCGCTATAGTCAGAATTGCTTCGCATAAGAGCGTCACATATGGCCAGTGACATTACAGAATCATCTGTAAAGAAACATTTATGGGTGAGCAGGTCGAAATCCTTTGATTTGTGGTTATCCCACTCAAAGCGCGATCCGACGATATCACCGATGATTGCTCCAATCATTTATGAACCTCACTTTCCCCAATTAATAATACTGCTCAATATAGTTATAGGCTTTATCAAAGACATCCTTGTCTTTGATTTTGTATTTAATCCAGACGACACTGCGGAGAGCTTTTTTAACTTCTTGCTTACCGGCTGTGGTGTTCTGCCAACCATCAAACCGAACAATTTTTACGATGCTGTCAATGTCCGCAACGATGCGCTCCACAATAACAGGTGTACTGCGGTTTTTTACGCCATTAAAAAGTTTAGTAAGCGCTGCGATACCTTTATCCACCTCTTCCTCTGGTACAACTTCCTTTTCAGCCTGTGCAGCCTCCTTAGCCAATTCAAGTAGAAGTTTCAGAAATTCGATGCTGGTGATGAGTCCCTGCTCGTGTTTTTCACGCAAGGATTCTAACTTCTCACCCAGCCGTACAAACTTCGGGTCGTTAGAGTGATGCAGTATTTTCGCAACGAGATTAATTTCAACCTTCTTCGTTGTCTTCCTCAAATCCTTCTGTTTCTCTAAGAAGTCATCGATAAGGTCGGCGTCCATAGAAAGAATATCCATGTCTTCATCGGCCTCACCGACAGTGACATTCTGATGGACAAGTTCAATAGTTTTCGCGCCAAGAGATGCCCAGATTAGTCCGCCGCGACCGTCTGTCGGTTTTACAGATTCATATACACGGGAAAGCCACTGATAATCGACCTTATATGGATTTAGAAAGCTGTCAGGAGACAGGGCATCCCATGCGCGATTTAGGACACGGTAATCCGCTGCAAATGCATCCTTTTCTTTGTTTGTGGGCAAGCATTCCTGTGCGGCCATCAAACCTTCCCAGCCTTCAACAGTCCTGTCTACGCCCATAAAATAACTCAGGCATTTTTTTAAGAGTGCCGGAAGCTGCTTTTTGATTTCTTCAATGTTGGTAATGATACGGCGCATACTGTTTTCATCAAAATCAAGAGCTTTTGCCACATCATCAAAGATGCCGATATAGTCAACAATCAGTCCATGTGTCTTTCCTTGGTCATAGGTTCTGTTGGTACGACATATGGCCTGAAGGAGGGTGTGGTCTTTCATTGGTTTGTCAAGATACATAACTTGAAGAATCGGTGCGTCAAATCCGGTCAACAGTTTCGCTGTGACAATCACAAGTTTGAGAGGGCTGTTTGGGTCACGGAAATAATCCAGAACTTTTCCTTCCTGGTCACGGTCACGGCGATATTTTTTATATCTATCCTCTTTATCGTTATTCGTATCCATGACAATCGTGGTAGCTTCTTCGCCGAGCAGTTCGTCAAGGACAGCCTTATACATCAAGCAGCATTCACGGTCATAAACGACCACTTGTCCTTTGTAACCGTTAGGCTCTATCTTCTCCTTAAAATGCTTGGCGATGTGTTCGCACACCTTACGGATACGAGCCGGATTGTACATAATGGCTTTCATATTGACACGACGTGAAAGTTCATTCTTTTCATCTTTTGAAAGCCCAGCCTCGTTAGTCATTTCATCAAACTCTCGGTCAAGTTTATCCTTGTCCACATGGAGTTCTACCGGAACTGGCTCAAAGTGGAGAGGCAGGGTTGCCCCATCACGGATGGAATCTGAGAAGGAATATCGACTCATATATCCGGTGCGGTCTTCTTCAGCGCCGAATGTGGCAAAAGTGTTCTTGTCAACACGATTGATAGGTGTACCGGTCAGACCGAAGAAGAAAGCATTCGGAAGCGCCATCCGCATTTTTTCGCCGAGGTTGCCCTCTTGCGTTCTGTGTGCTTCGTCCACCATGACAATGATATTGTCTCGTGCATTCAATTCGCCGTCAACCTCTCCAAACTTGAAAATGGTTGTAATAAGGATTTTCCTCATATCCCCACGGAAAAATGAAATCAATTCTTCCTTTGTGGATGCGCTCGAAAGGTTAGGTATATCGGATGCATTAAAGGTAGCTGTGATTTGCGTTTCAAGGTCAATGCGGTCATCAACAATTACGACCGTTGGATTCCTAAGCTCTGGAATCATACGGAGCTTCTGCGCGGCAAATACCATCAGAAGAGATTTGCCGGAACCTTGGAAATGCCAGATGAGACCCTTTTTCGGATAGCCTGCGACCACACGATTAACAATCAAATTTGCACCTTCAAACTGCTGGTACAAGCAGATAATTTTATATTTGCGGTATTTCTTATCAGTCGCAAACATAGTGAAAAATTGAAAGATGTCCATTACCTTTTCTGGAACAATCATATCTTCAATACTAATTTTTACATCGGCAAGACCGCCTTCCGCTTTGTGGGTAGCGGTATGCCAAGGTCCCCACATATTGATGGGCATATTAATTGAACCATAGCGGTAGCATTTTCCCTCTGTTGCAAAGTTAAATACGTTCGTCACAAACATAGCTGGTATGCTCTTTTCGTAGGCAGAAATATCTCCGGCGGCATCAAGCCATGTAATCGCACTGCGAACAGGCGTTTTAAGTTCGCCAACAGCAATCGGAAATCCATTAATGAGAAGCACAATGTCAAGCCGTTTGCCGCCTTCCGCCTGCGGATATACCCATTGATTCGTAACGACATATTCATTGAGAGCAAGGTCTTCTTTATTCATGGTTCCAAAAAATCGAATTGGTATCATGCGTCCGTCCTTGCCAAAGGGATAGGAATTTTCTTCAAAAATCATCTTTTTGAAAATTTCGTTCTGGGTGACAAGGTTATGCGGCTGAACAGACAAAATAACCGTTCTGAGCTTGTAGATGACTTCATCTGCACGAGAAGGTTCTTCTGCAATTTCAGGATTTAATCTTATCAGCGCTTCTTTCACCATAGGCTCAACAAGTACGTCCGAATACATACGGGGAAGCTCCTCGGCGGGAATATACTGCCACCCGTTGCCTTTGAGTGTGGAAATAATCATCTGCTCGATGGTGTTATCTTCGTTAAAATTCTTAGTCATAATGCTTCCTCCAGAATACTTAGATTTTATTGTGTCAGATTAGCTGCTTCACAAAATGTGCATTAAAACAGCTTTGATTCAATGTCATGCCGGACACCACGCCAACCTTCCTCGGCGGCTGCAATTGTTTCCTTATAGAATTTCAGCCCGGTGTTATATTCTTGTATCAGAGCATCTTGAGCTTCGAGTGGCAACACAGGTACCTCCAGTTCAATGATATCTCTATAGTTAATATTTACAACTACAGTACCTCGTTGCAAACTTTGAAGCATCTTGATTCCCACCGGTGACTCAAGAAAGAGCTTTAAATAGCCACCACGCAACATCTCTTTTGGTCGGATTACATTTATATTAGCGGAAGGAATGCAGATCGTTGGCTGCTTTTCAAAAACAGCAACTTTTACCGTAGTACCTCTTGCGGTCACCAGGACATCTCCATCTTCAAGAACATAACGTGATACCTTTCGCGGTTCTTCCTCAATGAAATCAAGGGCTTCGTAATCAATTCCTGTATCGGTAATATTCGAGATGTTGATTACTGCGATATTCCCACTTTCGGATTTTGTGTTTACTGCCTTGCCACGAAACACCGTCGCAGCGTCCTTTAATCGCAGCTTCTTTACAGGAGAAGAAGCAAAAGATTTCATGTCCTCGTCTTCTTCAGAAAAAGCCATATCGATGTTCCAGCCGTTTAGGTCTGCAAATTCATCGCTAAATAGAAGAAGCTCGTTTTCAATCACCAGTTTCTTGCAGGGCGAGGTCTTGCGAATAGGTTTGTCAGAGCTGTATTGTCTCAGTACCACATCATCAGTTTGACCTGTGGAGAATACAAACAGGTAGGTGCGGATGGATGTATACGGAGTAAACAGTCCGGCGGGCAAAGCGCTGATTTCCTTAATTTTATAATTACTTTCAATGTATTCACGCAGCGCGGCGGCGCTACCACCACCAAATGTTATCTTTGCGGGCAACACAATCACGAGCTCGCCGTCCATATTAATATGGTACAGAAGATTCTGTACAGCTATTAAATCGGGCTCCCTGCTGATAAAGTCCTCCCCATTTACCAGCATTCGTCCGCCGAAAATAGGAACGCAGAAAATTAGGTCGAATTTTCTGTCTGTAAAACCATAGCTGTAAATGTCTGCAGAAATCATTTTTACATTTTCAATGTGACTATAAGCGATTGAAATCAGCTCGGCTTTTATTGCCTGACGAGACACAAGAGTAAACTCAATTTCTGGGTTTGCCTCAACCAAATCAAGAAGAGATGGACCATATTGCTCACATTCAGTAACCAGTATCTTTTTCGTATTGTCGTTGAAATATTTAGAAAAATTTTCGACTAAAACATCTGGCACGTAAAGCTCCCGACCATCATTGGCTATATTCATAAAGGAAAGAATGCTTCGCTCATCAATTGGAGAGAGTGTTTTGTAGATTGAAAAAAACAGCTCGGCATCTCCGGGGAAGCGTGGCAAAGAAGTGGATACCTCCTGCATAGTCTTGTAAACTATATCGGCGTTGTCGTCTTTTCCAGAGGATGATTGCTTGGTCTTGACAACTCTATAGAGGAGATCAATCATGCTTGACTGGTCTCCAAATCCATAACTTCTCATCACGTCTACTGCGTTGCGTAAATCCTTGTCTATTATTACGTTTCTACTCATTCAAAAGGCACCTCCCTCGACTTTCTGATAGTATTATATCGCACTTAATTTAGTATGTCAATACCAAAATAAGAGTTCGGCGTAAATTTTCTGTGAAGTTTTCGCTACTCCCCGTTTCACTGGAGTGTGAAGTCATTCGGCAGACTTTAAATCTTTTAATTTTTCCTCACACTTTTTAATTTTTCCTCCGCTCTCAAATTTGCGGGGTAAGTTGAAAAAAGGGGAGCAAACACCATCAGCGAGATTTGACAGAAAGGAGTGAGCCGATGCAGGCAGCAGTACAAGCGAAAATGCCCAGAAATCAAGCCTTTTTCGGCTCATTCTGGGCAGATGGCAGATATGTAGATTGTATCAAAGACAACGTGCAGATAGAGAAAAATCGGACAGGCTGCTTCCTCGGGCTTAAGTGGTGCTCTTTTGACAATGATCGGATACTCGGCTGCAACGGCGTATGACACGAGCGTGTTAAGCGGTATTTATACGATTGCAACTCTTGTTCCTGCCATCGGGTTTATTATTCTGGCACTCGTATTGGTGTTCGTCTATCCGCTGGATAAAAAATCCGTGGAAAAGAATACGGCGATCCTGCAGGAACGGAAAAAGAATAAATAGTATATAGGAGTGTGATTGATGATGTCGGAATGTATTGAATTAAAAAAGGAAGGGCTGCTTCCCATACAAAATGGCAATCCGATGCTGGTATCCTACAATATTGAATTCGCTGAAGTCACGGGGGGTACATTCTGGAAAGCTTACACACCTGAGCAGGTTGCTGGCACAGAGGATTTTACCATTCCATCGAAAGGAACCAGCTTTAATGAAATGTTTGCGGATCTGATGCAGTCCTATCCGCCAATCAACCTGTATGATGAAAAATTACGTAATCTGGCGCGGGAATTAGGACCGGTGTGGGTACGTGTTTCCGGTACTTGGGCGACGAAAACATATTATGACTTTGACGGGACAACAGACGGAAAGGTGCCGGAAGGATATTTAAACGTACTGACAAAAGAACAATGGCTTGGGGTGCTGGATTTTGTCAAAGCTATTCATGCGAAATTGCTGATTTCTGTTTCCAACTGTCCGGGGCTTCATAAGGCGGAAGAACCTTTTCCGACAAGGGAGGCGGAAAAGCTGTTTTCCTTGAGCAAAGAGTATGGAGTACCGATCAATGCGGCAGAATTTACGAATGAACCGAACATGATTGACAGCAGCGGATTCCCGGAAGGGTATACGCCGGAGGATTATCATAGAGACCAGGACATTTTTTTCCGCTGGGTACGCGCAAATTATCCTGAATGCCTGTGTGTCGGCCCATGTACTACTGACAGTGGAGAAATAAGAAGCGGGAAGTCTGATGATGAGGGGTCTCCGGGAGATGTGGAACGGGTTATGGGAACCCTGTGCAGTACGGATGATCTGATGAGCGGTACGAAAGAACCGCTGGATGTATACAGCTATCATTACTATAATGGGGTATCGGAGCGGCTGGCAAAAGTGATTGCCAGTGCACACTGGCCGGCGTCTGAGGCGCTCTCAGAGGCTTATCTGGATGGCGCTGTCGGTTTTGCAAAAGATTCCGCAAAGCTGCGCGATAAATATTGTCCGGATGGGGAAATGTGGGTAACGGAGTCCGGAGACGCAGCCGGCGGCGGCGATACATGGGCATCCACCTATATGGATGTATTTCGTACTCTTAATGAACTGGGCGGATTTTCTAAAATAACAGGCGGTGTAGTTTTCCATAATACTTTGTGCAGCTCTGATTATGGCCTTCTTGAACATGGGACATTCAATCCGAGACCAAATTATTTTGCATTCCTGATCTGGAACCAGCTGATGGGAACGGTTGTTTATGACGCAAAAGAAGAAATCAGAGAGGGAGCTCACGTTTTCGTTCACAGCAGAAGGGACGGGAAAAAGGGCATTGCCTATCTGATTTTGAATAACTCTTTAACAGAGTCAACGTCGGCAGTTCTCCCGAAAGAAGCGGAACGGTATACTCTGGCTGGTGAAGACGGAAATCTCCGGGCCACTGTCATGACTTTAAATGGAAAGCCTCTGGCGCTGGGGCCGGATAATGAGTTGCCGGAAATCATACCGGAATATTGCCCCGCAGGTCCCATTACTTTCGCACCGGCTACGTGTACATTTGTGATTTTGTAATCAAAATGCTGTAAGGAACAAAAGGCCATGAATGGAACGTTAATATTCCTGTTCATGGCCTTTATGACAGCAATAAAATGAATTTTCCATATTATCGTGGATCAGAGAAACAGACAAATTCTTTTGTTTACTCAAATTTTGAGCAATTTTGAGAAATTGTCCATTGAAAGGAAGAACTTCAAAAGCTACTTTTATGTTGAAAAAGAAAAGGAGCGATTGGGGGTACCGCGATATGTATTCCTTTACAAGTATGGTTCGTTATAGCGAAACGGATGAGACAGGACATTTAAGCCTGATCAATCTGATGAATTATCTGCAGGATTGCTGTCTGTTCCACTCCGAATCATTGGGAGTCGGTCCGGACAACCTGAAAGAACGTCATCGTTTGTGGCTGTTGTCAGGCTGGCAGATTGTGATTGACCGATATCCAAAAATGTTTGAAAAGATAACAGTTGAAACGATTCCTTATGCATTTGAAGGATGCCTCGGATGGCGCAACGTAGCAATTTTGGATGAAGACAGAATATTTATTGTAAGAGCAAACTCTTCCTGGGTGTATTTGAATACAGACACTGGAAAACCGCTGCGCCCCGAAGAGAAAGAGAAAGCGGCGTACGGTACAGAAGAACGTATTCCGATGGAGTATGCGCCTCGTAAAATCAAACTGCCTGAGAATATGCAGAAAGGGAAACCGATTCTTGTGGTTCAGGACTATATAGATACAAATCACCATGTCAATAATGCTCAATATGTAGAAATTGCTTTGAGGATGGTGGAGGAACTGCAGCCGGAATACGGGATTACTTTCGTTCCGGATCAGGATGGGAACTTCTCTCCGTACGATAATAAGGCCTTAATCCCACGACTTTTTATTAAGGAAATCCGTGTGGAATATAAGAAGCAGGCACAGCTGGGGGACGTTCTTTATCCTAAGATTGCCTGGCAGGATGACTGGATGTATGTGTCACTGGAAGATGGGGACGGACATCCATATGCTTCGGTTGCCATGCGGACATAATTCAATTTTTATAAAGCTTAAAAGACAATAAAATCGTAGCTGCAGATATTGACCTGTGTTACCTTTAATGCTATGTTAGATAGAACAAGTAGAACAACCTGTCAGGCAATATAACGTCTGATAGCAGCATTAGAAAGGACAGGTAGACTATGGGAAAAACAGATAAAATAAACAAGCTGGCTGAAAAAGGAAAGACGGATAAATTAGCAGCATTGGCAAAAGATAAGGACCGGGAGGTCAGACTGGCTGCGATTGAGGGGCTGCAGAAAACTCCGGAAACGGAAGCATCGCTAAATACTCTGATTGGCATGTTGGATGATAGTGATGTGGAAATTCGGAAAGCAGTGGTTGCAACACTTGGCTACTCCCGCGGAAGCTATGTAGAAACACATTTACGCTACTGCCTCTCACATGAAAAAGATGAAAGCGTTCTGGAAGCAATCCAAGAATCATTGGCTAAGATAAAACTCGCGGGCAAATAATTGTTCCCGAATGAATCAGAATATGATATGTAATTCCCCGCGGTTAGTGATGCTGTTGATTCCGACCGCGGGGTTTTCATAGCATTGTTTTCTTGATTTTGTGTGCCTTCCATCCCGCACGGTGTTTGCTTGAACATGGGCTTCGAAGGCTTCTGATTTATCTGACGAATTCAATAAGCTTTGTATAGCCTGCTTGAATTCACTGTCTTCACGGCCGGTTTGCACTGCATGTAATTTGTCCATAAGATGCTGGGAGTGCGTATTGTCTGACCTCACTTTTGCGATGAAATAGTCGGCGTATCTGACGGTTTGGTAAGTGCGCATAAGCAGGGTCAATGCCTGGTAACCGATTCCTTTGCATTGAAATTCTTTTGGCAGGTTGATTCCGATTTCTGGAGTTGAGGTATCTATGTATCGTAAATTACAAAATCCATTGTAAGTATTTGTTGCTTTTTCAATGATGCAGAATATCCATTCATATAACCCATCTTTCTGCGAAAGACACCGATGTGGTCATGAAACCCGACCGGTTTTTCGCTATCAAAATTTGTTACCTTCTGATATTATGGTTTCTTATAAGACCGACACACTACACAACACGTGGAGGTGAGTGGCGGGGCTGTATAGCGGCGACCTCGCATTCATATATGTCGTCGGTCATCCGTTAAGGCATCAATGAATGGCGCATACCGTAGCCCGTAAACTTATCTCTTCCAAAGTCGACTCGATTTTGCCGGATGACCAGTCACTGTCGGTCTTATGACTATAAATTTCAGGAGGTATTTTTATTGTTTAAAATTATCAAGAAAAACTGCTGTGGGCTTGATGTCCACAAAACATGGATCTTTGCCTGCATCGGCATTACCGATCCCAACGACCGCACAGAGTATAAGCAGGCTCGTTTCTCTTCCTTTTCAAAAGGTTTGCAGGAACTGTGTGACTGGCTTGCCAAATACAACTGTAAGGATGTCTGTATGGAATCGACCGGAAAATACTGGATCCCTGTTTTTAATATCCTCGAAAAAAATAACCTGTGGGTTACGCTTTCTCACCCCAAATACACAAAACCTATGAAAGGTAACAAGACCGACCGCAAAGACGCCAAATGGATCTGCGACTTATATATGTGCGGCATGGTCAAACCTTCCTTTATCCCGCCCGCTGACATCCGTCATCTCAGAGATCTGGTCCGGTACCGGTTTAAACTCACCTGTATGATCACCGGAGAGAAAAACCGTGCCCAAAACTGTCTTACCGTTTCCAATCTCAAGCTTGATGATGTCTTCAGCGATGTTTTTGGGAAATCCTCCCGTTCCATCACGGAACATATGCTCGCTCACCCTGGGGAAATCTTTGACGTCACACCTTTTGTTGACAAACGCTGCAAAACTCCGATCAAGGAGATCCAAGCCGCTGTAGATGGTGCTATCTCGCCTGAACAGGCTGTAAAACTTCGCCAATGCCTTACCCACATCGACGAACTGGAAAAGCACATAGAACAGGTGGAACAGGAAATCCTTCGTCTCTCTGATAAATACTCTGCAGCGCTTGATCTGATACGTACCGTTCCCGGATTTGATAAAAACCCGATGACGGCTATACAGGTCCTTTCCGAGATCGGTGGTGATATGTCTGTCTTCCCCACAGCGAAACACCTCGTATCCTGGGCAGGATGCTGTCCACGTAATGACCAGAGCAATAAGAAAATCAAATCAACTCGGATTTCCCGTGCCGGTTCTTATTTTAAACCCATACTGGTGCAGGTTGCAAATGGTTTATTATGTTCCAACAAACATCCTGAGATTATAAACCGTTACCGCCGCATCAAAGCACGCCGTGGCCACAAAAAAGCCATCATCGCTGTCTGCCGTATGCTCCTGACCGCTATCTGGCACATACTCTCAGATTTAAAGCCTTATACACCGGATGGTTATCTTGAACCACGCCCTGTGAACAAAGAAAAAACTTTAACTACTTCACAGGCACTTAATCTGTTGCGGCAAAGGGGATACACGATCAGCGATGATCCTGTAGCAGCTATCTGATTAGGTGTTGCGTCAATATTTTCTTTATAAAGCCACCAAATGATGGCTTGCTTGTGATGTCCTTTAATTTTTTTCTATCCACTACCTATTTGTTTCAAACTTTATCTTCCGGTGTTGATTTCCAGACATATTCTGCGAAACCATCCATCTCGTATGCTCTTGGAATGTTGCTGTTTTGTATCTGGGTTCTCATGTAATCGTCTTTGTCTGAATCCTGCAGGAAGCGGAGAGCATATTGTTCGTTTTCTGCAAAAACAGTTCCGGCATAATCGCCTTTATAGCTCATAATATATACCGTCCTTTCTCTTTTTTATGTAAGCAAGTGTTATTCGGTTTTGTCCTGTAACGAATAAAAATTGCGGGTTAGCCAGCTGGAGAAAGTCTTAACCCTGTAAGCATATCTCCAATAGAGAACGAGAGATGCTCCGGACGGGATAAGTAATACTCGTTGATCTCATAATCCGGTGTCTGGCGCAGTTTGGCAAAGAGGAGAGCAGTATTATATGCGTCCACCCATCCGTCATGAGCCCCGTCCTTGTATGAAATATTGGAGAGATTCAATGCTTCCGTCAGGCTGTAAGCGCGCTCTGCGGATAGTTTGGCAGTGAACATGGCCTGACAGTCAATCCATGGTTCTTCGAAGTGTTCAATACCGTCGAAAGAAATGGACTTACCGGTAATCTCGTGACGAATCTGTGTGTGATCGCTGTCGCTCCATTCCACGAACCGGGTATCCTGTGGGAGCCAGTCGGAAAATAGCTTCAGAGCATCTTTCATAAAGGGTGCGCCTTTCACTTTCTGATCTGAAATCCGCGTCATTTTTTCTATAAAAGGATCGATTATGCCAAACTGCGGACAGACATAGGTCGAAAATGAGTCGGTTATCTCATAAGAGTCATTCAGCAATACGGCCCCGATCTGTATGGTTTCTTGGGACCAGTGGTATTCGCTTGTTTGTAATCTTTTTGGTATCCTGCACATTTCCAGGTCAACGACTGCGTACTGACACATAGAATTTACTCCTTTGTTTGTTATGACAAGTATCATTTAAAATGTTTTTAATATATTTTCTATATTAAAATTAGCAAAAATAGAGTCCCAAAAGCAGGACTTGTTTACAGAACAAAGGTTCGGAATTTTTGAAATAAAAATGGTCGCAGGAGCAGTTTAAAACAATAGTTGTATTATACGTCTGATTGTGTTATTTTGCATTTGATCAATGGTTTAATCAATGGGTTTTATGAAGAACGATTGCTGACGAAACCAGAAGACAGGCTCTGAAAAGATGGATGACGGTGAGTAAAATGAGAATTCTGATGCTGGGAAACAGCTACATATTTACAAATGATATGCCAAAGATGTTAGCGGAGCTTACCGGAGCGGAAGTTGTGCATCATACGCGCGGTGGGGCAAGGCTTTCAGAACAGTTGAACCCCAAAACGGGGATGGGAGCAAGGACTTTGAAAGCGCTTGCGGAAGAACATTGGGATTATGTGGTACTGCAGGAGATGAGCAACGCACCTGTGACGACGAGGGAAAGATTTCTGGCAACGGCGGCTGCACTTTGTGATAAAATACATTCGGCTGGTGCCACCCCGGTTTTTTACATTACATGGGCATACCAGAAGGGCGGCTTACAACTGGAAAAGTCAGGGCTGGATTATGATGAAATGTATCATGGCCTGCAGGACGCATACCGAACAGCGGCATCAAATGGCAATGCCCTGATTGCTGATGTGGGAACTGTCTTTTATGAGAGAAGCCCGGAGGAAAATCTCTATGCGGACGATGGAAGCCATCCGAATGAGGCAGGGTCAAGACTGGCTGCAGAAACTATAGCGGCGGTTATTCTGGCTGATTCCAAATGAGGCAGCCTTTTATGATTGGAAGCAGTCCGTCCATAACGCCCAGAACCGGGATGCGAGTGGAATATGTCAGATTATGGAACAGGATTTAAATGTTGACGGATACAGGGAGGGATTTCTTTGATAGAAAAGGATTATCACTATCTGTCGTCGGACAGAAAAACAAAGATACATTTCCATGAATGGCTGCCGGAAGGCCATCCGAAGGCAGTGGTCCAGGTATCACATGGGATCACGGAGCATATCGGCCGGTATCATAAACTGGCGTCTGCTCTGGTGGAAAAAGGCTATGCTGTGGCCGGGAATGACCATGCGGGACATGGAGAATCCGAAAAGCCGGACCGTTACAGGTGGGAGTATCTTGTGAAAGATACACATCGTCTGCAGGAGTATTTAAAACAGCAGTACCCGACGGTGCCATTTTACAGCATCGGTTTTTCTCTTGGCTCCTTTGTGGTACGGGATCTGCTCGCACATTACCCTGACAGCACAGATGCAGCGATACTGATCGGAACTGGTTTCCAGAGTGCATCGCAGCTTTCGTTTGCCAAAGCAATCGCCGGTCTGGAAGCAAAGCGGGTCGGAGATGGCAACCGGAGTAAACTCATACAGGCTTTGTCTTTTGGCACATATAACCGTTATTTTAAACCGAATAAGACAGAATTTGACTGGCTCTGTGAAAGTGAGGATGGGAGAAACGATTATATTCAGGATGATGCCTGTGGAAAATATATGCCTGCGGGATTATTCAGGGAACTCCTTTGCGGGATGCTGGCGACAGGCAGTAAGGAGAGTATAGAAAAAATCCTGAAAAAGCTGCCTGTGCTTTTACTTTCCGGAAATGATGACCCGGTCGGAGAGATGGGGAAAGGCGTAGAGCGGTTAATGAATGCGTATAAGGAAGCACAGATCTATGATGTTTCTGTAAACTTCTATTCGGGACGCCATGATATCCTGCATGAAGCATGTCAGGACCATGTCATTGGGAATATCGTTGAATGGCTGGACGGGCTTTACTGGCAGGAATATCTGTAAAAAACAGACAAAATTCAGATCGGGGAGGTGAACCACTTGACAGAACGATCCTATATCGCCATCGACTTAAAATCCTTTTACGCCTCGGTGGAATGCGCGGAGCGCGGTCTGGACCCGCTGACTACGAATCTGGTGGTAGCGGACCTAAGCCGTACAGAGAAAACGATCTGCCTTGCAGTTTCCCCTTCTTTGAAAACCTATGGTATCCCCGGCCGGGCAAGATTATTTGAAGTCGTCCAGCGGGTGAAGGAAGTCAATAATGAACGGCAACGCCGTGCGCCGGGGCGAAGCTTTACCGGTTCCTCCTGTGATATTAATGAACTGAATGCAGACCCGTCGTTATCTTTGGATTACATTGTGGCGACACCGCAGATGGCGCATTATATCCAACGCAGCACAGAAATTTACCAGATCTATCTGCGTTACATCGCACCAGAAGATATCCATGTTTACAGCATTGACGAGGTGTTCATGGATGTGACGGATTATCTGCGGACGTATGGATGTACCCCTCATGAACTGGCAATGAAGATGATTCAGGAAGTCTTAAAGGAAACGGGAATTACCGCCACTGCAGGTACCGGCACGAACCTGTATCTTTGTAAAATTGCGATGGATATTGTGGCGAAGCACATTCCGGCGGATAAAGATGGCGTGCGTATTGCGGAACTGGATGAGATGAGCTACCGCCAGAAGCTGTGGGCACATCAGCCTATCACAGATTTCTGGCGTGTGGGGCGTGGCTATGCCAGACGACTGGAAAAAATGGGGCTGCACACGATGGGCGACATTGCCAGATACTCTTTAAGCAGCTATGGAGAGGATCAGCTTTATAAGGAATTTGGCATCAACGCGGAACTTTTGATCGACCACGCATGGGGATGGGAGCCCTGCCGTATTTCTGATATTAAAAGCTATAAGCCGGAAAATAACAGCATCAGCTCCGGGCAGGTACTGCAGTCGCCCTATGAATTTGACAAGGCAAAACTTGTCGTCCGCGAAATGGCAGATTCCCTTTCGCTTGACCTTGTGGATGAAGGCCTGGTTACTGACCAGATCGTGCTGACCATCGGATACGATACAGGAAATCTGGCAGACCCTGCGCGGCGGAAATCATATAAGGGTGAAGTCTCTACCGATTATTATGGCAGAAGCGTTCCAAAACAGGCGCATGGTTCCATCAATCTTGGCAGGCAGACAGCTTCTACGGTTCTGATCACCAATGCGGCTATGGAACTGTTTGACCGTATCGTTGACCACAATCTGCTGGTGCGCCGGATGTATGTAGTCGCCAACCACGTTGTAAGCGAAGATCAGGTAAAGCCCCCGGAGCCGGAACAGCTGGATTTATTTACGGATTATGCCGCACTTGAAAAACAGCGGGAAAAGGAACAGGAAGAACTTGATAAAGAAAAACGCAGGCAGAAAGCGGTTCTGGAGATCCAGAAGAAATTTGGGAAAAACGCGCTGCTGAAAGGGATGAATCTGGAAGAAGGAGCCACCGGACGGGATCGCAATGCGCAGATTGGCGGCCATAGAAAGTAGAGAATATAGCAGAGAATTCACTGTGAAAAACAAATGCCGAACAGTTATGAAGAGGAGATGCAGGATAAATGGCTGACAGAAAAACAGAAGAGTATCAGGATATTATCAATCTGCCTCATCATGTCTCTCAAAAACGTCCGCATATGTCCATGACAGACCGGGCGGCGCAGTTTTCACCGTTTGCAGCACTTACCGGTTACGATGCTGCGGTAAAGGAAACCGCGCGACTGACGGATCAGCGTATGGAACTGAACGAGGAAGAACAGCAGAAAATCTCGGAGCGCATCAACCTGCTCAAGTCCCATCTGGATGAATCGCGGGTGGTCGAAATTACGTATTTCGTTCCGGATGAAAGGAAGAGCGGCGGTGAATATAATACTGTGACGGGCGTTGTGAAGAAGCTGGATGAATTCCACCGGACTCTTATTATGACAGACGGTACGAGAATTCCTGTTCAGGAGATTGTGGAGCTAAACGGTGCATTGTTCCGCTCTATTGATGACTCGTTTGCGTGAAACGTAATACTGGTATCCATGGATGTCAGACTGATAAAGGGAATCCTGTGGCTTTTACAGGCACAGCAGTAAGGAGAACACACCATATGAAACAAAAATCAGCAGTAAGCCAGGAATTATATCAGATCATGCTGGATAAAGGATATTCAGAACGGTTCTGTGACCTGATCACGCAGAGCCTCAATACGGATTTTACAGCGCGGAGGATGATCGGTTATTTGTCCCATTACAGTGAACTTCCGGAAGGGGAGGTTGTGGATGAGATGCTGGCGATTTTAAGTGACCGGGAGCGGATCATGCAAAAGAAAGAACTGGAACACAGCAACGCAGTTTATAACGAGTATCTGAACAGCAGAGAGAGGTGAGTGCTTAATGCCTTTTACAATCGTCCGGCAGGACATTACAAAAATGAAAGTTGACGCAGTTGTCAATGCTGCTAACACGGATCTTCGGATGGGCGGCGGTGTATGTGGAGCAATCTTTCGCGCAGCAGGGGAGAAAGACCTGCAGAATGCCTGTGATAAGATTTCTCCCATTGAGACCGGTCAGGCTGTGATCACGCCGGGATTTCAACTTCCGGCAAAATATGTGATTCATGCGGTCGGTCCTGTCTATCACCAGAACATAGCTAAACGATGTGAGGAACAGCTTCACTCTGCCTATCTGGAATCTCTTAAACTGGCATTGCAGCATGATTGTGAGAGCATTGCTTTTCCTTTAATCTCTTCCGGGATATATGGTTATCCGAAAAAGGAAGCTCTGCAGGTAGCAGTAACTGCGATACGGGACTTTCTGGATTTGTATGAACTGGATGTCTATCTTGCTGTTTTTGATAAAGATGCTCTTTCTGTAGGAGAACAGCTGCAGGGAGCGGTAAAGCAGTACATAGACGATCATTACGTGGAGACTCACATACATTCCCGAAGGAAACTCCTCGATTCTGAAGAACGTGCGTTGCTGGAACCGGATGCTTCGGTATCCCCGTATCCATCAGTGATTCGTCCGGAAAAATCTGCTGCAAAGCCATCTAAGCCGGAAACGGATGGACAGATAAAGAAATCCGGAGCCAGGCATCCGCAGCCGGATGATATGGAAACTCCGATTTGTTTTGCACAGCAGCCGCCAGCCGGTAATCTGGATGATTGGATAGAGCATCTGGATGAGCCATTTACGGATACACTGCTTCGCCTGATTGACTCAAAAGGGAAGACGGATACAGAAGTTTACAAGCGGGCAAATATTGACCGCCGACTTTTCTCAAAGATACGAAGCGGCAACGGATATCTTCCAGGCAAGCGGACCATACTTGCGCTGGCAATCGCACTGGAACTTACTCTTTCTGAGACAGATGACCTGTTGGGAAGAGCAGGCTATGCACTGTCCCATAGTCAGAAATTCGACGTCATTGTGGAATTCTTTATTGTGAACGGTATCTACGATATCTTTCAAATCAATGAAGTCCTCTTTGAGTACGATCAGCCGCTGTTAGGAAGCAAGTAGAAGCTGCGGAATTGCCTTAATAAGATATGAAGTTGTCGCTTTGAGAACGACCATTGCCGGATACTCCTGTGATAATCTATGAGTACATCGTAACTGAGAAAAAGCGGAACAGCTACGGTAAATCAAATATCTCGGGAGGACAGGACAATGAAGAAAAATCTTACAGAACTGGTATTTATTTTGGACAAAAGCGGATCTATGGGCGGGCTGGAGAGCGATACGATCGGCGGCTACAATTCCATGCTGGAAAAGCAAAAGGCGCTCGATGGAGAATGCCTGATTACAACGGTATTGTTTGATAACCGATATGAGCTGCTGCATGACCGGATCGACATCCGGGCAGTAAAACCGATAACCGATAAAGAATATCAGGTGGGCGGCTCTACGGCACTTTTGGATGCGATAGGGAAGACCATCCATAAAATCGGAACAGCGCAGAAGAACACAGCAGAAGATTATCGGGCAGAAAAAGTGATGTTTGTGATCATAACCGACGGAGCGGAAAATGCCAGCCGGGAGTATTCTCTGCAGATGGTCAGAAACCAGATTGAGAGACAGAAAGAAAAATACGACTGGGAGTTTATCTTTCTCGGAGCCAATATGGACGCTGTTACGACAGCCAGAAGTTTTGGAATCAGCGAGAACCGGGCGGCCGATTATGTAGCGGATGGCGAGGGGACGGAGCTTAATTTCCGCATGATGAGTGAAGCAGTCGCAAATTATCGTGTAAGCGGTGCAGTTCCGGAAGCATGCCTGGAATCAATACGAAAGGATGCCAGAAAAAGAAAAGCCGCGTCTGAGAAATCATGACACAAAACCCATAGCGCGTATTCATAAAATGCTCTTTACATTTTTATACTGATTTCCTATAATGTGACATGAAGAGATTTGCGCTGCTTGCAGCAGAAAATCTCGAGTGTCAACGAGCAGCTGTGCTGCGAGAGAAGAGATTTGCGCCGCTTGCGGCAGGAAATCTCGAGTGTCAACGAGCAGCTGTGCTGCAAATAAAAAACAATCAGGAGGTCTTACCCATGGCAGAAAAACGTGCGCGCAGATCGAAAAAAGAAATAGCACTTGCAAAAATTGAAACGATTGATCAGAAGATAGCCGATCTTCAGGAAAAGATATCTGGGCTGGAATCACAGAAAGATGAAATTCAGGCGGAGATTGATGCGATTGACGCTGCTGCAGCAAAAGCAGCAGAGGAAGAAGCATTAAAGGAAGTCCTCGCCATCATGAAAGAAAAAGGACTTTCGGCTGCTGATCTGAAAACTGCAATCGAGAATAAGGAATGATGGTTAAAACAGGCATATCGGATAAGGAGTATCTGGTATGCCTGTTCATACGTGAAATGGCTTTATGACGAGGGAGAGGCTAATATGCGGATCACATGGATTGGGCATTCGTGTTTTAAAATAGAAAAAGACGGTTATTCCATCGTCACCGACCCTTATGGAGATGGAAGTGTACCGGGGTATACTGGTATATTGGAAACAGCGGACATGGTATTATGTAGCCATGAGCATGCGGATCACAATTACCGGGATGGAGTGGAATTGGTAGAGCGTACAGGAATTCCCTTCACGGTCAGAACCATTGATACTTATCATGACGAAGCTCATGGGACAAAGCGGGGTGCCAATCAGATTTTTATCATTGATGACGGGGAGAATCGGATTGCGCATTTTGGCGATCTTGGTTGTGAACTAACACCCGCACAGATGGAACAACTGCAGGAACTGGATGCGGCAATGATTCCGGTTGGCGGTTATTTTACGATAGATGCGAAGCAGGCAGCCGAACTTGTTCATGAGCTGAATCCCCGGATTGTGCTTCCAATGCATTACAGGAGTGCTGCAGATGGTTTTGGATATGATGTGATCGGGACGGTTGCGGAATTTACGGAGCTTATGGACAGCGTAAAGACAATCGCCGGGAGTGAAATCGAGACCACGGATGATCTGGGTGCGCAGGTGATCGTGCTGCAGCCGAAGAATCTGCGAAAACGGATGAACTGACGAAACGTTATTTATCAAACTTCAAAAAGTCGCTCTCATGATCCAGGTGTCTGAACCGATAGCCTTGTGAGATCAGGGTATCATTTTTGAGCGCAACCAGATTGATATCAGAATTCATGGCGCTGGCAATCTGCTGGATGTCATAGCCGTTCTCAATATAGGTCAGGATTTCCTCATCCGGAAGCGAAATCTGGGAAGCAAAGACATTGGCTTCATACTCCATGCGGTTGACACTCATATCAAAAATATTAAATTCCTGAAATCCACCATTAGACATGGCCACTTCCCGGTGAAGCTGGTCGTGTCCTATTTCATGTAGCAGCACAATATTCTCAAGAACCGGATTCAAGCCGTCTTTAATGAAGATAAAACGGTTGTTCAGAATCACCTTATATGCGCCTTTTTGTGAATGAAAGGCCCTTGGAGGCATGATGATGATACCCAGAGCGTCAGCAAGCTCTCTGGGATTTCGTGTCTGATATTTGTCATAGAGTCGGTTGGCGAGGGCAACGATTTTACCGGTTGGGATTCCCATCAGCTAACATCTCCTGTCTATTGATACTTTTTCGGAGTAAATCTCTGGTTATTCTTCTTGGCTACCCAGTAGGCATCCTGGATCGCTTTCATCATCTCGTCTTTATCTTCTTCAGAGAGTTCTCCGCCGGCGAAGCAGCCGGTCACCTCTGCTATGAGCTGCTGTGCCTGCTTTTTCCCGCGACTGCCATATTGCTCTGCAGCTTCGGAAATGAATTCAGAATCGCGGTCATTGGCCTCTGTGTCAAACATTAGCAGATCATTCACATCGCAGGATAAAGCTTCCGCCAGTTTTTTATATGTATTTCTGTACCGTGGATAGCTGTCGCCGGATTCATAGGAATGCAGGGTTCTGGTCGAGACTCCGATGGCTTCTGCGAGTGCGGCCTGCGAAATCTTCTTTTCTTTTCGAAGCTGTCTGACTTTTTTTCCAAACTCCATAATCAACCATACCTTTCACAGAAAATAAGAAGATGAACTTCATATAAAATTTAAAAAACTCTTGACATGTGAACCACAACTTCATATAATTGACGAAAAACAGGAAACTAAACTTCATGTACAGTATAAAATGAATTGCTTGGATTGTCAAGAAGTGCAGGTTAAAAGTTTTCCGGCTTATGTGAAAGCTTTTTGGGCTTTCAGAATATGGTTTTTTAAAGGAAGTGATTTTATGAGCGAGCGTATGTATATAGCAATTGACCTGAAATCGTTTTACGCGTCGGTGGAATGCGTGGAGCGCGGCCTTGACCCGTTTCAGGTAAATCTGGTCGTGGCAGACCCGACGCGATCCGTTTCTACCATTTGTCTGGCGATAACTCCTGCGATGAAGCAGCTCGGTGTGAAGAACAGATGCCGGATTCATGAAATCCCACCGACCGTGAAGTACATTACCGCTATGCCCAGGATGCAGCTTTATATTGATTACTCCGTCCGCATATATGGCGTCTATCTAAGATATTTCAGTCCGGATGACATCCATGTATATTCCATAGATGAATGTTTTATCGACGTGACGGACTATCTGGAACTTTATGGAAAGACAGCAAAGGAGCTGGCGGTGCTTTTGATGGATGAAGTCATGAAAGAGACCGGCATCTGCGCAACGGCGGGGATTGGCACGAATCTTTACCTGTGTAAGATTGCTATGGATATTGTGGCAAAACACGTGGATGACCATATCGGATATCTGGATGAAATGGATTATCGGGAAAAATTGTGGGGACACCGTCCCCTGACAGATTTCTGGAGGATCGGACCAGGTACGGCCAGAACCCTTGGCCGCTATGGAATCCTCACCATGGGTGATATCGCACGTTCCAGCTTACGACAGCCGGAATGGCTGCACAAGTTGTTTGGTATTGACGCGGAACTGCTGATCGATCATGCATGGGGATATGAACCGTGTACCATGGAAGATATCAAAGCCTATGAACCGGAGACGAACAGCCTTTCCTCCGGACAGGTGCTCATGCGGAATTATTCGTTTGAGGAGGCGTGGGTGATCGTGCGTGAGATGACGGATCAGCTTACTCTTGATCTGGTTGATAAGGGGCTGGTTACAAACTCGCTCTCCCTCTATATCAGCTATGATCATCGCTTTGGAATCCCATCCACTGGAAAGAGCGTCCGACTCAGTTATTTTACAAATAGTACATCGGTGCTGCTTGAAGCAGTCGAAGCGTTGTATCAGGAGATTGCGGACCGGTATACCGGTATCCGCAGGATCAATATCTGCTTCGGAAGAGTGCGGCCGGAGGGATGCGAGCAGCTTAATCTGTTTACGGATTACGAGGCGCAGGAACGTGAGAAAAACCTGCAGAAAGCACTTCTGCAGATCAGACACCGATATGGAGCGAACGCTGTTATGCGGGGCTGCAATCTTCTGGAATGCTCAAATTTCAGGGAGCGGAATAACCAGATTGGCGGACACCGGGCATAAACGAAAGGTATGATTGTTATGGATGATTACGGAGATATTTTATACTCAAGCAGACCGGTTTCTTTTAAAAGGAATCCGATGCAGAGGGCGCACCGCGCCAAACAGTTTGCTGCTTTTGATGCTTTAAAAGGATATGAGGAAGCAGTCCGTGCGCAGGAGTGGCTATATGAGCCATATCAGGAACTTTCTCCGGAAAAATCAGAAGAGATTGACCAACAATTACACCTGATTCGGCCTCATGACCAAGTGCGTATAACATGGTTTCAGAGCAGAGGAGCAACCGATAAAGAGACTGGGAATTACATGACCGATAGCGGTGAAGTACAGATGATTGATACGCAGGAGCATATATTGCTGGTCAATGGGAGATTGATTTTATTCTGTGACATTACAAATTTAGAGAGAGATGAAATCTGAGTTCTGAATTCTGCCAGGTGAATGCGGATCATTATGTTAGCCAAAAGAATATACAGTGTATGCTATAAAGCATATATATCTTATTTTTAAATCATGTCAATAATAAATTCAATTCAGTATCAAACTATTCTATTTTAAAAATTAAGTATAGAATTTATAGGAAATTTATAATGTTCATAAAATAATTAGATTGATTTTATGAATTTTACACAGGATTGCCATATTTGGAAATTATTGTTTTTCCAAATAAGGGATAATCCTTGTTTTGTGTGGTCATTATCAGGGGAGATGATCACGCGCTTTAGACTAAATAAAGCCAGAATAATTTCAAATCATGGAGCACAATACTATGACAGAAAATGATATTTGCCTCATTGCGAAATGATTCTGACCGATTATTGCAGAAGCGAATTGCGGAGGAGCAGATAACAAGATAAGGGGTATAATCGGCTGCCAGCCAGACGTCGAACGCAGAGCATCAGCAGCGAGAAATCAGGAGAACGCATGGAAGAAGAACAGGAAAAGCCATTATGGATTCATTGCCCGATATGTAAGGGAAAGACCAGAACAAGAGTATATTACGATACTGTTTTAGTGAATTATCCGCTGTATTGTCCGAAATGTAAAAAAGAAACTTTGATAGATGTTGTTCGGCTGAAGATGGTCATACACAGTGATACATGAAAAGCAGAGCAAAGTGCCAGATCGGGTTCTGGCTTTTTGCCCTGCTTGTTTATTGTATTTTTTCTGCCTGACTGCTTCTGAACGCTGCAAGTACAGGTGTGATAACGGAAATCAGTAATGAAATCTCTTCATCAGTACAGTCTGACAGCAAAAGCTGTAATTGATGCATTGCGGATGTATTTTTTCCGGACTCTGGATAAAAAATATTGCACGGGTCAATCTTCAGAGTGCGGATCAGAGGATAGAGGACTTCCATCTTTGGATTTCCACGATTATTTTCAATATTCAGTATTGTTCTAGATTGAACCCCAATCATAGCTGACAGCTGCTCTTGAGTCAGCCCGGATCTTTCTCTGGCAGATCTAATCGTATCACCCAGGATACGAGAAAATTCATATTCCTGCATTTTAGTTCACCTCGTAAGAATTCTACAATACATACCCTCTTTCTAGAATGCTTCACAGTACATATGTAACCTGTATCGCAGTTCACGCTTAATAAATCATAATCTGTGCGGGGAGAAAGACAGATGAGCGTGATATGCAACATAATATTACATAATGTGGATTTCAGGATGGCGCAGTAGATCACTGCGCCTTTCGATGTGTATTTCAGTTCACATTACATGAGAAAAGTCAAAATATATCGGGATGCCGATCACCACCTTCATTTTAGTCCAACACAAGTAAAACTTGAAACCTTGGATTGAAATGGAGGTTTTTTGTGCATTACCGCCATCTTACCTGCCTTAATCTGGCAACCGAAAACTGTGCAAATTATAAAACTTCTATAAAGTTTTCAAAAGAGGTAAACATTTGGCCCTTTCCAAACGGGAGAAATAATGGAAGGGAAAAAACCGAATATTTTTCTTATGTCGTAACGGGAAGGGAGGTGAATCCCGTATGAAGAAACCTTCCTGCCCTGATGAAAGGACAATCTGTCACCAATTTGACCGGTTGTGCCAGATGGCTCTCAAAGGCGAAGCCATAGATTATCACAGACGTATGAAATATCTGAATGAAAATGAAGTCAGTTTTTCGGAATTGTCTGAAATGGAACTGAACCAAATGATTCATTTTGATGATTATGATGCAGAGAACAGTCATTTTACTGTCCTTGGATATGACATCGAAGTGAAAGATATGTTGATCGCGGAAGCTTTGCAGAAGCTCACAGAAAAGAAACGGAATGTAATACTTCTTTCTTATTTCATGGACATGAGTGACACAGAGATTGCGAAAGAAATGCATCTTGTGCGAAACACAATCTACAAGCATCGTGTTCGGTCACTGGAGATTTTACGAAAGATTATGGAGGAACAAAAGGATGAAGACTAAGACAAAATACAGAGAAGAGAAAAAAGATTTATTGCCGCTTCATACGATCAAGGCGGCTTCATCGGGCGACATCACTGCTCTTAGTGAGGTGTTGGATCACTATGAAGCGTACATAATCAAATTATCTACTACAAAAATGTACGACAGGTCCGGCCGGGTTCATTACTGTGTCGATGAATCACTGCGGCGCAGGCTTGAGATGAAGCTGATCATGAAGACTCTGGAATTTAAGATTTGATGATTGCTATTCTGATGACCGTGTAATTTTCGGTCAACAGGTTATATGCAATAGATGTACATTGACAGCTAAATAGTTCAGTAATAACTGACATGACATACCATGCGGGGAGCACTGGGAAGATGCCGCCATTGACGATATCATTCCTGAAAGCGTGAGAATGAAAGAGTCCGCGAAACAGCACTGTCCCAAAATCAGTCGGCAGGCTGATGATGCGACGATCCGTATGGAGTGAGAGACTTCTGCAGGCCGTGGAACACCTGCAGCCGGCATCCCTACGAACTGCCGGAGCCTGATTGCAGCAATGCTTTTGGGTTATGGCCGGGAAAATGCATCCTGGCAGGTTATTATTCCCTTCCTGCGCAGCAGGATAACGATTCGGGGCGTCGAGGACAAATAGAATCGAAAATGACCTTTCCTTATAAGTATTTGTTTTAGCGGCAAGGCCTCTTGCGGCCACTTGTGGGCCTTGCTGCACACCACCAAAAACCAGGACGATGAAATACGTAGCAAAAGCGAAAGACATAGATTATGAAATAAACAGGCTTGATGAAGTCTGAGGATTGCAGAATAGCAGCGAGGTAGACGAGATGGGAGCAAAGGACTTAAGTGGTATTGATATCAGAAATGTAAAAAAGGAAGATCTGGTTGATATGCGTGAGCTGGAGAAAAAGGAGAAAGAGAATCCGGAAGCGGTCAGGAAGGAACTGAACAATCCGCAGAACTGGCGTCTTCACAGGCGAGGCGATGTTGTAATTGAAAATTCATACACAGAAGGGAAAACGATCAATGAACTCTTTGCCGTGCTTGTAGCGTCATCCTGAAACGGATGCGGCATCCTTGAATGACGGAAAAGAAAAATGTTATATTGCCAGTCAGAAACCAATTTGGCATCAGACTCACTCAGAGACTGGCTGGTAACAGTTTCTGGAAATCGGCCTGATTCACAGGTGTGGATCGGGACGCAGTAAAGGTAGATTTCCTTGATAATTTTATTAGGAAGAAGGGCATTTTTATGGAAGCGAAAAACACAGGATGCTTTCATGCGGCCATCTACTTAAGATTATCAAAGGAAGATGGGGATGTGGCATCTGGAAACAAGCAGGAAAGCAACAGTATTTCAAACCAGAAAGAACTGATACTGGATTTTTTGAAGGATAAACCGGATATCAGCGTAGTGTCCATCCGGACTGATGACGGGTACAGTGGGGTGAATTTTGACCGTCCGGAATTTCAAAAAATGATGGAGGATGTAAAGAAAGGTATCATTAATTGCATTGTTGTAAAGGATTTATCGCGCTTTGGAAGAAATTACATAGATGCGGGACGCTATATTGAAAAAATATTCCCTGCGCTTGGCGTCCGTTTTATAGCGGTGACGGACAATTACGACAGCTGCTGCGATCAGGGTTCACAGGACATCATAATTGCTTTTAAAAACCTGATCAATGATTCTTATTTACGAGACCTGTCGACAAAGATACGCAGCCATTTAGCAGTCAAAAGGAAGAATGGAGAATTCATTGGGAATTTCGCTGTGTATGGATATTTAAAAGAAGAAGAGAACAGGAATCATCTGGTTGTTGATCCGTTTGCGGCTGAAATCGTGAAGGATATCTTTAGGATGAAGCTGGAAGGTATGAGCCCCCGCACGATTGCAGACAAATTAAACAGCGCACATGTCCTGTCACCTATGGAATATAAAAAAAGCCTTGGAATCAATTATGAGACGGGGTTTAAAACCGGACAGCAGGCGATGTGGAGTCCAAATGCAGTGACTCGGATATTAACTAACAGAATTTACACAGGGGTGTTAGAACAGGGAAAACGGACAACTCCAAATTACAAGATAAAGTCCACTGAAAAGGTCGCGCCAAATGAATGGGTTCGGGTGGAAAATTCCCATGAACCGATTATTGACGACGTTTATTTTGATATTGTACAGAACCTTCTTGGACGGGACACCAGACAGTCCCAGACGATAAAAGAAACATATCCGCTGTGCGGACTGGTATTTTGCGGAGATTGCGGAGCACCGATGCTGAGGAAGACAAATCTTGGGCGTGTAAGGGATGGACAGGAAAATCCGAAACGATACGTGTACTATATGTGTAAAAACGGTCGGAAGTCTGGGGGATGCACCAGTCACCGGATACGGGAAGATGAACTTATAAATGTGGTTTTTGAAGAACTGAAATCCCATATCAGAAATGTTCTGGATATGAAAGATGCATTGGAGAAGATTGATGTGGCGCATACGCAGGAATTTCGTGTAAAAAAATTTATGCGCCGGTTGGAGAAAAAGGAAGAGGAGCGTATGAAAGCCGAGAAGCTAAAACTGGAGCTGTATGAAGATTTAAAAGAAGGGCTGATTGACAGGGAAGAATACCAGAGCTTTCGAAGCGAATTTAATAAAAGGATAACAGATGCAGAGGATGCGATACGTATTTATCAGGAGGAGATTGAAAAGGCAAAGGATTATAAATCCGGAATCTGTGAGTGGATGAATTATTTCAAGAAATATCAGAATATCGAATATCTTTCCAGAAGTGTTGCATCTATATTCATAAACCGTGTCATGGTTTATGAGAAAAAAAGGATTAGGATAGTGTTTAATTTTGAAGAACGGATGGTTGATGCCTGTGAATATCTGAACAGTGCAGACACAGAGAAAATTGCAAATTGAAGGAAGGAGCATCGTCAGGATGGCACGTAAAAAAAGAACAGACGCGCAGATGATATTATCTGATGCAAACGAAGCTGCGGAGATCAATTCATATTTTGAAGCGGAAACGAAGGAAATGTCTTATTTGACCGCATTGTATGCAAGGCTTTCTGTGGAGGACAGCGGTAAAGAGGATGGCTATAGTCTGGAGAATCAGATCTGCCTGCTGCAGGACTACATTAAGGAGAAAGAGGAATTTTCTCTGTATAAAATTTATGTAGATAACGGACAAAGCGGGGTACGGTTTGACAGGCCATCGTTTAATGAAATGATTGCGGATATGCGCGCCGGGAAGATTAATTGCATCATCGTAAAAGACCTTTCAAGGCTGGGGAGGAATTATCTGGAAGCAGGGAATTATATGGAAAAAATATTTCCGTTCTTCCATGTCCGCTTTATCTCCATCATGGATCATTATGACAGCTTGAATAACAGCACACTGGACGAGGGCATTACCGTACCGCTGAAAAATATCATAAATGAAAGCTATGCGATAGACATTTCCAGAAAAGTCAGTGCAATAAATGATGCGAGAAGAAAGAGAGGGGAATATATTTATTTCCGCCCGCCATATGGCTATTTATCAGATCCCGAAAAGAGCGGACACTTGATCGTTGACCGAGAAGTGGCTGATAATGTGAAAATGATATTTACGTGGAGAGCTGAAGGAATCAGCCCCGGAGCTATAAGCAGGAAATTGAATGCGCAACAAATCCCATCACCGCATATGTATTTTTATGAGAAGGGGATGGTAAAAAGTGAACGGTATAAGGACAAAAGATGGACGAGAGAAATAGTTGATGGATTATTGCGAAATCCTGTTTATATCGGGAACATGGTAACAGGTAAGGAAAGAACATCTTTTGCAGAGGGTATTCACAGGAAGAAAATGCCAAAAGAATCATGGTTTGTTACGGAGAATACTCATGAAGCTATCATAAGCAGGGATTTATTTGGAAAAGTCCAAAACATGATTGATGCTGCGGCAAAAAAATATGAAGCTTATTGCGGATCATATAAAGATTTTGAAGTGGAAAATATATATCGCGGGCATATTCGATGCGGATGTTGCGGGGCGGCAATGCATATGGTCAGAATTCAGAGAAAGAGGAAACGGAAAGACATAAAAAACATGGTCTTTTATGATTGCTGTAACCGCACCAGACTGGTTTCTCCTGAGTGTAAGACGTCAATGATTTATAAAAAGGCACTGGATGCTATTGTACTGGAGGAATTACAGAATTTTATACAGAAATTCGTTGATGCGGAAAAGGTTATCCGGCTAATGAATATGGAACCGGAAGTTGTGAGAAAGCGCCGGGGATTAAGCGAGGATATTCGAAAAAAACGGACTCGTCTTACAAAATTGCAGAATCTGAATACCGAACTCTATCAGGATCTGAAGGAGGGCCTTTTCAGTGAAGCGGAATATCTCCGAATGAAGGCAGGCTACAATGAGGAAAAAAACCTTCTGGAAAAACAGATAGAGGAAATGGAAAAGGAACAGAAAATGTATAAGCCAGATTATTGCGTGTCCGAAAAAGTTCACAGTATGATTCAAAAATATTCAGACACAAAAGAATTGTCCGCAGAGTTGGTAAACACGTTCATAGAAAGTATCATAGTACTTGATAAAGAGCATATACAGATCAGGTATACGTTTCAGGAGGAAATGGATGGCCTGATGCAGATCTGTAGCAGACAGGAGAAAGAAGGGGAATGATTTGGCAACAGGAAATAGTGGGGACACAGCTGTTTCGGTGATTATTATATACATTCGCCTGTCACTGGAAGATGAGGATGTAAGGAGTGGCGTTAAAGAAGAAAGCAACAGCATTACAAATCAGAGGTTATTAATCCATGATTATATAAAATCAAATCCAGAGTTGAAAGAGGCAAAAATTATCGAAAAATGTGATGATGGATATTCTGGAAAAAGATTTGACCGTCCCGCGTTTCAGGAGATGATTGAACTCGCCAAACGAGGAGAAGCGGACTGTATTATAGTGAAAGATTTTTCCCGATTTGGCAGAGATTATATAGAGATGGGGAATTATCTGGAACAGATCTTTCCGTTCCTCGGAATCCGCTTTATATCAGTAAATGATCATTATGACAGTGCATCGTCCCATAATCAAACACTTGGGCTGGATATGGTATTTAAAAATTTCGTTTACGATTCATATAGCCGGGAACTATCAAAAAAGGCACATGATGCGTGGGTGAAGATAGGGGTAGAAGGCAGTTTCAGAAGTACATATGCTCCATATGGTTATCGGAAGTCCAAAGAAAATTATCATAAGCTCGAAATTAATCCTGAGACGGCTCCGGTAGTCAGGGAAATATTTGAATTACGGTTATCGGGCTACAACGCAGCTAAAATCGCAAGGCTCTTAAATGCCAGAGGCGTTCCATCACCCGCACAGTACGCCATCGAACATAATGAAAGAAAGTATGGACAAAATGTAAATCCCAGAGAGCAGGGGTGGAACAGCTGCAGTATAACGCGTATCCTTCGTAATGAAAAATATGCCGGTAATATGGTTAACATGCGAACAAAATCGGATGGTATTCGTGGAAAAATGATTGCTCGCGACGAGCGGGAATGGATTAAGGTGGAAGACACTCATGAAGCAATCGTATCGAAGGAAATGTTTCAGAAAGTAGAAGCAATGCTGCCTAAGTATAAAAAACCATATGCAGGAAGAAGAACGAATGTATTTTGCTGTGCATACTGTGGAAAGAAGATGTCCAGATCAGGAAACAAAACATATTATTCCTGCAGGTATGGCGAAACGAATCCAAATGTCTCCTGTTATCGATTCCGTGTAGATGCCCTAACTCTGGAAAATGTGGTACTTGAAGAGTTGAACAGCCATATCCAAAGATTTATCACGGAGGATTTACAACCTCATGAAGGAAAAAAGTCAGTGAGGCTTGCATCGAAAGCATCCGAACGAAAGCTTTATCAAAGAGAGATGGAGTCTATCGAAAGAGAAAAGACGAAACTGTATGAAAAATACAAGGATGGGAAGTTTTCGCGGGAAGAGTATTTAAGGCAAAAGCGAGAATGTGATACAAAATTGAAAGAGTGTAAGAGTGACCTTTTGGCTGCAGAAACTGAAACGGAGAATTCAGAGGGAACTGCGGAGGAAATTGCAGAAAGAGAAAGTGTTGCAGAACTGATTCGGAAGCATTCAGATTTGGATAAGCTTACGCCGGAGTTACAGGAAGCATTCATCGAGCGCGTAGATGTCTATTCCGCGGATCGAATAAAAATTACATGGAAATTTGCCCGCGTGTTCGGCGAATGAGAAATTTGTTTGGTCATAAATTGACACAAGCAGATCGCACATTAAAGCTGACAAAATACAAAAGAGCCGGAGTGCGGGAATACTGGATCATCGATCCGATTCATAAGAGAGTCTTTGTCTATGAATTTGAAAAAGAAGATGGCTATCGGATATACAGTTTTGAAGATTCTGTGCCGGTCGGCATTTATGGCGGGGACTGTGTGGTGGATTTTGCACAGATTTACGAGGAGATCCGGTTCCTGTATGACACTATGTGAGGGGAGTGCAGATGGCACATCCCCCGGATTTCCTGATATATGTTGTTGCAGGAAAATGGCAGTTATAATCTGGGTTTTTCTAAAAAAGGAAATTATTACGGAGTTGATATTCTGCATGCCGCCAACTCCTTGCTGGCTTGCTCCTGACTCTGAAAGACGATACCGTGAAAACCAAGTACGCAGGCAGCTTGAATATTTGCGGGCGAATCATCGAAAAAGACGGATTCATCCGGATGGATTTCAGGAAAACGCTGCAGAAAAGAATGAAAGATCTCCGGTTCGGGCTTAATCTGACCGACCTCGTAGGAAAACAGTCCGCCGTGCAGATACGGCAGGAAATCCAGCGCTTCCTGCGTCCGCTGGATCATCCAGTCCGAATAGTTGGAAAGATACCAGGTCCTGAACCCCTGCTCCTGCAGGGAGAGAATCCATGGAATCGCAAAATCCCGTCTGTGAATGGTCTCGTGAGAGTGGTCAAAGACCCGCAGCACATCCTCCCGGTCTTCCGGAAGGGCAAGGGCGGCAAGCTTCTCGCGAAGCTGCTTTACGGGTATGACGCCGCGGTCGTATTCACGCCAAATAGGACCGTCAAAAGTGATTTCGCGGATCCTATTTTCTTTTTCGGGAGCGAAGCCAAAGCTTTTCAAATAAGTTTGTGAGTCAAAATCGACCAGCACATTTCCGATATCAAATATAATATTTTTTATCATAACAGGAATCTCTCAATCTTTACGTAATCTTTCGTGACTGTTTTGTAAGTCCGCTGTTCTATGAATTGCTTCCGCCTTAGGAAGGGGCTTATCTCTGTTACATTATGGCAATTTATAAGCTCAGATGTCTGCGCAGCCCATCATATCAGATATTTGCTGATTGTACAAGCGGCCGTTTTATGTTATTCTGTCAGAAGAAAAACTGTGCAACCATTAAGAACCGTATTTTAAAATCATATTTTAGAAGCGTATTCTGCGTTTGCTGCGAATTATCTATGAGAACGTGAAAAAACGGATCTGATAAGGAGCTGCCCGGAAAGGAGGCTACCACCTATGCTGCATTTACCGAGAGTCATGTTTGCCGCGCCGTCAAGCGGCAGCGGGAAGACCATGATCACCTGCGGGATTCTGCAGGCATTTTGTGAACGAGGCCTGAAACCGGTTTCCTTTAAATGCGGTCCGGACTATATTGATCCGATGTTCCACTCCAGAGTGATCGGTACGCCGTCGAGGAATCTGGATACCTTTTTTACGGATGAGCAGGTCACGCGCCACCTGTTTGCAAAAAATGCAAAAAACGCCGGCATTTCTGTGCTGGAAGGCGTCATGGGGCTGTATGACGGATTGGGAGGGATTTCGGTGAAAGCGTCCTCTTATGACCTTGCTTCCGTGACAGATACACCGATCATCCTTATTGTGAATGCGAGAGGCATGAGTTTGTCGGTGATTCCGCTGATCCAGGGGTATCTTGATTACGAGACACAGGTTTGTGAAAGAGCAAACGACAGAAAGCGGATCTGCGGTGTCATCCTGAATCAGACGACTAAAATGACATACTTGTTATTAAAAGAAGAAATTGAAAAACAGACAGGCGTGCGTCTGTATGGCTACGTCCCAAGAATGGATGACGCGGTGATAGAGAGTCGGCATCTCGGGCTGGTGACGCCGGGAGAAATTGTGGGTCTGAAAGAAAGGTTGACGCGGCTGGCAGCGGAGCTGGAACAGTGTCTTGATCTGGATGGGATTTTATCTCTTTCGCAGGAAGCAGAAGATTATGAGGACGAGGTGCTGAATCTGCCGGAGAGTGTACAGAGTTTGATAACGGGTTCAAAAGGCTGTGCGGATATCCGGATGAGTGACGCTGCTGACAGGAATCCAATCAAATTAGGAGAACACATTCCGTGTGAGAGCCGGGAAACTGCTGCTCCACGAATTGCCATCGCGCAGGACGAAGCCTTTTGTTTTTATTATCAGGATAATCTGGACTTACTTCACTCACTGGGGGCGGAACTGGTGCCATTTTCGCCGCTGCACGATGCGCAACTTCCGGAGCGCATCAGTGGTCTGCTCTTGGGAGGAGGCTATCCGGAATTGTATGCTAAGCAGCTTTCGGAAAATGAATCAATGAAATGCGCGATTCGGGAGGCGATCGCGAGCGGCATGCCTTATCTGGCGGAGTGCGGCGGATTCATGTACCTGCATGAATCCATGGAGGATATGGAAGGGCAGGTGTGGCCGATGTGCGGCTGCATAGCGGGGCGGTCTTACCGGACGCCGAAGCTTGGCCGGTTCGGGTATATTACACTTACAACTGAGCATTCAAACGCAGGCTTTCTTCTTCCGGGCGAGACCATTCGCGCACATGAGTTTCACTACTTCGACAGCACAGCTCCCGGAAACGACTATGCTGCGCAGAAGCCGGCCGCAACTTTTTCCGGCACAGGCCAGCCCGCTTCACCGGAGAAACCTGCGGGGAAAAGGCGTACATGGCAATGTATTCACGCAACCGATCACAGCGTGGCGGGATACCCGCATCTGTATTACTGGTCTGATCCCGGCTTTGCTGCGAGATTTCTCGAATGCGCACGGAAGTTTTCCGTGAGGAAACGGTAAAGGGAGGAGGAACGACGATGGGGCTGATTGCGATAGAACTGGCTGCACTCAGCCGCGTGAATTGCCTGAAAGAGAAAAAAGACAGATGAACATGGTATAGAAGAAAAAGATGATCATGAAATAGAAGAAAGACAGATGATTGTGGTATAGAAGAGGAGATACGTGAAAATGAAGGAAGCTCAATTCAATCAGATCGAATTACAATTCAGTCAGATCCTGGGGAGTATCATTCCGGGCGACGCGGCAGCGGCCGCTGTCAGCCGGAAAAAATGGAACAGCATTGCCAAACCCCTGCACAGCCTTGGCTGGATGGAAGATGCCATCATGCGCATCGCAGCGGCACAGCACAGTCCGGAGGTCCGCACGGCGAAAAAAATTCTTGTGCCGATGTGTGCCGATAACGGTGTCGTTGAGGAAGGCGTGACGCAGACCGGGCAGGAGGTGACCGCAATCGTGGCGGAGAACTTTCTGGATGAGAAGTCCTGCGCGGCGATCATGTGCTGCCTTGCAGGCGCAGATATTCGGCCGATTGATATCGGCATTGCGGTCGATACACCTCGCGTAGAAAAACGAAAAATTGCATATGGAACGAAAAACTTTGCAAAAGAGCCTGCGATGACGCGCGAGGAGGCAGTGCGTGCGCTGATGACCGGAATCACTCTGGCCGGCGAATTAAAGGAACAGGGGTATGATTTGATTGCGACCGGTGAGATGGGCATCGGCAATACCACGACCTCCAGCGCAGTGGCGAGTGCGCTGCTTAAGGTGCCTGCTGCTGAGATGACCGGCCGTGGGGCAGGACTTTCAACGGATGGGCTGAACACAAAAATCCGTGTCATTCAGGAAGCCATTGACCGCTGGGACCTTTACGGGCAGGATGCGCTCACGGTACTCGCAGATGTTGGCGGATTTGACATTGCCGGGATTGCGGGGCTGTTCCTTGGGGGAGCTGTTTACCATGTGCCGGTGCTGATCGACGGCTTTATTTCTTCGGTTGGTGCGCTGCTCGCGGCGCGACTTTGTCCGGCGGCGAAAGACTATATGCTGGCGACCCACGTCTCGAAAGAGCCTGCGGCCCGCAGAATCTTAAAGGAACTGGATCTCGAACCGGCTCTTGATGCCGGAATGTGCCTCGGCGAGGGAAGCGGCGCGGTGGCTGCGTTTCCGCTGATTGATATGGGCGCGGAGATTTACCATCGGATGAGCACCTTTGACCAGATACAGGTGGAGGCATATCAGGAGCTGGTTTAAATGCTTGTTGCAAATAATCATAGAATAAAAAGAGCGGCGCAGGGTCGCTCTTTTTAAGTTGTCTGTAAAAGAAAGTGATACAGAGATTCAGTACGTTTTGTGCCGGATTAATTACAGGACGAAAAATTATTCCACAAAATCATAAGATTAACACATTGGAAGTATTATTGTGTTCCTATATAATGTTGATAATAAAGCCAGATGAAAAATCAGTGTATTATATGAGGAGAATATTTATATGGAAAGATTACCGCAGCAACCATGGAATAGGGAAGGATGTCTGCTCTCACATCTGAAATCCAGACGGATATATTGGAATGTAGAAGAGCCTCCGCTTAGAGAAGCATATGAACGATTGATACGTACTGTAGATACAACCAGAAAAATTTATGCGGTTAATCCCTATGCGGAAGTATATCGTATGCGGAAAAACGTATATGGAATTTTAACGGACAGTCTGGATGGCTATGGAGATCCGTGGATGTTTCTGATTGAAGGCCCCAAACGGGCGCTCCTGATTGATACAAGCTTTGGTCTGGGTGATTTAAAGGGGCTGATCCGTGAGCTGATAGGCGATAAACCATATGATGTGGCAAATACCCATTCACATTTCGATCATGCCTATGGAAATTATCAGTTTGACAGGGTATATTGTCATGAAAATGAAGTATATGCGCTTCAAAGCGCGATGAACGGACAGGTGTGGGATTATCTGTTTGATGAGAATGGAAACTGCAAATGGACGGAGTTTGACAGAAAGGATCTGATCCCGTTCCGCGAATATGAAATTGCAGGTGTGCCGGATGGATTTGTCTTTCCCTTAGGAGATGGCTATGAAGTAGAACTGGTGTTTATGCCCGGGCATACCTGCGGTCATGCGGCGTTTCTGGATAAGCAAAACAGGATTTTATTTGGAGGCGATAATGTCTGCTTTGGGACGGTAGGGATTGGAGTGCCGAAACAGGGAGATCCGAATCGAAAATATGCTACAGTGGAAGGCTTTTATGAAGGTCTGTGTCGGCTTATTGCCCGAAGGGCAGAGTTTGATGTTGTATTTCCGAGCCATGGAATGGTAGATGTGGACGCTGGGATTCTGGAAGATTTGGCAGCGACCTGTAAGGCGGTTCTGGATAACCCGGAAGATTATAATGACCGGAGAGTATTCCTGAAAAATGGGAAAATACCGGTTACACAGTATTGCAGGCAAATATATGAATCCGGATATCTGACCTGGCAGAAAGGACAGATTTACTACAAAGACACCATGGAAAGAGACATTGCAGAAACATGCAATGGGAAAAGAGGAAAACAAAATGGCACGTGAGAATCAGATGGCTGCTAAGGTTTGGAATTCCGCTTTTAAACAGATATTTGCCGCAAATTTGTGCCTGAATTTTGGCCAGCAGATTACCAATACACTGGTTGCAAAATATGCCGATTATCTGGGAGCAGGCGCTGTTATTGTGGGATTGATTTCCAGCGCGTTTGCCATTACTGCTCTCGTGTTTAAAATCTTTTCCGGACCGTCAATCGATGCGTTTCAAAAAAAGTATATCGCCATGGGAGCAATGCTGGTTATGGCGGTTTCCTTTTTTGGGTTTTCCCTGTCACAATCGGTAGAGGTGCTGTTTGGCTTCCGGCTTCTGCAGGGAGCCGGTCAGGCGTTTTCGGCAACCTGCTGTCTTGCGATCGCTTCGGAGTTCCTTCCGGCCGAGCGGTTTGGGACAGGGATTGGCTATTTCTCGCTGGGCACAGCGGTTTGTCAGGCAATTGCTCCTACTTCTGCGTTGTATATTGCAGAATTTCTGGGGTATCAGGGAGCCTTTTTGATGGCTGCAGTGATTCTTCTGATTGGAGCCGGCCTGTGCTCCCGACTTCCGCGGACATGCGCAGACAGAAGAAAGTTCAAAATCAGCTTGTCCAATATTATTGCGATAGAGGCAATTGTGCCGACGGGGCTGTTGTTTTTCCTGAGCATGTCTTACGTGGTTATCAATTCATTCCTTGTCATTTATGCTGGAGAGCAGGGAGTGAACAGTAATATCGGTCTGTTTTTTACTGTGTATGCGGTGACTATGATTTTTACAAGACCTTTTTTAGGAAAAATGACGGATCGATATGGATATGTAGTGACCCTGATTCCCGCTATGGCTTGCTTTGCCCTTTCATTCCTGCTTATCAGTATGGCAAACGCGCTGCAGCTGTTTTTACTGGCGGCATTTGTTTCAGCCTTTGGATTTGGAGCCTGTCAGCCTGCCCTGCAGACACTATGTATGAAGTGTGTACCTGAAACGCGCAGAGGAGCAGGGAGTACCATGAGTTATATCGGCAATGATCTTGGAAACCTGATTGGACCGGTGATTGCCGGAGCTCTTGCGGAAAGCTTTGGATACAGTGTTATGTGGCGCATTATGATTCTTCCAATTGCGGCGGCTATCGTTTTGCTGCTGCTCACCAGAAACAGGATAATCCGTGCGGATAATGCCTTCCGTGAGAAAGTTTCGACGGATTAACGATCCCTTTCATAAATTCGGCGGTATTCAGTAGGACTGATGCCTACGTATTTTTTAAATACCTTGCTGAAGTATCGACTGTCCGTATAGCTTACTGTGGCAGCGATTTCCATAATACTCAGATGACTTTCCTGCAGCAGTTTTTTTGATACATCGATGCGATAACTGGTCAGATAGCCGGAAAAACTCTGACCGGTTTCTTTTTTAAACAGAGTTGAAAAATACACCGGGCTGAGACTTGCCTCCTGGGCAATGCGGTTCAGGCTGATTTGCTGTCCGTAATTTTTGTCAATAAAAGACAGCGCCTGTCGAATCGGTCTGGAGTATCGACTGTTAATATTATCCATCAGAATGTTAATGACAGGAATAATTTCCGAGAGAAATAATTCCTGAAATTCCTTCAGGGAAGAAGCATTGTGCTGTATGCTGCGTGTCAGCTTCCGGAGCTCATCCACCTTTGCCGGAGACAGGGAATGACGGTTTGCATCAAAAAAGGCGTCAAGCGTTTTCCAGATAAAGTCCATGGTCTCATAGCGGCACAGAAAAGAAGTGGGAAGCTGGAATAACTGATTGATATAATCCTGCAGTGCAGGGGCATTGAAGGATTCCAAAGACTTTACGATCTCTGTTTTCAATTTTGAATATTTTTCGTCAAAGAGAGAAGCCTCGGTTTTTCCGATCGCGTCCGCATAAAGAATTTGATTCGTGCCATATACAAGCCTTGCCCATTCTGCAAAACGGGCCTGATTGGCGGATTGTTCAGAAAGACAGGGGGAGTCGACCGCTGTCCCTACGCAGACAGTAACAGCAATAGCATCTGAAATCGCGTTTTGTTTTTTCAGTGAATCAAAAAAGAACTCCAGAGTTTCCATAATCTGTTCGTTTTTTTGCACCTCATAATTAATAAGAGCCATTACCCCGTCTTTTTTTTCATCAAAAACGATATCGGAACAGCAGGATTCAAAAAAGTTGATAAAGGTATTTTCCGTTTGCCGGATGGCAGCAGTAAAGGCAGGCTTTGGCGCGGCTTCCGAACCGGAAATGTCCAGCTTGACAAAGATCATACGATACAGACCATTGCAGAAGCTGGTGCCGTATAAGGAATTGATTTCCGAAACAGATACGGGATGCTCTTCCAGATCAGGCAGAACCTTTTTTACAAAATAATTGCGGATTACAGTGTTGGTTTCCCATGGGCGTGCAGGAACTGCCTGTGCGAGCAGACGCTGTGCTATCTCTTTGATGGAGACATTTACGTCGGTGGCTGAAAGAGGTTTCAACAGAAAATAGTCTGCATGAAGCTGGATAGCCAGATAAGCATCCTCAAATTTACGGCGGCTGCTTATCAGAAAAATGAGGGGGCTTCTGCAATTCTCACGGGCAGAAGCGATCAGTTTTGAAAAATCTGGATAATTATCAATATCTATAAACAGCAGATCCAGGGCAAAACGGGAATCTTCAGAAAATGGCTTATAATTCGTATTTTCTTCTGTTCTGATATCTGGCAGCTGCATGGCTGAACGCAGTGTCCGACAGGCCCTGGAATCTGTGGATAAGATACAGAAAGAAAATATCTTATACACGGGAACCTCCAATGTTTTTCTTTAAATATACACAGAAATCGTTCTGCTTGTCAATGAAGGATTATTGACAGTAGAGTCAGTAAAATAATCCACATATTCTTAAAAAAGGAGAATGTACAATCAGGAATCCGAATGCTAAAATTGTAAAAAATAAGAACCCGTAAACCTTTCATTTTCGTCATATTGACTAATTTTATACAATGCTTATGGTTTTGATGATGTGAAAAAGTTTAATTACATGCCACAGCGCAGAAAGGAAGAAAAAATGAAACGATTAAAGAAAACAGTAGCTATGCTGACTGCAGTAGCAACGATGAGTACCATGCTGTTTGGATCCGGAGCGGTAGTGAACGCGAGCGAGGAGGAAACCATTCTGAGGATCGGTGTAGACGGAGATATCACAGATATCTCGCCGTATGGAACAATGTCAGCAGGAAGAGGATATGTGTTCCGCTATATCTATGAATACATGGCGCAGAGGGTAGAATATGGCGCAAGCCTCGATGAAATGGAACTGATCTGCGCGAAGAGCATCACAGAGGTGGATGATCTTACTTATGATATTGAAATGTATGACTATATAGAGGACGCTGCGGGAAATCACATTACCGCGGAGGACTATGTGTGGTCGGCTAATATGATGAAGGAAGCAGGAAATTACGAAAAGGTCAATTCCTATCTGGAATCTGTGGAAGCGATTGGAGAATATGAGGTAGAGATGGTGCTGACCGAGGCTTCTCTCGGAGCAGTTGAATATCTGCTCAGTTATATTCCGGTTATTTCACAGACCGCGTATGAAAACAGTGATGACAGTATGATGATGAATCCAATCTCTACGGCAACGTATCAGGTAGAATCCTATACGTCAGGCTCCAGCCTGGTGCTTGTGAAAAATGAAAATTACTGGCAGACCGATGAGAGTCTTCGCTATTCATGGGCGGAACAGAACGTAGATCGGGTAGAATTTTCAATCATTACGGAAGCAGCGCAGATGACGATTGCTCTTGAAACAGGTACGATTGATGTGGCGGAACGTATATCGTCCAGTGAACTTCCTTACTTTTACAATGACGGAGAGGTGACAGAAGGATATCTGGTATCAGAGTCAGCTGCTTCTACAGTGAATTCTATTATTTTCAATTGCTCTGAGGACAACCCGCTTTCGGATGAAAGAGTAAGACAGGCAATCTGCTATGCGATCAACAGTGACGATGTGATGACAGCTGCGGTAAATGGACTTGGATTTTCCCTGAACGCTTTTGCAAGCCCGTTGGCAAGTGATTATGTATCCTCCTGGGATGAGAATGACTACTACAGCTATAATGTAGAAACGGCGCAGGAGCTTCTGGAGGAGGCTGGTTATTCATCGGGTGATCTGACACTGACCTTGATGCTTGAAAATGATGATACGATCTTAAAGGCCTGCCAGGTTATTCAGGCAGAGCTGGCAAGCGTGGGCATTAATCTGGAGCTTTTATCAGTAGAGAGCGCGCTGTTTTCCAGCTATGAAAGCGATCCGGACCAGTGGGATATTATATATGTAAAAGCTGGCTGCGATGATTACTGCTCATTCACCTGGACACTGACTTTCAATGCAAACAGCTTTACCTGGGATGGCTGCCTTGGATTTATTGTTGATGATGAACTGCAGAGCCGCTATGATGCAGCAGCGAACATTGACACGCACAGTGAAGAAACGGTTGACGCATTCCAGACCTATCTGACGGACAATGCGTATGGCTATGCACTGTTTGGGCAGTACAGATACATCGTAGCAAATGCTGACACGGTATCGTCTCTGGTCGTAAGGGACGGCGGCGAACTGGTACCGGGCTGCTGTGTAATGCAGTAAACCGAAGTATTTGTTCACGATAGAATGAGATCGAAATGGCGGGTGTGTTTTTTGGCAGGTTGAATGCAGGATAACACATCCGCCGGGAATCCTTCGGGAGATGGAGACAGGCATGATAAAATATGTTGTAAAAAGAATACTGCTTTTGATACCGGTAGTATTATGTGTAATGATATTGATTTTTACGATTATGTATTTTGTGCCCGGGGACATGGCATCAATTGTTCTGGGCAATGATGCCACTGAGGTGGCAAAGGAAGCATACCGGGAAAAAATGGGGCTGAATGATCCGTATTTTGTGCGCTTGTTTAACTATGTAAAGGATATTGTTCTGCATTTTGACTTCGGAACTTCTTATGTTCACGGAACTTCAGTGACGGCTGATTTGATGGAGCGCTTTCCGCGAACCCTGATTATCGCTGCGGGTACAGTGCTGATTGGCTTCGCAATCGGGATTCCGCTTGGCATTCTGGCTGCGGTAAAGCAGAATACGATCGTAGATCAGATTGCACTGCTGATTTCTCTGATCGGCGTGTCGATGCCTGGTTTCTGGCTTGCGTTGATGCTGGTTATTGTGTTTTCGTTGAATCTGGGCTGGCTGCCACCGTCCGGTATCGGAGGATTTGAGTACTATATTCTGCCCTGCGTGGCGAATGCAGTTGCGGGTATTGCAGGAAATGTGAGGCTGACCCGTTCCTGTATGCTGGAGAATATACGCTCCGATTATGTGGTTACAGCACGTTCTAAGGGGCTGTCTGAATTCAGAGTACTTGTAAGACACGCGCTTCCGAATGCGGCGATTCCAATCATCACCTCCATGGGTAACTGTTTTGGCGTTATGTTGGGCGGCACGCTGATTATCGAGAATGTATTTTCCATTCCGGGAATCGGCGCCTATATGGTAAAAGCCATCAATAACCGGGATTATCCGGCAGTACAGGGTTCAGTGATCTTTCTGGCAGTAGCCTTTGGAATCGTTATGCTGATTGTGGATCTGCTTTATGCGTTTGTCGATCCGAGAATCAAAGCTCAGTACGAAGGAAAGAATGTGGGGTAGGCGCATGGAGAAAAAGAAAATCCGGGGAAACAGCAATGGCGCCCTGGTTATGAAACGGCTTTTCAAAAAGAAGAGCGCTGTAGCAGGCATGGTGATTGTGGCACTTTTGATATTGAGCGCGATAGCGGCGCCCCTGCTGACACCATATTCCAGCACGGAAATTGATCTGCTGAATGCCTATGCGACGCCATCTCTTGCACATTGGTGTGGCTGCGACGATTTGGGCAGAGACATTCTGACAAGACTTTTGTATGGCGGGAGATATTCCATTGCCATTGGAGTCCTTTCCGCTGCGCTGTCGACGGTTCTGGGTCTTACAATCGGCGCAATAGCGGGATTCTTCGGAGGACGGACAGACATGATTATTATGCGTATCATGGACGTCTTTCAGGCAATACCCAGCATGCTTCTGTCGATTCTGATTGCCGCGGTATTGGGCAGCGGTTTTGGAATGACGGTGCTGGCTCTTGGAATCAGCGGTATGTCTGGAATTGTCCGTATGTCCAGAGCTTCTATTTTAAGTGTAAGAGAAATGGAATATATAGAGGCGGCTACGGCTATTAACTGTGGCACGAGACGTACTATTATAAGACATGTAATGCCAAATGCGATCGCGCCGGTACTGGTAAATATTTCAAACCTTGTATCAAATGGGGTACTGCAGGCAGCAGGGCTGAGTTATATTGGACTGGGTGTACAGCCGCCGACCCCGGAGTGGGGCGCTATGCTGACGGCAGGAAGAAATTACATTCGCTCTTACCCGCATATGGTGTTGTTCCCGGGAATTGCGATCTGTATTTTTATACTGGCATTCAATTTATTCAGTGATGCGCTGCGGGATGCGCTGGATCCGAAGCTGAAGAAGTAAACAGGAGGGATATGATGGAAAGAAACAATAATTTTTTATCTGTGGAAGATCTCTCCGTGGAATATACATCGGAAGGGAAAATTGTACACGCGGTGAATCATGTCAGCTTCAGTCTTCAAAAAGGACATACCCTTGGACTTGTGGGAGAGACTGGGGCGGGAAAGACCTCGATAGCAAAAGCAATTATGCGGATTTTGCCGGATTTTTCAGCAAAAGTTACGTCTGGGAAGGTGATTCTGGATGGAACGGATATTCTTCAGATCAGTGAAAAGGAAATGCGAAAACTGCGCGGTAAAAATATCTCCATGATTTTTCAGGACCCAATGACGGCATTGAATCCGGTGATGCGGGTGGTTGACCAGATTGCGGAGGTTATTCGTGAACACCATAAAACCAGTGCGGCAGAAGCGACTGCGGAAGCGATTCGAATGCTGAAAAAAGTGGGAATCGCAGAAGACAGGGCGAGAGAATATCCGCATCAGTTTTCCGGCGGAATGAAACAGCGTGTAGTGATTGCTATGGCTCTGGCCTGTGATCCGGATCTGCTGCTGGCGGACGAGCCGACTACAGCACTGGATGTAACGATTCAGGCACAGGTATTGGATATGATTAATGACCTGAAACAGGAATACGACACGGCGATGATTATGATTACGCATGATCTGGGAGTTGTTGCGGAGGTATGTGATGATGTGGCAGTGATTTATGCCGGCGAAGTGATTGAAATGGGAAGCAAAGAAGACATTTTTGATGAAGTGGCGCATCCATATACCATTGGTCTGTTTGGTTCTCTGCCGGATCTGAATGTGGATGTGGACCGCCTATCGCCAATAGAAGGACTTCCGCCGGATCCTACGGATTTGCCTCATGGCTGTAAGTTTTGCCCGCGGTGTTCTTATGCGGAAGAAGCGTGCCGGGAGAACGAAGTAGCCTTAACAGAAATTACGCCGGGACACTGGTGCCGTTGCAGAAAGCCAGGGAAAAAGGAGGCGCCCCATGGGAACAATCATTGAACTCAGTCATTTAAAGAAATATTTCAATTCACCCAAAGGGAAAGTGCATGCGGTGGACGACGTGACGCTCAAAATTGAAGAGGGCAGTACACTTGGCGTTGTAGGTGAGTCCGGATGTGGAAAATCCACACTTGGACGGACTATGATTCATCTGCAGGACAGTACGGACGGGAAAATCTTTTTTGAGGGGGAAGATGTCACCAGGGTAAATAAAAAGAAGCTCAGGGAGCTGCGTGAAAAAATGCAGATTATTTTCCAAGATCCCTATTCTTCGCTGAATCCTCGCATGATGGTGCGGGATGTGATCCGCGAACCGATTGTCCTTGCCGGTAAACTGAAGGATGATGAGATTGAAAGAGAAACCAATCGAATTATGGATCTGGTGGGAATCGAGCAGAGGCTTCGCTATGCATACCCGCATGAGCTGGACGGCGGAAGGCGTCAGAGAGTAGGAATCGGGCGTGCCCTGGCATTGAATCCTAAATTTATTGTATGTGATGAGCCGGTTTCTGCACTGGATGTTTCTATTCAGGCGCAGATTCTGAACTTATTAATGGATTTGCAGGAAGAGTGCAAAATAACGTATTTGTTTGTTACACATGACCTGTCGGTAGTGAGACATATTGCTACGGATATTTGTGTGATGTATCTTGGACAGCTTGTAGAAAAAAGTCCGTCAAAGGAGTTGTTTCGAAATTCTCTGCATCCTTATACGAAGGCGTTGCTGTCTGCCATCCCTACAATCGATATTCATAAGCCGAAGCAACGGATTGCACTAAAAGGGGAAATCACGTCTCCCATCAATCCCAAGCCTGGCTGCAGGTTTGCTTCCCGCTGCCCGTATGCCTGTGACCGCTGCGCAGAACCGCAGAAGATGGAAGAGGTTCTTCCGAATCATTTTGTATCCTGCTGCAGGGTCAGAGAATTAAATGAATTATAAAACGGGAAGGACTGCTTTACTCCAGCTTCAGGTTCTGCCGACCGTGCGTGGATTTCCAGATTATTCTTGATGGTATATTCAAATGATCTCATAATGATACCTGTTTTTTTGCTTTATATCTTTCCTGTTTCCCGATTTTTATGATACAGAAATCCATGACAGGGTAATTATCGAGCAGCAGCAGGAAACGCTTCCGTATTTCTTGCCGGCAGCGTTTCCTGCTGGTGTTTTGTCAGCGCGAGAGCTTTTTTTCTAACAAACCCAAAAGCCCATACAGCACTACGGCAATCACACAGAGGATGACGATTGATAGTATAACGACATCCAATTTGAAAATCTGGCTCGAATAAATAATCAGATAGCCCAGCCCCTGTCTGGCCCCGATGAATTCTCCAATGACGACGCCGACCAGACAAAGCCCGATGTTGACCTTCATAATACTGATCAGCAGCGGCAGCGTTCCCGGAAGGACGACTTTAAATAGAGCGTCCCTTTTTGTCCCATGAAGTGTGTAGATCAGCTTGATCTTGTCTGGCTCCATTTCTGAAAATCCGGTATAGAGGTTAAGAACAGTTCCAAAAATCGCGACGGAAATACCGGAGACTATGATGGTCCTCATATTTGCACCGAGCCAGACGATCAGAAGCGGTGCGAGCGCGGATTTCGGCAGACTGTTCAGGATGACCAGATAGGGCTCCAGTATTTCGGACAGCCTGCTGCTGTACCAGAGCAGTGTCGAGAGAAAAACGCCAATTAGGACGACAAGCGCAAAACTGATCAGCGTTTCGGCCAGCGTAATACCTGTATGCAGGAGAATGCTCCCATCTTCCCACATACTCCGGAACGTATTCCATATACGGGAAGGACTGCTGAAAATAAAGCCATCCATCCATTCCAACCGGACGGCGCTTTCCCAGAGAAAAAGAAACAGGACAAAGATCAGAATCCGGATTGCGATGATCTGATGACGGCGTTTTTGAAGCTCGCGCAGATACTTTTTTTGAGATATTGAAATCGGGCTGCTATTTTCATTTCTGCTATTTGCAGCTATATTCATCATGCGGATTCAGCTCCTTCCATAGATAATTAAAATAACCCTGAAATTCCGGCGCGTTTCGGCGCGCAAAGGGGGAGAGATCCTTTTCTGCGAAATTTACCCTCAGAATCGAGCGGATACGTGCCGGACGTTTGGTCAGTACGATCACCCGGTCTGCCATGCTCACCGCTTCCGAGAGATCATGCGTCACCAGAAGCGCTGTTTTCTTCTCCCTGCGCAGAATAGCCGTCACATCATCACACACGGAAAGCCTCGTCTGAAAATCAAGCGCCGAAAAAGGTTCATCAAGCAGCAGAAGCTCCGGGTCCGGCGCGAGAGTGCGAATCAGTGCGGCGCGCTGCCGCATGCCGCCGGACAGCTCGGAAGGATATGCGTCCCGGAAACGGTACAGATCGTAATCCTTCATCATCTGTTCTACACGGAGGTGAGAATCCGCGTCAATACGCTTCGGCAGCAGCTCCAGTCCGAGCGTGATGTTTCGGTAAATGGTGCGCCATTCAAAAAGGTGATCTCTCTGCAGCATATATCCGATTTTGTCCTTGGCAGGCCGTTTCGCCCTGCAACGATTCCTTTTTTCCGCTCTGCGGATGTCTGAAGCACACACAGGATGAGAATCCTCTGCGGAACTGTTGAATAAAATGGAGCCGCTCTCTGGAACGAGCAGCCCGGAAATTAAAGAGAGCAGCGTGGATTTGCCACAGCCGCTCGGCCCTATTACAGCGATAAATTCTCCTGGGAATACCTGAAACGAGATATCGGATAAGGCATAAGTTTCGCCGTTTTTGCTGTGGTAGGCGTAGCTCACGTTATGAAGTTCAAGTAACGGGTTCACAATTACACCTCCTGGTTTTTTATTGGGATATAGATAGAATATGCATTTTTCTGGAAATTCGTGTAGAAGCGGTGCTGCAGAGGATGAGGGAGCTTTTGCCTGTTTTTATCCGGCAAATGCCGGTTGATTTCCTTTGAGGAATGTGGCATACTGACAGAATCATGTTTATAAGGTCTTCGCAGTGGGTGCGAAGACCTGTCCTGAGTAGTTATCAGGGACCATAACAACGATGCTGCGGATGGAGTCAGAAGATGCCAAATAAACGTAATTATCAAAAAGAACTGGAACACATTTTAGAGTCGGAAGGGGTCAGGTACCGGGTGAGTGGCGCGCAGCCGCCCACGCTTCTGCTGCACAGCTGCTGTGCGCCATGCAGCAGTTATGTGATGGAATATCTGTCGCAGTATTTTCGTATCACGGTGCTTTACTATAACCCGAACATTTATCCGGAGCAGGAGTATTGGAAACGTGTGGCGGAAGAGCGCCGCCTGATTGAGGAGATGGGAGAGAATGGCGTTTTTCCCAATCCGGTGTGTCTGATCGAGGGGCGTTTTGACAGCCGTGAATTTTATGAGGCAGTACGCGGATTGGAACAGATCCCGGAGGGAGGGGCGCGGTGTGCCGCATGTTTCCGGCTGCGGCTTGTGGAAACGGCTAGGATTGCGGGAGGATATGCGGTTGATGATGCCGGGGCATGCCGCAGATTGGAGGCCCCGGATGCAGATGAACGCTATGCCGGTGAACACTATGCTGGTGTAGAAAAATATGATTACTTCACAACGACGCTGACGATCAGTCCGCTCAAAAATGCGCAGGTGATCAATGAAATTGGCGAAAAACTTGCGGCCGAATATCATGTGAAGTGGCTGCCGTGTGATTTTAAGAAGCGAAACGGTTATAAAAGGTCCGTGGAGCTTTCTGCGGAATACGGGCTGTACCGGCAGGATTACTGCGGTTGTGTTTTCTCAAAACGGGAGAGGGAAGAAGCAGCGAAAGGGAAGAACTCTGACAATCTGTAGGTATATTTATAGAAATTTTGCAAAAAATATGGAAGCACCCTTATGCCTGAATTTTTCGGCAGGGCGCTTCCATTTTGTTTTAAAGCAACAACACGGACGCGGGATAATCGTATCTTCGCAGCTGTTCTACATAAAAGAGTATGGTAACTGTCCAGTACGATCACAGTTACAGATTATGAGTAATTCTTTTATGGAATCTTGTGGAAGGAGCACAGGTCTGCGCTCCGCGGGAATGTTTCAGACTGCATTCTTTTCACTGGTGCGTCAGGAGCCTGAGCCGTGACCGGGATGCAGATTGGACAGGAACGAACGGATGCAGATCAGAAGATACGATGAAAGACAGAGTTTTTGGCGTGCTGCAGCGTATAGGACGCAGCTTTATGCTGCCGATTGCGATTCTGCCGGTGGCAGGGCTTTTGATGGGAATCGGAAGCTCGTTTACGAATGCGACGACGATTGAGACCTACCGGCTTACCCGGATTCTGGGGGAGGGCACCGTGCTGCATGCATTGCTGGTAATTATGAATGATGTCGGCAGCGTTGTCTTTGACAATCTGCCGCTTCTGTTTGCGATGGGCGTCGCTATCGGTATGGCAAAAAAGGAAAAAGAGGTCGCCGCGCTCGCATCGGTGATTGCATATTTTGTCATGAATGCCGCCATTCGTGCGATGCTGGAGATCAACGGACGGATTGTAGACGGAGAGATTGCGGAGTCAGTGCTGGAGGGGACGGTCACCTCCTCCTGCGGCATTTATACGCTGCAGATGGGCGTGTTCGGCGGTATCATTGTCGGGCTCGGCGTGGCTGCGCTGCACAACCGGTTTTACCGGATTCAGCTGCCGAATGCCCTTTCTTTCTTCGGCGGCAGCAGGTTTGTTCCGATTATATCGACACTCGTCTATATGCTTGCCGGGATTCTTCTGTATTTTGTCTGGCCGGTAGTGCAGACGGGTATCTATGGACTGGGAAATCTGGTCACAAAATCAGGCTATATCGGGACGCTTCTTTTCGGACTGATCAAACGGGCGCTGATTCCGTTTGGTCTGCACCACGTCTTCTATATGCCGTTCTGGCAGACGGCGGTCGGCGGCACGATGGAGGTCGCCGGACGGCTTGTCGAGGGCGGTCAGAATATCTTTTTTGCACAGCTTGCGGATTCCGCGAATATCACGCATTTCAGCGCGGACGCGACGCGCTATTTTTCCGGTGAATTTATTTTCATGATCTTTGGACTTCCGGGTGCTGCGCTCGCCATGTATCATTGTGTGGGCAAAGGACCATATTCTGCATCCCGCCGGAGCGGGGAATGGGATGCGGAGAAGATAGCAGGAAGGAAAAAACAGGCGGGCGGCCTGCTTCTCTCCGCAGCGCTTACCTGTATGGCCACCGGCATCACGGAGCCCCTCGAATTCTCTTTTCTGTTTGTGACTCCGGCACTGTTCGCGGTGCAGGTGGTGCTGGCGGGCAGCTGCTATATGGTTGCGCATATGCTGAACATCGCGATTGGCCTGACCTTTTCCGGAGGCTTTCTTGATTTTTTCCTGTTCGGTATTTTACAGGGAAATGCGAAGACCAGCTGGCTGCTGGTGATTCCGGTCGGCATCATTTATTTCTTCCTGTATTATTTTATCTTCCGCTTCTTGATATTGAAATTTGATTTCAAAACGCCGGGACGGGAGGACGAGGATTCCGCGGTCAGACTCTATACAAGGGCGGATGTGAATGCGCGCAAGGGCGCACAGGGCTTTGATTTGGAATTAACTTCTAAGGATGCTTTTTCCCGTGATCCGGTCAGCGCTGCGATCACACGGGGGCTTGGCGGAAAAAACAATATTGAGGACGTGGACTGCTGTGCCACAAGGCTGCGTTGTACAGTGAAGGATTCTTCTCTGGTCAATGATGGACTTCTCAGATCCTCCGGAGCTTCAGGCGTGATCCACAAGGGCAGGGGTGTGCAGGTAATCTATGGTCCGCAGGTCACGGTGATCAAATCGAATCTGGAAGAGTATCTGGAAAATGCACTTGAAGAATTGTCTGCAGAATCGGATGATATGCGATCGGAAATTCTGAATCCATCGGCATCTAAAAATACAGTCGGGAACTATCGAAATGTGGGAAAAGAAATCCTTACAATTTCCAGCCCCATCACCGGCACAGCCGCGCTCCTTAGCTCCTGCCCGGATCCCGCGTTTGCGGAAGGCATGATGGGCGAGGGAGCAGTCGTGACGCCGACAGATCCAATCGTGCGGGCGCCGGAGGACGGGGAAATTGATTTCGTGTTCGATACGAAGCACGCGATGGGATTTATCACAGACACCGGCATCAGCATCCTGATTCATATCGGGATTGATACGGTAGAACTGAACGGACGCGGCTTTGAGGTGTTAGTAAAAGCAAGACAGAGAGTGAAAAAAAGCGACCCGATTTTAATGCTTGATCTGGACTACCTGCGGGAGAATGCGCCCTCTCTGGCTTCTCCGGTGCTGTTTGCGGAATTGCCTGCGGATCGGCACATTCGGCTTTTAAGAGAAGGAGAAGTGAAAGCTGGGGAGCCGCTGTTCGAAATAGGTCGTTCCTCAGGAACTCTTTGATACCCTTTGCGAATTTTCTGTCTTGCAAGAGGGAAATGCTTGTGATAGACTCTCATAGAAGAATTCAGAACAGCGGAATATCCGGCATTTCGTGATTTTGCTGTTTTGAACGGGTACAACAGGATTTGTGCCGCGGACACCGGCGGCGGAATGGAGAGCAGGATGGCACAGTTATGGGGCGGCCGTTTTACAAAAGCGACCGATCAGATGGTATATGATTTTAACGCTTCGATTTCATTTGACAAACGTCTGTACAGGCAGGATATCGAGGGCAGTCTGGCACATGTAAAAATGCTCGCGAAGCAGGGTATCCTCACGGAGGAGGAGCGGGACGCGATCATTGACGGGCTGAACGGAATCCTCGCGGATGTGGAGAACGGAACGCTTGCGATCACATCCGAATATGAGGATATTCACAGCTTTGTGGAGGCGAATCTCACCGCACGCATTGGGGATGCGGGGAAAAAGCTGCACACCGGGCGCAGCCGTAACGATCAGGTGGCGCTGGATATGCGCATGTATGTGCGGGATGCGGTAAAGGAGACCGACCGACTTTTAAAAGAGCTTCTGAAGGTACTGTACCGCATCATGGAGGAAAATACGGACACCTTCATGCCGGGCTTTACCCATCTGCAGAAGGCGCAGCCGGTGACGCTTGCGCATCACATCGGCGCGTATTTTGAGATGTTTAAGCGCGACCGGTCGCGGCTCGCTGATATTTATAAAAGAATGAATTACTGCCCGCTTGGAGCAGGCGCGCTTGCGGGCACGACCTATCCGCTGGACCGCGATTATACGGCCGAATTACTGGGCTTTGACGGGCCGACCTTAAACAGCATGGATTCCGTGTCTGACCGCGACTATGTGATTGAATACTTAAGCGCTCTGTCGACTGTCATGATGCATTTAAGCCGCTTTTCCGAGGAGATCATCCTCTGGAATTCCAATGAATACCGGTTTGTGGAGATCGACGACGCTTACAGCACCGGAAGCAGCATCATGCCGCAGAAAAAGAATCCGGATATCGCTGAACTGGTGCGCGGCAAGACAGGCCGCGTTTACGCCTCCCTGATGGGGATGCTGACGACGATGAAGGGCATTCCGCTCGCTTATAATAAAGATATGCAGGAGGACAAAGAGGGCACATTCGACGCGATCGACACCGTCAATTCCTGTCTGCCGCTGTTTACGGGGATGCTGGACACGATGAAATTCAACAAAGACGTGATGGAGGCCTCCGCGAAAAATGGCTTCACGAACGCGACTGACGTGGCGGATTATCTGGTGAACCATGGCGTCCCGTTCCGCGACGCGCACAGCATTTCCGGCCGTCTGGTTCTTCGCTGCATTGCGGAGAATAAAGCGCTGGATGATCTGACACTTGATGAATTCCGCTTGGAGAGTGATGTATTTGAGGAAGATATTTATGACGCGATCAGCATGAAGACCTGCGTGGAAAAACGCCTGACAAAGGGCGCACCGGGCGAGGCAGCCATGCGGGAGGTGCTGGGTATTTATAAAGAATATTTGAATTTCTAATGTCCATCCTCCTGAGTGCGCAAGCGCCTCTGGATTTGTTACGATTCGGAAAGCAAATCGAGGAAGTGGGCTGGCCGTTGAGAACGTTTTCTCGACAAAAAGGAGGGCGGGCATTGCTGCCCGCCAGAGAAAAATGTATGAAAAACAAATGTTGGTCTGATGTCCTTCATTTGTTTCATACGCAGTATACCCGCAAAATGTGTTAAGAATATGTCCGATTTATGGCTTATATGTGAAAATCTGATTAAAAATATTACATATACGCATCTTTTCTCAACAGCAGGAAATAAAAGCAGGATGGATTGCCGGGCATAAATTTTACTTGACATTCACAGGAAACAAGTATATTCTGTGAAGACAAATGTGTGCCACACAAAGACACACTTAAATGTTTCGAGTGACAAAAGGGTTTGGTCCCCTGAAGCATTATAATATTACATGAGGAGAAATGAAAAAATGGAGCAGAAGTTGAAAGTCGGTATCTTAGGAGCGACAGGCATGGTAGGACAGAGATTTATTTCTCTGCTGGAGAATCACCCGTGGTTTGAAGTGGTAACGGTGGCGGCGAGCCCGCGCAGCGCCGGTAAGACGTATGAGGAGGCAGTCGGCGGAAGATGGAAGATGACGACCCCGATGCCCGAAGGCGTGAAAAAGCTGATCGTGAAAAATGTGAATGAGGTAGAAGAGGTAGCATCTACCGTCGATTTTGTTTTTTCTGCAGTCGATATGTCGAAAGACGAGATCCGTGCGATCGAGGAAGAATACGCAAAGACCGAGACACCGGTCGTTTCCAACAACAGCGCGCACCGCTGGACGCCGGATGTTCCGATGGTGGTGCCGGAGATCAATCCGCAGCATTTTGATGTGATCGCTTCCCAGAAGAAGCGTCTCGGTACGACCCGCGGATTTATCGCGGTAAAGCCGAACTGCTCGATTCAGAGCTACGCTCCGGCTTTGAGCGCATGGCGAGAGTTTGAGCCGTACGAGGTGGTTGCCACTACATATCAGGCAATCTCCGGTGCGGGCAAGACCTTTAAGGACTGGCCGGAGATGGTGGAGAATGTGATTCCGTATATCGGCGGCGAGGAAGAGAAGAGTGAGAAAGAGCCGCTTCGCCTCTGGGGCGTTGTGGAAGACAGCGTGATCAAGCCGGCAACCGAGCCGAAGATCACCTGTCAGTGCATCCGCGTGCCGGTACTGAATGGCCATACGGCGGCAGTATTTGTGAAATTCCGCAAAAAGCCGACCAAAGAACAGCTCATCGAGAAGCTGGTGAATTACTCCGGGCTTCCGCAGGAGCTGGAGCTTCCGAGCGCGCCGAAGCACTTTATCCAGTACATGGAGGAGGACAATCGCCCGCAGGTTGTTCTGGATGTGGATTACGAGAACGGCATGGGCGTGTCCATCGGACGTCTCCGCGAGGACACGATTTACGACTATAAATTCGTTGGCCTTTCCCATAACACCGTCCGCGGCGCGGCCGGCGGCGCGGTGCTCTGCGCAGAGACGCTGAAGGCGCTGGGGTATATTGCGGCGAAAGAGTGAAGCATACTAGAATGTGAGCCTTGCTGTCCGGCAAGGCTCTTTTTCCATTAGAGGATCGTGACCATGGCGAAAAGCTCAAACCAGAAATTAAAAATTGTGTATCTGATGAAAATAATGACGGAGCTGACGGATGAGACGCATTCTATCAGTATGGCTGAGATCATCGCGGAGCTCGGAAAATATGGAATTTCCGCTGAGCGCAAAAGCCTTTACAACGACATCGAAACCTTACGGCAGTTTGGCCTGGATATTATCGGAGAACAGCGTGAGCGCACGTATTACTATCACATCGGGAACCGTCAATTTGAGCTTGCGGAATTGAAGCTTCTCGTGGATTCCGTGCAGTCCGCCAAATTCATCACGGCGAAAAAATCAAATGACCTGATCAAAAAAATCGAAGGGCTCGCGAGCAAATACGAAGCCAAACAGCTGCATCGCCAGGTCTATGTGGCCGGACGTGTGAAGACGATGAACGAGACCATATACTATGGCGTTGACTCAATTCACGCGGCAATCGCGGATAACCGGCAGATCCGCTTTCAGTATTTTCAGTGGAACGCGGACAAAGAGATGGAGCTGCGCCACGGCGGCGCTTACTATCGGGTCAGTCCCTGGGCGCTTAGCTGGGATGATGAGAATTATTACCTGATCGCGTATGACAGCGCGGAAGCAAAGATCAAACATTTTCGTGTGGACAAGATGCTCCACATAGAGATCACCCGCGAAAAACGCGAGGGGAGAAGCGCATTCCGAGAGTTTGATATGGCGCAGTACGCCCGGAAAGTCTTCGGCATGTACGGCGGCAGAGAAGAGACAGTGAAGCTTCTCTGTGAGAACCGGATGGCCGGAGTGATCATTGACCGTTTCGGGAAAAGCATCGGCATCCGCAAGGAAGACGGTGAACATTTCTCAGTCAGTGTCAAAGTCGAAGTGAGCAACCAGTTCATCCACTGGATCCTGGCGCTTGGCGACGGCGTCAAAATCATCGGACCGGAAACGGTCGTGTCGGAAGTAAAAGACGAGATCGCCCGCCTGGAAAAGCTGTACGCATAACAGAACATATGTTCTTTTTCGAGACCTGCTTTTGGGACACCCCAGAATGTATATTGGATTCAGAGTAAGGCTTAGGGAATCAAAAAAGATTCTGAGCAAACACTTTTAAAAATCCATAAGGGGGAAAACAATTATGTCAGGTAAGAACAAGAGGATGGAAGGCTATCTGGAGGCGCTGCTTTCTATGATCGGCGGAGTGCTGTTGACTGCGTTTATTTTTAATGGTACGGGCATTGCCTTGCGGGATATTCCTTTTGCCCTGGTGCTTGTGATCTATGCGATCTGTACGCTGGTCGTGATGGATGTCGCAAGCAGTGTGGCGGCCAGGAGAGGATGAGCGAAAAAGAGAGTGTTGGAAAAAGCCGGACATTATGCTAGAATAGCCCAAAAGAGCATTTGATCAGCATGAACAGCAGAGGAGATGAACAGACAAAATGGACTTGACAACATTACAATCCATTCTTACAATCGGAATATTCTGGCGCGCGAGATGATCAGTAATGTTCTGATGCACCGGGAATTTACAAGCCCCTATATGGCGAAATTTGTCATTGAAAAAGAGCGAATGTATGTAGAGAATGCAAACAGAGCAACCGGCGATGGATTTATCACTCCGGATAATCTGGAGCCGAATCCGAAAAATCCGATTATTGCTTCTTTTTTCCGTAATATTGGTCTGGCAGACACGCTCGGTTCCGGCACCAGAAAGCTGTTTAAATACAGTAAATATTACTCCGGCCAGAATCCGGAATTTAAGGAAGGGGATGTGTTCCGGATTATCGTGCCGTTGAATGATGAGTATTCGTTTGATTTTGAACAGACCGGTCTAATTATTAAATCAAACCAATCAAACCAATCAGACCAATTAGACCAATCAGTTCAGACCAATCAGACCGGTTTGGCTAAGTATTCGAATTATGAGATAAAGCTGTTGGCTATGGTTCGTGATAATCCGGAATTAACAAATCGGAGTTATGCGGAAAAACTCGGATGGTCAGTCAGTCAGGTGAAATATTATATTCAAAAATTGAAAAAAAAGGGTGCAATTATACGTGTAGGATCAAACAAAAAAGGAAAATGGGAGCTGCTTAATGAGCAGTAATAAAACAGTCAGAATAATCCACAGCATTTTGCTGCTGAAAAGGAAGGGAACATACTCATGAAAGTTTTATTTATCGGAGGAACAGGTGTCATCAGCAAGGCCATCTCAAAGCGGCTGCTTCTGGCCGGCCATGAGCTGTGGCTGATCAACCGGGGGAACCGTCTGGAGGGGCTGCCGGAAGGCGCACATCTGATTCGGGCGGATATCAATGACGAGGAAAGAGTGGCTGAACTGCTCGGTGATGAGACGTTTGATGTGGTGGCGGATTTTATCGCGTTTGTTCCGGAACAGCTGGAGCGGGATCATAGACTGTTTTCCGGGAGAACCAGGCAGTTTATCTACATCAGCTCCGCATCCGCATACCAGAAGCCTCTTTCGGATTTCCGCATTGATGAGGGTACGCCGCTTGCCAACCCATACTGGCAGTACTCGAGGGATAAGATCAGCGGGGAGGAGTTGCTGATGCGTTATTACAGGGAGGAAGGCTTCCCGGTGACGATCGTGAGACCCAGTCACACATACAACGAGGAGAAGATTCCGGTGTGCGTTCACGGTTCGAAAGGTTCGTGGCAGGTAATCAAAAGAATGATCGAGGGGAAACCGGTGATTATTCCCGGGGACGGCTCATCTCTTTGGACAGTTACATGGAATGATGATTTCGCGAAGGGCTTTATCGGGCTGATGGGCAATGTTCACGCGATAGGCGAAGCTGTGCAGATCACGGGTGATGAGGTGCTGACCTGGAATCAGATCCACCGGGTGATCGCGGATGCGCTGGGCGTGGAATTTAAGCCATATTATGTAGCTTCCGAGTTCCTGATTTCCTGTGCGCCGAAGGAATGGGATCTTCGGGGAAATCTGTGGGGAGACAAATCCAACACGGTTTTCTTTGACAATACAAAGCTGAAACGGCTGGTGCCGGATTTTGTGCAGACAGTACGCTTTGATCAGGGCGTGCGTCTGGCCCTTGACTATATCCGTTTGCATCCGGAATGCCAGACTCCGGATCCGGAGTACGACGCGTGGTGTGACCGCGTGATTGAAGTGCAGGACGAAGCCTTGGCGAAGATGAATGCCTGAGTTCAGACAGGCACTTTAAATGAGTTATGGCGGAACTGCCGTAGAACGAATGGACTGCGGCAGTTCTATCTATGATGAAAGAAACAGATGGAGAAATTGCATGGCAAAATCATTGTTTATAGCTGAGAAGCCGAGCGTGGCGCAGGAGTTTGCGAAAGCTCTGCATGAGAATATGCGGCGCGGCGACGGTTATCAGGAATCGGATTCCTATGTGGTGACCTGGTGCGTCGGCCATCTGGTGACTATGAGCTATCCGGACGTATATGACTCGAAATACAAGCGGTGGAGTCTTGAGACGCTGCCGTTTTTACCGGATACATTTTTATATGAGGTGATTCCGTCCGTGAAAAAGCAGTTCGCGATCGTGAGCCGTCTTTTGAATCGGGACGATGTGGACACGATCTATGTTTGTACGGATTCCGGGCGGGAAGGAGAATACATCTACCGTCTGGTGGAGCAGGAGGCAAAGGTGCATGGAAAAAAGCGCCGGCGTGTCTGGATTGACTCTCAGACAGAGGAGGAGATTCATCGCGGTATCGAGCAGGCGAAAGATCTGTCGGAATATGACAACCTGGCTTCCGCGGCGTATCTTCGCGCAAAAGAAGATTATCTGATGGGAATCAATTTTTCCCGTCTTCTAACGCTGAAATACGGCAACGCGATTTCCAGTTATCTGGGGAAAGACCGCGCGGTCATCTCGGTCGGCCGTGTGATGACCTGCGTGCTTGGCATGGTTGTCCGGCGCGAGCGGGAGATTCGGCAGTTTGTAAAGACACCGTTTTACCGGGTGGTGCAGACGGTTGCACTGCCGGGTGCTGCCGGACAGAATGCGGAGAGCCGCGCCATGCAGAATCACCTGACGGTGATGGCGCGGCCTACGTCCGACTTGCAAAGCAATGTCGGACAGGATATGGAGGGCGAATTCCGCGCGGTAGAAGGCTCAGACTGGTACCTTTCGCCGAAGCTTTATAAAGAGAATGGTTTCCGTGAGCGGGCGGATGCCGAGGCTTTGATTGCAGGTCTGATGCCGGAAAGTGTGAATACTGCCGCAGTTGCAGAACGTTCCCAGTCTGGAGTGCCTGATGCACGGACGGATGCACAGACATTTCAGGCGATGGCTGGAGAGACAGCACGAATCGATTCTATTGAAAAAAAGAAAGAAAAGAAAAATCCGCCTCTGCTTTATAATCTGGCGGAGCTTCAGAATGAGTGTTCCCGCATGTTCAAGATCAGTCCGGATGAGACGCTGAAGATTGTGCAGGAGTTGTATGAAAAGAAATTGGTCACTTATCCACGAACGGATGCCCGTGTGCTTTCCACGGCGGTGGCGAAGGAAATCCATAAAAATATTGGCGGCTTGAGAAAATTTGCCCCGGCAGCGGAGGCAGCCGAGGAGATTTTGTCGTCCGGCTCTTATAAAGGAATCGCGCGGACACGGTATGTGAATGACAAGCAGATCACCGACCACTATGCGATTATCCCGACCGGACAGGGCTTTGGCGCTTTAGGATCGCTGAAAGGGCATGCCTACGGTGTTTATGCGGCAATCGTCCGGCGTTTTTTGAGTATTTTTTATCCGGCGGCGGAATTTCAGAAGGTCAATATGGTGACTGTGATGGGAAAAGAAAAATTCTTCTTTTCCTTTAAAGTGCTGCTCTCGGAAGGGTACTTTAAGGTGGCGGGGAATCCGAACGACAGGCGCAGGAAGAGTAAAGCGGGAAATAATGGAAGCATTGTTGAAGATGACGGTCAGGGCGGCAGGACACAGGGAGAAAACAGCAGCGGCGGCTCAGATGACAGTGAGGGCTATGGCAGTGAGCCGGGCAGGAACAGCGGAGCGGATGAAGGTGAGACCGAATTCGGTACCGACCTGTTGGAAGCACTGAAAGGTCTGCGCAAAGGAATGCAGCTTCCCGTGCGCTCCCTCGGCATCCGTGAGGGCGAGACGTCTCCGCCGAAGCGCTACAATTCCGGTTCGATGATCCTGGCGATGGAGAATGCCGGGCAGCTGATCGAGGACGAGGAACTTCGCGCCCAGATCAAGGGCAGCGGTATCGGCACGAGCGCGACCCGCGCGGAAATCCTGAAAAAGTTGGTCGCCAACGAGTACATAGCCCTGAATAAAAAGACGCAGATTCTTTCACCGACTTTGCAGGGCGAGATGATCCATGACGTTGTTTACTGCTCGATCCGTTCTCTTTTGAATCCGGAGCTGACCGCCAGCTGGGAGAAAGGGCTGACTTATGTCGCGGAAGGATCGATTACGAGCGACGAATATATGGAAAAGCTCGAAAACTTTATCCGCTCCAGAACGGAAGGTGTACTTTCCCTGAACAACCAGCTTGCGATGCGGCCGCTGTTTGATCAGGCGGCGAAGTATTATAAGACCGGGACAGACAAAAAGGGCAGCAGTAAAACTTATAGTAAAAGAAACTATAGCAAAAATACATCCCGAAGAGCTTCAGGAACAGCTGTTACAGCAAAAACACAGAGGGGAAGCCGTAAGAAACAGGGAACATAAATAATAATTGCAAAACTTCAGAAATTATGTTAATATCACGTGGCCAACAATAAGTGATAGAAAAAAGAAGCCGAAAATATAGAGGAATGAGGAGGACGGAGATTATGGAATCTGCCAAAATCAAAAATCTTTATAACTTAGACGAAACCATTGCAAAAGACCTGTTTGAAGGCGCGGAATACCCCTGGGAGGTGCTCCCGAAGATCAGTGCGTTTATCCTCGAGGTGGGAAGCACGCTGCCGGAGGAAGAATACGAAAAACGCGGCGATGACATCTGGATCGCGAAGTCCGCGACGGTCGCGCCGACCGCCTACATCCATGGACCGGCGATCATTGGGAAAAATGCCGAGGTTCGGCACTGCGCATTTATCCGCGGCAACGCAATCGTGGGTGAAGGGGCAGTCGTGGGAAATTCGACCGAGTTGAAAAATGTCGTTTTATTCAATAAAGTGCAGGTGCCGCATTACAATTATGTGGGCGATTCCATTCTGGGTTATAAGGCACATATGGGTGCCGGTTCCATCACTTCGAATGTGAAGTCTGACAAAAAGCTGGTGGTCGTAAAGGATAGCAAAGAGCGCATTGAGACCGGCCTGAAAAAATTCGGAGCAATGCTTGGCGATGAGGTGGAGGTCGGCTGCGGTTCGGTTCTGAATCCGGGAACGGTCATCGGCCCGCATTCCAATATTTATCCGCTTTCCTCGGTGCGGGAGGTGGTTCCGGCAAATTCGATTTACAAGAAGCGCGGCGAGGTGGCCGAGAAACTATAAAATATCAGGATCAATCTTGGCCACAATAAAAGTCCGCATGAAAAATGTAAGATTCCAATGAACGTCCACATGAAAAATGTAAGATTCTAATAAAAGTCCGCATGAAAAATGTAAAAATTCTATTGAAAGTCCGCATGAAAAATGTTATTCTTTTGATACTGTCTTTGGAGAACAGGATATTGGATTCATAATGGTGAAGGTGCGGAATGTTCCTGTCGTTTAGTTATTATGCAGAAAGGCGGCATATTCATGGAACGGCTGATTATGAAGCGGCTTGAAAAATGGAAAGACAAGAAAAACAGAAAACCTCTGATCATACGCGGAGCCAGGCAGGTAGGAAAGACCTGGGTGATGAAGGAATTCGGAAAGCGGTATTTTACTCATAGTGTTTATATCAGCTTTGATAATAATGAGCGTATGAGAAACGTCTTTTCCATGGATTTTGACATTCAGAGAATTATTTCAGCATTGAAAGTAGAAAGCCGGGAGCAGATTACTCCGGAGGATACGCTGCTGATTTTTGATGAGATACAGGAAGTTCCTAAAGCGCTGACCTGTCTTAAATATTTTTATGAGAATGCCCCGGAATATGCAATTGTTGCTGCAGGTTCCCTGTTGGGGGTGGCTCTTCATGAGGGAACTTCTTTTCCGGTTGGAAAAGTTGACTTTTTAAATCTGTATCCATTGAATTTTATGGAATTTCTGATGGCGGTCGGCGAAAAAGATCTGGCGGATATTCTGGAAAAGCAGGATTTGCAGATGATCAACATTTTTTCGGGCAAATACACAGATCTGTTGAGAAAATATTATTATGTTGGGGGAATGCCTGAAGCTGTAAAAACTTATCTTGAGACCGACGATTTCTATGAAGTACAGAATGTGCTAAGAGAATTGCTGGTGTATTATGCGAATGATTTTTCAAAGCATGCTCCGGCAGAGACGGTACCGAGAATTCAGATGGTCTGGAATTCGATACCCATGCAGCTTACAAAAGAAAATAAAAAATTTGTATATGGACTGGTCAGGGAAGGGGCAAGGGCAAAAGATTTTGAACTGGCGATCCAATGGCTTCTGGACTGCGGACTGGTTCATAAGGGATATCGGGTATCAAAGCCGGGCATGCCATTGATTGCATATATGGAAATGGATATTTTTAAACTGTATTTTCTGGATGTGGGGCTTTTGTCTGCGCTGTGTCAGCTGGATGCCCGTACCCTGCTGGAGGGAAACCGGGTTTTTACTGAGTTTAAAGGAGCATTGACGGAGCAGTTTGTCGCGCAGGAGCTTTCTGCGGATGAAATAAATTTATATTATTATTCCACACAGAACTCTTCGGGAGAGATTGATTTTATTATTCAGAAAAACGGCTATATTATACCGTTGGAAGTAAAAGCCGAGGAAAATCTGCAGGCGAAAAGTCTGAGAAATTACTGTCAGAAATATAAGCCGGAGATTGCCATACGTTCCTCCATGTCGAATTATCGTGAGCAGGAGTGGATGGTGAACGTTCCTTTGTATGCATTGACTGCATACTTAAGGCATATATCATGACATATATGGTTGGCAGCGTCCGCGAGACGGGCATGAAAGTTTAGATTACAGAAGGAGCATCATAACATGGCAAAGAACAGCAAAGGGGAGCAGATTTATGACGCGAGCAGCATTTCCGTGCTCGAAGGGCTGGAGGCTGTGCGCAAGCGCCCCGGAATGTACATCGGCAGCGTATCGCGCAAGGGGCTCAATCACCTGATCTACGAGATCGTGGACAATTCGGTGGATGAGCATCTGGCGGGCTACTGCAGCCAGATTGAAGTGTATCTGGAAAAGGACGGCACGGCCGTCGTGCAGGATAACGGCCGCGGGATTCCGGTCGGTATGCATGAAAAGGGCATGTCGGCGGAGCGGCTGGTCTTTACGACCCTGCATGCGGGCGGCAAATTCGACAACAGCGCGTATAAGACGAGCGGCGGTCTGCATGGCGTGGGTTCTTCCGTGGTCAACGCGCTCTCGACATGGCTCGATGTGCAGGTCATGCTGGGGGGAAAGATCCATCATGACCGGTATGAGCGGGGCGTGCCGGTGATTGAACTGGAGAATGGGCTGCTTCCTGTGATCGGAAAGACGAAAGAGACCGGTACCCGGATCCAATTCCTGCCGGATCCGGAGATTTTTGAAAAAACGCGGTTTTCCGCGACGGAGCTGAAAAGCCGTCTGCATGAGACCGCTTACCTTAATCCGGAGCTTAAAATCCATTTTCAGGACCGGCGCGGGGAAGTTGTAGAGGACATTCTTTTCTATGAGCCGGAGGGTATCACCGGATTTGTGCGCGAGATGAACCAGGAATCCGAGCCGGTCGGCGATCCGGTATATTTTAAAGGCGAGTCAGAGGGGATTCAGGTCGAGGTGGCGTTCCAGTATGTCAACGAATTCCACGAGAATGTGCTCGGCTTTTGCAACAACATCTACAACGCGGAAGGCGGCGCGCATCTGACCGGTTTTAAGGCAACCTTTACGACGGTCATGAATACGTACGCGCGGCAGCTTGGCGTTTTAAAAGAGAAAGACGCGAACTTCACCGGCGCCGACATCCGCAATGGCATGACGGCAGTGATTTCCATCAAGCATCCTGATCCGCGCTTCGAGGGACAGACCAAGACAAAGCTGGATAACCAGGACGCGGCGCGTGCGGTCGGCAAGGTCGCCGGGGATGAAATCGTGCGTTATTTTGACAAGCATCTGGATGCGCTTAAAAACATCCTCTCCTGTGCGGAGAAGGCGGCAAAGATCCGCAAGACAGAGGAGCGCGCGAAGACCAATCTTCTGACAAAACAGAAATATTCCTTTGACAGCAACGGCAAGCTGGCAAACTGCGAGAGCCGTGACGCCAGCATTTGCGAAATCTTTATTGTAGAGGGCGATTCCGCCGGGGGTTCCGCGAAGACCGCCCGCGACCGTAATTTTCAGGCCATCCTGCCAATCCGCGGCAAGATTCTGAATGTGGAAAAAGCGAGCATCGACAAAGTGCTGGCGAACGCCGAGATCAAGACCATGATCAACGCATTCGGCTGCGGTTTTTCCGAGGGATACGGAAACGATTTTGATATCACAAAGCTGCGCTACGACAAGATCGTTATCATGACCGATGCCGATGTCGACGGCGCGCACATCAGCACACTGCTGCTGACACTGTTCTACCGCTTCATGCCGGAGCTGATCTACGAGGGACATGTCTACATCGCCATGCCGCCTCTTTACAAGGTGATTCCGTCAAAAGGGAAAGAACAGTATCTCTACGACGACAAGGCACTGGAAAAATATCGTAAGACGCACAAAGCACCCTTTACCCTGCAGCGCTACAAAGGTCTGGGCGAGATGGATGCCGAGCAGCTTTGGGAGACGACCCTGAACCCCGCCACCCGCGTCATGCAGCGCGTGGCTATCGAGGACGCACGCTTCGCTTCCAGTGTCACATCGATGCTGATGGGCACCGAAGTCCCGCCGCGCAAGCAGTTCATCTACGAGCACGCGCAGGATGCGTTGCTAGACGTATAAGGAGGTTCTCATGGAACAGGAAGAATGCATCATCGGGGCCGAATACTCCGAGATCATGCAGAAATCATACATTGATTACGCGATGAGCGTCATCATATCCCGTGCCCTGCCGGATGTGCGCGATGGTTTAAAGCCGGTGCAGCGGCGGACGCTCTACGATATGTACGAGCTGGGTATCCGCTACGATCGGCCGTACCGAAAATGCGCGCGTATTGTCGGCGATACGATGGGTAAATACCATCCGCACGGAGACAGCTCGATCTACGACGCTCTGGTCGTGATGGCGCAGGACTTTAAAAAAGGGCTGGCGCTGGTGGATGGCCACGGCAACTTCGGCTCAATCGAAGGCGACGGCGCGGCGGCCATGCGTTATACGGAGGCGCGCCTGCAGAAGATCACGCAGGTCGCGTTTCTGGCGGATCTGGACAAGGACGTAGTGGATTTCGGACCGAACTTCGATGAGACGGAAAAAGAGCCGCAGGTGCTTCCGGTACGGATTCCGAACCTGCTGGTAAACGGCTCGGACGGCATCGCAGTCGGAATGGTGACGAGCATCCCGACGCACAATCTGGCGGAGGTGATCGACGCGGTCAAGGCGCTGATCAAAAATAATAAGCTGACTAATGCTGACCTGATGAAGTACATCAAGGGTCCGGATTTTCCGACCGGCGGTATCGTAGTGAATCAGGATGAGCTGCTGCAGATCTACGAGACCGGACAGGGTAAAATCCGTATTCGCGGCCGCGTGGAAGTGGAAAAAGTGAAGGGCGGCAAAGAACGCCTGGTGATCACGGAGATTCCTTATACGATGATCGGCGCGAACATTGGAAAATTCTTAAATGAGGTTGCCTCTCTGGTTGAAACAAAAAAGACGAACGACATCATCGACATTTCCAACCAGTCCTCCAAGGGCGGAATCCGCATCGTGCTGGAGCTGCGGCGCGGTGCGGATGTTGAGAAACTGAAAAACCTGCTTTACAAAAAGACGCGCCTTCAGGATACGTTCGGCGTGAATATGCTGGCAGTAGCGGACGGCAGACCGGAGACCCTGAGCCTGCGGAAGATATTGGAATACAACATTGATTTCCAGTTCGAGCTGACCACCCGTAAATATCAGAACCTGCTCGATAAGGAACAGAAAAAGAGCGAGATTCAGGAGGGACTGATCCGCGCCTGCGACATCATCGACCTGATCATCGAGATCCTGCGGGGCAGCCGCAGCCGCGACCAGGTGAAGGACTGTCTGGTAAACGGCGTGACCGAGGGCATCCGTTTCAAGACCGAGAAATCACGCAAAATGGCGGCGAAGCTGAACTTTACCGAGCCGCAGGCAAACGCGATCCTGGACATGCGCCTGTACAAACTGATCGGTCTTGAACTCGAAGTGCTGATGGCCGAGCATGAGCAGACCCTGAAAAACATTGCGGAATACAAGGACATCCTGAACAATTATGATTCTATGGCGAAGGTGATCATAAAAGAGCTGGATTCGCTGAAGAAAGAGTTCGGCCGCCCCAGAAGGACCGCGATCGAGAATGCGGAAGAAATTGTGCTGGAGGAACCGAAGCTTGAGGAACTGCCGGTCGTCTTTTTGATGGACCGCTTTGGTTATGTCCGCTCGATGGATGAGACCATCTATGAGCGCAACAAGGAGGCAGCCGATGCGGAAAGCAAGTATGTAATCCATTGTCTGAATACGGACCGCATCTGTATTTTTACGGACAACGGCAAGGTACATCTGCTGAAAATGCAGAATGTCCCGTTTGGCAAATTCCGCGACAAGGGCACGCCGGTTGACAACCTGTGCAACTACAACAGCAGCGAGGAAAACTTTATCGGCGTCATGGCGATGAACGATATCAAGGAGACGGTCGTCACGTTTGTAACAAGGCAGGCGATGGTCAAGCAGGTAGAAGGAAGCGAATTTGATACCTCCAGAAAGACAGCCGCTGCGACGAAGCTGCAGGACGGCGACGCGGTCATCGCGGTGCATGCGGCTTCCGAACACGCCAATCTGGTGCTCGCTTCGGATAACGGCTATTTCCTGCGCTTTGCCGTAACTGAGATTCCGCTTAAGAAAAAGACAGCAGTCGGCGTACGCGGCATGAAGCTCGCGGACGGAGACACTGTCTCAGAAGTCTACTGGATGGAGAAGAATGGAGCCGCACAGAGTTCCGAGGTGGAATATAAAGGACATTCTGTCACCCTGACCCGGCTGCGCGTCGCCTCGAGAGACAGCAAAGGAACTAAAATTCGACTGTGAAATCACCTCAGCCTCTTCTTCATTGCATACATTTCCCGGTCCGCCCTGCGGATCAGGTCATCCGGACTGATGTCCTTTTCAAATACAGAAAGTCCATAGCTGGCGGCAGCAACCCTGCCGCCAATGCTTTTGGAATCCAGTATTCTGGAAGAATCCCGGTAAATACGCCTGCACAGAGTAGTTGCTTCCTCCAGCGTAATGCCGTTAAACAGGATACAGAATTCATCGCCGCCGTAGCGGAAAATAAGATGCTGGTCGCAGGTGTTGCGCAGCAGATCCGCAAATTTTTTCAGATAGTCGTCTCCTGCTGCATGGCCGAGTGCGTCATTGACTTCTTTAAAATGATCAATGTCGAGCATTGCGCAGACAAGGCCGATATCGTCTTCGCTAAGATGCTCCAGTACCTCATCCAGCGCGGAGCGATTGTAGAGTGCTGTGAGATGATCAAGAATCATGCCCTGCCGGAACTGGACACGTTCGACCTCTTTTTTTACCGCAGCGTGGTTTTTTTCTTGTTCAAAATAGATCAGGGTCAGGCAGGAAATATAGAATCCGGCCAGAATTAGCAGCGAGATGGCGAAATTGACGGAATTGTAGCTTTCGTCAAGGACAGCGGATTTGGCTGAATCCCATTCAATCACAACATCGCCGACGATTCTGGCAATAAACACACAGATGGCGGTCACGCTGGTGAGCACATAGTCTCCATACAGACAGGAAAACATCAGCGGAATCGCAAACAAAAAATACAGGGAAGGGAAAATGCTGTGGATTGTAAACAGGACGAAACAGATTCCCACCAGCCCGATTGAGATTACGTAAGACTGCAGAGTCAGCCGTTTCGGATAAAGCTTTCGAAACAGAAAAATAAGCAGGAGAATGAGCAGATTTAATCCGGTAGGAATCAGCAGGTATCTTAAGACATACACGGGTCCTGATGCTTCCATCAGATCCATCCTCTTCAGGATAAAATAGAGAATGACTTCCAGCAAAAAGGAAGCGACGGCAAGCCCCACGCTGATGATCGTATGAATCTTAAGCCAGTGGCGGCTCACTTTTTCGTATTCAAATTCAATGGTTCTTATATAAGAATTTACCATAATCTATGTGGCTCCATCTGATATCGTAATAATATGGTAACAGTTCAGAACAGAACAGACGGCCTGCTGTTCTGAACAGATGTTAAAAGTCTACCATGTTTTAAAGCTGATTACAAGATAAAAAAATGTTGTGGAATAGCCGGAAAGGTGCTAGAATGTGACAGGTGTGCAAAGCACACAACACGGCGCGCAGGGGGAGCGGCGTGAACGGAATGGATATGAACATTTACCGTAACTGTGAAGCTACTGAACAGTTACCACTTACCGAAAAAGGGGAAAGGCGGAAAATTATGGTTCAATTATTCGAGAACGGTGCATGGCTGGTCCACGGCACAGAGATTATCCCTGAGGAAGAAAAAGCGAAGCTGCCCTCTGTCTGTGGGAGAGAAGCGGACAAAGAGGAAGACCGCAAGGGTACGATTGCGTATTCGATTCTGAAAGCGCACAACACATCAGACGACATGTCGAATCTGAAGATTCGTTTCGATGCGATGACTTCGCACGATATCACATTTGTCAGCATTATTCAGACCGCAAAAGCATCGGGTATGGAGCGTTTCCCGATTCCGTATGTTCTGACCAACTGCCACAATTCCCTGTGTGCGGTCGGAGGTACGATCAATGAGGATGATCATGTATTCGGTTTGTCCGCGGCAAAAAAATACGGCGGCATCTATGTACCGCCTCATCTTGCAGTGATTCATCAGTATATGCGGGAGACCATGGCTGGCTGCGGCAAGATGATCTTAGGCTCCGATTCACATACGCGCTACGGCGCGCTTGGTACGATGGCAGTCGGCGAAGGCGGCGGTGAGTTGGTAAAACAGCTGCTTCGTGATACTTACGACGTAGCGTATCCGGGTGTGATTGCGATTTATCTGGACGGGAAGCCGAATCCGGGAGTCGGCCCGCAGGATATTGCACTGGCAATCATCGGGGCAGTATTTAAGAACGGATATGTTAAAAATAAAGTGATGGAATTTGTAGGGCCGGGCGTTTCCTCTATGACGACGGATTACCGCAACGGCGTCGATGTCATGACGACTGAGACGACTTGTCTTTCCTCAATCTGGAGGACAGATGAGGATACAAAAGAATATCTGACAGAGCATGGACGCGGGGAAGATTATCGCGAACTGAATCCGGCGGACATTGCTTACTATGACGGATTGGTCTATGTTGATCTTTCTACAGTGAAGCCGATGATTGCGCTTCCGTTCCATCCGAGCAATACGTATGAGATTGATGAGTTGCTCACCGCTCCGGGAGACATCCTGCGTGAGGTAGAACGCAATGCGGCGGCGCTCACGGAAAATACTACGGTAGATTTCCATCTGACGGATAAGGTAGTGGATGGAAAGCTTCACGTGCAGCAGGCAATCATCGCTGGCTGCGCGGGAGGTACCTACACGAACCTGATGGAGGCAGCAGATATTCTGAATGGCAGGAGCATCGGCAGCGGTGAGTTTACATTGGCTGTTTATCCGTCCTCTCAGCCGGTATTTATGGATCTGGTGAAAAAGGGCGCAATTTCTACGCTGATGGCGGCCGGTTCTACAGTCAAAACTGCGTTTTGCGGACCGTGCTTTGGCGCAGGAGACACACCGGCGAATAACGCATTCAGTATCCGTCATACGACGCGGAATTTCCCGAACCGCGAAGGCTCTAAGCCGGGCGCGGGACAGCTTTCAGCGGTGGCATTGATGGATGCGCGTTCTATCGCGGCAACCGCGGCCAATGGCGGCGTGCTGACCTCGGCGGAGACATTTCTGGAGGAGCGGTCACGGGGCATCATGGCACCGGGTGCAGATTTTAACACAGAGAATAAGTCTGCTGCCAATGGCGCAGATAAATATCATTATGATGACAGCGCATACCGCGTACGCGTATACCAGGGCTTTGAAAAAGCAGATGCAGACTCTGCGCTTGTATATGGTCCGAACATCAAGGACTGGCCTGAAATGGAGCCGCTTGCCGACAATATTCTGCTGCGCATATGTTCGAAGATTATGGATAAGGTCACGACTACGGATGAGTTGATTCCGTCCGGCGAGACATCCTCTTACCGTTCCAACCCGCTTGGTCTGGCGGAATTCACACTTTCCAGACGTGATCCGGGATATGTGGGAAGAGCGAAGGCAGTGGATCGTTTGGAGCGGGCGCGCCTTACGGCAGCTGCAGGGACTGCTGCGGATGGAAAAGCAACGGAGGATGTACCGGCAGCGTCTGCACCGGCAGGCGGTATGGCAGCGGCCACGGCGCTTGAGCCGACGCTCCAGACGGCGCTTGACCAGATTAAAAAGCTGAATCCGGATGCTGACCTTGAGGAGATTGAGATCGGCAGTATGATTTACTGCGTAAAGCCAGGGGACGGTTCCGCACGCGAGCAGGCGGCGAGCTGTCAGAGAGTGCTCGGTGGTCTTGCCAACATTTGTAAAGAATACGCGACGAAACGGTATCGCTCCAATGTCATGAACTGGGGCATGCTTCCTTTCCAGATGAAAGAAGAAGCTGTGCCTTTTGAGGTCGGCGATTATATTTATGTGCCGAATGTGAAAGCGGCTCTGGATGGCGATATGAAGGATATTAAAGCGTATGTAATTAAGTCAGATGCAGCGGCTTCTGCGCCGGTACAGGAGATATCGCTTTACATTGCTGACATGACAGAGACGGAGAAAGAGATTGTACGGGCGGGCTGCCTGATTAATTTTAACCGCAACCGCATGAAAGCACAGGAAGCATGAACTGGTAAAATCGAGTAGGAGGCAGCTTGACGGCTCCTATTCGTCTGCGCGGGGTGCGGACAGCACAGCTGCCATATTCCTTACGCACCCCTGCGCATATAAAATAGATCAACAGGAGTGAAAAACAAACATGCAGGGAAGAACACACAACTGCGGGGAATTGAGACTCAGCGATGTCGGCACAAAGGTGAAGCTGGTCGGCTGGTTTGAGAATCTCCGCAAGGTAAGCAAAAATCTGGGGTTTCTGATTCTCAGGGATTTCTATGGGACGACGCAGATCGTCGCAGAGACCGAGGAGATTATGGAGCAGTTATCCGGTCTGAACTATGAGTCGACCATTTCGGTGGAAGGCGTGGTACGTGAGCGGAGCAGCAAGAATGAGAAGCTTCCGACCGGTGAGATCGAGGTGGTGCCGGAGAAGATTGAACTCCTCGGCAGATGCCAGTACAATGAGCTGCCGTTCCAGATCAACCATTCCAAGGAGGCGGATGAGAATCTCCGCCTGAAATACCGTTATCTGGATCTGCGCAATCCGGCGGTAAAGGATAAAATTGTCTTGAGAAGTAAGATTGTGGCGGATCTGCGCGCGAGCATGATTGCGCATGATTTCATGGAAATCACGACGCCGATCCTGACCTGCTCGTCCCCGGAAGGCGCGAGAGATTATCTGGTTCCGTCCAGAAATCATCCGGGCAAGTTTTATGCGCTTCCGCAGGCGCCGCAGCAGTTCAAACAGCTGCTGATGGCATCCGGATTTGACCGCTATTTCCAGATCGCTCCGTGCTTCCGCGATGAGGATGCGCGCGCAGATCGTTCTCCGGGCGAGTTTTATCAGCTTGACATGGAGATGGCGTTTGCGGATCAGGAGGATGTGTTTGCGGTTCTTGAGGATGTACTTCCGCCTGTCTTTTCGAAATACGGCATTTATAAAAAGGCGTCCCGGCCGCCGTTTGCGCGGATCGCGTATCTGGACGCGATGGAAAAATACGGCACAGACAAGCCGGATCTGCGGATTCATCTGGAAGTACAGGATGCGACCGCTGTGCTTTGTGACTGCGGCTTCGGCCCGTTTGAAGGACAGACCGTAAAAGCTGTTGTGGCTTCTGCCTTTACGGGCACGAGAAAGGTGATCGACAAGCTGTGCGCAGACGCGGAGACGCAGAGCGGACAGAAGGCATTTTGGTTCCGTCTGGACGAGCAGGGGGAGGTCGTTGGCGGCATCTCCAAATTTGTGAAAGAGAGAAAGGATGCGGTTGTCGAAGCGCTGGGACTAAAGCCGGGTGACTTTGTAGCGCTTTGCGCGGGCAGCCTGAAAGCTGCACAGAAGGGCGCGGGTGTGCTGCTGAAGATGATCGGTACCCGTTTCGACGGCTATATGGATAAAGAAAGCTATGAATTCTGCTGGATCGTCGATTTCCCGATGTATGAGATCGGCGAGGAGTCAGGTGAACTTGAGTTCTGCCACAACCCGTTCTCCATGCCGCAGGGCGGTCTGGCAGCGCTTGAGGAGGCTTCAAAGAGTCAGGAGAAAGCCCTGGAGATTCTCGCTTACCAGTACGACCTGGTATGCAACGGCGTGGAGCTTTCTTCCGGTGCGGTCCGGAACCATGACCCTGAGATCATGGTCAAAGCGTTCAACATTGTTGGACTTGGTGAGGAAGATGTAAAAGCAAAGTTCCCGGCCATGTACAACGCATTCTGCTATGGAGCGCCGCCTCACGCGGGCATTGCTCCGGGCGTTGACCGCATGGTGATGCTGATTGCGGGAGAGGAGAGCATCCGCGAGATTATTCCATTCCCGATGAATAAGAACGCGCAGGATGTGATGATGGGCGCACCGGCGGAGGTTGAGGAGAAACAGCTCCGTGACGTCCACATTCAGATTGTAAAAGAAGAGAAGAAGTAATTATTCAGAACAGTTACGAAAAAAATTGGTAACAGCAAATATGAAATAAGAAAGTATAAATATATATACAAAAATACGCCGGATACTTTGAAGTGTAAAATGTATCCGGCGCATTTATTATTTTTCGAAAAACTTAGATTATTTGTAACTGCTCAGTACCTTCACTGTTACGATTATTCTGTTACTATGATGGCTTCCTCTGTTGTGTCAGACTCTGCCGTGTCCGCTGCATTCTCAGTATCTGTGGTTCCGTTTTCATTTTCTGCCGTGCTTGCCACATTCTCTGTATCTTCTGTATCTGCCGCAGCTGCTGTATTTTCAGCTTCCGCATTTTCCGCAGTTTCCGTGTTTTCTGTTGCTTCGGTCTCCGCAGCAGCATCATCCAGAATTTCCCTAAGCTCATTGATCATATCCTCGTCTTTCAGACTGAACTTAATCTCGACGCGCCTGGAAGCGTCCGCGTCAATGGTGCCATCCTCCGCATAGACCGGATCGGCCCAGGAATGTCCATTGACAGACAGCTTTTCTTCCAAAAGCTCGAGCTCGGAGGAGGAGATAGTTCCAAGATCAAGCAGATAAGAGGCGACGGCGAAAGCTCTTGACTGGGAGAGCTGGAGATTTGAAAAATAAGTGCCGGACGTATCAGTATAGCCATCGATGCGGATCTCTGCGAGATAATCAAAATATTCGTCGGAGAGGAGTACCGAACAATAGACCGGCAGAATCTGACCGAGCAGCGTCTGGCCTTCTTCGGTCAGAGAATATTCGTTGAAGCCAAAGAGCACGCTGGAATCCAGAAGGATGGAACCGTCGGTCTCATCCAGCGTTACTGCCAGATTCTGCGCTTCGAATTCCTGTTTCAGATCTGCAATCAGATCCGCTTTTACACCGATGATCTGCTCAATTTTCTGCTGTTGCTCCTCCAGTGTAGCCTGCTGGGAAGCGACCAGTGCGGCCTGCTCATCCAGCGCGGCCTGCTGGGAAGCGACTAATGCTTCCTGATCGGCAAGCTCGGATTCCTGTTGGGCAAGCAGTGCACTCTGTGCGTCCAGACTTTCCTGCTGGGAGGCCACCAGTGCGCTCTGCTCATCAAGATCTGACTGCTGTGCAGCCAGAAGCGCGGCCTGCTCGTCCAGCTCGGACTCCTGCTCGTTCAACAGAGCCTGCTGTTCATCCAGCTGCGATTGCATCAGGCTTGTGGTCTGCTGGTGTGCGGATTCTTCCTCCAGACGTTCCTGATAATTTTTTTGTGCCTGCATGAAAGAGATACACATGACAAGTACAAAAAGCAACAGAAGACCGGCCATCATATCGGAATAAGACCGCCAGACATTGTGTCCTTTATATGTTTTCTTTCGTTTTGTCCGCATAGCCTCACCCCTTGTTCTTTCTGCGGAACAGAACCGGCTGGGCGGCAAGCTTTTCCAGATGCTCCAGTTTTTTCATCATTTCATCCAGAAGCAGTTCTGTCTTTTCCTCTTCAGACGACAGGCTTGCTGCGGCCGCCTGATGTCTGCGCATTTCTTCCAGCTGTGCCGAAATAGCAGCGAGTTCATCCAGAATTTCTGCATTTGACTGCACCGGCCCCATTTTTGCGATTTCATCCGTATAGCCCTGAAGTTTTTCATTGTTGGCTTCCCAGACGTCAGAGAAGTTTTCAATCGTCTGATACATAAAACGGATGTATTCCTGATAGGTAGCGGTCTGCTCCTCATTGATACGGAACGCGTCCTTCTGTGCCTGTGTCAGCTTGCTAAGCGTCTGTTCATTGTATTGTTCGGATTTTTCCACCTGGCTTTGCAGATCGGCGAACATTTTCTGTAAGCGGGACATCGAGCGATCCATAAAATCTGTGTAGGCTCCCTGTGCCCTCTCCAGCTGCTTTGCTGACTGGTTGAGCTTGTGGAACGAATCGTCCATGTCCGTATGGATATCTGTGATAATGGCATCGCAGATTTTGGCAACGGAATCTGCCTGACTTTGTGAGAAGGCTTCCACAATCTGCCGTATGGAACCGGTCATCTGCTCAAAGGCTGGAGTGACTGTCGCTTCAAAGCTTTTAGCCATTTGTTCTGCGACAATCGTCGTCAGGTCGTCTGTCATCTGTTCCCGGCTCTTGATCTGCTCAATCAGACGCGAAGCGGCGTCCACCTCACGGCTGGGGCGGATGTACAGATAAAACGCATCGGTAAAGCTTTCAAGATTGTCTGACATTTCAGAGAGCTCACTGCGCAGATTGAAGGAAAATGGAAGCGAAAGCGCCAGTCCGTAGATGGAGGTGACAAAAGCCACCTTGATGCCGTCGATCAGCGGTGATACGGAATCCGCCATCTGTTCATAGCCGGACGGGTCGAAGCTCCGCAGTCCGAGCACCAGTCCGATAAATGTACCCAGAATACCAAGACTGGCCAGAATATCCGGAATCAACTCCAGAAGTGAGCGGTGAATATAGGCTTCGATGGAATCTTCATTGATAAAATCGCCGAGATCGCAGGACCCATCCGGGTGCTGTTCGGACATATCATAGTATTGGGCGTAACAGCTGTCCAGAAATTGTTCCCCGAAAAGACCCTTCTGAGGCAGAGAGCCTCCATTGGAGTCGGAAACACGTATGTCCTCAGACGCTTTCGCCAGAGCTTTGCTGATCCGTGTCAGCCGGAGCATCCCTGTGAACAGTGAGGCCAGAATGGCGATCAGCATCACGGCCAGAAAGCCAAGATTGACCGCGAGCGAGGTGAGCTCTACATCACGGCTGATATAGGTGATAAATACGCAGACCCCGATAGCCAGAACGGCCGTTAAAACAGAAATAAATCTTCTTGCACGCAAATAAATCCCCTCCCCCTTAGTGATCTCCCAAATCATACGGCAAAGCCGAAGCGTGGGATGATTGTGAAAGATATGGTAACTGTATTGTACCTTTATAAAGAGCTCTGCCAATAGCGATAGCAGTCTGTCATCGCGATGGACAGAATGTAACAGTTAAAAAGAGTATAATGAAAAACTGTAAAAATGTAAAGCAATGGGAGAAAACCTTAAGAAAAAAATACAAAACCTGTAAGGAAGCGGTCTTGCGAATAAGAAGAACAGCGTGTATAATTCAGAAAGACATCACATGAAAAACATGAACTAAAGAACATGAACTAAAAAACATGAACCAAAGAACATGAACTTAAAAACATGAACCAAAGAACATGAACAAAGGGACATGTATAAAAAAACATGTATACATGTATATAGAGAAGGGAGAGATGGGCCAATGATCAGACAGATTGTGGCTTTTGTAGAAAATAAAAAGGGGATTGTACGACAGGCAGCGACTGTGCTGCGTGAGGAAGGAGTCCGCGTCTGTGGACTTTCTACCGTAGATTCTCCGGAATTCGGCATTGTGAGGATGATTGTGGACGAGCCTGACAAAGCTTTATCAGGGCTTGTAAAGGCTGGATTTGTTGTGAAAGAATGTGAAGTCATAGCGGTGCAGATGGGCGCAAGTGATGATATGGAGCCGCTTCTGCGGGTGATTGAGGAGGGAAATGTCAATATCAATTATTTCTACTCTTCATTTGGAGACGATGGTCAGACACCAGTTTTGATCCTGAATGCCGCAGATATGGAGGAGACGGAAGCGTTGCTGGTGGGACACGGATTTATGTGCCTGAGTTCACGAATGTGAGAAAAATATCCTAATGAGACGAATATTTGCGTAACTGTGAGGGGATTGAACGGATACCATTTACTGTATTTTAGCAGAATATGAAGGGGAGTGGGCCGGCGCATACCGGTCTTAAGGGGAAAGAAATTATGATAACACGAAAGAAACGGATACTGCTGACAGTTCTGATCGGATTGGCTGCAGCTTTCGGTGCGGGCGGATGTTCCAGAAGCGTGATTAATTATCAGATTGCCGAAAGCATCGGTACAGTCGGAGAATACAAGGACAATTCGCCGGTAGAGACACCAAAGATGCAGGCAGAGCGTGAGCTGGAGGAGGCGGAGTCTGAATTAGAAGCAGAGCGGACAGCTATTCTGGAGGAGGCAGAGGCACTCGCAGCAGGCTACTGGTATGAAGAAGCAATAGCTTTGCTGGAAGAAAGCAATCTGCTTGCTGAAGATGAGCGGGCCACAGCAGCTATCGAAGAATATCAGTCAGCGGAGAATGCGCTGGTAGAGTATGAAGGAGATGTCCTTCATTTGAACTTTCCGAATCTGATCGCTGATACATCTCTGGCAATTGACGGCGATAGCTATGCAACGACTTACAGCCAGAACCTGATTACCTTGAGTGAATTTGAGGGAATTCTGAATCAGCTGTATGAAAAAGGATACATACTGGTCGACATCCATTCACTGGCTGATAAGGCTGATGACGGTTTCGGCGATATCACTTTAAGCACCGCAGCGCTGATGCTGCCAGAGGGGAAAAAACCTCTTGTCATTTCGGTGGAAAATCTGAATTATGCAAATGTGCGAAGCGGAGACGGAATCGCCACGCGGCTTGTGCTTGACGACGAAGGCGAGGTGGCGGCTGCTTATGTTGATTCAAAGGGCGTGACGCAGACTGGAGCGTACGATACCGTTCCGGCGCTGGAGCAGTTTATTGAAGAACATCCGGATTTTTCCTGGCAGGGCGCGCGCGGCATCATAGGCCTGTCCGGCAAATACGGTGCGTTTGGCTATGAGGTGGAAGAAGACAGCGATGTGAACTGGGAGAGCAATGCAGACACCGCAAAACAGATAGCTGAAAAGCTTGCGGAGGACGGCTGGACTTTTGCGACACAGGGATATAGTTATACTTATATGAAGGATTTGTCTTACGATGGACTGGTAGAAGATATCACAAAATGGGAGGAATCGATCGGCAGTCTGGTCGGGGACTGCGATACCCTGATCTATCCTTATGGATCGGAAGTGGAATATATCTCTGATGAATCAGTTTATCTGACCGGAGCAGGATATTGCTATCTGGTCGGACTGTGGGCATCGGATGATTATCTGTCGGTCAACGAGACTTATCTGAGACAGACCAGACGCTCGATTACCGGATATTTGTTGGAAAATTATCCGGATTATTATACATCATTTTTTACGGTTTCGGAAATCCTTGACAGTGTAAGGCAGGAGTAGAACCGGGGTGTAGAGTAGTCTCGGACGAACAAAAACGCAACAAAAATAGTATAAAATGTGTAATAAAAGATTAAAATGCTCGGATAACGCTTGCTATTTTTGAAACAGAGTGGTATGATGCTAAGCATATGGCGGGCTTTTTGCGGATTTTAGGGAGCGCAGAAGCTGGTAAGGACGCCGATTGAGGAATGAGTATAAGCTTTAATGGAGGGAATTTTTATGATGAACAAGAGCAAAAGATGGCTGTTGGCGCTGTTGCTGTGTGTTTCTGTCGTATTTGCAGCGACAGGGTGCGACCAGCTGAAGAAAGAGACCGAGACAGAAGCGCCGACGGAGACAGAAGCTCCGACAGAGAGTGAGACGGAGACAGAGCCGCCGACAGAGAGTGAGACGGAGACAGAGCCGCCGACAGAGACGGAGACAGAGACTGAGGCACAGACTGAGCCGCAGACGTTCACGCTGGACACTACGGTGGATGCAGAGAACGCGACCCTGACTCAGTATGATACGATTCGTGTGATGTATGCTCTGGATGATCTGAATGTACGTACAGAACCCGGTACCAGTGATACATCCGAGATTTTTACCAGCTATGCGAGCGGCGATCAGATCAATGTGGTTGGAGAGACATCGAACTGGTACATGGTATCAATAGATGGTTATGAATCCAATGGCTACGTCTATAAAGGATTTGTCGGTACATCAGAGGAGCTGAACGGTACAGATACGACAGGTACGGATACGACAGACACGACAGGTACGGATACCACCGGCACTGATACGACGGGTACAGATACGACTGCTTCGGAGACTTCGGCAAGCAGTACGACGTCGACGGATACGGTTTCTGTAGATACTTCTTCGATTGACGTGGAATATGGTGTGGAGACTTACGCAGAGGTATTTACGGTTGTGGCGACTGCCGGAGCGAATATGCGGTCAGAACCGTCTCAGGACGGGGAAATTATCGGTACGATAGCATCTGGTACGCAGGTGACAGCGGTTGGTTATACGGATCGCTGGTATAAGATCAGCTACAATGGTACAGTTGGCTATGTAAATAAGAATCTGTTCAGTGCAGAGTAAGACGCAGAATAGGTTATGGGAAAAGGGGAGTCCCGGTCCGGTTCAATTTCGGTCCGGGATTTTTCCTGTTCATATGCCGACGTTTTTCTGGATCCGATATAACAGACTACCGGCCCCTGTTCGGGATTGTTACACAAAAAGATCACATTTCAGTCACAGACCGTACGCATGAGTGCGGTATTGTTCGAAGGAGTGTTAAAACGGAAGTATTTCTAAAAAGCCTGCATGGCTTCAAAGAACAGATGTGATTGAAAGAGGAGAGCGCTTATGAGCGATGAATGGAACAGATTAAACCGACAGATAGAGCGGGAACGGAAAGTAAGGCGGACACGCCTTTATATAGGCATTGTTATCGCAGCAATCCTGCTTTTTGTGATCGGTATCAGTATGATCATACAAAGGCTTTCAAGCTATGACAGCGGTATTGAGGAAGCGCTTGGAATCGGAACGGCGGAGACGGAGACAGAAAGCGAGACGGAAAGTGAGACGGAGACCGAGACGGAAACGGAATTCACATATGGCGATATAGAAGAACTGGAAGTACTGATTGAGGATACACTTGCGGACCATTCAGGTATCTGGAGCGTCTATGTGAAGGATCTGGATTCGGGCAATTCCATTTCCATCAATAACGAGAGTATGTACGCGGCCAGCCTGATCAAGCTGTTTGTTATGCAGTCCTGCTACGAGAATATGGATGATCTGATCGCGAATTATTGTTCCATTAATAACGCGGGCGAGGAGACTGCGGCAGCGACGATTGAGGATCGCCTGTATACTATGATCGTGTACTCCCGCAACGAATCCTACAATGAGCTTGTGCGCCTGCACAGCAGCACCGGCAGTTTTACCTCTGGCTGCAGACTGGTTAATTCCTACATTGCGGGAAATGGATATTTGGAGACCGGAGTTTATACGACACTGCATCCATCGGATTCCAGCTTTGAGTCGACCGGAGAAGGGACAAACCATACGACTGTGGAGGATTGCGGAGCATTGCTGGAGTCGATTTACAACGGCACCTGCGTGTCTGAGGAGGCTTCCGAGGCTATGTTGGATCTGCTGCTTCAGCAGGACGTTACGACAAAGATTCCGGCGGGCGTGCCGGATGGGATTTCCGTTGCAAACAAGACAGGCGACACCGATGAGGAGTCGCATGATGTGGCAATCGTATATGGGGAAAAGACCAATTATATTCTCTGCGTGATGTCGAGCGAGGTAGATGAGATGGGAGCCGGGAACGCGGGTACTCTGATCAAAGAAATTTCGACGCTGGTATATGATTTCTTAAACTGAGGGATTGATGCGGTCCCAACCAGTGGCTGATTGTGACTGACCGCAGGCTTTTGTGAGGAAACGATGAAATGCCTGTTTGCAGAATTTACTTTTGGCGAATGGATTTTGAATGCTTATTTAACGGAGCTTTGCAAGGGAAAAACAAAAGAAAAATAAAGAAATAAGCAAAGATAAGGCGAAAAAATAAAGCAAGAAAATAAAACAAGAAGATATAGCAAGAAGATATGGCAAGGAGAGAAGTGTATGGAGAAGTATATCATGGCGTTGGACGCTGGAACGACAAGCAACCGCTGTATTTTGTTTGACCACGAGGGGACAATACGCAGCATTGCGCAGAAGGAATTCACCCAGTATTTTCCGAAGCCGGGATGGGTAGAGCAGGATGCGGATGAAATCTGGTCCACGCTGCTTGGTGTGGCTGTCGAGGCCATGCAGAAGATTGGTGCGCGCGCGGAAAATATTTCCGCCATTGGCATTACCAACCAGCGTGAGACCGCCATCGTGTGGGATAAAAATACCGGTCTGCCGGTATACAGGGCTATTGTCTGGCAGTGCCGGAGGACGGCGGAATACTGCGACAGCCTTGCGGAGCAGGGCATGGTCGATATGATCCGTGAAAAGACGGGGCTGGTGCTGGACGCCTATTTTTCCGCTACCAAGATTCGCTGGATACTGGAAAATGTGGAGGGCGCCCGTGAAAAGGCCGAGGCGGGCGAGCTACTCTTTGGTACGGTCGAGACCTGGCTGATCTGGAAGCTCACCAGGGGCAGGGTGCATGTGACCGACGCTTCCAATGCTTCACGAACCATGCTGTTTAATATTCATACACTGCAATGGGACGAAGATATTTTAGGTATATTGGGAATTCCTGCATGCATGCTGCCGAAGGTTGCGGATTCCAGCGGTGTCTATGGTATGACGGACAGTTCTTATTTTGGCGGTGAAATCCCCATTGCAGGGGCGGCGGGCGACCAGCAGGCGGCGCTGTTCGGGCAGGCATGTTTTGCCCGAGGCGAGGTGAAAAATACATATGGAACCGGCGGGTTCCTTCTGATGAATACAGGTAGCACACCGGTCACGTCTCAGAGCGGACTGGTGACGACGATTGCCTGGAGTATAGACGGAAAAGTGACGTATGCGCTGGAGGGATCCATCTTTGTCTCCGGAGCTGCGATCCAGTGGCTCCGCGATGAAATGCGTCTGATTGATTCCGCACCGGATACGGAGTGGATTGCCGGACGTGTGCCGGACTCCAACGGCTGCTATGTCGTGCCGGCCTTTACCGGGCTTGGTGCTCCCTACTGGGATCCATATGCGCGCGGGTGTATCGTCGGCCTGACACGTGGCGTGAACAAATATCACATTGTCCGTGCAACGCTCGAATCGCTTGCCTATCAGACCAGCGATGTCCTGCAGGCAATGGAAAAGGACTCCGGTATCCGGCTTACCGGTCTGAAAGTCGACGGCGGCGCGAGCGCTAACAATTTTTTGATGCAGGTGCAGGCGGATATCCTCGGACAGAATGTCTATCGGCCGAGCTGCATTGAGACGACTGCTATGGGAGCAGCCTATCTGGCCGGACTCGCGGTCGGCTACTGGAACGGCGCCGAGGAAATTCACGCGAACTGGAAGACGGAACGCGTCTTTTCACCGCAGATGGGAAAAGACGAACGTGACAGCCGCCTCAAGGGATGGCATAAGGCTGTCCGCTACTCATTCGGGTGGGCGAAAGAAGATTAATTCATAACAATTCGAGACGGTACCTCGCACATCAGGACGGTACCTCGCACCCGCTGCGAGGTACCGTATGAGAGCATAGAGCACATTAATTCTTCCAGAGACGGATCGTCTGCAGGACTTTTTCCTTTGTAGCGGTATCCATCTGTGAGAGCTCGTCCATAATCTCGCGGTCGAGCGCTACGGGCTTATATTCCGAATCTATTTCTCCAATCAGAGTATCTAATGAAATGCCCATCAGCTTTGCGTAATAGATTAAAATACGCAGGGACATGGCCGAGCGGTTGTTTTCTACATTGCTGATATAGCCTGGCGTGACATCCAGAGCGGAGGCAACTTCCGCCTGAGTCAGGTTCATCTGTATGCGCAGTCCTTTGATTTTTCCTCCAAGTTTTTCATAATCATTCTGAGTCATGGCTTTCCCTCCTGCTGCTTTCTGAATAATTTAAATGGCCTTTTTGGGTGTCTTGTACTTTATTCAAATATACTATAATAAATGCTTGAAACATATATACTAATAATATATAATATATTTTACAAATAAATACAAGCAGTATTACAGAAGTTATGGAGCAGTTAGAGATGAAGGGTTTTCCTGCCATTACATATTCGGCGGATGAGTTCGGAGGACTGTCTGCTGGACAATGGTACAAGATTTGATTTTTCACGCCGAGAACGTGCACACATTCGGGAGGCATATGATGCTTACCTGTTTTCCAATCTGCCCGCGGGAGATTAGGCGCTTACACGTAAAAACAGGCGCGGCGGTGTGGAAGCATTCTGTTGTGTGCAGGATGGTATTTTACGTTGAAGATGGATGTACAAAACAAGAACAGAGATTTGATATTTGATCAGGCAATGAATGACTAAAATGTTCGGGGGAGATGTTTGTGAAAAATAATGTAAAAAGATTTTTAGAGCTTCTGGAAACAAATCCTGCACTGAAGCGTGAGGCGGATGAACTGGGCAGGAAAGAAAAAGAAGGGGTTAAAGAGCTGATCGCTCTTGCGGCTGACCATCAGATTTTTCTTGCTGCCGAAGATTTTCTGCCGGAACAGACCCCGCCGATGTCGGATGATGAGCTGGAAGCAGTGACGGGAGGCGCGTATGCGTTGGAATGCCTTTGTACTCTTGGCGGGATGGGCGGACAGGGACAGTGCAGCTGCGTTGCCGGCGGTCATGGAGCGTCTGGCCGATATTGTACGTGTACAGTAGGTGGTTATGGCACGGAGGAGTAGCGGCAATAGCCTGAATCTGACGACGCTAAAATAAACCCATCAAAAATCAGAAAGGAGATTATGGATACTATGAGTAAAGAAACAGAAAAGCAGGCAGGAAAGCTTGGGGAAGAAACAAATGCTCCGGATATGGACGCGGCTCAGGATACGCAGGAGATCCCGAATGAAGAACTCGATCAAGTGGCTGGCGGAAGCTATACAAAGGTTCCGATTTCAGTAGAAAAGATTACATTTGGGAAATGTTGAAAAGAGGTTTGGAATACGGTATATGCATCGGCATATTCCGCTGACATCACATGGAAGAGTTTTTAAATAAAAAGAATGTATCTGATTGTAAAAAAGTCCAGCTAAGAAATGTCAAGGGGGAATTAAAAAAATAAAATCAGGTTGG
>JAJBVD010000030.1:0-186640 GCA_020859985.1 Clostridiales bacterium
TTAAATTCAACGTATTCCGGTCAGGTGCTCCCTAATTATCTTACTTAGGGAGTACATTCCCGGAGTCTGACTACGGTTTTATTAACCGGATCAGTACTCCGGGATTTTTTTCATTGCAGCCGCACGATCTCACAGCGCAGCCGCCGTATGATCCGTTTTTCCAGACGGGAAATATAGGACTGGGAGATGCCGAGCAGATCGGCGACCTCTTTCTGCGTCTTCTCCTCTCCGTCCTTGGTATTGATGCCGAAGCGAAGCTGCACGATGGTGCGCTCGCGTCCGGAAAGCTTGCTGATGGCGTTCTGCAGCACCTTGTACTCTGCCTCGGTCTCCATGCCGCGGGAGATTTCGTCCTCATCTGTGCCGAGAATGTCCGAGAGCAGGAGTTCATTCCCGTCCCAGTCCATGTTCAATGGCTCTTCGATGGAGACCTCCATCTTGTTTTTATTATTCCGGCGCAGGTACATCAGAATCTCGTTCTCGATGCAGCGGGAAGCATAGGTGGCCAGCTTGATTTTTTTATCCGGATTGAAGGTGTTGATGCCTTTGATCAGGCCGATGGTTCCGATGGAGACCAGGTCTTCCGTGCCAACTCCCGTATTATCAAATTTTTTCGCTATGTATACAACCAGCCGCAGGTTATGCTCGATCAGTTTTTTCCTGGCCTTTGCGTCGCCCTGCTCACCAAACATGGATAAAAGTTCTCTCTCTTCCTCTGCTCCGAGGGGCGGCGGCAGGACTTCTGAACCTCCAATGTAGTGGCAGTCGCCCGGACGGGAAAAGAATAGTTCTCTGGGACCTGCTGTCATTTTGAATTGAAAACGCTGTGGAACCGCTACTTTTACGATCATGGAATTTCTGACTTCCTTTCCTGGTGATTAGATATAAAATTGATAAGTAAGAATTCCGCTCAGTGTTTCTCGCTCACTGTGATGGAACGGAACAGCTGTATTACCATTTTTTGTCACTGCTATGAAGGTGCGTGCTCCGGGTGCAGAATCATCTGGCAGTCTTCTTTGTAGCTCAGCTTCCGGTCACAAAGTGCGATAAGCGGCCTTTGTACGATCCGTTTCCCGCGCCGCATGGCGACATGCATTTCGTCGAATACGACACCGCGCATCCATCCGTCTGACTCTCCAACCGTGTGATAGGGAATCAGGCAAAAGCCCTGCTGTTCCTCCCATCCTTTCCCCAGTAATTCATCCAGCACCGATGCCTCGGCTATGCTGACCGGATGGCCGGTCACCGGCTCTGTGAGCTGATTGCCTGTGTCGAGAATGCCATGAAGTACGAGGGTGCGGCCATCCTTTTGGATTGTAATCACTGCCGCATTTTCGCTCTTTCGGATCTGCCGTCCAAGGGAACGCATCACCCCATATACCAACAGCGCCGCCAGCGCGCATGCGGCTGTCGCAGACAAGGGCAGCAGAGAAAGCAGGGCTTCCGCAGCGCCTCCGAAGCAGACGGTCACGGCCAGCAGACAAAGGAGCGCATTCCGGTTGTGCCTCCACTCATTTTTGATGGGACACCTCCAGAATGCTGCTGCGGCGGCAACAGGCAGACTTACCGGGTAAAGTCCCGGCCGTCTCAGGCACACGAGAGCTGTCATGCAGACTGCACTCAGAAGAGCACCGGCTGCCAGACGTTTCCATGAGACGACCGCCTGACAGAGCATTCCCGTGACCGCCAGCAGTATGATTCCGATGAGGAACTGCTCTGTAAAAAACTGATCAATGTAGATTTCGTAGTACATATGTGATATTCAAATGTGCTTCTGACAGGGAATTTCAGAAATTCATGATCGTAAGATATGAATGTGAAAAAGCCCTGTGGCGTAACTGCGATGAGTATACTCCACAGGGCTTTTCCTTTTTTGTCAAAACATGGGACAGGTTTTCAATTTTTTATCGACAGATTTCGCCCATCGCGAAGCGATTTTGCATGGGCGAATCCGTTCTGCTTTCACTCCTGATATCAATCCGCAGCCAGAAGAGAACGTGCTCTGGCGACGAACGCGGCGTCCATCTGCCCGGGGGCAGAGACGGATCCAGCCGATGCAAATGTCACAGCGGAGCCGGTCAGTGTACCGGCCAGGCGGCTGATCCCGCCCAACGCTCCCATGGACATTACGATGTAAGGACGATCCGCGATCTGTTCTTTCATTTCCACAGCGGCAGACATAAGGGTCAGCACATCGCGCTCGCTTTGCGGCATTACAGCCGCCTTGGTGACATCCGCTCCCAATGCCTGCATCCTGCAAAGCAGCTCTGTCAGCTTTTCTGCGGATGGCGTCCCGGAAAAGTCATGGAAAGATGCGACGACTTTTACGCCTGCATCCTGCAGCTTTTGGCAGAGTCCCCGCACGAAATCTTCTCCGCGGTTGTATTCGAGGTCGATGAGGTCGGCCGAAAGGCCGGCTGCCTGCCGGTTCAGCGCGGCATAATCATTGAGTGTAACGCTCCGCTCGCCGCCCTCTTCTTTTGTCCGGAAGGTAAACAGGATTGGTGTTTCCGGCAACGCTGCACGCAATGCGGTCAGCTCTTCGATCGGATCTCCTTCATAAAAGTCCGCGCGCAGTTCCACCAGATCATGCGGGGTGATCCGGATTTTTTTTAGCTGCTCCTCCATCTGAGAAAGGCTATGTGCCGTCACCGGGACACAGATTTTGGGGATACCGTCGCCCAGGGTCAGACCGCGGACGGTAATGACCTTTTTGTTTTCTGTCATTTTCCTTCTCCTAGCCCTGCTTTTTGCAGGAAACTGCTTCTTTCCAAATAGTTCCTCTCATGCTATACTATAGAAAACTTGTAACTGTTCAGGACAGTACCTCGCACTCGCTGCGAGGTACATATGAAAACGTACATTACCTGTACCTGTGAAGGCAGCGAACAGTTGCAGAATCATAATCACAATCATAATTATAATTATAATTCAGGGAGGTTCCCCGCTATGCAGATTACCGGTCATACGCGCCTCGGCTGCCTGATTGGCTCGCCTGTGGCTCACAGCATTTCCCCTATGATGCACAACGAAGCATTCCGCCTGCTCGGTCTGGATGCCGTCTACCTGTGCTTTGACACAAAGGACAGGGATCTCGGTACGATGGTCCGGGCGCTGCGCGATATGAATGTCTTCGGCTTCAATATCACCATGCCGGACAAGGAACGCGTTATGGAGTATCTGGATGAAATATCTCCCGCCGCCCGGATGATCGGTGCAGTCAATACGGTCAGCAATGAAAACGGACGGCTCGTCGGCTACAATACGGACGGCGAGGGCTATGTCCGCTCCCTCAGCGACGTCGGGTACGAGATCACCGCCGGTGAGATGTGCCTTCTGGGCGCGGGCGGTGCGGCTTCCTCTATTGCAGTCCAGGCTGCCTTAAGCGGCGCTCCGGCGCTCCATATTCTGAACCGGAAAAACGGCCGTTCTTTCCCGAATGCCATCCGGCTGGCCGAACAGATCAATGCCGGGACCTCCTGCCGTGCCGATGTCGTTGACCTGAATGACGCGGCCGCAGTGCGATGCTGTGTGGAAAAAAGCTCGCTTCTGACTAACGCGACCTCCGTCGGCATGGCACCGAACACAGACGCCGTACCGCTTTCGGATCTGTCCTGCCTGCATCCCGGGCTCACCGTATCGGACATCATCTACAATCCGCGTCAGACCCGTCTACTCGAAGCGGCCGAAAAATGCGGCTGCCGCACACTGAACGGACTTTATATGCTACTCTATCAGGGCGCGGCTGCATTCCGCATCTGGACCGGACAGGATATGCCCATTGAGCCGATCCGCGCAAAGTTTTTCTCCTGACGCATCTGTTTCGGAAACTTTTTCCTGTTGGAGAACAAAGTGGCAACGGAAAGCACAGCTACGAAGCAGCTTTCCTATGTGCATCGTGCGCATCCCCCCGGAGGGTTTTATGAAATAGGAAACGAAGTTCCTTATTTCGTAAAAAGGGGGCTGTCACACAGCCCCTTTTCTGAAGCATCGTAACTGTTCAGTACCTTCACAGTTACGATGCTTCTTCTATTTCTTTTCGGAATCCAGACTTTTCGTTTCCTTAATATGTTCCTCTGGCTTTATTTTTATTCCTTAAGCTTTTTCCTTAATCTTTTTTCCTGAATTTCGATTCCCTTAGCTTCTCTTCAGGAAATCCGGAATCTGGATGTCTTTCTCCTGCACTCTTCCGCTCGGTGTACGTGTCGAGCCGCTTGTGCTCTGAGAGCCGGTGCGGATCGGTGATACGGACGGCATCTTCGGAAGCGTCGACGGAGCCGGTGAAGAGGAAACCTCTCTATGGGAACCGTAGGTGCGTCTTACTGTACGCTCCGGCTTTGCATTGTTCGCATCTTCCAGACCTGTCGCGATCACGGTGATGCTGCACTCATCCGCGTAGGTATCGTCATACATCGCACCAAAGATGATGTTAGTATCGTCTCCGGTTAGCTCCTGTACATAGCTTGCCGCGTCGTTCGCGTCGATCAGGGAGATGTCTCCGGAAATATTGATGATCACGTGGCTTGCGCCCTCAATGGTCGTCTCAAGCAGCGGGCTCGATACTGCCTGCTTCACTGCTTCCAGAGCCTTATCGTCGCCCTTGGACTGGCCGATGCCGATATGAGCAATGCCTTTATCTTTCATGACGGTCTGCACATCGGCAAAGTCAAGATTGATCAGAGCCGGCAGGTTGATCAGGTCTGTAATGCCCTGTACCGCCTGCTGCAACACTTCATCCGCCTTCTTCAATGCCTCCGGCATCGTCGTGCGGCGGTCTACGATCTCAAGCAGCTTGTCATTCGGGATGACAATCAGCGTGTCCACATTTTCCTTCAGCTTTTCAATCCCCATCAGGGCATTGTTCATACGGGTCTTCGCCTCGAAGCGGAACGGCTTCGTCACGACGCCGACCGTCAGGATCCCCATCTCTTTCGCAATACTGGCTACTACCGGCGCCGCGCCGGTACCTGTGCCGCCGCCCATACCGCAGGTGACAAACACCATGTCCGCACCCTGTATCGCCTGACGGATCTCTTCTGTGCTCTCTTCCGCCGCCTGCTGGCCGATCTCCGGTCTTGCGCCTGCGCCGAGTCCTTTCGTCACTTTCTCGCCGATCTGGATCGTCGAGGGTGCCTTGCTCATAAGAAGAGCCTGCTTATCTGTATTGATGCCGATGAACTCCACCCCGGCAATTGTATCCTCAACCATTCGGTTCACTGCGTTGTTCCCGGCGCCGCCGACTCCGATCACGATAATCTTCGCGGCAGATTCCATTTCGTTTGACATAATCTCTAACACCGTGTTTCCTCCTTCTTGCAGTCCGGCATCGTAAAATATACTGTACTGAATAGTTAGTGAGCCCCTATGTATATCTGCACACACTACCTCATATAATATAATTTCTTTCCGGATTAATCAAGTCTTTTTCTTTAATTTTTTGCCTTATTTCTTATATTTTATCTGGAAAATATACCTGTTTCTCCTTATCCGGGCCGCCGCGGTGATCCCTGCGGGCTGTTTTCACCGCACAGCCCGGTGCTCACGTAAAAACGGTCAGTCAATATTTAACACATCTCCCGTATCCGGGTCGATGATATTCATGTAAGCGTCCACCACGTTCCCATCCTCGTTGACGTAGCAGCCCGGTACTTCATTTCCTGAAGAGTCTATGACCACTCCGTCTTTTACGTGCACATGATAAACCAGCTGGCCGCTGGAATTGAATACCATCAGGTCTACATCTGATTCCCCGTCGTCTGCAGTGTCGTCGTCAGCCGTACTGTCATCACCCGTGCTGTCGTCGTCCGTACCGGCGGCGTCCGCTGTCCCGGTATCCGACGCATCCGCGCTGCCGGAATCTGCACTGTCCGTGCCGTCTTCAGAAGCAGTATCGCCGCTGTCAGAAGCTGAATCGCCAGTGCTGTCTGTGGTCCCGCTCGCTGCCCCGCCGTCTGTAGTGGCACCGCTCAGGGTAGAAGTATCCGCCGCTGTCTGCGTCGTTCCTGAAGCTTCCGCATCGGAATCCCCATTCTCCTCCGTCTCATTCTCTGTTTCAACGATCACCTCATCCGAAGGTGTAAACGTAATATCCTCATTTTTCCCGGTCACATTTTCCAGATGCAGTGTGCCCGCCGAGGACGCGCTCATTGTATTCAGGATAGCTTTTAAATTGGCAATTTTCTCCTCCAGATATTCGTCCTGTCCAAGAACCGCCTCAATGTACCCAATGTAAACCGTGATCTCGGAATCCTCCGCAAAGCGGATCTCGGACGCGGTCAGCTCCTGATAGTCCAGAAGCTCCAGAAGGCTCAAAATTGTGCGAAGCTGGGAGCTGCTCTCAGTCGGAGCTTTCTGGTACAGCGTCATCTCTCCGAGCGTCGCGCCGGTGATAATTGGAATCCCGTCATAAAGCTCATCCGTAATCTCCAGTATCACACCGTCCTCGTCAAAATACGCATAGCTGCCTGTGTCAAAATAGCCGACAAGATCTTTTTCCGTAACTGTCACACGGACGGCAAACGGTGAGGTCATTGTGACTTTCAAGGTGTCCAGATATGGCATTGTGTCCGGTATCTCTCCATTCCGATAAGTCCACCAGAGATACAGTGTGCTGCCGGAAAGAAAGTCCGTGATCAGTCCTTCCTCAATCTCCTCCGCGGAATAGCGGCTGTTGCCGGATACGGTTACCTTACGCACCCGAAACAAAAACAGCCCGGACAGGATTACCAGTATCACCACGAACAATATAATAAAATTGGTCAGGCGTCTTTTTCTCTTTGTCCTCATACGTTCACCATACCTTTTATCCTTCAGACGAATTGTTTTCCATGAGATGGATCTCCGCCCCCAGAGCTCTATAGTCACGGCAGATATCTTCGTAACCGCGCGCTATATATTCATATCCGTAAATCGTTGTGCGGCCGGCCGCTGCCAGAGCCGCCTGCACAAGTGCAGCGCCTCCCCGCAGATCCGGGGCATTCACAGCAGCGCCATGCAGTCTTGCCACTCCCTCAATCCGGGCCGTCTCGCCCTTTATCTCAATCCGCGCTCCCATGTTTCGCAGCTGCACTGCTGTCAGAAACCGGTTCTCAAAAACGGTCTCCCGAATCCGGCTTTCCCCTCCCGCTGTGCACAGCGCCGCCATCAAAGGCGACTGCAGATCGGTCGGAAACCCTGGATACGGAGCCGTCACTACTTCCTCTGCTGCTTTAAGAGGCAGATCGGCCCGCACGGTACCGTCCGCATCTATCACCACTCCCATGCCGCGCAAAACCGCATATAGAGCGTCAAGCTGTCCGGAAGGAAGATTGCGGATGCATACACAGCCTCCGCAGGAAGCCGCAGCCAGCAGATAGCTGCCTGCCACGATCCGATCCGCGCGCAGCCGGTGCCGCACCGGCGATAATGTTTTCACTCCATGTATGCGGATACTCCGATCTTCTTCCCGTGAAATCCTGGCGCCGCGCGCCCGCAGGAAATCACAGAGCTCCTCTACTTCCGGTTCCATGGCTGCGCGATGGATGACCGTCACTCCGTCGGCACATACTGCAGCCAGAATTGCGTTCTCTGTCGCTCCCACGCTCGGCATGGCAAGTGTGACGCTGCCGCCGTGGAGATGGTCCGCCCTGGCACAGATTTTTCCATGAAAAACGCCGGCCGTTAAGTTATGGGCATCGGAATGTGCGTTTTCCTGCATATCAAACCGTACCCCCAGCTTTTGAAGCGCTTTTAAATGCAGATCGATTGGCCGGCTTCCGATGGCACATCCGCCAGGATGCGGAAGCGTGGCCTTACCCATTCTACCAAGAAGTGCACCTAAAAACAAGACGGAGGAACGAATTCTTATCGCTTCCGGCCCGTCAATGCTGTCTTTTTCCATCCGCGATGCGTCAACCGACACTGTCTGACCGGTTCTTTCCACCCGGCATCCCAGCATTTTCAGAATGGAAACCGTGTCCTCGACGTCCTGAATCCGCGGGCAGTTTTCAATCCGGCAGGGACCATCCCCCAAAATACACGCTGCCAGAATCGGCAGCGCCGCGTTTTTGGAACCCTGCACTGTAAGTTCTCCGTAAAGTGGTCTTCCACCAGCAATTTCCAGACAAGCCACGCGGTTTTCCCCCGTTCACATATACTGATAGTACCCCAGTATATGCATCCGGAACCAAAACGGTGCATGCCGCGCTGCATCCTCGCGACCGCCCTGCTGTGAACGTCCTGTCCTGCACACTCGCAGGGCGGCATCCTCACCCTTCAGGTGAGATGCCTGTTTTACAAGGGAATATTTCGGTTCCCTCTGCTCACAGAAAGCGCCAGCCCCATCTCGGCAAGCAAAAACAACATGGACGTACCGCCATAGCTGACGAAGGGTAGGGTAATGCCGGTGTTGGGTATCGTGTTTGTCACTACCGCAATATTCAATATCACCTGAATCGCGATATGTCCCATAATCCCCGCGGCAATCAACGAGCCGAACAGATCCGGCGCATGCGTCGCGATCACCATAAAGCGCCACAGCAGCAAAAGAAAAAGCAGGACCAGAAATGCCGCGCCAAACAACCCCAGTTCCTCGCAGATCACCGAGAAAATCATATCGTTCTGCGCTTCCGGCACAAAGCCCAGCTTCTGCAGACCATTACCCAGCCCCAGCCCGAACAGGCCTCCGGAACCAATCGCATACAGTCCCTGCATCGTCTGATAGCCCTTTTCATATAATTCCGGATTTCGCCAGATTGCCAGACGCTCCAGACGGTAAGCTTCCAGACTTAAAAATGCAGCCAGAAACCCGACTCCCGCCAGGATCATCCAGAGAAAAGGCAGATATTTGGGATTTGATACAAAGATCATGAGCATCGCGATACCAAGAATAATCACCGCCGTGCTAAGATTGTTTTTTCCCACCAGCGCAACAATGGGAAGCACTGCCAGAAAGACGGATGCAATCCGGCCGCGCGCTCCGCCGCGTCTCAGGCGAGGATCTGCTGCAGTCGTTTTTCGGTGACGGGTTCCAGACACGCCGCGCGGATCCCGCGATCCGGAGGCTCCCGCTACCACGCTGGCCAGCAAAAGTATCACGGCTGGTTTCGCATATTCGGCCGGCTGAAACGAAAGCGGTCCGATCGACAGCCAGCGCCGGGAACCGTTGTAAGCGTCCCCAAACAGCAGCACCGCTCCTGAAAGCACAAGCGAGAGCAGATAAGCCGGCCCTGCCAGCTTATTCAGCACATGATAATCGATGGAAGAAATTCCGGCCATCGCTGCCAGGCCGAGCACCATCGCAAAAAACTGTTTTTTCAGATACCAGGCGGAATCGCCAAAGCGCACCTGCCCGTTGTACGAGCTGGCACTGTACAGGATGAGCAACCCAAACCCACAAAGGATAAGGACCGCCAACAGCAGGAGACCGTCCGCTTCGCCCCTCGCGCCTCTTTTTTTACCAGTACCCAGAAAATCACCCCATCAGTCGAGCTGATTTACCAGTTCTTTGAATCGCCTGCCGCGCACCTCATAGTTGGGGAACATCCCCCAGCTGGCGCACGCCGGTGAGAGCAGCACCGCATCTCCGCTTTTTGCGTGCTCCGCGCAGAATGCCACAGCATCCTCCAGCGAATCCTTCAGCACACAATCGGAAAATCCGCAGTTTTTGGCCGCCTCGGCGATCTTCTCTCTCGTCTGTCCGATCAATACCAGATATTTCACCTTGCCGTCAAACGCCTGAATCCACTCTTCATACGAGGAATTTTTGTCGTAGCCGCCGCCGATCAGCAGAGTCGGGCGGTCCATCGCCTGAATGCCCTTGATTGCCGCGTCCGGATTGGTTCCCTTCGAATCGTTATAGTACACGACGCCGTGCTTTTCGGTCACATACTCAATCCGGTGCTCCACCGCCTGGAACGAGCAGACTGTTTTGCGAATAACCTCAAACGGTACGCCGTACGCATGGGCCATCGCAGCCGCAGCCATGACATTTTCATGATTGTGGCGGCCAAGAATATTCAGTTCCTTTGTGGAACAGATCACCGTCTCCGTCGTTCCGTCTGAGTAACAAATATTTTCCCCAGCATCGGCCAAATGCGCAGCTTTTTCTGCATGGCCGATGCAATCTGCCGCCGAAGCAAAGCGAGGGGGCGCTTCCCGCTCGAGGTACATCCCCTCTTTCAGTTTATGCAGACTGCTGAAGTAAATGACTTTTGTCTTTAAAGTCTTTCCAAACTCCCGCAGGATGGGATCTTCATAATTGAGCACGCAGGCATCGTCCGGTCCCTGATTTTCCGTGATCAGCTCCTTGACACGTATGTATTCCTCCATCGTGTGATGGCGGTTCAGATGATCCGGCGTGATATTAAGGATCGCGCTCACTCGTGGCGCAAAGCCCTCGATCGTTTCCAGCTGGAAGCTGGAAATCTCCGCGACCACGATGGAATCCTCTGTCAGCTTTGCTGCTGCATCCGTGTACGGATTGCCGATGTTGCCGACGACGCAGACACGCTCATCCGGAAGCGTATCCTCATCCGCACAGCTTTCTTTCCCTGCGCTGCACGCTTCCCCTGTTTTACCATGACAATTGCCTGTCGTCCGAAGCCATACAGCATAATCCCGCATGATCTCACCCAGCAGGCTCGTCGTCGTAGTCTTTCCATTTGTACCCGTCACCGCAAGCACATCGCCTTTGCCGCACTCCCAGGCAAGCTCCACCTCGCCCCAGATACGCACACCACGCTCCCGCATCGCATTCACAAGCGGCAGGTCGGTCGGCACGCCGGGACTTAGCACCGCCAGATCAATCCGCGCAAGCACCTCGTCCGGAAGTTCACCGAGGATGATCTGCAGGCGGCCGCCGCAGTCTGCTCCGGCATTCTCCACATCTACAATGCTTTTTGAGGCATCATTATCATTTGTCGGGGCAACAACAACCTTCTCCTCAAGTTCCTTTGCATTCAATTTCTCATTCCCGTCATACAGAATTACTTCCTTTGCCGGTACACCAAGCAAAAGCCTGGCCGCTCCGATTCCGCTGATGCCCGCGCCAAAGACAAGGACGCGGCTAGTCGTTAGTTCCATAATATTACATCCTTTCCTATTCGGTTATTAATTCTCGTTTTTTAAATCAATCATCAGAAAATCGGAACTCCGTTTCCGCACGCAGACGGCAGGCAGATTTTCGTCAATATTTGATATTTGATCAAGCTCACCCGATCGCATACAGCGCCAGCAAACACAGAAACGCCGTCACGATCGCAAATACAGTCACGATGCGGGTCTCAGACCATCCGCACAGCTCAAAATGGTGATGGATCGGCGCCATCTTGAAAAAGCGTTTGCCGCCGGTCGCCTTAAAGTATGTGACCTGAATGATAACAGACAGCACTTCGATCAGGTACACCAGGCCAATGATCAGAATGAAAATCGGCAGCTTCAGCAGATAAGCGCTTCCGGCCACAAACCCGCCGAGGGCAAGGGAACCGGTGTCGCCCATGAATACTTTCGCGGGATAAACGTTAAACAGCAGAAATCCCAGCAAAGCACCTGCTACAGCCGCTGTGATGGGCTCGATCTGTCCGCCAAGCGCCATGGATGCGGCGGTAAAGAAAATGGCCACCATCAGAGTCACGCTGCTGGCCAGTCCATCCAGTCCGTCAGTGAAGTTTACGCCGTTGACAGTCCCGATGATCACAAAATAAGCAAGCGGGATCGAGAGATATTTGAACAGCCCTCCGAACGAATCCGCCGTGAGCATCTTCCCGCCGCTAAATGGGATGATCAGCTCCAGACAGGACTTGTCCATCACCCAGATATAGACAATAAAAATCGTGGTCACAATAATCTGCCCCAGCATTTTCTGCTTCGGATACAGCCCGTCAGAGCGGCGCAGGACAACCTTCAGATAGTCATCAAGAAATCCGATCAGACCAAAGCCCAGTACCAGAAACAATACCGGAATGATTCTGGGATATTTTCCAACATAAAAAAGCGAGGTAATAACGACACTGATCAGCATGATCAGACCGCCCATCGTGGGAGTGCCTGCTTTTTGCAGATGCGACTGCACGCCCTCCTCCCGCTCAGTCTGGCCGACTTTCAGCCTGCGTAAAAATGGAATAACTACAGGGCCTAAGATCACACAGATTACAAAGGCCACACACAAGGGAATAAAAATATCCGGGTTCATTTTCATACGGTTCTCCTCCTTAATTATATCGCAATTCCAGGTATATCCGGATTCCAGACATATCTATAACGATACCACGGATTGCTCCGTGCTGCGGTCTCCGCATCCTGTATCATTTCATTATCCTACTCCACCGTCTCCGTTTCGGCAAGGGTTTTTTCAATTCCCAGATACGGCAGAATATTTTCAAAAATATCTTTTACGACCGGCGCGGCAATCGTGCCGCCGTAGTAAGTACCCTGCGGGTTATTGATGACGCACAGGCAGATCACCTGCGGATCGTCCGCCGGAGCAAAACCGACGAAGGAGGAGATATATTTCCCCTGCCCGCGGGGAAGCGTCTCGGATGTCGCTGTTTTGCCGCCGATCCGATAGCCCTCAATATAGGCGTTTTTGCCGGAACCGCTGTCCACGACCTGCTCCAGAAGGTAACGCATGGTCGCGGATGTTTCCTCCGAGAGGATCCGTTCGCCCTCCTCATACTGATATACTTCCAGCAAGGTGCCGTCCGCATCCTGCGCGCTTACAGCAAAGTGCGGCGTGATGCGGATACCTCCGTTGATAATGGACGCCGCGGTCGTAATCAGCTGGATCGGTGTGATCTGGAAGGACTGCCCGAATGAGATCGTAGCAAGCTCCACCTGACCTACGTTTTCCTTCTTATGCATGATCGTCGCCGCTTCGCCCGGCAGATCAACGCCGGTCTTGTCGTTTAAACCAAACTGATTGAAATATTTAAAATAATTATCCACTCCAAGGCGCAGGCCGACCTCGATAAAGACCGGATTGCAGGAGTTCTGCGCCGCCTCCAGAAAGGTCTCTGATCCGTGTCCGGCCGTCTTATGACAGCGGATGCGCCGATCGTCTACCAGCTTATACCCCGGGCAATAAAAGGTATCGGTAAGCGTTACCACTCCCTCCTCCAGTCCGGTTGCAGCGGTGATGATCTTGAAAGTCGAACCGGGTTCGTAGGTGTCGTTGATGCAGCCGTTGCGCCACATCTGATTTAGGGCATCCTCTTCAGAAAGCTGCGTTTCTATATATAATTCCGTCAATGTATACGGATCATTCAGGTCAAATTCCGGCACGTTCGTCATCGCATAGATTTCGCCGTTCTGCGGGTTCATCACAAGGATAGATACACTGTCTGCCTGCTTTTCCTCGAGCACATTGTAGGCTGCCTGCTCGACGTACTGCTGAATGTTGTAGTCCAGGCTGATGATAAGGTCATTCCCTGCGACCGGCTCTATGCGTGTCTCCGCGGTATCTTCAATCTCTATCCCCCGCGCGTCAGTCAGGGTCAGGATCGTGCCAGGCGTCCCGGAAAGCAGCTCATCGTACCGGACCTCCAGGCCAATGATGCCCTGATTGTCAGCGCCGGTAAATCCCAACACCTTGGAGGCCATGCTTGCATACGGATAATACCGCTTGTAATCCTCATCCACCTTTACCCCGTCCAGTCCATAGCTGCGTATTGCGTCGCCAATGTCTTTATCCACATTGCTTTTGATCCGCTCGATCGAGCTGTTCTTTTCCACCCGCGCCCGCACCGTCTCCTCATCCATGCCGAGCTCCGTGCAAAGCACTTCGATGACCTGCTCCGGATCTGTGATCTGGCTGTGGATGACCGAGACCGTACAGACTGTCCGGTTATCCGCCAGAACCGTGCCGTTGCGGTCCAGAATCCGCCCGCGGGCCGCCTTGATGGAACGCTCCCGTTCATGCAGTTCCTCCGCCAGAGTCGTATAATACCCGGACTTCGCGATCATCAGATATGCCAGCCGTCCGATCAGAAACAGCAGTGCCGCTATACAGCAGACAAAAACCAGCAGGATTTTCCGGCGATGAAACGATTTGGTTTTCTGCATGAGTCCCCCGAATGATGTTTTGAAGTGCAGGATCCGTCCATGCGCGCTGTCACAGCGTTATGATCCTGTCTTTTTTAATCTATTCGATGAGGGAAAGCTTCATGCCATGACCCGTATCACATTTTTATACAGGACAATTTTTACTCCTCAAAACATAATGTCCCGGACGCGGGCTTTCTTCTATTCCTGTAACTGTTCAGTACCTTCACAGTTACCTACTCCTCTTCTTCTTCCGCAATATCGGTCGGATCGACAATCGTCGAATCTGAATCATCTACAGAGCTTTCATCCAGCGGTGCGGCCATATCCGGATTTGTCGCGATCGTATCCTCTTCGTCCTCCGCTTCCACAGAAGAGACCGCATTCATATATCCGTCATAGACGGTTCCATCATCATCAATGTACGCGCCGGCGATCACATTGCCATCCCCATCGACCACCTGTCCATCCTCGACGCGCGCGTCATTGTAGAGATTTCCATAAGAATCAAATGCCTGGAACGTCGTCACTGTTTCGACCTGCACAACGTCGTCCTGCGTCAGTCCGAGCTCTGCCAGCAGCGAATCCGTAATCTCCTCAGTCGCGGCAATGCCCATATAGGGCAGCACATCCAGAGCGATCGTCTGAAACAGCTTCTGTGCATAGCTGCTGCTTGCCTGATTATCTACATTCGGTTCATCAACGACCACATAGATCACAACCTCCGGATCATTGATCGGCGCGGCTCCGATAAAGGAAACCAGATACAGGCCGTCCGCGCGCTCGCCGGTCGTAGCGTCAATCTTCTCGGCTGTTCCCGTCTTTCCGCCGACACGGTAACCGGGAACCCGCGAAGCTTTACCGGTACCATCCTCCACGACGCTCTCCAGATATTCCTTCAGCGTATCGGAGGTTGAAGAAGAAATGATCTGTTTTAACAGCAGCTGTGAGTTGTCTTTTACGATCGCGCCATCCTCGTCAAGGATTTTGTCTACCACATGAGGCTGATAATAATAGCCGCCGTTGACGACCGCAGAAAACGCGGCAATCTCCTGTATCATCGTACAGGTAAAGCCCTGCCCGAAGGAGCAGGTCGCCAGCTCAACCTCATTCATGGTGTCCGTCGTGTAAACAACACCGGTCGATTCATTCGGCAGATCGATGCCTGTTTTCTTACCGAAATTAAACAGGGACTGATACTCGATAAAATTCGATACCCGCATTTTCGCGGCGATCTGCATCAGAGCATCGTTGCAGGAATTTACAAGCGCATCCTCCAGTGTCTCCGCCCCGTGCGCGCCCGGATAAACATCACAGTGAATCTCCGTATCTGTGATGAATTCACCGCCGTCACAGTAAAAGCTGTCGCTTGTTGAGATTGCGCCGATTTCCAGCGCGGCTGCGATCGTGATTGGTTTGAAGGTCGAACCGGGCTCATAGCTGTCGGACACGCAGAAGTTGCCCCACAGATCATAAAGCGCTGTATTGTACGCACTGCCATCGTCATCTTCTTCTAAAAGATCCTGAATCTCTGCCTCCGTATACCAGTCGTAGATCACGCTGTCCGGATCGTTCAGGTCATAGCTCTGGTTGGTCGCCATCGCCAGAATACCGCCGGTGTTTGGATCCATCACTACGACTCCGACGTTTGCGGCGCCGTGCTTCGCGGTACCGTCGTCATTGTCGTCCCCATACTCTTCGTCAAATTCCGCAATCGCATTCTCCACGATCTCCTGAATGTTGACGTCCAGCGTTGTCACCAGCGTGTAGCCGTTCTCCGGAGCGATCGTCTTGGTCTGATATTCTGTATCCTCATTCAGATAGCCGAAAATGCGGCCATTTGTCCCCTGCAGCTGTTCGTCATAATAGGCCTCCAACCCAACAATGCCGTCGCCTAAGCTGTTTGCGAAGCCAATCGTGTTGCTGGCGAGCGAGTCCAGCGGATAGTGCCGGACATATTTTTCTTCAAACCAGACCCCTGTCACCGCGGCCCGCTTTTTCTTTTCCTCTTTTTCCGAATCGCTTAAGGTGCTGGAAGAGACATCCGCATACTCGTCTATGTACTCCTCATACGCTTCCATTTCATCCTGCGTCAGATACTGGTCCTCATCTTCTCCCTTCACCTGCAGCACCTGATACTGACTGTCCTTTGTCTCATCCGAAAGGATCAGAGAGCGAAGCTCGGTCTCATCAAGTCCAAAATAAGAGCACAATACCTCTATGGTAGGCTCCAGAGCGTTTTCCTGATCCTGATTGATGGCATAGCAGTCAATCACAAGATTGTAGACCTTTTCGCTGTAGGCCAGGACCCGCCCGTTCGTATCCTGAATTTCTCCCCTTCGGGCATAGAGGGTCTCACTGTCATAATTATTCTGGGAAAGCACCTGCTTTGCGTAGCTGCTCCCTTCCGTGATATTGATCTGCGCGATACGCAGCAGCAAAACAATCAGTCCCAATAAAACGAATGCAAATACAGCCAGAAGCTTTATTTGCATTCGTTTCGTAAATTTGCGTTCTTTTTTTGTTCGATTTGCCAAAATGATTCACCTACTCTGTCGGTATCTCGGAATACTGTCTTACATAATCGCCATCCTCTATCTCATAGGTAACGATCTGATCCGACGTTGCCTGCTGCATGCCGAGCTCATCCGTTGCGACCTCTTTGACATGCTCCAGATCCACACTGTTCATTACCCGATTGTATTCCGAATCGTTTTCCAGTATCGCGGAATCCAGCTCGGCGGAAAGAGTCGCCACCTCCTCTGAGAGAAGCGTGTTCACCGCTCTCAGCTGCAGGAAATTCACACAGACAAATACCGCAATCACTGCCGCTGCCGTAAGGAAAAGGACATACGCGAAATTCATCTGCAGCGCGCGCTCCCGATTTCTGCGTATACTCGGGCTTACCTCAGCCGGCTGTTTCGGCTGATTAATCGGCTGAGTCTCAACATCCAGCTTCCGGACCGTATTCCCGTCTATATAGGTATATGTGTGTTTGCCGCGGCTTCCCGATCTATTTTTTGCGGAAGCCGTCCTGTTGTACCCTGATCTTGCCATAGCTGTCCCTGCTTTCAAACACCCGGAGCTTTGCGCTCTTTGCCCTCTTGTTCTCATTCAGTTCTTCCTGCGACGGAAGAATTGGTTTACGAGTGATAACGATTCCTTTTGGTTTCTTCCCACATACGCACACGGGAAATTCCTTCGGGCAGGTACATGGGTTCTCCATATAACGAAATTTATTTTTTACAATCCGATCTTCCAGCGAATGGAAAGTGATCACACAGATCCTTCCGCCATCGCTTAAGAGATCCACCATATCCTCCAGAGAATCCTCGAGAACGGTAAGTTCCTGATTCACCTCAATCCGGATGGCCTGAAATGTCTTTTTGGCCGGGTGTCCTCCCACTGCCCGCACTTTCATTGGAATCGCCGCTTTTATAACATGAATTAACTCCCCAGTTGTTTCCAGTTTTTTTTCTTTGCGTGCGATCACAATATGTCTGGCAATATTTTTTGCGAACTTTTCCTCCCCATAGTCACGGATGACGCGATAAAGCTCCATCTCGCTGTATTCGTTCACAACGTCCATCGCCGTCAGGGTCTGCCTTTGGTCCATGCGCATATCCAGCGGCGCATCTTCCCGGTAGGTAAATCCCCGCTCTGCCGTGTCAAGCTGGTAAGAGGAAACCCCCAGATCCAAAATGACTCCATCTACAGATGACACACCGAGTCCGGAGAGCACGGCTCTCATATCGCAGTAATTGCTGCGCACGATCGTCACACGATCCCGAAACTCGTCCAAACGCCTTGTGGCTGCCCTGATCGCGTCCGCATCCTGATCAATCCCGATCAGGCGCCCGCCTTCCGTCAGCCTTTTACATATCTCCAGAGAATGTCCGCCGCCGCCGAGCGTACCATCCACATAAATTCCATCCGGTTTTATCTGCAGTTCTTCAATGCTCTCGGTCAGAAGTACCGATTTGTGTTTAAAATCCATCAGATATCCAGCCCCAAATCAGACATCTGCTCCGCGATGTCGTCCATGTCATCGTAAGCATTGTTTTCCGTCCAGTCTGCCTTATTCCAGATCTCTATACGGTTCAGGTTGCCCGACAGCACCACATCCTTATCCAGCTTCGCAAATTCTCTTAAATTCTGTGGTAAGAGAATTCTCCCCTGCTTGTCCAGTTCGCATGTGGTCGCGCCTCCCATAAAGAAACGTGTGAATTTTCTGGCGTTTTTCTGTGTAAGCGGCAGTTTACGCAGCTTTTCCTCGAAGATCTGCCATTCGTTTTTGGGGAATGCAAACAGGCAACCGTCCAATCCCTTTGTCACAATAAATTCATCGTCCAACAGTTCTCTGAATTTTGCAGGGATGATCAGTCTGCCTTTGGAATCAATCGTATGATTGTATTCTCCCATAAACATCATGATGCACCTTCTTAGAAACCTTACCCGTCCTGTATGCCGCGGTCAATCCGGGCTGAGCTGTCAATGCTCTTCGCATAAACCCTCCCTCTTATGACCTCCTGCTGTCAGGCTCCCCAGCAGACAGCCTAAGCGGATACGCGACGGTTTGCCTGTGGCGCTTTTCTCAACGCGGTTCTGAAAAAGATTGTTTTCCCCAAGGCTGCTTTCGTTTCCCACAGCCACCACAATCTTCCACTTTTGTCCCACGATGCACCACTTTCTACCACTTGCGATTATAATACAGTTTTTTTTCACAAAAAACAAGCCCAAATTCCGTGAATTTTTCATATATTTGGGAATTTTCGGGTTAATTACAACATCTTGTTTTACAAAAAAAGACCGCCGCTAAATCTAGCGACGGTCTTGATAACCAAATCATTCCGTTTTCCTGTCCTGCCCGCGTCCTTCACAAAGCGCATCTAAAAAATGCTCTTTCACAGCCATCCTGAACGTTACGCGCATTCCATATAAAGTTCAATCAGCCGGTCCAGATAGCGGCTCTGGTAGTAAACCGCATCCGATTTGCAAAAAGACGTTTCCTCACTGCGGCCGGAAAAACAAACCCGGGAATGGGATTCCCCACCACCGGTGCCTTCACAGGCAAAGCTTTTGGGAGGAAGCAATTCCTCCTCGATGAGTCGGTTCAGCTTCCCCCGTTCTACTTCAATCAGTTCAGAAAGCAGTTCCTTTTTATTCATTCTCCTTTGTTCCTCTCAATTATGACCCCGTAGTGTCCTTTCGTAACTGTTCCGTACCTTCACAGTTATGTTTTCTTTTTTCACGCAGAAAAACGCCGCTCCATTGCACTGCCGTTTCAGGCACTGCACAATTCCCTGCTTCACTGCATAAACCGGGGTCTTTTGATCAGAAGTATCAGCGAGGCAATCACAAAAAGCCCGGAGAGTACCTGCGAAACAGGCAGTCCCGTCCCAAACAGGATCAGCTGATCTGTGCGGAGGCTTTCAATCCAGAAGCGTCCGGCTCCATAAAGAAGCAGATACAGCAGAAAGACGGTGAGTTTCTTTTTTTTTGTAAAACGAAACGTCACCAGAAGTAATATCGCCAGCACCCCAAGATTCCAGAGGGACTCATATAAAAAAGTGGGGTGCACCTGAATATACTCTACCCCATCAATCGTCTGAATATGCGCGCGCATCACGTCGGTGATCTCTGAGGCTCTCACGTCACTGACCGGAAGCTGCATTGCAAAAAGGTTGTCCGTGTAGTCCCCGAACGCCTCGCGATTAAAGAAATTGCCCCATCTTCCCACAGCCTGTCCCCACACCAGACCAATGCAGGCTGTATCCAGCGCATCGCGCCAGTCAATCTTTCTGACATGGCAGAACACCAGCGCGGTCAGCACGCCGCCGATCACGCCACCATATATGGCCAGACCGCCTTTGCGCAGATTGAAGATCTCCGCAAGATGGCTGCTGTAATAATCCCAGGAAAATATTACATAATAAATCCGGGCGCAGATTACCGCTACAATAATCGCGATGATACCGAAATCAAAATAATCGTCTTCTTTCTGACCGGTCGCTTTTGCCACCTTCATCACCAGAAGAAGCCCCGTCATCATGGCCACCGCCAGGACCACGCCGTACATGGCGATGGAAATCCCCCCGATCCGGAAGCTCTTGATCACATTCGTCAGTGTGATGCCCAGATGCGGGAAACGAATGGTGCCTTCCATGTATCCTCCTAAGCCAAAAATGTGTGAACGAACCGCTTCGCGGTTCCGCCTCATTCGCTACGGACTTCGTCCTGCGCTCATGATGCTCGCTCGCCAAATCTACGCTTTCTCCTGCAAGCAGGAGAAGCTTGACTTGGCTCACTTCGCTCACACGTTGAACCGGAACAATATCACATCGCCGTCCCGCACAACATAATCCTTGCCTTCAAGACCCACGAGTCCTTTCTCTCTTGCAGCGGAAAGAGAACCGCAGTCCAGAAGGTCGCGGTAATTCACAACCTCCGCACGGATAAAGCCGCGCTCAAAGTCGGAGTGGATCTTGCCCGCGGCCTGCGGCGCCTTTGTGCCCTTTTTGATAGTCCACGCGCGGGTCTCCGTCTCACCGGCTGTCAGAAAGCTCTGAAGTCCCAGCAGGCTATAACTCGCCTTAATCAGTTTCTCCAGTCCGGACTCTTTTAATCCCAGATCCTCCAGAAACATCTGTTTTTCATCGTCTTCAAGTTCAGAAATTTCTTCCTCGATCTCCGCACATATCACAAAGACCTCGCTTCCGGACTGTGCCGCGTATTCGCGTACCGACTTCACATAAGCATTGGATGCGCCGTCATCCGCCAGCTCGTCCTCCGCCACATTGGCAGCGAAGATCACAGGCTTTGCCGTGAGCAGATTGTACTCGGCAAGCCACGCCTGCTCATCCTCATCCTCGGTCTCATAGGTGATGGCCAGCTTTCCATCCTCCAGATGCTCTTTCAGCGCTTTCATCAGCGCCAGCTCCTTCGCAGCGGCCTTGTTGTTGTTTGCCGCGCGGCCGGTCTTCGCGATTCGCCGCTCCAGAATCTCCAGGTCGGAAAAGATCAGTTCCAGATTGATCGTCTCAATGTCGCGCACCGGATCCACTGAGCCGTCCACATGCACCACATTCGGATCGTCAAAGCAGCGCACTACATGCACGATGGCGTCCACCTCACGGATGTTCGCCAAAAACTGGTTTCCCAGACCCTCGCCTTTAGACGCGCCCTTTACAAGTCCCGCGATATCGACAAACTCAATCACCGCCGGAGTCACCTTTGCGGAATGATAGAGATTCGCCAGCAGGTCCAGCCGCTCGTCCGGCACCGCTACGACACCTACATTCGGGTCAATCGTGCAGAACGGATAATTTGCTGATTCTGCACCTGCTTTCGTAAGAGAGTTGAACAATGTGCTCTTACCCACATTCGGAAGTCCTACGATTCCAAGCTTCATTTTTATATTTCCTCCCTCAAAAGTTGGCAGTCCAATAACCGCTTAATATTATCAGGGATTTCTTTCCCTGTATCTTTAACCAATATTGTATCATACAAAGACTTGCTGGCATCTTTCGCAAAAATAAAATCAATAATCTCTCCGGCTCCGCTTTTCTCTATCGATGAGTCTTCAACTCTTAATGACCTTGGCAGAAAAAAATCATTGACTTTCTTTCCCTCATTATTCAGGTTTTCAGTTAACCCAAGTGTAAATTCAAGGTTTGTCAAACTCAATTTATAAACTATAGTTACTGTCTGCATATCTTTTAAAATACACACCATCTCATTTGTCAGTTCCGGCAGACGCTTTAAGCAGGGCAATTTTTTCCTTGCATTTGCATATGGATGCTGCATATCAAAATAAAACTGGTTATTTGTCAGTTTTCCTTTTTTCGCATTTTTATAAAAATCTTTTGCAGAAATATTTGTTTTAACTCCCGTTAGATGTAGGAAATGATCGGTTGGAAAGGATACCTCAAAATATTCTTTTCCATATACGTACAAAAATGTCTTGCCTGCAAGCTGTTTACTGTATATGAAAGCCGCATCTATAATTTCCTGTCTGATTGCATTCTTCTTATCCGCTTTTGTTGCCATTTTCACCCCGTATGTAAAAAGGAGTGTGATAAGCCTCACACTCCTTTCAAAATCAGAAAAAAGAGTTTTATGCTGGTTGTCAGCCTCAGTATCCAGTTAAGATACCAAAAACGACGTGGAAATCATTAAGTCCTCCACGTGGACTACAACTTTCTCCAAGTTGCCAAGCTCGATATTCAGTTAAAATATCTTATGAGATGGAAGTTTTATCCTGCTCCATCTGCAGCACAACTTTTTACGATGCTCTTACATCGGGAACATTTCTGCTCCTAACTATATTATACGCAAAACAAATTGAAAGTCAATGAGTTTTGACGATTCGCAAATATTTCTGAAGGCCCCAAAATAAAGATGTCTATAGGTTTTCAAGTGCGAGATTTATATATTGTATTTCGTATATCTTTCCATCACACCCAACATCTTCCCCACATTCGCGGCGCAGTCTCCTCCGAACACAGCGGAACCGGCAACGCAGACATTGGCTCCGGCCTCCAGCACCAGCGGCAGCGTGCGGTCGTTAATACCGCCGTCCACCTCGATATCAAGATCAATCCCGAGCTCCAGAGCCTTGCGGCGCAGTGTGCGGATTTTCTCCGTCATCTCCGGGATATAGGGCTGTCCGCCATAGCCTGGATTCACTGTCATGATCAGCACCATATCGAGATACGGCAGCACATAGTCCAGCGTGTTTAGGGAAGTAGCCGGATTCAGCGCTACTCCGGCACGAAGGCCGCGTTCTTTGATGTCGCAGAGCACACGCTGCAGATGGCGGGCCGCCTCCGCGTGCACGGTAATGCTGTCCGCTCCGCAGGCGGCAAACTCTGCTATGTATTTTTCCGGTTCGACGATCATCAGATGCACATCAAACAGAGCGTCTGTCGCACTGCGGATGGAGGAAATGACCGGCATACCAAAGGATATGCTCGGCACAAACACACCATCCATCACATCAATGTGAAGATATTCGGCTCCCGCCTTTTTCACGATACTCACCTCATCGCCAAGTGCCTTAAAATCGGCAGCCAGAATGGACGGCGCCAGAATGTTTTTCCGGTTCATAAGTGTTCTCCTGTGCTGTTATTTTCTGTAACAGTTGCATTTTATTTTTGCTTCATGTCTCTGCAGATCAATACTTCTTGCGATTCCTTAGTTCTTCCGCGAGCAGCGCATAGCTCTCATACCTCGCGGCCGGTATTTCCCCGGTCTCCACCGCGGCTTTTACCGCGCAGTCCGGCTCTTTCAGGTGCATACAGCCCTGAAATCTGCACTGACCCTCATAGGGCGTGAACTCATGGAAATACTCTTTTAATTCCTCATATTCAATATCTGGCAGATACAAAGAAGTAAATCCCGGTGTATCCAGTATATAACTGTTCCTCCGGGTCTCTGCATCCGGCCGGTTCAAAGCAAATTCCAGCTGCAGTTCCGGTGAATCATTTAAAACTTCCGGCTGATCGTCTGAAAATCCCGTCTGCAGATTTGATGTATCATCGCACGGCTTCATCACCAGCAGTTCCGTGTGCCGGGTCGTGTGTTTCCCGCGGTCCGCCTTCCTGCTGATCTCTCCGACTTCCATGTGCTGCTCAGGGAGAAACGAATTCGTCAATGAAGATTTCCCGACGCCGGAAGGACCGGCCAGAACCGTGGTTTTTCCTTCCAGCATACGGCGCACATGTTCCAGCCCCTCCTGCTGCGCTACACTTATAAAACATACCTCACAGCCGCAGCCCCGGTAGATCTGCTCCAATGTCTGTATCTGTGCTGTATCAGCAAGGTCTCTCTTATTAAAACAGATAATGACCGGAATCTGCTGACGGTTCATCATGATCAGAAACCGGTCCAAAAGGTTCAGATTTGGCTGCGGGTGATTAAGCGCAAATACCACCATCGCCTGATCGACGTTGGCGGCAGCGGGCCGGATCAGCATATTCCGCCGCGGCAGAAGCTGATCGACATTGCCCGTCTTTTCTTTTTCATCCAGCACAGAAATTTCCACATCATCCCCGACCAGCGGTTTTATTTTTTCTTTACGGAAAATGCCTTTGGCGCGGCACTCATAAACCCCGCTGTCCTCAGCGTGCACATAGTAAAAGCCGCCGACTCCCCTGATTATCTTCCCGCGCATTCATCCTCCGTTTCCTGTTTAGACTTACAATCATCGCCGCCGATATATCCGTTACGGGTTACGTACTCGCCGGGCACCTGGCCGTCATGAGCGTTCTCTTTCAGCTCACTTCGCTAAACGTAATACCGGAATACTCAATCTTGCTCGTCACCTCACCGGTACTCTCATCGAGCAGGTACACATAAGCGATCCCGGTGGTAACGCCCGTCTCTCCCGTTACCTGCAGCAGGTACGGGAATGTCGTCGTTCCCTCAAACACGGTCGTCTCCGTGCCGTTCTGATACAACGTGATCCGTACCGGCTGTCCTGTGTATCCGGACGGAGCAGTCAGCGATGCGTTACACTGCCAGGTGCTGCCCGTTGTCGACGTTGTAGTCTCCGAAGTCGTTGAAGCAGTACCAGAAGACGTCGTACCGGACGTGGTCGATGTTCCACTGTCAATCGTGATATTGTCGTCATCGTCCGTCGTATCAGATGATGTCGACGTGCCGGTGCTGATATAGATCGTAACAGTGCTTCCCGCCGGCACCTGACCATCTGTATCCTGTGCACTGGTACGCGTTACCATGCCCTCGCTGATCGTATCACTGGACTCATAAGCATAAGCTGCGGTCAGTCCCAGCATTGAGAGAGCTTCTTCCGCCCGCTCCACAGTATATCCGGTCAGATCCCACAGAGTCTTATACTCTGTTACCGTCTCCTCTGTTTCGCTCTCCGTCTCCTGTACGCCCAGGCTGACAAAAATGATAATCGTATCTCCTTCGCGCACTGTCTCGCCTGCTTCCGGATCGGTCGAAATCACGTAGCCGCTCGTCACCGTATCACTGTACTGTGTCCGGTCAACGGAATATTTCAGTCCCCGCGTGATCAGCAGCGCCTCCGCCTGTGAAAGCTCCATATTGCTGATGTCATCCAGCGCAAACGATGCAGCCGTTTCGGATTCACTCTCGCTCTCGCTTGCCGTCTCGGATTCACTTTCACTCTCCGTCTGCTCTTCGGTCGCATTCTCAATGACGATGCTGTCATCGCCCGAGTCTGATTTTTTTGAAGAAAAATTCACCACACCCAGTGCATTCGCAAGCAATGCAAGAAAAACAAAACCGACCACAACCGCTATAACGATGCCGCCCAGAGTCACTGCCTTTTCCAGCTTCGGATTCAGCTCGCCGTCCGTGTCGTCTTCCTTTTTCTTCCTGTTCCGGACCGGTTCAAAGCTTTCTTCCAGATGGTAGCTCTCCTCCTCGTCCGAATCCCCGTATTCCTCCGATTCGTCATACGAGCCCAGATAAGAGGGATCGCTGATATCGTCCTCGCCATAGCCCGTATTCCAGCGTGTCCCGTCATAATTGTCGTAAAAGCTCTCCTGATGGCCGGCCGTGACATCCTGATACTGACTTTTCTGATAGTAGCTGCCCGGCTGGTAGGCGCGGTTCTGCACAGAACCTGTCTCCTGAGGCTGCAGGTTCGCTGCGCCCACATCCAGAGTCTCATCATAAGATGGCATGCGCTGCTCTGTCTTAATCTGCTCCAGCTCCTCTTTGGACATCACGATGGTCTGCGAAGTACGGTCTGTCACCTGCCAGGTCACAAAATCCCCTTCCGGATTAACCAGGGACTCTCTTAAATCCCGGATCAGCTCCGTCATATTCGGATAACGCCGATCCGGACTCTTTTGCGTACACTTCAGTACGATCTGATTCGTGGAAAACGGGATCTCCGGCACTTCCTCTCTGGGACCATGCATCTCATCCTGCAGATGATGGAGCGCTACTGCGACCGCCGTATCGCCGTCAAACGGGACATGACCGGTCAGCATTTCATACAATGTAATGCCAAGTGAATAAATGTCGCTCTTCTCATCACTGTATCCGCCTCTGGCCTGCTCCGGTGAGCTGTAATGCACCGAGCCCATCACGCCGGAGGTCATGGTATTCGAAGAAGCCGCCCGCGCGATACCAAAGTCTGCCACCTTTACCTTTCCGTCAGTGGAGATCATGATATTCTGCGGCTTAATGTCGCGGTGAATAATGCCATTATTGTGTGCTGCCTCCAAGCCTGCGCAGATCTGCAGCGCAATACTGGTGGCCTCACGGACCGAGAGCCTCCCCTTATCCGCGATGTAATCCTTGAGCGTGATCCCTTCTACCAGCTCCATCACGATATAATTGATGCCCGCTTCTTCACCCTCATCATATATATTGACGATATTCCCGTGGGCAAGCCCGGCAGCCGCCTGTGCCTCCGCCCGGAACTTGGATGTAAAAATCTTATCCTCCCGAAATTCCTTCTTCAGCACTTTGACAGCCACAAAGCGGTTCAGCTTATGGTCTAAGGCCTTATACACATCAGCCATACCGCCCGAACCGATCCTCGAGACGATCTCGTATCTGTTCTGAATAAACATCCCTGAACTTAACATATCTTTTTCCCCATTAAAACTTTTCCTTTTGCGTCACCCGCTTTCAGACTGCGGCAAGGACAACAGAAATATTGTCTTTTCCCCCGTTTTTATTCGCTTCATTTACCAGGTAGCGCGCCGCCTCCCTGGGTGAAGGGTACTTTCTGATAATCTGCAGGATCTCCGAATCCTCAACCATATTGGTGAGGCCGTCGGAGCAAAGCAGAATAAAATCTCCCTCCTCCAGCTTCACATCAAAGAAATCGATACGCACCGGAGCCTTGACGCCGACCGCCCGCGTGATCACATTCTTATCCGGATGACTGCGCGCATCTTTGCGCTGCAGCTCCCCCATCCGGACCATCTCTTCTACCAGAGAATGATCTCTTGTGATCTGTGCGATCTCCTGATCGATGAGGTAAAGCCTGCTGTCCCCGACATTGGCGACATAGAGGTATCCGTCCACAATCGAGGCAGCAACCACTGTCGTTCCCATGCCTTCCAGGGAACGGTCTGAAGCCGCCTTTTCGATCACCCGCTCATTCGCAAAATGAATCGCCTCAGACAAAAGCGGGATCGGACGCTTATCCTGCGCCTGCTCCAGATATTCCACGATCGACTCCACCGTACACCGGGAAGCCATGTCTCCTCCGTTATGTCCCCCCATCCCGTCGGCGACGATCATCAGATTCGGCAGATTGCCGACCGGCTGCTCCGACGCATAGATAAAATCCTGATTGGAGGAACGCTTCCTGCCGATGTCTGTGACACTGTAAACCCTCATATTCCCTTGTCCTTTCTCCATGCCCCTCTTAAATCACATATTTAACAGACGGCATCAGGGCCCGCCTGCTTATGCTTATCCAGATATCCCTTGCGGAGCTGACCGCACGCGCCCGCGATGTCACGCCCCATCTCTCTCCTTATAGTAACAGTTTTCCCACAATTTTCAAGAACATTTTTAAATGCAAGGACTCCGCTGCGTCCTGGCTGCGTATAGTTTCGCTCCGACACCGGATTGACCGGAATCAGATTGATATGGCAATTCATGCCGCCAAGGAGCCGTGCCAGCTCCCGGGCATCCTCCACAGAAGCATTTACCCCGTCCACAAGGCTGTACTCAAAGGTCATCCTCCTGCCAGTCTGTTCAAAATAATACCGGCATGCGTCAAGCACCTCACTGATATCATATTTATACGCGACCGGCATCAGTTCCATGCGTTTTTTCTGTGACGGAGCGTGCAATGACAGTGCAAGTGTTATCTGAAGCTTTTCATCCGCAAGCTTCCGAATCTGTTCCGTCAGGCCGCAGGTCGATACCGTAATATTTCTCTGGCTGATGTGCAGCCCGTTTTCGTCCGTCAAAAGCTTCAGAAAGCGGAGCAGATTGTCGTAATTATCGAGCGGTTCCCCGGTGCCCATAACCACAACGTGAGAGACTCTCTCCCCGGTCAGCTTCTGTATCGCATACACCTGATCAAGCATTTCGGAGGGCAGAAGGTTTCTTGTGAGTCCGCCGATCGTTGATGCGCAGAAGCGGCAGCCCATGCGGCACCCCGCCTGAGAGGAGATACAGACCGAATTCCCGAACTGATAGCGCATCAGCACGCTCTCGATCACATTGCCGTCCGCAAGGCCAAACAGATATTTTTCAGTGCCGTCCAGCTTTGATATGCGGCGGTCCACAAGAGTATGCGATGTGTAACCGTATTGTTCACGCAATGTCTCCCGAAGTGCTTTTGGCAGATTGGTCATTTCATCATAATCACGCGCAAGCTTCTGATGCATCCACTGGTACAGCTGCCCGGCGCGAAATGGCTTCTCACCAAGCGCCGTGATTTCTGCGGTGAGTTCTTCCCTGGTCAGAGATTTTAAATCTGTCTTCATCATTGTATTCTTCTCAGCCTCGCGATAAAGAAGCCATCCGACTGGTGAACCCCCGGCAGCAGCTGAATGTAGCCGCCCGCCGTCGTCCGGCTTTTCAGTTCGTCGCAGATATATGGATCAATGTTCTCCAGACGGAACGGAAAATTCTCCAGGAACCATTTGATGTTGTACTGATTCTCATCCGCACCGATCGTGCAGGTACTGTAAATCAGGGTGCCGCCTGGACGGACATAATCCTGCACATTATAGAGGATCCGGCGCTGCAGCCGGATAATATCCTGCTGCTGCTTTTCAGACATTTTATATTTGATATCCTGTTTTTTCCGAATGACGCCAAGGCCGGAGCACGGAACATCTGCCAGCACGATATCCGCCTTTCCTCTGGATTCTTCATCCGGCACCGTCGCGTCCATCCTCATCGCGCGAATGTTGATCGCACCGGTGCGCTCGATATTTTCCTGCATCAGCTGCACCTTGCGCTCGGAAATATCACGCGCTTCAACATAACCGCTGCCCATCAGCTTATCCGCGATATGCAGGCTCTTTCCTCCGGGAGCCGCGCAGACATCAATGCAGTAATCTCCCCAGTTCACTGCGGCGATCTCTGCCACCAGCATGGAACTGACATCCTGCACCTGTATCCAGCCCTTCCGGAACGCGCTCACTGCTCCGATGTAGTTATAATCCGAAATCTCCAGCGCATAGTCCAGATAAGGATGCTGTTTTACCGTGATTCCCTGAGAAACCAGATCACGGACAATTTCCTCCTTTGAAGCTTTTGCAAGATTGCAGCGCACAGTCGTACCCCTGGTCATATGAGAATCGCGGCACATTTTTTCCGTCGCCTCATAGCCAAACTGCGCCACCCATTTGTTCATCATCCAGATTGGAAAAGAATATTTCACAGAAAGGTAATGCAATGGCTCCTGCTCCTGATCCGGATAGCGAACCTGTGAAAGACGGCGTGCGGTATTGCGCAATACCCCGTTGACGAAGCCTTTGAGATTATAAAAGCCTTTTTTCTGCGCCAGCTTTACCGCTTCGTTGCAGACCGCGGAATCCGGTACGCTGTCCATGTATTTGAGCTGATAGACCGACATTCTCAGCAGATTGCGTATCAGCGGCTTCATATTATAGACCGGTACATTTGAAAACTGCTCAATAATATAATCGATCTGTATCATATGTTCCAGCGTACCCTCGACAACCCGTGTCAAAAATGCCCGGTCCCGCTTTTCCAGATACTGGTATTTTTCCAGCGTCTCGCGCAGGACCACGTGGCTGTACGCTTCTTCCTCGGTAATCTCCATCATCATACCAAGGGCGATTTCCCGTAAATTCACCGGTTTTGTCATCTGCGTCGTCTCCCCTCCCGTCGCCTATTCTGTTCCAACTCTCATCTATTCTGAGGCAAATGCTTTAGAGTTTCCGTTGAAAACAGAAGGTTCTTCTCAATTATCTTCCCCGAATCTCTCCCCGATCTCAACCGGATATCCCCGCAGAAAAGCTCCGATATCCATCCGCTTCTTTCCTTCCGGCTGCAGCTCCCGAATGGAAAGCGCGCCATCTCCGGTCTGGACGCAAAGCGACGATTTTGTGACCGCGCATACCGTGCCCGGCGCAGCGTCCTTCATCTCTGCTGAAATCTCCATCGTTGCTGCAGTTTGGGTCTGCGCTGCAGGCGCTCCGAGACTGTTTTCCACAGTCTCCGCCCTCCAGATCTTCAGCGTCTTTCCGCGAAACCTTGTCCAGGCTCCCGGCCATGGATCCACGCCGCGAATCCGGCACTCCACCTGACGGGCGCTCTTTCCCCAATCAAGATGGCCGTCCTCCTTCGTGAGCATGGCAGCGTACGCAGTCGGACTTTCCGCCGGCTGTTTTTCAAACTGCGCCGTGCCATCCTCCAGCTTATCCAAAGTCCTAAGCAGCAGCTGCGCACCCACAGAGCTTAGCTTTTCAAACAGGCTGCCGCCGGTCTCATCTTTATCCAGTGGTACGGTTTCCTTTAAGATCATATCCCCGGTGTCCAGACCTGCATCCATGCGCATCGTGGTCACGCCGGATTCCTTTTCCCCGTCGATCACCGCCCACTGGATAGGCGCGGCTCCGCGGTATTTCGGAAGCAGGGAAGCGTGGACATTGATACAGCCATATTCCGGCAGATCCAGAATCGTCTGCGGGATAATCTGTCCGAACGCTACCACCACGATCACATCCGGATTCAATTCCTTTAACACATCCAGCCACTGCGGCTCCCGTATCTTCACAGGCTGATACACCGGAATGCCCGCTGCCACAGCCGCCGCCTTCACCGGCGTCATCTGCAGTTCCTTCTTACGTCCTTTTGGCTTATCCGGCTGGGAAAACACCGCCTGTACCCGGTATTTATCTGAATCAATCAGAGCATTTAATGTACCCACCGCAAAGTCCGGCGTTCCCATAAAAACTACATTTCGCAGCATCTGTACTCACCTCAGTCTTCTACAATGCCCGTCATTCTTCTCCATCTGTCACATCGAACAGATCTCCCTCAACCTTCTCGACATACATGATGCCTTCCAGATGGTCGCACTCATGACAAATAGCACGCGCAAGCAGGCCTTTGCCCTCGATTATGACTTCCTTCATATTCTCATCCAGCGCCTTTACCTTCACATACTCCGGGCGCGTTACATTGCCGGCCTGTCCCGGCAGGCTTAAGCAGCCTTCCTGTCCCGTCTGCTCCCCCGCTGTCTCCAGAATCTCCGGATTGATCAGCACGTACGGACCGCCCTGACTGACCGCGGCACTCGCGTCTGCACTTACGTTCGCACCTTCATCTGTGCTCTCATTTGTACACCCACCGGCGCTGATATCTGTATTTTCATCCGCGTTTTCCGTCACGACTCCTTCCATATTCTCGCCGTCAGCGTCGTCTTCCGCTCCGCTGACATCGATCACCACGATCCTCTTCAGGATGCCCACCTGCGGCGCAGCCAGACCGACGCCGTTTGCCTCATACATCGTATCCAGCATATCGCGGATCAAAAGCTTTGTGCGCGGTGTCATCATCTGCACCGGACGGCATTTCTTTTTCAGGATCTCGTCCCCGTAAATTCTGATATTTCTCAACGCCATTTTCGCTTCCTACCTTTCAAAGTTAATATTTATATTGGAAAAGCCGCTGTTCATCCCGATATACTGCTCCATATAATTTTTCATCGATGTCAGTGCTTTTTCATCCTTATGCCGAATGTAAAAAACCATACGGTAAATGTCATTCACCTTTGCAATCGCCTCATCCGCCGGTCCCATCATGACAGCGTGACATTTCTCCGCCAATCCCTTAGCGAACCGCGCCAGATATGAAACCGCCTGCGTCAGGCGTTCCTTATCTCCAGAAGCACAGTGAACACTCATCAGCGAACCGACCGGCGGATAACCGGATAATGAGCGATATTCGATCTCCTGCTCATAAAACGGCTCATAAGTCTGCGCCGCCGCACAGCTGATCGCATAATGCTCAGGCCGATACGTCTGGATCACCACTTCCCCCGGTACCTCCCCGCGCCCGGCCCGGCCGGCTGCCTGCGCGAGCAGCTGATAGGTCCGCTCCGCTGCGCGAAAATCACTGCTGTTCAGAGAAAGGTCAGCGGCCAGCGCTCCGACCAGCGCCACCTGCGGAAAGTCATGCCCCTTCACGATCATCTGTGTACCGATCAGGATATCCGCTTCGTGTCTGCCAAATGCGCGAAGGATTTCTGCGTGCCCATCCTTTCCGCGGGTTGTATCCGCATCCATTCGCAGGATCCGTGCCCCCGGAAATGCCGCAGCCACCACCGTTTCAATCTGCTGCGTGCCTGCCTTGAAGCCGCCAATAAACGGAGATCCGCACTTCGGACACTTACTCATGACCGGCTCCTCATAGCCGCAGTAGTGGCAGATCAGGCGTCCTCCCTGGGTACTTCCACGAGCGCCGGTGAAACGCGAAGCGTTTTCTGCATCAACGGCGCGATCTACCCCCGAGCGATGCGAGGGGGCACTTCCACGATGCAGGGAAAGCGAAACGTCGCAATGCGGGCATTTTACCACATGACCGCAGGAACGGCAAGAGTAAAACCCGGCATAGCCTCTGCGGTTCAAAAACAGCATGCTCTGCTGCCCCTGTTCCAGAACCGCATGCATTTTTTCCACCAGAGGGCGGCTCAAAATCGAGCTGTTGCCATCCCGAAGTTCCTTTCGCATATCCACGACAGAAACCGCTGCCAGCTGTGACCCGGTCGCCCGATGCTCCATCTTAAGCAGACGGCTCACCCCCTGCGTCGCAGCATAATAGGATTCGAGCGACGGGGTTGCCGAACCCAGCACCAGAGTTGCTCCTTCCAGCGCCGCCCGTTTGCGCGCGACCTCCCGTGCGTCGTAACGCGGCATCGTCTCACTTTTATAAGAAGGCTCATGCTCCTCGTCGATAATAATCAGTCCCAGATGTTCAAACGGCGTAAACAGCGCGGAACGCGGGCCGATCATCACATCAATGTCCCCCGCTTTTGCCCGCTCAAACTGATCGTACCGTTCCGCCTGTGACAATCTGGAATGCAGAATGGAAATCCGGTCTCCAAACGCGTGGTAGAAGCGAACGACGTTCTGATAAGTCAGTGAAATCTCCGGAATCAGCAGAATAGCCTGCTGCCCGCGCGCAATCGTCTTCGCGATCAGCTCCATATAAACGGCAGTCTTGCCGCTGCCCGTCACACCGTGGATGAGGAACTCATTCCGAAAACTTCCGCAAATCGCATCTACTACATTCTGCTGCTCCGCTGTCAGGGTAAAGCCTGTCACGGAATCATGCATGCCATTTTCTGCCGTTAAAGATGTTGATACTTTCTCTTTCCAGACAAAATCTCTTTCATCTGCAGGCTTTTCTGCATTTATCGCTAAATCCGATTGTGTAAGCAGCTGTGAATTCGCTTTGTCTGTGCTCTGCATCTCTTCACGCAGCTGCTCCAGCACGGCCGGAGTCCGGTAGACCTGCTCCGACTCACAGCGGATGATTCCCATCTCCTCCATCGAGCGCAGCACCGGCTGCGTGATCCGTAAAGTACCTGTCACCGCCTCCTGCGGAAGAACCGGATCCTCTATCAGGGCCTCCAGAAGTCTCGCGCGTGCGGTCTGATGCTTTTTTCGAAGCTCTTCAAGCCTTATCTTTGCTTCATCAGGATCCAGAAGAAGCGCCACCCTTTTTTTCTTTTTCCGCGGAGCGCTGCTTCGAAATGGAAGCACAGTACGAAGTGCCTGTACTGTAGTTGACCCATAATAATCGCGCATCCAGAGCGCGAGAGCCGTTAATTTGGACTCTGCGCCGCCAATACTGGTCACCCGCTGTCGGATGGTCTTCATCTTCTCCGGCGGACAGGCAGGGATGAGCGAAATCCGCAGCACATAGCCCTTCGTTATCCGGTCGCCGCGCCCGAACGGTATCTCCACCACATCGCCCGGCTCCAATGTGTCCGCCAATTCGTCCGGTATCCGGTATTGAAACGTCTGATCCAGTTTGCCCAGTGAGATATCGATGATGATATCCGCATATAAAGTCATGCGTCACCTTCTTGTTCTTTTTTATCTTCCTCCAGAATCTCCCGGATCAGCACGCGCTCATCCATCGGGTACTGCACCCCGCGGATCTCCTGATAATCCTCATGCCCTTTTCCGGCAAGAACGATGATATCTCCCGGCTCGCCGTGATGAATGGCCCAGGCGATAGCCTCTTTGCGGTCTGTAATTTTGATATACTTCCCATCCGTCTTTTTCATGCCGGTCACGATGTCGTCAATAATCGCCTCCGGCTCCTCAAAGCGCGGATTGTCCGATGTGATCACCGTCAGGTCGGCCAGCTTTCCGGACACCTCACCCATCTCATAGCGGCGCAGCTTCGAGCGGTTGCCCCCGCAGCCGAACACACAGACCAGACGATGCGGATGATATTCGCGCAGCGTTTCCAGAAGACTCTCCAGTGCCATCGCATTGTGCGCGTAGTCAATCATCAATGTAAACTCATCGGATACTTTGACGAGCTCCACGCGCCCCTTTACCTTCGCACCTTTCAGCGCCCTGCAGATATCCTCGATATCCACTTTAAAATGCCGGCAGATCGCAATCGCTGTCAAAGAATTATATACACTGAACTTGCCCGGAATGTCAATCTCCACGTCGAAACGCGTCTCATCACCTGCGCCTACGCTCTTCTTACCCCCGGAATTCTCTCTCTGCGCGGTATATTTTGCATCTTCAAGATTCCTGTCTTCTTCCGGCAGCCCTCCGGAAGCTTTGTTCTTCCAGGATACCGTGTACGCGATCCCCAGATATCCCGGCCGCGACACCAACTTCATATTTTCCGCGCGCACCCCGGCCTTTTCCGAAAGGCCAAAGGTCTCCACCTCGCAGGTGTGCCCCTTGAGGATTGCCTCAAGATGCGCGTCGTCCGCATTCAGGATTCCATATTTACATTGTTTAAACAGGCGGCTTTTGCACTCCAGATAGTCTTCAAAACTTGCGTGCTCCGCCGGTCCGATATGATCCGGCTCAATATTTGTAAAAATGCCGATCTCAAATGGAATCCCCGCCGTACGATCCAGCATCAGTCCCTGTGAAGAGACTTCCATCACCACCACCTGGCAGCCCGCATCCGCCATGCGCCGGAAATACTCCTGAATCGTGTAGGACTCCGGAGTCGTATTGTGCGCCGGAATCCGCTCATCACCAATGATCGCCTCGATCGTGCCAATCAGGCCGACCTTATACCCTGCCGACTCCAGGATCGACTTCACCATGTAAGTCGTCGTCGTCTTCCCTTTCGTCCCGGTCACACCGATCACGCGCATCTCATTCGCCGGGTAGCCAAACCAGGCCGCTGACATCAGCGCCATCGCGTATCGGGTATTCTCCACACGGATCACCGTCACATCGTCCGGCACATCCACCTCATCCTGCACCACCAGCACCTTTGCGCCCTTTGCCACCACGTCCGGCACGTACTGATGACCGTCCGCCACGGCTCCTTTGATACAGAAAAACAGAGAGCCCTCCTCCACTTTCCGCGAATCATTCACCAGATTCTTTACTTCCGTGTCTGTCGTTCCCTGCAAACACTCATATTCCAACCGCTCCAACAACTGTTTCAGTTTCATTTTCGGTTCTCCTTCTATAAATCTATCGCAAAAACGCGTCATACCATTTCTGCAAATCAACCATGTCCTACCACCCCTCGCTTCAATAGATTACCACGTTCAGCACCTCTTAGCAAGCCACGTTTTTTATGGACTCCAAAATCCACTGTATATTACGCCGGCTCCGTAAACCAGGATCCAGCGTATCAGATATTTATCTGCCAATAAAGGAAAAAGGAAAGATCCCAATCCGAAACCTTTCCCCCACTATCCTGCTCATCTTTTCTCAACTTGCAAGCTTCAACTTCATAAATTTTATCCGTTTTTCTGAAAAATCTCAATCCGGTGACTATCCGCGCACCGGTCCCGAAAGGCCGGAAAAAGGAATCCGCCTGAAGGCGGCGCCGGATTATAGTCCTGATCCACCGCGCAGAAGGCGCCGATCAGAAATGAGTAGACCTCCTCGGATTCCCACTGACTTTCATGATCCGTGCCTTTTCGCGGAACATCGTAGGTTCCATAGAATAAGTAAAACGCAAACGCCCCCTGCGGCCGCCATTTTTGGCACAGGACTTCTCCCAGAATCTCATAAAACGTCTCCAGCAGAGCGTCATTTTTCAGTTCACACTCTTTTAAGGCCATCAGCATCTGTCGGATGCCGCCCGGCCGTTCTTCCCCGGAATCGAAAGCATATTCCTTCAACTCCACATTCGTCTCTGAAAAAGGGATCGTCTTCGCAAGCTCCAGATTCGCCTGCCGCTCAGCCGGGGTCAGCTTCTGAAAATGCCGGTTGAACGTGCCGTCCACATAGCCTTCTTCGTCAAAATAGGCTCCGGCAATGCGGCTGAAGCAGGTCCTGCTGAGCGTCATCCGCCGCGTCAGTTCCAGCATATCTTCCCTGTTTATTTTCCCCAGTTGATGCATCCTGCTCTCCTTCCCGTTCTCTTTTCAGCTCCCGTATCGCATAACTTTTTGCTCAAAATCGGATATCGTCTTCTGCTCCTGCCCGGGCACTCATTCGCCCCGACCTTCCAGAACTACCCGGATGGTTTTCAGCAGGATCTCGATATCAAGACTCAGGCTCCAGTTCTCAATATATCTGGTGTCCAGCTTTACGACCTCCTCAAAATCCGTGATCTCATTTCTGCCGCTCACCTGCCAGAGGCCGGTCAGGCCCGGCTTGATCGACATACGAACCATATGGTGCATATCATAGTTCTGGTATTCCTCGATTGTCGGCGGTCTCGTGCCAACAAGGCTCATATCACCTTTCAGCACATTCCAGAACTGCGGAAATTCATCCAGAGAGCTCTTCCGGATAAAGACTCCCACACCGGGAACGACCCGTGGGTCTTCCTTCATTTTAAACATCAGACCCTGCATTTCATTCTGGCGCAGCAGCTCCTCTTTCTTTTCCTCCGCATTCACATACATGGAGCGGAATTTGTAAATTTTGATGATGCGCCCATTCTTCCCGACCCGTTCCTGACAGAAGAAGACCGGACCCGGACTTTTTCTCTTGATAGCCACTGCTATGAACGGGCACATGATTGCGGTAAGTAAAAGCCCGACCAGAGCGCCCGCGATATCCATGCAGCGCTTAAACAGAAGATCGCGATAAGCCGCCACCTTGATACTGCTCGTCAGCACCGTATAACCGGCAAATTCATCAACGACCTGATTGCCGCCTTTCGATATACCCGTCAGGTTCTGATGCACAGTAATTCCCATGCTCACACAGGATTCCATGATGGCTTCTGTGGTCTCAAAATCCTCGTCTACGCTCACAAAAATCTCGTCCACTACATGATCCTTGATATACGAGGCAAAGTCGTCGCCGGTCGCTACGACAGGAATGCCGCAGATTCGCTGTCCCTGCTGCTCCTGTGCTTGTTTATACAGTTCTGATTCCTGTGTTTCTTCCGGCTCTTTCGTTTCTTTCTGTCTCTTTCCTACAAGGATCACACCCACAATATCAAAATCGCGGTATTTCCGATTCAGCAGCTCCCTTAAAATAGGTTCTGCCGTGCCGGGTGAGACGACCGCAAGAACCGAGACAAGCTTCTCCTTTTGCATCATTCTTCTGCGCAGCCAGGTCTTGAGGGCGATCCGCGAGAAATACATCAGCACAAAACCCAGCACCCAAGTCCAGAAGATGGTCAGACGGGAGAAAAACTCTGACTGCTGTACAATAAACAGGTACAGCAGCAGGCCGCACATCACCAGCGACAGATGAATAAATGCCGCGCGGAATTCTTTCAGATACCCGCGCCGGATCACATCTTTATAACTGTCGCTGAAAAAAACAATGACCAGATCCGCAAAGATCATGACCATTCCGATTCGAAAATATTCCTCACTCCCGTAATGGCTGCGCAGCCCGTGCCGGATCGCATACGCCAGAAACAGCGCGATGCAAATGCTTAAAATATCCAGCAGGATAAAATCCAGATGCTTCAGCCAGCGGTTTTTCTTTCTACTATACATGCTATCGTTTCCTTATCACAGATGAGTCAGGATAAAGCTGCATTTCCCGCGGATATCCACCCGCTTCTCCCCCGCGTGTACAAAAAAGGTGTCTGCAGGATGAAATTCCATCTGTTCCTCACCTGTCTGTATCGTGCCTTCTCCCTCCAGAAACACCAGCGCTGCAAACGAGGTGTCATGGACAGCCACCGACACGGACGATTCCACATCGTAACGACTGCTCGTAAAATATTTGCATTCGCAAAGCTTCTGTACAGAAAAGCCATCCATCTGTTCCACCGGACAGGCCTGCTCGTCTTTTTCTTTTTCCGTCGTATCCGCCACTGCCATGGCCTGCTCCAGATGAAGCTCCCGCAGGTTTCCAAATTTGTCCTTGCGGGCGTAATCATACAGACGATAGGTGCAGTTCGAATTCTGCTGGATCTCGCAGATCAGGATGCCGCCGCCTATCGCGTGAATTGTGCCGGAGCGTACAAAAAACGTGTCGCCCTTTTTCACCGGAACCCGGTTCAGCACCTCCGTGATGGTATTATCCACAGCGCGGGCGCGCAGTTCTTCCGGGGAGATGGTTTTTTTCAGGCCAAAGTAAATAGACGCCCCCGGCTCGCAGTCCATCACATACCACATCTCATTTTTGCCGTATTCGTTTTCATTCGGAAGTGCATAGCTGTCGTCCGGGTGCACCTGTACGGACAGCTGTTCCTTCGCGTCGATGAATTTAATCAGCAGCGGGAACCGCTCAAATGCCTGACATTTCCAGCCAAGCGCATCCTCACCGCCCCGCTCCAGATATTCGCCAAAAAGCATCCCCTTGTATTTTCCGGATGCCACACGGCACTGGCCGTCCTCGTGTGCGGACAGCTCCCAGCTCTCCGCAATCTTATCGTAATCACAGTCTTTTCCATAAATCTCGCGAAGCTTCGTGCCGCCCCAGAGATAGTCCTTAAACACCGGTTCACATTTGATCAGCGACTCCGCAATCTCTACGCCTCCCGGCGTCTCCACCAGATATTCGGTATCCTCCTCGATCACCTGCGGTCCAAAAGAGACTTCCATGATCACAAGCAACTCATCCGAGCGATTCGCAAGCGAATGCTCCACGCCGACCGGCACCTCAATCGTGCTGTACAGCGGCAGCTCATGAATCCTGGAATCAAGGATCACGGTCGCCGTACCCTGCACTACTGACCACTGCTCAGAGCGCATGGAGTGCCGGTGCGTAGTCATGGCCCGCCCCGGATAGACCGTCACTTTTTTGACTTTATAATTAGAAGTATAGTTCAGGATCTCATACATACCCCAGGGCCGGTATACCATCCGGGACTTCTCAAAATAGCTGCTGTAGGCCGGATGCTCCTGTATGATCTTTTTGACAGCAGACTCTCCGCCTTTTTTCGTAATATAGCAGGCATCCTCCGTGTTCACGACGGTCAGATCAGCTACGCCGTCTGTCACCACAAGCTGGCGTTCGGTCTGATTGATCACCGTCACATTATCACAGTCCTCCGAGATCACATGATGCTTTTCTTCATTTTTCATATAGCCGGAGAGAATGTCCAGATTGCCGATGTCCCACCAGTGAAAGGACGCCTTTACCACACTGACATGATCCGAGCGTTCAAAAACGCCCTTCTCGATCGACACCGCCGGGATCCGCCGCATCTGCTCTGCGGGAATCGTCACTGCACTGGAGTCCATGCGGATCGTGCGATGTACCGCTTCGCATGCATCAAAAACATCCCGCGCGTTTTTCTTCAGTTCATTCAGGAAATCACCCACGCCGAACAGGAAATTGCCGCTGTTCCACAAATATTTTCCGCTCTCATAATACTGCTGCGCCTGCTCCGCATCCGGTTTCTCCCGAAATTCCAGTACCTTTTCTCCGTCATTTCGAATATATCCATAGCCGGTATGCGCGCCCAGCACCTCCATCCCGAACGTCACCAGCTGCCCTTCTTTCGCCAGCGCACGGCCGCGCATGACCGTTTCCTTATATTCCGAACCCTCAATGATCTGATCCGCAGAAACCACATAAACCAGCTCGGACGGGTTCAGATACATGCAGGCAATCGCGGTCGAGGGCGCCGTCTTTCTGCCTTCTTCCTCCAGAATGCAGCGGTATTTCAGCCCCTGAAATGCTTTCATCTGGCCTTCCACGATAAAATAATACGACGCGTTTGTGGCAATCAGAAACTCATCACAAAATGGAATATTGCGGGCAACCGTCTCCTGAAGAAGGGAACGGTTCCTGCGGATGCTCATAAACTGCTTCGGATATTCTCCTCTTGAAAGCGGCCAGAGGCTGTTCCCTTTTCCGCCCGCCAGAATCAGACATTTCATGAATACGACCGCTCCTTATTTCTTGTGTGAATCATCGGATCATAACAGACACAAACCTGCCATGATCTGATGTTTTGATTCCATCAGCATAATAGCTGCAAATCAGCTTTATATAATATCAGGCCTCGACACCGGCAAAATCCAGCAGCGCCTTACGCAGCTCTTTCAGCTTCTCTGCTGAATCCTCCAGGCTGCTGCCCTTCACGCCCATATAGAACTTGATCTTCGGCTCTGTGCCGGACGGGCGCGCGCAGCACCAGGAATTGTTCTCCAGCTTATAATACAGCACATTGGACTTCGGAAGTCCGGTCGGCCTGATCTCGCCAGTTTCCATGTCCTTCACAACATCCGCGTCGTAGTCGCGCGCTTCCAGAACCTTCAACCCCGCAATTTCAGCCGGCGGCGTCTGCCGCATGGCCTGCATCATCTCCTGAATCTTCTGGCTGCCGTCGATTCCCTTAAGTGTAACAGACTCCAGGCCCTCGCGGAAATAGCCGTACTCCTCGTACATCTGCAGCATCTGATCCCAGAGCGTCTTTCCCTGGCTCTTGCAGTAAGCTGCCGCCTCGCAGAGTGCCATCACCGCCACGCAGGCGTCCTTGTCGCGGGCATGCGTGCCCACCAGACAGCCATAGCTCTCCTCCATGCCAAACACATACTGGTACGTGTGCTGCTGTTCAAAAAATTTGATCTGCTCTCCGATATATTTAAATCCGGTCAGCACCTCGATCAGCTTCACCTGATATTTTTCCGCGATCACGTCAGCCATATCGGTCGTGACGATTGTCTTCACGAGCGCACCGTTCTCCGGCAGCGTCCCGTTCTCTTTTCTGCGCGCAAGAATGTACTCCGCAATCACCATACCGGACATATTGCCGGTAAAGGACATATACTCTCCTGTGCGGCTGTCTTTCGCGTAAACGCCGAGCCGGTCCGCGTCCGGATCCGTCGCCAGCACAATATCCGCGTCCACCTTTTTCGCCAGCGCGAGCGCGAGCGCAAATGCTTTCGGATCCTCCGGATTTGGATAAGGCACAGTCGGAAAATCGCCATCCGGCTTCTCCTGCTCCGGCACCACATAGACCTTGCGGAAGCCCAACTCAGAGAGCACACGGCGCACCGGAAGATTGCCGGTGCCGTGCAGCGGCGTGTAGACAATTGTAATGTCGTCCGCCATCGCCTGAATGATTTCCGGATGGATAATCTGCTTTTTCAGCTCGGCAATATAGCGGTCATCGATCTCTTTTCCGATCACCTGGTAAAGCCCCGCCTTAACAGCCTCCTCGCGGGACATGGTTTTTACTTTTGCAAAATCTGTCACACGGTTCACTTCCGCAATGATCTGTTTGTCCTTTGGAGCGGTAATCTGCGCCCCGTCCTCCCAGTACACCTTATAGCCGTTGTACTCAGCCGGATTATGACTCGCCGTAATCACGATCCCGGCGATGCAGCCCAGCTCGCGCACCGCAAACGAAAGCTCCGGCGTCGGGCGCAGCGACTCGAAAATATAAGCCTTGATCCCATTCGCCGCCATACAGCGCGCCGCCTCATCCGCAAACTCCGGCGACATATGCCGGGAATCAAAAGCGATTGCGCAGCTCGCCATTCCTGTCCGTGATTTGCTTTCCATATTGATAAAATTCGCCAGTCCCTGTGTCGCCTTGCGAACTGTATAGATATTCATACGATTCGTCCCCGCGCCGATCACACCGCGCAGGCCGCCTGTACCAAATGAAAGATTCTTGTAAAACCGGTCTTCAATCTCCGTCTCATTCCCCTGCAAGGATAAGAGCTCCTGCTTCGTCTCCTCATCAAAATATGAATCTGTGCACCAAAAGCGGTAGCTTTCCATGTAGTCCATCTGATCATTCCCCCTGTTCTTCAGTGACCCGCTTACGCCAGTAATCCAGCGTCTCGGCAAGCGTCTGCTCCAGCGGAATCTGCCGTTCCCAGCCCGTGCAGGCACAAAGCTTCGTTGTATCCGCCTCAATAATCGGCACGTCGACCGGCCGCAGCTTCGCCGGATCCGTCTCAGCATGGATCGGCACGCGGCTAAGCTTCAGCACCTTTTCCAGAATCTCCTGTATCGCCACCGCATGGCCGCTTCCGACATTGTACGTCTCTCCAGCCTTTCCGTGGCTCATCAGCAGGCTGTACGCCCGCACCACGTCACGCACGTCTGTGAAATCCCGCTTTGCCGAAAGATTGCCTACGCGGATCACCGGCTCCTGCTTCCCAGCCTCAATCTCCGCCACCTGTTTGCAGAAATCCGCCACCACAAACATCGGCGCCTGATTCGGCCCGATGTGATTGAACGCGCGCACGGACATAATCTCCATCTGGTACGCATCCGTGTAAATCTTTCCAATCAGATTCTGGCAGACCTTCGTCGCCGCGTAAATATTACCCGGACGAACTGCGTTCTCCTCCGTGATCGGCACCTCGCCCTCGCGGACGTGTCCATACTCCTCGCCCGAGCCGATCAGCAACACTCTCGGCTTATAGTCCAGCGTGCGGATGGCATCCATCACATTCACGCTGCCCTTGATATTCACATCAATCGTCAGACCCGGATTTTTCCAAGAGACAAAGACCGAACTCTGTGCCGCCAAATGGAAAATGCAGTCCGGCCGCAGGTCGGCCAGAAGATGTTCCACCTGCTCCCGCTCCAGAATGTTCAGGTCATACACTTCAAATCCTTCTCCGGGTATCGTTTCATGCGGCATCTTCGTCACTGCCACCTCATATCCATCCACATCCTTCAGCTGGTGGATCAGATAGCTTCCGACAAATCCAGCCGCCCCGATAATCAAAGCTTTCTTCATTGCGTTTCTCCTAAAAGCTAAAACAGGGCTGTACCATGACAGCCCTTATGACAGGTAACTGTTTGGCGTCCTCACAGTTACTATGACAGTGTTACTATGACAATGTTTTATAATGCGTTCACCCGAATCTCTTTTGCCACGAGCTCCATATCGTTCTTTACCATGCGCTCCACCAGCTCAGAGAACGGAATCTCACGCTTCCAGCCAAGCTTCGTCTCCGCCTTTGCCGGATTGCCGAGCAGCACATCCACCTCAGCCGGACGGAAAAAGTCTTTGTTCACGCGGACGATCACCTGACCGGTCGCCTTGTCTTTGCCGATCTCGTCCACGCCTGTGCCGGACCATTCAACCTCAATACCCACATGTCCAAAGGCCGTCTCCACAAACTCGCGGACCGTACGGGTCTCATTCGTCGCAATCACATAATCATCCGGCTCATCCTGCTGCAGCATCAGCCACATCGCGCGGACGTAATCCTTGGAATGGCCCCAGTCACGCTTGGAATCCAGATTGCCAAGCTCTACATGATCCAGGACGCCCTGCTTGATCCGCGCTACCGAATCCGTGATCTTTCTCGTCACAAACTCCTTGCCGCGGCGCTCGCTCTCATGATTGAACAGAATACCGCTGCATGCAAACAGGCCATAGCTCTCTCTGTAATTCTTCGTAATCCAGTGTCCGTAGAGCTTCGCAACTCCATACGGGCTTCTCGGATAAAACGGTGTCTTTTCGCTCTGCGGTATCTCCTGTACCAGACCGAACATCTCCGAAGTGGACGCCTGATAAAAATGCGCCTCCGGCTTCACTGTGCGGATCGCCTCCAGCATGTTCGTCACACCCAAAGCGTCAATATCTGCCGTTGCAAGCGGCTGCTCCCAGCTCGTCGCCACAAACGACTGCGCCGCAAGGTTGTACACCTCGTCCGCCTGTGAAATCCGCATCGCCGTGATCAGTGAGATCGGATCTGTCATATCCGCATAGATAAAATGAATCTTTTCTTTAATATGGTCTACATTGCCGTAATCCACCACACTCTTGCGGCGCATAATTCCGTAGACTTCATAGCCCTTCTCCAGCAGCAGCTCTGCCAGATAGGAGCCGTCCTGACCAGTGATTCCTGTAATTAATGCATGTTTCATAGCTTCCTCCTGCTCGCATATTTTATGCTTTTTTATAACAGCATCGCATCATGGCATCACGCGATGCCAGCCGTACGGTGCCAGTGCCCTTTCTTATCAGGCCGCGCACTCTGCTCTCACAGTGCATTCATGTCCGGACACCCTGCATTCGGCTCGGACACATTTATGACAGTATAACATCATTTCCCATAACAGGCAACGCAAAATTTTTGTAACCGTTCAGAACCGGCAACCATTCAGAACAGCAGGCTGCCTGTGGTCTGTTTTCTCAGATATACTCGTCCCGGTTGCAGATCTTCAGATTTTCCAGCACCTTTTTGATATCACCCGCGCTGTCCTTCGCGCAGATCAGCGTCGCATCCTCGGTATCGACAATGATCATATTCTCCAGCCCGACCGCAGCAATCAGCTTTTTCTGTCCCTGTACAATACAGTCGTGCGTGTTGACCGTGATCACATTGCCGTCCACCACGTTGCCCGCCTCATTCGACTTTTTGATCCGGCCGACCGCCAGCCAGGAACCAACATCATCCCAGCCAAAAGTGCCCGGAATTGTATAAATATGCTGCGCTTTCTCCATGATGCCGTAGTCGACTGACTGCGACTCCATCGCATAAAACTCTTTCTCGAGAACCGCATCTTCCTCCGGTGTGCCAACCGCGTCCCGGATCTTCACAAGACCTGCATACGTATCCGGCATCAACGTCCGGATCCGATCCAGGATCGAAGAAATCTTCCACGTAAACATCCCGCTGTTCCAGAGATACTGTTCTGTCGCCAGATACTCCTTTGCCACCTCAAGGCTTGGCTTCTCTACAAAACGCTCCACCTCGTAGCTTCGCCCCTCCATTACGTCCGGACGGAACTTGATGTACCCATACCCGGTCTCCGGGTAATCCGGCGTAATCCCGATAGTCACCAGATTATCGCCTTTTTCAGCCACCTCCGCCGCATCACGCAGCACCGTCAAAAACATATTGTTGAACTTGATCAGATGATCCGACGGCAGCACATACATCACCGCGTCCTCATATTTTCTGGAAATATGCACCGCACCAAGTCCGATACAGGGAGCCGTATTCCGCCCCACCGGCTCACAGAGAATATTCTCCTCCGGCAGCCCCGGAAGCTGTTCCTTTACCAGCCCCTTGTAATCCTTATTGGTGGCAATATAAATATCTTCCAGATCCACAATCGGAAGAATCCTCTCCACCGTAAGCTGAATCATCGTCTTGCCGTCATCTGTCAGCGAAAGAAACTGCTTCGGCAGATTTCTCCTGCTGCGCGGCCAGAAGCGCTCCCCTCTGCCGCCTGCCATGATCAAAGCTGTCTTTTTCATTTAAAATCCTCCTAATGCTTATTTATGTGTCTTTCATTCGTAACTGTTCAGTGCCTTCACAGTTACGATGGAAAATCCATTTAAAATCGCTACGCGATGGGATTTTCCCTTGTAATATCTACGTTGTCATACATACCTCGCAGCAGGTGCGAGGTGCTGTCCTGAATAGTTACTTTCATTCTACTGCTGTTTCCACATCCGTAGCTGTCTCCGTGTTCACTGCCGTCTCTTCACTCGTCAGCGTCTCCGAATCCTCCAAAGTTTCATCGGCCGCCAGTGCCTCAATCTCTTCCAGACTTTCTACCGGTATGCACGCATACCCCTGGCTTTCGAGATCCTCCGCAATCTCATCTCCGACAACCAGGAATTGCACCTCCCAGAACGACTGGACATAATAATAGTTCTTTGCGGAAAAATCTACATTTTCCAGATCCTCCAGATCCGCAATCAGGAAATAATTCTCCTCATCCGAAGCGCTGTAGGTGAAGTCCCCCTCAACCACTGTAACCCGCAGATATTGCCGTAAAGTATAGTGATTTTTCCCCAGGCCCTTGCAATAAATCTGATACTGCGTATTCGCATTTAAAAGCTCTACGCCTTCCGAATAATTATTGTAATTCTTTGTCTGAAGATTTTCAATATACAACTGATAGGCATTATTGGCAGTTTTCCAGAACACACATATCATTCCAAGTCCCACAAGCAGGCATCGAAGTCCTGCTCCGATTTTTTCAAATCGCAAACGGAACAGCTGAAATCCCAAAAGGATCAACACAAACAAGAACGAAGCAATCGCGGTGATCTGCTTAAAGCTAATCGCATTCGAAGTATAAGCTCCGCGGAAAAAGACCCCCGGTACGCACGGAACATTCATTGCATAATCGCCAATGCCCGAAAAATAAATCTGAATCACTACCAGACAAACACCGTAAACGATCAGGCCTGGCACTGCTTCCATAAATACAGACCTGATACTTCTGCGCCGGCAACAGCCCTGATAAAGTCCCATGAGCCCCAGCATGATCAGCATGCCGGTGACCATATCCGAATACCGCCCGTAAAAAAGTGTATCCAGACGGCTATAGCTGCCCCCGGCCGCAATATTTTTCGGAACCGCTCCCAGCATAGCCACGGCCAGCGTACCAAGAACACTAAGACCAAGGAAGAGATATGCGGAATCCAGACCTTTTCCCGTTTTCTTACGCACATTTTTTATAAAGCCTTTCAAAAGATATACCATGCCAAGGTATCCCACCAAAAAGGTAGAGCTGAACAGATACCAGACTTTCCCCGCAAGCGACCTCAGCAGCCTTTTGATCCCGGCAACAGATGTAAGCAGCTTGAGCTTACCCGACTGGGCAGACACACTGTTGCCCTTGAAGGATTTCTCCGAACCCCACATCAGCGCGTTCAGGTATACCTTTACCTCTTTGTTCGCCATATAAACAACAGCCAGAATCCCCACCATCAAGAGTACATGCTTCCAGGAAATCTGCCGGCGGAACAACATATAAACAACCGTCATCAGAAGCGCAACCCAGACTGCCAGCGTCCGATTGTGGATGAGATACAAAAAAGCTGTAGCCAGTGTCAGCAGGACCGTATTCCCATACGTCGGTCTCTTACAAAAACGAATCGCCAGCAGAGCCGTTATCAGAAACCACGTATACAAAAACGTCTCTGTCCAGGCAATGTTTGACTGAAAAACATACGCTGAATAGGTCGCCGCCACAAACGAAATAAACATCGCCACAATTTTATTCAGATCCTGATCCAGCTCCCGAAGAATACGAAATCCCGCCCAGAATCCGATCACGCCAAGCAGAACATTTTCTCCGATCGCGAGACGGTAAAGGATTTCCATATTGTGAGTGATCCAGAACAGCGGCACCAGTAGCAGGCTGTAGCCATAGGAATACCACGCGGATTCTGTTTCCGTCCAGGATAGTCCGGCCAGATTCGCCGCATGGCTCCAATAGCCGATCTCATCATTATACACGATCGGGGCGCGCAGCTCACTGATATGCCACAGCCGCATCACGCAGATTGCCGCAGCCAGCAGCCAGAAAACCAGCAGTTCCCGCTTTCTGTTATCCAAGACTTCCCATGGTGCTGTCTTACCACCCATGGTATATTCTTTTTTTTCTTTCAATCGTCCCTGTATCACAGTCATCCGTAAAAGTCCTTTTCCGCGAGTGCTTCCAAATCCGGCAGGCTAGTCACCAATGTGCACGTATAACCCTGACTTTCCAGCTTCTCCGCAATCTCATCCCCGACAGCCAGCACATATACATCCGCCATTTCTTCTTCTTCCACTATCATGACATAATAACAGTGTTTCGACGTAAAGTCCAGCGTTTCCAGCGCAGCCGCGTCTCCGATCAGAAAATAATTGTCCGCATCCTCAGCCGGAAGTCCATACGAGATGTCGCCATCCACAACCGAAAGCCTCATATATTGCCGATAAGTATAATGTTCACCCAGATTCACGCCGTAAATCGGATAATCCGTATTCGCCTCCAGCAAATCAAGACTTTCCGAAAAGTATGTGTAATTATAAGACTGCTGCAGCTTAATATAGGTTCGATAGCCATTCCACGAGGTAATCAAAAAGACTCCAATCATGCCAAATCCAACCAGAACGCATCTTACCTTTGCACCGATAAATGTCAGACGATGCCGAAGGAAATAAAAACCCAGAAGGATTAAAACAAACAAAATCACAGCAATCGCGCTAATCTTTACAAAGCTGATCGTATAATTATCAAACCTGAGAAACCAGACTCCTGGCACACACGGAATATTTATAACATAGCTGCCCAGATTGGTCAAATATCCCTGAACAACAGCAAAACAGATCCCATATATCAACAATCCGGGAACTGCCCCAAAAAGTGCAGACCGTATACTCTGCCCTTCCTCAAAGCTCTGATACAGATAAGTCAGTCCCAAAAGGAGCAGCAGCCCGGTAATCATATCGGAATACCGTCCGTAAAACAGCGAATCCAAACGCTCACAGCTGCCGCCGGCTTCAATCAGCTTCGGTACCGCAGCCAGCGTAGCCAGTGCCAGTGTTCCAAGCACGGAGAAGAGCATAAAAAGGAACGCAGAATCCATACCTGCTTCTGATCGTGCCGCGGCACTCGGGCGGTTTGTGATTTCGGAGCGCTGCAGCTGCCTGCGCTCTGGTTTTCTTTTTTTTACAGAAAAATGCTTTCCTGAAGCACTGACTATAAAATTTCTCACAAGAGCTGCCAGCCCCAGATATCCCACAAGAAACGTCGAGCTAAATAAATACCAGAGTTTTCCCGCGAAAGACATACACAGCCTTTTCACTCCTCTGGCAGAAGAAAACAGCTTCATCTTTCCTGACTGAGAAGCCACGCTATTGCCTGTAAATTGCCGCTGTTCTCCCCACATCAGGGCTGTAAGATATTCTCTTATTCCTGCGTTTGCCGCATAAAAAACAGCCAGAATTCCCGCGGCCAGAGCCACGTGTTTCCACGAAATCTGCCGCCGAAGCCACATATATATAAGTGTCAAAAGAAGCGCAATGCAGATCACAACCGTCCGATTGTGGATGGCGCACAGAAAAGCCGCTGCCGCAGTCAACAATATCGTGTTCAGATACGTCGGCTTTTTGCAAAATCGAATCGCCAACAGCACCGTCAACAAAAACCAGGTGTAAACAAACGTCTCCGACCACGCGATATTTGCCTGAAAAATATAAGCAGAATAGCTCGCCGCCACAAAAGAAATGAACATGGCCACCAGCTTATCGAAATCCTTGTCAAGCTCTAAAATAATATGAAATCCAATCCAAAAGCTGGACACGCCAAGCAGAGCATTCTCACCGATCGCAAGGCGATACAGAATTCCCATATTATGCGTCAGCAAAAATAACGGCATCAAAAGCAGGCTGTACCCATAGGAATACCAGAGTGTACCCACTCCAGTCCACGAAAGACCGGCCAGATTCGCCGCGTGACTCCAATATCCAACCTCATCATCATATACAATCGGAGCATAAAGGTCTCTGACATACCACAGCCGCATCACACAGATGGCCACTGCGAGAAGCAAAAACACCAGCCGCTCCCGTTTTTTTTCAGTTGCGCCATTTTTCACCCAGACTTTTCTCTTTTTACTCGATTGCTCTCTTTTCAAGCTGTCATTGTCTGCAGCTGAAGCCGTTGTCAAATTGCTCATATAGTGTCCTCTATTGCTTAATTAACCTGAAATGCTACATTCCTATCGATTATTTTATCGCTTTTACTTCTTTTCTGTTTGACTCCGAAATAATATAATGCGGACGATGTTTTGTCTCCATGTAGGTCTTAGCAATATATTGCCCCATAATTCCCATACAAAAAAGCTGAATGCCTCCAATAAAAATAATAATGCAGGCCAGCGATGGCCATCCGGCAACCGGATCACCGAAGACAAGCTTCCTTATCACAATTGCAAGTAAAAACAAAAACGAAATAACAGTCATACTAATCCCACCCCAGGACGCAATGCTCAGCGGCACCTGAGAGAAATTAACAATTCCATCTATTGCGTACTTACACAGCTTCCAGAAACTCCACTTTGATCTTCCAAACGTACGTTCCACGTTTTCATAAGGCAACCAGCAGGTACGAAAGCCAATCCAGCCGAAAATCCCCTTTGAAAAGCGATTGTATTCGGACATCTCAATAATCACGTCCACCATCTCTTTTCGCATCAGGCGAAAATCCCTGGCGCCGTCTACAATATCCGCATCCGAAATGCGGTTGATCAGCTGATAAAACCGTCTGGCAAACCAGCTTCTCACCGGAGACTCACCTTTCCGGCTCACCCTTCTGGTCGCTACACTGTCATACTCCCCACTCTCCAGCAACTCCACCATCCGCGGCAGCAGCGCTGGCGGATCCTGCATATCTGCATCCATGACCGCTACATAGTCTCCGGTCACATTACAAAATCCGGCGTACATCGCTGCTTCCTTTCCAAAATTTCTTGAAAAGGACAGATATGTGATATGTTCGTCTTTCTCTGCCAGACGCTTTAACTCTATCAAAGTATTATCAGATGAACCATCATTCACAAAGACTAATTCATATTCGCAGTCCATGCTTTTTAATACGCTGCTCGTCTCCGCATAAAACAACGGCACCGTTTCCTGCTCATTGTAGCAGGGAATAATCAGCGAAATCTTTTTCATACTCACGTCCCCATATCAGCCTTCAACAGTTCATGTTCAGGAATTCCCCTATCTGTTGTTCCATGCACACAGCTATGTTATCACCCGCAAGCCATACGTTCGTCCACTCCACAATTTTCTCCATCGCTGTCTCTACATTCCATCTGGGTGTCCAGCCAAAAGTCTTCTTTATTTTCGAGCAATCCAGTTTCAGAAAATTTGCCTCGTGCGGACCGCCGTCATACCGATTCACCCAACGGATCTCAGAGGCATTTGCCGCATTCCATTTCTCACAGAAAAGGCTGACCAGATCACCGGTCGTCCGGCAGTCCGTCTCATCCGGGCCAACATTGTAGCTGTCCGCAAATCGCATATCCTCATACTGTGCCTTCGCAATTATCAAATAAGCGACAACCGGTTCCAGCACATGCTGATACGGTCTGGTGGAAAACGGGTTTCGCACGATGATGTCCGCCCCGGCGCTCGCCGCACGGATAGAATCCGGTATAATACGATCTGTCGCAAAATCCCCGCCGCCGATCACATTTCCCGCTCTGGCTGTCGAAATAGCAACCTCAGAATCCTGAAAGAACGAATTTCGATAGCTTGCTGTCACCAGCTCCGAACAGGACTTGGAATTAGAATATGGGTCATAGCCGTTCAACTCTTCGTTCTCGCGATAGCCCCATTCCCACTCCCGGTTCCGATAGACCTTGTCCGTCGTTACATTCAAAAATGAGCGCACCGACGGTGTGTGCCGCACACATTCCATCACATTCACCGTTCCCATCACATTCACTTCGTAGGTATACACCGGCTCTTTATAGGAGTCGCGCACTAACGGCTGAGCTGCCATATGAATCACAATCTCCGGCTGAACCTCCTCAAAAACACGCCGCAAATGTTCCAGATCACGCACATCGCCGATAATCGAATTCATGGATTCTTTAAGATGACACAATTCAAACAGACTCGGATTGGTCGGAGGTTCCAATGCATAGCCGGTTACATTCGCTCCTGCATCCACCAAAAGCTTGCACATCCAACTGCCCTTAAAGCCTGTATGACCTGTGATCAAAACCTTTTTGTCTTTATAAAAACGGATATCCAGCATTTTTCCAATCTACCCTTTCATTATATACGCAGTTTAATTTTGCAAAGTTTCAATTTGTTTTACCTGTTTTGCAGTTAAACGGTCAATCATCTGTTCTAAACGCCCTGTCGGGATCTGTTTCAAAAGCTTTCCTATAGTTGCACGGTACAGCTTGTCAATAAAAATACAGCCAAAATAAATGATCAATATGGTAATGATAAAATGAAGCCACAGCAGGCCACTCTGTCCATATTCGGAATTATGAAATATCTGGCTCCAAATAACATTCCTGACATACGGATCATCATGTATAATATACACGGCAAAAGTCGAGCTTGCAAGAGAATTAATCATCTTATTCTGTTTTACACGAGCATTCCCAAAAATCTCAAAGAAGCAAACGGAAGCCAGCAAATTCAAAAAGCTGTTCTGTGTACTCATAGAAAAAATATTCGTGTTATATAAAAACGGCAGCCGAGGCTCAACAAAATAAGTTCCTGTGATCCAGATTAGGATCAGCACCAGAAAAAGGCTCTTCCATGGAAGCTGCGGAGCATATTGGCTCAAATATCTTCCAACAACAAATATATAGATCATCCAGACCACATAACTGTATGTATTCCCCGAAAATGAAGGGTACACGGATGGAACGATTGAGAAAAAGAACGTGCTGATCAGCAGCAAATTTTCATATCTTCTTTTTGAAAGGTTTTCAAGAGCTTCATTGATAAATGGAGCTAAAAAATACAGCATCACGAAAGTCGTGATGTAATTATGGCGGCATGACAACAGGGGAAACAACGTCTGAAATATCAGATGAACACTCAAATCACAAAAACCGGTTCCCAGCAAAACAAGCGTAATAAAAACAGAATAGAACCATCTGTCCCGTACTATAGCTACCACCCTTTTTGTCTTCAGATTCGCGCCGTAATATCCTGTTACAAGAACAAAGCAGTTAATTGCAAGTCTTGGCAGACCACCAGCTATTTCCAAAAACCTTCGGTTAAAAACAGAGAGGCCCCCCGACCAGCCGCCATGGCCATAGTAATGGTGGGCAATAATAAGCAAAATGCACACAATGCGCATCAATTCAATGCTGGATTTTCTTTCCTTCGCAGCCGTTATATTGTTTTCATTCATTTTTCATACCTTTTTCTGTGCAGAAGCACACTCCCTTGAAGCTGAAAATTACCTCCCCAAACTTATTCCATCTAAATCGTCATTCACAAAGATTTTTCGTTAGAAGCCTGATATAGCTCCAGAAGCTTCTTCGCATTTTCCGGAGTATATCTATGTCTGAATTCTTCCGGAATAGATTCCAGTATTTTGCGAATCTCCACATAAGAAAGTCTATACTGTTTGCGAAAAGAGATCGCATACTTATACGCAGTCTTATAAATTGCCGGGAGCAATCTAGTAACCGAATAGCCCCATAAATTAGAACTCTGATAATGATCCAAAACCTCACACGCAGCCAGAACCGCATCATAATGATACGTTTTCCCCCACTTCTGATTCAAATATGGTACAATCAGCTCTGTCTGCAGGTTTCCCGCACCTTGTCCCATACCTGTAATACAGGAATCTATGACAATCTTTCTGTCCTTTTTTTCATTAATAAAAGATTTGACGTTTGCATACGCCAGATTCATATTATTATGAGCATGAAAACCTATGCGGATATCCTTACCAAGGCCGGCATCATACACAGTAAAAAAATGCCGCACATCCTCCTCGTCCATATAGCCATAGCTGTCCACAAAATACAAAGCATATGCTCCCATATCATTGGCCGCGTCAATCAGATAGGAAATTTCTTCTTTGGTATACCGCATGGTAAGCATTGGCTGAACGAAAACCTTATATCCTTTTTGAGCCAATGCCGCACAAAACTCTATCGATTTCTTTAACTCCGAATATCGAATGATCACACGCAGGCCATCTACCAAATCAGAGTTATGCTCCGGAATATCCTCAATCGGTGTATCCGGACCCCTGTACAATCCTACAAACAATGAATTTTTTGAATGCTTTGAGGGGATTTTCCGGGATATGCTTTCCACATCCTGATAAATCGCAAATCTTGTTTTATCATGATCCGATAATTCTATCGATCCTAATTCAATGATATCAATAGCAGCATCACTCAAGCAATCCGCCATCTCCATCTTGTCTGTCTCTGAAAAACCGACATCAGATATATTATTTTTAAAAGAATCTTCCAGACCGAGACCGCCATCCCTTAAGGTACAATCCAACAATTGAATCGTCTTTTCCATAAATATCCTTTCACAATCAATCCCTATTACCTTATTTTCGCATATGAATAATTAATAGAATTCCATAAAAGACACACAGCAGCAACATAAGGATCATATAGGCAATTGCAGCCCCCACCGTACCATATAAACTCACGACAGTGTTTAACGACAAAAAAGCCAGAACGGCTACCACCGAATAAGCTGCGAGCATTTCCTTCTGGCATCGCATGATCGTTAGTACAACCCCAAAGTAGCTTGAAACAGCCCAAAATCCGCTGGCGACCATCAGAATCATCAACTCCATTTTATAATCAGTCAGATCTGTATGATACAGCAATGATAAACCCGGTATTCCCAGAATATAGGCTCCGGTAATACAGACCACAAACAGTCCGAAGATAACCATCATCTGTTTCTTAATCCTGTTAGTTATCTTATCCTTTCTTCCTTCTTTCCATTCCGTAGCCATATGAATCAATACAGGCTGATAAATAAAATTGCTCAGAAGCCCCACCACAAAAACAGGCATAGCCACAAACCCATAGCACGCCTGTACTTCATCAGAAAGGCAGGCATCGATCGCATATTTTGGTGCATTGCTGACATAAAATGCCAGAAATGTGCTGCCAAAAAGAGGAAACGTTGTATAAAACAAGCTGCGGATTTTATGATCTTTTTCTTTTGAAAATAATAGCTTTTTTATTCCTCTGTCTTCCTCTGAGCAGATTCTGGGATAAGTATAGCTCAAAAGCAACAGAAATACCACAATTGAAACAATAAAACATATAAGCAACGTAACTACTAAATTGCGCGTAACAAGGAGCGCAATTAAAAATGTAACTAATATGGCTATCCACCGAAAAGTGAATAGCATGGCTCCGACAGCCAGATGATTCTGGATCTGATAATATCCCCAAAACACATCTTCCAACGATTCCAGAGCATAGATTAGACAAATCAGCAAAATAGCATACAGCTTATTCGATTCATAATTCAGACGTGCAGAAGCGTAAAGCAAATAAGCGGCAGTAGCCGCCAGCATAAGCAATACTGTTATAATTCTCGATTTCAAATATGTCGAAAAAGAGTACTGAGCTCTGGCATCTGTAACCTGAAAATTTCGTACGCCAAATTTTCCAATGGTTATCATCAGATTTCCTACAGCAAAAGCAATCGTTAAAATCCCGGCATCTTTTAAATCAGTAATTCTGGTAACGCACATGGACATAACGACTGCTTCCGCGGCATTAATAATACCCGCAGCCGTATTCCAGAAATAATCCTGCCTCTCACTTGTTTTCATTTTCGTCCGTCCCGTCCAGATCTTCGTCAAAATTAATCCGTTCTTCTTCAATTACCAAGGGCCGTTTCAAAACCCTCGTGTTAATCGATAAAATATATTCGCCCAAAATCCCGATAAACAAAAGCTGCACCGCTCCAATGAAGAAAACTCCCAGTGCGATCGGAGCCATGCCAACAGAAAAGCTGTCCCAGTAAACCAGCTTATAAATCAGATAAAAGATTCCCACCGCAAAACTGATCAGAGCAGTAATCCCCCCCAGAAACGTGGCCATTCTCAAAGGTACCTTCGAATAGGATGTGATTCCCAGCATCGCATAATCATATAAGCGATACAGATTAAACTTACTTTTTCCGGATTTTCGCTTAGGCTGATCATAGTACACCGCCTTATATTTATATCCCAATTCTGCCACAATGCCCCGAATATACGGCATAGGATCATTCAATTCCCGCAGGATCTCGATAAATTTGCGGTCATATAACCCGTAACCAACAAAATTATCGATATGATTAATATCCGTAATCTTTCCAATCACCTCATAATACAGCTTCCGAATCGCGTACATCAGCTTATTCTCATCACTTGACCTCTTTATGGCAAGAACCAGCTTGTAGCCATTCATCCACTCACGTGCAAAGTCTATCAAAAGCTCCGGCGGATCCTGAAAATCCGCACACATCTTCACTACACAGTCACCGGTCGCCTGCAGCAGACCATACGTTGAAGAACGAATGGAACCAAAGTTCTGTGCATTAAAAATACCTTTCACTTTGGGATTTTGTGAACACAGATTTCTGATAATCTCTCTCGTCCTGTCTGTCGAGTCATTATCAATTAACACAACCTCATAATCAAACTCTATTAATTCAATATTAAAAATCTCTACGATTCTATTGACCAGAGGTTCTATATTTCCCTCTTCATTATAGCAGGCAATAACAACTGATATTTTCTTCATTCAGGCGAACCTCCTTGAATTCTTGTCTTTACAAATTCTTTGAACAGACAAACCAATGGTATTAGAAAAAAAGCAATCACAAAAAAAGCACACCAGCCATAAAGCACCGGGACATTTTCAAATACTTCATAGCTGTCGCCGGTAATTTTATTTAATAGATATACAGATAAATATATGAATAACGATTGCATTCCCATAATATATAAGCTGTTTCTTCCATAAAAAAGAAGGATTCTCTTCAATCTTCCAGTATTGCACAGAATCTGTGACAGGAACACTACCGCAAACGTGCCTGAAAAGGCAGCCAGATAAAAGAGAACGACATTACCATAAGTACAGCCATGTAAATTAACCCGTGTGTTCAGTACGACTCCCGTAAGAAAATTACAGAAAAAGAAAATAACACATAGCGAAACCGATCTCTTTGCTGGCAGATTGAGTTCCAGAATATTTCTATCGTTTCTTTTTTCAAGAAAGCAGCATCTAATCCAATAGCCTGCAGCAAAAAAGACCAAAGCAGTCATACAAGTATCCAATGTCAGCGGAAGACGGCCTCCAGGCAGAGAAAAACCTGCGGTACCTGTCGTCGTTGAAGCCCCGTCTGATGGTACAAAAAATAATTGTCTTATCACGGTAATCAAATAGCCAAAACAGCCGCTAAGTGCAACAAAACAATAAGGAAGCCATTTCACGCCATGCTTTCTCGAAAAACATACAACCGCATAAAGCAACACAGAAAGAATAAACAGCGCTGCAAGATACCATATGGACGTAATATGAGTCAGGGAAGGATACGCGCAATAAATATCAGTCAGGATTCCTTTTACAGAGAATCCCGCCCGCCATTCCGGGATTAGGATGGAAACCGCAATACCCAGAAAGCAAAAGCCAAAATAAGGTATCAGTAACGATTTAATTTTTGCCCGAACAATGTCTCTCATTCTTTGATATTTATCAACATGAAAGCAATATCCGGACAGGATAAAAAACAGCGGCATATGAAAGCTGAAAATCCATTTATGAATCAATGAGGATTTATTAAAGCAATGACCCATTATTACAAGAATAATGCCTATTCCCTTTGCCACATCTATCCACTCAATTCGGTTGCTTTTTTTCATACCCCTCACCTAATATCTTTTTTCCAGATCAACCCGGTTCTGCATCGTTTCCCCTTTGGCATACCGGTTAAAATCCGCTATAAAACATTCAACTGCGTATTTTATATATTCTTCAATCCTTCCGGATGAATGCGGTGTCAAAACCACATTTTCCAAATCCCAAAGGCTGCTGTCCGGAGAAAGAGGTTCCGTTTCAAACACATCCAGCACAGCTCCTTTAATTCTTTTTTCCTTCAGAACAGTCTCTAAGTCTTTTTGTTCTACAATATTTCCTCTTGAAATGTTAATAAATACAGCAGTCTCTTTCATTTTTTGAAATCTCTGCATATCAAACAGTTTGTATGTCAATGGTGTCAGCGGAATCGTACAAACGATATAATCTGCATCCGGCAGTTCTTCATCCAGTTCGTTCAGAGTAATGATTTTATCGAATCCAGAAAGCTTCTCCGGCGACTGCTTCACACCAATAATCTGCATATCAAATACTTTTGCTTTCCTCGCTATTTCTTTGCCGATCTTTCCAGCTCCGACAATCAGCAAACGCTTATCAGCAAGACTTTCCGTCATGAGATATGGCTTCCAGTAATGAATCCTTTTATATTCAAAGCACTCCCCAAATTTACAGGAAAACAACAATAAAGCTCCCATCACATAATCTGACATGGCTCTATCACTGATTCCACCAGAATTAACTACAACAATCTTACGCTTTTTCAAATAATCAAAAGGAAGCTTTTCCACACCTGCGCTTACAATAAACAAAAACTCCAGTTGCGGAAACATGTCCAAGAAATCAGGCGATAAATCACGGTCTCTGCACAACAGAACTTCTGCACCTTCAAATTCCTCACGATGAACTTCTATCTCAGCTCTCGGAACATAACTGAATGCAACATTACAGTGAGTCGTAATGTTGTCAACCCATTCGCTCTTCAATGGTTCGATCGAAATACATTTCCAGATTCTCTGACTGTTCATGATATGTTCCGTCCTCAATCCGTCCATTTTTTCCACGGGGCCTGTCCGCTGTTCCAAAGCCGTTCCAGAACATTCTTTTCCCGCATGGTGTCCATACACTGCCAGTATCCGGTATGTGAGTAAGACATCAATTCCCCTTCTTCCGCCAACTGCTGCATCGGCTGCCGTTCGAATATCGTATCGTCTCCTTCAATATAATCAAATATTTCCGAATTCAACACCATATATCCTGCATTAATCGGAGCGCCATCCGTCACATTTTTCTCCCGGAACGAGCGAACCGCATTGTTTCCACCAATATCCAGAATCCCTTTCTGCTGCTCCAGCAGCACAGAGGTTAACGTAGCCATTTTACCATGGGACTGGTGAAATGCAAGCAATTTATCCATATTTACATCACACACTCCATCGCCATAGGTCATCATAAACGTCTCATTACCAATATAAGGCTGAACTCGCTTGATACGTCCTCCGGTCATTGTATGAAGTCCCGTATCGACTACTGTCACCTTCCACGGCTCCGAATGCTGGTTGTGCACGATCATCTTGTTTCCCTGTGTGAAATCAAAAGTAATATCTGATGTATGCAGAAAATAATCAGCAAACCATTCTTTGATGACATGCTGTTTATAGCCGGCACAAATGATAAATTCATGGAAGCCATAATATGAATATTCTTTCATGATATGCCATAAGATCGGCATTCCGCCAATCTCAATCATAGGTTTAGGCTTATATTCTGATTCCTCTGAAATACGAGTGCCAAATCCACCGGCCAAAATCACAACCTTCATTCTATCGCCCCCCAAATAATAAATCTCTATATCTCTCATTCCTTTCTGTAAATCTCGACAGAAAGTATTTTAATTATTGTACCTGCATAATTATAAACGCGATATTCCAATCCCTGACTATCTTCTGAAATAACTACATCTGAAAAAGCAGCAGTTGTGTTTGATTTATCCAAATTCATGTCGCACACTATATTAGTCCCAGAATCTAAAGATATTTCAAATTTTGCAGTATTCCCGCCAGATTCTATAATCTCATAGTTAATCACAAAATCATATTTTCCAGCTTCTATTGATGTATTAGGGCCATACAATAGATAGCCCTCAGTTCCATCACTTACTAAATATCCTTCCTCATTCAATTCGCCATTTGCATAAACCATTCCTGGACTAGTTGGAAAATCCAAATTTTTATCTTCCGTTACTCCAGATTTAAAATCAAATCGATTTTCGTCAGCATAATAAATAGTATAATCGCCTACAGTATCATATACCTCATACAAATTTTTAATGTATTCAGGCAAAACTTCAAATCTTTCTTCCTTAGCCACTAGCATATTTGTGCCCTGTACCTCATATACTTCATCGAAATAAGTATAATCTCCCCAATGATTTATGATACTCGGTTCATCAAAATCAAACGATTTATACACTCGTCCAGAATCAATCACTCGCATATTTCTACAGTCACAATCATTTACGTTTTGACTGTCATTATCAAAATACACAACAGGCACTTCTAATTCATCTGCTTTCTCAGCAATTTTATTTAATATATCGTAATTCGTTTTCGTATTAACATAAACCTTATTGTTGTAAACATTAAGTCCAAGAAGGCAAAAGAAAACCATAAGAACACCAAACTTTTTAAATACTAATCCATCGGAAAGTGAATCAATAAAACGGCCCACAAATAAGGTCATGCAAACAAACAAAGGAATAAGATAACGTGCCTCTATCTGTGCCGAGCTTGTATAAGAAGTATATAACACACAGTACATTAAGATATTAACAATAACCACAGATAAAATTATTTCATAATCACGTTCTTCATATATATTTCTTTTTACTAAAACCATTACATATAAAAAACTAATAAGACAAACAATGCAAATAACAAGAGCCAGCATACAAATAATTCCATTTTTAGATAAAACATACACAGTAATATTCGATGCAAGCCCACCAAGTATTTCTATAAATCCAACAAAAACTGATGCAGCATTATCAATTAACTCATTCAAACGAACTAAGTGCATCCCGCCATCCAGACTGCTAAACCCAATGTAGTTAGTAGCAATCCTTTTTCCAATTGCAACCAGTAGAGCGCCAATTCCTAAAAGTAAAGTGTTTAAATTAAGAAAATGCTTTATAGAATTATTCAAAAACATGTCGATTGCACAATATAGCAATGCAGGAACAATTATTGTAACAAGAATATACCACCCACTTGATAAACCGGATATAAATAGCAATGCCTCTGTCATAATGATAAAAAGATAGTTAATTTTATGATTCCAAACATCTATAGACATTTTAATAACCATCAAAATTATAAGTATTTTGACACTATAAGCCCCTAACGATGTAAGAAAGCACGAAACATAACCTAAGTCATTCAAATTACTAAATTCAGGACTAAGGTAAGTACATGCGACAATATTCAAAACAATTGCCTTTGACATATTTGAAGTTTTCAACGATTGCATAATAGAAAATAAGACCGAAAAGATTAACATATCAATTATCAGATTAGCTAATCCATACGAAAAAAAGATATTTCCAGTAATCGAATATATAACGGCAGCTAACGGAACAGGCGAATCCAAAGACAGAACTGTAGTATGAACCCAATTATCGATAAAAACTGTACCCTGTCTTGCCATTTCAATTGCTTTTAAATAACTGCTGGAAGCATCATAACCTAAATGGTAACGCATTTGCGTTAAATTAATATAGGCTAATGTAATTACCTGTACAAAAAATAAAATCCAAAAAGCAATTGTAGCAAACTTACTAAAATTAAATTCTTTGGCTTTTTTATCTATTTTATTTATAACACCGTTTGCCTCCATCTAAAAATATCCTCCTGTCAGTTTTGAATAACTTCTTTCTGGTCTTACTAATTCCACTTAAACACAAATAGTTTACTGAAAATATAATTTCCAACCGTCACCAACACCTGCACCACAAGCTTGCCAATCTTATCGCTCATTCCCATAAGCGTAACAAGTAAAAACATAAAACCCATGTCCAACAAAAGGGTAAGCGCACGTGACGCATAGAAAGAAAGCATTTCCCTTCCAATTTGCTCTGATTTGCTTTCAAACACAAATATGCGGTTGATAAAATACGCAAACGTCACTGCCACGACCCATGAAATCACATTCGCAGCCTGTAGCTGAAGCGCATTCTGCGGATCAAGCACTGTAAGTACACATGCATAATATACAGACAGGCTGACCACCGTTGTCAACACACCTGCAATCAAATAATGAATAATTTCTTTATATTTTCTGTATAATTCACGTATATTCTTCATAGTCTTATCAAGTATGGTGATTCTGCTCCGAAACCATAATAATATAAGGAGATCACAGGAAGAAACTCTCTCCCGTAATGATCCCGGATTTGATGGTTCTGTTGTTGAGAGAGATTATAACATCCCGTCCTGCATATTACAAGGCTACATATTCATAATTAGTCCCCATGCAAAAGTTTCATCCGACAAAATTAACATACATTGCAATCAATCAAACTGTATTCATCATGTGTCCTGCTGCGCCGCGATTTCTTCAAAAAATGCCAGATATTTTTTTATAATCACATCCCAGGCAAAGTGTTCCAACACATACTCCCGCCCCTGCTGACCTATGGCACCCGCAGCTTCTTTTTTGTTCACAAGATAGTCTACGCATTTTTCAAATTCGAAATAATTATTAAAATAAAGACCGCCGTTGGACTCCTGAGCAAAGTTTTTCGTCACCGGACATTCACCGTTGACCAGAACCGGACGTCCACAGAGCCAGCTCTCCATAATGACTAATGAAAAGCTCTCATTTTTGGAGGGCTGACAGAGCAGCTCCGCTGCCGCATACGCGTCGTATTTATCCTGTATTTCTACAAATCCAAGGTCATGGACCCTGTCCGCAATCTGCCTCGGGATGGCGATTTCTCCGCCGCCGATGAGCACCAGATGCAGATCATTCCCATTTCTTTTCACATACTCTTGAAAATATTTCAAAAGGGTATCGACATTTTTCCCGGCGTCTTTTCTCCCTGCATATAAAAGGAACGGAGCCTTTATGCCATGCCTTTTCCGGAAACGGGCCGCATCTCCGCTTATTCCGGTATCCATGCCAATACCCATCACGATTTGCTTTACGTTTTCCAGATCATAATATTTTTGCGCGAGCTCCTGTTCCGGGCGAGCATTGTAAATCAAGCCGACTACCTTTGAAAATGTCTCCCGAAACAGATCCATATGGAAATAGCCCTCGTCATGAAAACAGGGAATCAAAACCGCCTTTTTTAAATTCACTCTTGCCCCATAGTATGTCGTGCCGAACATGTACGGAATGAAAACAAAAATAGAATATTCCTCGTCATGCTGTTTCATATACTGATACAGAGCTGTGCTGTTAATCATCTCATCTATAAATACCTGTTGCTCTTTTCTGGATATGTTTTTATGATTCGTAATTTTTTTATGCACATTCTCAAACGAGTGTTTGTCTCTTTTTTTTACACGAAACCGTTTAACAGCAATTCCATTCTCCGTATAGTCCCCCTGCTTATAATAATTCACATTCCAATCGCTGTCAAAAGAACGGGCACAAGTTGTCAAAACTTCATATTGTAATCCACTTTCTTTGAAATGAAGTACTAAATCCCGAAGTTCTGCCTCCGCGCCCCCCTGTATATCCCACCCGAACCAGGGTGTAACGAAGCCGATCTTTTTCATGGCAGCTTCTGTAGTTTTGTGGGTTTCCAGATTTTCTCTGATTTCCTTGCCTTTACCAACTTCCCTGCCGTATCTCTGATTCACAAATGCAATTCGTTTCACGTAAAGAATCCCTCCTGTTGAAAAAACTGCTATCTTGTCTGCCTAACTCACCTGCAGCTATTTTGCACTTGTCTATGATTGTCGGCATTTATACTCGGATATCCGATAATTATCTCTGGTTATGGATAAATTTCTCCAGATATCCCAGAAACTGCTTCTCTATCTTGGCATGCTCGAAGTCACGCAGCCGCTCATACTGCCCCATTACAATGCTCTCCCGTTCTTCCGAATGTGTCATCAAATAATGGATCATTCCGGCCGTTTCCAACGGCTTTTTCTCTTTTAGTAGCACACCCGAACCGTTCAACGTATCTCCAATAGCTGAGCTGTCATGAGCAATCACCGGGACGCCAAAATACATCGCCTCAACCAGAGGCACACAAAACCCTTCATGCGCACTCATGCAAAGGAACACATTCGCTATTTTGTAATAAGCGAGAATTTCGCCAAACGAAACATGGCCGGTAAAATAAACACTGTTTTCCAGCTGCAGCTCCCTTACATATTTTATCAGACGATTATAATAACGCTCGGTTCCGTTATAAGAACCAACGATAAACAGTCTGGAGCGCGGATTATAATATTTCTGATACATGGCAAATGCGCGGATCACATCTTCCTGCTTCTTATTTGGCGCTATTCTGCCAGTAAAAAGGAGATTCACATAGTGCTCATCCGAATATTTTTTTATTACCTCTTCATTCGCGTCTTTCTCATAATCAGAAAATGGAATCAAAATCGGCAATACATCAATCGGACAGGAATATCCGGCCTTGATCAGGTCAGCTTTATTGTACTCGGAAACGGCAAGACAATAATCTACCTTATCAGAGAGAAATCGCATTCCTTCCAAACCGAATTTACACAACTTCCATAAATCAAAGCTATATTTTTCAAAATACGAATATGGAGTAATGTTATGATAAATCACAATTTTTCTACATGGATATTCGGCAACCTTATAGTTTAATCGGCTCCCGGTAGACAAATGATAAATAATTACATCTTCACCGGATATCTGCGGCAGCTGCTCAATCTTATAAACCTTTCCGTCCGGAAGGCGTAAATCCACATATTCCGCATAAATGCCCGTCTCATAACCGGCTCTTTGAAGCGTATCCGCAAGAGTCAGAGTATCATTGCTCACCGCATCACCATACAATATCGAAGTTAAAAGCTGTATTACTCTCATAATGTTTCCTTCAAATTTTTCTGTAGCTCCTCTATCCTATCCTCAAGCAAAGCAATTTCTTGTCTGCACTTATCCACTTCGTCTTTCTGCTCATGAATATATCCGGCCAACTGACTGAACCCATGTGCCACGTCTGCATTAAAGCAGCTCTGATCGACCACAACCGGAACTCCCAGAAATGAAGTCAGCTTCCGGACGACTTTTTTTAAAATTCTTGATAATTTTCCTCCCTCTAACTCCCGATACCATTCAATATTATTCTTCTCATTCATCTCACGCAAAAGAGTTAAAAAAACCTCTTCTGAATACTGACAATCAATCTGATCTCCATTCTCTATTTCACCAAACACAATCATCTCATCCGAATAGCCTTTGTCCTTGATTTCCTGTCGAATCTCAGACATGATTTCTTCTATATCAATCTTGCTCATAAATGCATCCCCCATCATCAAAGCACACTGCCAGTCAAAACCATTCCTCTATCACCTTGCTGAACTTATCCAAAACAACATCCCACACGAAATCTCTCTCCACATACTGTTTTGCATTCCGGCACATAACAGAATAGTCTTCCTCATGAGAAAACATATAATTCAGACACCCTTCAAACTCAAAATAATTCGTATAGTACAGCCCCGCATTGCTTCTGACACAGTGCCCTTTCAAAACCTCGCAGTCTCCGTTTACTATTACCGGCACATTGATTGCCATCGCCTCAAGGATTGCGATGGACAGGCTTTCAAAAGCAGAAGGAAGAATTAGTGTTTTGGCTCCTTTGATGCCGTTAAATTTATCTTCCTCGCTCACAAAGCCAAGACTGATGATATCCGGATGGGATGGTATCTCCAAAACTGGCTTTCCCATAAGAACCAGCTTCAGTGAATTATGGTTTCGTTTTTTATATTCGATAAAATAATTGAACAAGACTCTGCAGCCTTTTGACTCATCAATCCGCCCAACGTATACAATGTAATCCTCCAGATGATACTTTTCTTTGAATTTTGCTGCCTCTACCTGTTGCGGAACATCGATTCCCACTGCCATCACATCATTTGGAATCTGCTGATTGTGAAAGAGGCCATGAACAAATTCCCTTTCCTCTTCGGTCAGAAAAATAATCGCCTGCGGAGCGTGAAAAACCTTTTTGTAATAGTTAAAATAAATATATGGTTCGTCATGCGCTGTCGGAATCAGAATGGATTTCTCTGGAACGCGTAAAATTCCCATACATGTCGTATAATATAGGTAAGTGACAAAGATAAAAACATCATAATTATCTCTGTTCTGCCCAATATATTCTATCAAGGCAGGGCATACCGGCCCCTGCTCTTCTATCCATCTCATTTCATCCTGACTGCTGCGATGATCCGATGTCAATAGTTCTGTGTTTACCCGCCCGAATACTTCCATATTTCTTTCCCGAGTAACCGGAAATCGACGCACTCGAATGCCTTGGATTTCTTCTTCATCATTTTTATAATAATTGCTCCAGGTCACATAGTCTACTGCCTTGGTGGTCAAGATCTCCACCTCATATCTTCCTGCCAGATGTTCCGCCATCAATCGGGTATAATATTCCGATCCTCCATTCACTTCCAAACCATACCGCTGATTAATAAAAGCAATCCTTTTCATTCTTCTACCTCTGCCACACTGTCTGATTCATAAAACCGGATGATATGCTCAATCAATTGTTCTCCCACCTTTTCCGGCTCAAATCGCTGCAATTCTTTTCTCTGCCCCTGTAAAATCTCTGTTCTCAGCTTTTCATCCTTCAGAATACGGTCGATACAGCCTGCAGCCATCAGGCAATCATTGCTATCCAGCAATATTCCGCCCTCTCCAAGTGTTTCTCCTACAGCGGCATTGTCCGCTGCTATGATCGGTATCTGGAAATACATGGCTTCAGCCAATGGAATACAAAATCCTTCATGCTCACTCATGCACAGGAAAATATCAGCCAGATGATAGTACGCCAATATCTGATTGAATTTAATATGTCCTGTAAAGATTACGTTCTGTACTCCCAGTGCATTTATATAATCAGCCAGCCTGTTGTAATAAAGTTCCATTCCGTCGTATGAGCCAACCAGAAAAAGCCGCGAATTCCGATTGTAATATTTCTGATAATAATAAAACGCCAGAATGACATCTTCCTGCTTCTTATTCGGCACTACACGACCCGTAAACAGAATATTCGTTTTGTCATCCTTATATTGGTTCAGGATGCTTTCATCCGGTTCCGTTTCATAATCTGAAAATCGAATTAGAATTGGCACCACATCGATCGGCATTTGATAGCCGTATTGAATCAGATCCCTTTTATTGAAGTCGGAATCTGCCAAACAATACTCCGGCGTAGCATTCAAGCCCTTAATCTCTTCCAATCCACTTTCGCATGCATGAAAACTGTCATGGCTGTAATCTTCGAAATAACGAGCCGGTGTGATATTATGATATCGGACGATTTTACGACAGTTTGCTGTTTTAAACCACTCATTAATGTCGCTTCCGACCGCCAGATGAAGAATCACAATATCATCATTCTTTACTTCCGGCATTGTATCAAAAGGATAGGCAACGTCAGAAGGGATTCTCTGATCTGTCACAATTGCATAAACAGCGGTATGATATTTCTTTTCCTTAAGTAAACGATCAATCGCCAGAATTTCGTTGCCTACTCCATCCCCGTATCCGAGATTGGGAACAATCTGATAAATATTCATGATGATACCTGTCTTTATCTTTCTATAAAATCAGTTAAATGCTTCAAAAAGCTTTGGCTTACTGTCTCATACCCGAAATTTTTCAGCCGCATTTTCTGACCAGCAATAACCTGTTTTTTCCATTCATTATTCGTTACAAGGCGGTTCATCACACCGGCGACCTCCAATGGGTCTTTGGTGCACAGGCCTACGCCCACTCCTGACAGGGTATCTGCCACTCCGGTTCCTATGTATGCAACAATGGGTATGTCAAAATACATTGCTTCAACCAAAGGAATACAAAAGCCTTCATGCTCGCTTAGGCAAAGAAAAACATCTGCCAGATGATAATACGCCAGAATCTCATCAAACGAAATATGTCCCGTAAAGTACACATCCTCAACGCCAAGGCGTTCTGTATATTCGCGCAGGCGCAAATAATAATTTTCCAATCCTCCGTAAGATCCAACCAAAAACAGGCGTGCTTTTTTATTATAATATTTTTTATAATAAGAAAAAGCTTCTATGATATCTTCCTGTTTCTTATTGGGTGCAATTCTTCCGGTAAACAGAATATTAGTATATCCATCATTTTTATATTTGTCTATCAGTTCTCTGTTCGGTGCTTTCTCGTAATCTTGAAATGGTATCAAAATAGGAAGTACGTCAATATCACATGTATATCCATATTGAATGAGTTCTTCCTTATTATACAGAGAATCCGCCAGACAATACTCTGCCACGCTGTGCAAATGCTGAACTCCATCAAGGCCATCTCTGCAGAGGTCCTCAAGTGTATGATTATAGGGAGCAAACCAGGCCGGCGGCGTCACATTGTGATAAATAACCAGCTTTTTTCCTCCGAGTTTCTCAAGTTCATAATTTAGCTGTGTTCCTGTTGACAAATGATACAATACGATGTCCTTATCTGTAAGTTTAGAAAGAGAACCTATCGTATTAACCTTATCCTGCAGACGTTCGTCTATATTCTCAGCATATATTTTCGTATTATACCCATTTTCACGTAATATATTGTCGATTGCCAGAGCATCGTTTGAGACACCATCTCCATATGATATCGTAGGCAAAAGCTGTAAAACTCTCATCCCCATATTAATCCTGCCCGTTTTATTTTTACACATCATTTATTTTTTGAATCGTTGCTTCGAGAGCTTCAACGCGGTTCTGTAAAGTATCTATCTGTTTCTGAAGCTCTTCTATCTTATCTAACCGCCTATCCATCTGCTCCATTCGAGCCACGAATATATTCAAAGAGGCAACCGTGCTTGCGTTAAACCGATTCTGAAATGAAAGAACCGGCCAAAACATAAACCGAACCATTTTTCGAATACATTTTTTCATAACCTTTGACACAATATTACCCGCTTCGAAAGGAATGCTGGTGTCATGTAAATAATTCTCGTTCAGATATCCCATCTCCTGTGCCAACACATCCACAGGCGATTCTTCTACAGGTTTCTGAATCGCAATATCGTCAAAGCTCAAGTCGGCTTTTTTATAACCTTTATCTTTAATTTCTGTTCTGATCTCCTCCAGAATTGCCTCAATATTTACTTCCTTCACAACTCATACCTCTTTCTTTTTAAAGCATTTATCTTTTTGCCACTATTGCATAATCCTGACTGCCAAACAACGCATTTTCCACCTGTTTCATTGCTGCATTAAACATCTCCAGATTTTCAACCCCTTCTATTTTTAGCTCCGGAATTGTTACTGGAAGCTTGCTGTTTTCCGTGTATATAATTTCCGTATGCTGAAAACCCGCTTTTTGCAGATAATAGTTCAATGTCAAAGGATGCACCGGTTTTATATGAGAAGGATCCATATAAAAAGCGTGAGAGTAAATAGCCAATGAAGTCGGATTTGGTGTCTCAATAATCAGGTAAGAGTCCTCGGTCAGCTTCTCATAAGCCAGCTCACACAGACGAATGATCTGGTTCGTTGTCAGATGCTCTACCAGCTGCCCGGCAAAAATACCGTCTACCGAATCAATATCATTCAGGCAGGCAATCGCGTCCCCACATATCACATCCAGATTTCGCATCTTGCAATATTCAACATATTCCGGATAAAAGTCAACCCCTTTCGCGCCTATCCCATGTTCTGCCAGAAGTTCCAAAAATTCTCCGCGGCCGCATCCCAGATCAAGGACCTGTTTTTTCCCTTTATAATATTTCAAGTACTGCTCCTGTACCTTTTTGATTGCTTCACGTGAACCCCGAAAATGATCTTCAAAATCAAAATAATCAATGCCGTTGTATTCACTTCCTACTGTTTTTTCAGCGGGAACTGCAACATGTTTTTCCTCTTTCTGTACATTTTCGTTCTCCAACCCGACAGTTGCCACCGCAGAATCCGTTTTCATTTTGGTCATATATTTTATAAGATCTCTGTTTTCTCTCCGCAGCTCATCCAAATTCTTCTCAACATTCTTGTCATACTCCCCCCTGCTCCGCTCTATCTGTTCATGATGTATACCATGGTCTTTTATATATCTATTGTTCTCCCTTATATTATTTTCTATCATCTCATGATGCGTGATATGTTCTTCTATATACCTGTTATTATTTCGGAAATTTTCTTCCATACATTGCATTCGCAATGTATGGTTCTCAATCTGTTCATTGAATTGACTGATATTTTCATTGATTTCTCTTATATCCTCACCTATCATCTGATGATGAGCATTGTGTTCTTCTATATACCTGTTATGGTTTCTGACATTATCTTCTACCGCCTGCAGTCTCCTCTCTTGATCCTCAAGCAACGAACACAACTGCATTTTTGTCTTTTTTCGAATCCAAAATTTACTGTTTCTTATCAAATTAATCACTTCATTATTCCCGGCCAAAATAAATCCTCCCACTTACAGCGTCCACTCATGATCAACTCTTGCTACGCCCACATCTCCAATATTTGAAAACACTTCGAATCGATATGCTTCCCTATAATAGTCTATCGGAACTCCCTGATCGCATTCGATTGCAACATCCAGAGTATATTCTCCCGAAATAAGATTCAATTTATCTAATCTAACAGTCGTTATGCCGCCTTTATCCAGATTAAATCTGTCAATCTTATCAATCCTCGTATTCGTTCCATAACACTGCAAGCCATCACTTCTGAATATACCAATCCCGAATACGGCATCCTCCACCTTTTGGTTGACGCTGTATTCAATCTGAATGGAAACATTTGCACCTGTTTTAAATACACTCTGTTCGTTGCCAGCCGTATCCAGCATCCGTACCCGCTGAATCCGAGCATGGCCATTCCCCCAGCGTTTCAAGTTTGCTTTTTTTTCAGGTTCATCAGAATTGTCAGCAGCGTCTTTGTCTGAAATGGAATTCTCCGCTAATTCATTCACATTAGCTTCAGCCACATCATTTTCTTTCTCATCATCCTGATTCCCCGCCATCACATGATTCTGCTCCTCAAGTGAACTGCTGTTTGCATTAAAAATATTATTATCAGCTATCTCAGCCTTTTCTTCCGCAGCTTTTTTCGCCTCTCTTCGCTCTTTTTCCTTTAATGCATGCTCCTGCCTTCTTCCACCCATGAAATCCAGATATTCCGGATGAATGTCTCTGGGCCGTCCTTCCGCTTTGATGACACCCTCATGAATCCAGATTGATCGCTCACAAATCTGCTCAATCTGTCCAAGAGAATGAGAAACGATCACAATCGTCGTCCCCTCCGCCTTGATTTCACGGAGACGATTGAAGCATTTTGACTGGAAGTTCACATCTCCCACTGCCAGAATCTCATCAATCAAAAGAATATCCGCATCTACATTGATGGCTACCGCGAAAGCCAGACGCATATACATTCCAGAAGAATAGGTGCGAACCGGATTATCAATGAATTCTTCCAGCTCGGAAAACGCAATGATGTCATCCAGACGCCGGTCAATCTCTTTTTTCGTGAGGCCAAAAATGGATGCATTGATATAAATATTTTCACGGCCACTCATATCCGGATGAAAGCCGGCGCCAAGCTCGATCAGGCTGGATACCCGACCACGCATGGTAATCGTACCGCTGTCAGGATACATAATCTTCGTAAGAAGCTTTAGCGTGGTACTTTTTCCACAGCCATTGTGGCCAATCAGGCCGATTGCCTCTCCTTTTTTTACCTTGAAACTGATATCCTTCAAAACTTCTCGGTTCTCATATTTCCTGCGGCGGCTTGACGTAACATAATCCTTAATCTCATGCCCTTTGTCCAGAAATATTTTAAAATGCTTCGATATATGTTCGACTTCAATTGCATAAGTCTCTTCCATGTACAGTTCCTCCAAAAAAACAATGCGTCCGTGTCCCACAAATCGCTCTGTTCTAGCAAAATTTCTCTCTTATTGCTCTACAGTTCCTCCGCAAAATGCCGTTCCAGTCTTCCAAACAGGAACCAGCCAAACAGCAAAAAAACAATTCCTAAAAGAAGCGCATGGCCCAGTGTAGTAAGCTGCGGTGCCTGCTGATAATACAACACATCCCGATAGGCAGTGATAATCGGCGTCATCGGGTTCACCAGAAAAATCGGCATAACGCTTTCCGGCACCATATCAACAGAATACATAACCGGAGTCAAAAACTGCCATGCCATAGCAACTATGCCCAGAATATGTTCCAGATCCCGAAAATACACGGTCAGAGAAGAGGTAATAAAAGCGATGCCAATTGCCAAAACATATTCTACCAGAATCACCGGAATCAGATACCAGAGAATACTCAGCTTCACGCCTTTTCCCGACACCAGCAGTGCCGCGAATACGATGATAAAAGAAAGCAGCATATTGACCAGCTGGCAGGTCACATGAGCAATGGGCAACACCTCCCGCGGGAAATAAATCTTCTTGACCATCTCTTTTTGTGCCCAGATGCAGCTGGATCCTCCTGTCAGCGACGCGCTGAAGAAAATCCACGGAATCAGCGCCACAAACAGGAACAGATAATAGTCCTCGATGCCGGCACGCATGATTGTTGAAAAAACCATCGTGTAGACCAAAAGCTGCAAAAGCGGATTCAAAAAAGTCCAGGCAAAGCCCAGAACAGAGCCTTTATATCTGCCGCGCAGATCACGTTTGATCAGACTGGCAATCATGGTGCGATAATGGTAGATTTCAGAAATTTTAGTCATATATATATCATTCTCCTGAATATATGTCATAACAGCACGCAGCCGCAGTAAGGTTCATTATAACCTATCAATCGACTCTTTACAACGGGGAAATCCAATGTAACAGAATTGCAATATTTTGCAGTTTGCATGCTTACATGGTTTGTGTTATATATTCTTCTATATCACGGATTGCTTTATCTACCTCCACAATATTTCTCCGCAAAAGGCGATGCAATTCTTGATTTATTTCCACATCTTTTCCGTTTATCCGAATTACCTTTTCTCCAAACATAACATGGCCCAGTTTATTACGATAAACCCCGACTTTGTCACTATAATACTTTTTAAAATCAGATGCCCCAATGGTTTTCGTCATATTATAATCCGATTGCAATATTAAAAGTATTTTCTGCATAATATCCAGCTTATCTGCTATGCTTAATAAATAATTTTCATTATTTGCATAAGTAAATACGTTATCTTCTTCTTTTGCTTTTTCTACATTTTTTATCGTCCTTGACTTCTTACTATCCAGCAGTGAACGAGTCAGCTCTGTTAAAGTGTCTCTTTGTTCATCATTAAACTTTTGCCAACAAATATTTAATATTTCTTTTATACGCACTTCAAAATCACTTGTATTATCAAGTACAAAACCTCTTAAATTCACTATATCTTCAGAGCGTTTTACAATTTTTTCGATGAGTTTTTCCGCCTTTTTTGTAAATTTAGTATAATCTCGTTCCATCAAATATATGCCGTCAATCGATGGCATGGCTTGAGATAAAGCTGCATACATACTCTGTTGCTCAGATGAATAAAACAAAACATCTGTTAAAACATCATTTTCGCGTATAGCTGATACAATGGTGTCTCCAGTTTTTCCTTCTGCTAATTTATAATCCATTAAAATCAAATCATAATTGTTTCCTATTAATTCGGCAACATCAAAATCATCACCAACTCTTCTAGTAATTTCCGAGACAAGATAATGTGCTTTTAAAATCTCATCAATCCGTTTCCGTTCCATGCGATACCATGCTGGTTCATCCTCAAACCAAAGAATCTTAAATACTGTATTCATCTTTTTAATTTCACCACCAATCTAAAACCATCCCGATATGTGGTATCGATAGCTACCGTGCCTCTCATTTCTTCTAGTAATTGCTTGACATGATACAACCCGATTCCAAATCCTTTTTTACTAATATTATTAGACATTCCCCATTCAAAAAGCATATCTACATCTATATCATTATCTAAACCAAGGCCGTTATCTGTAAACGTAATCTCGACGTAATTTTGTATTTCTTTTAATGATATATGCAGTTTTGTTGCACCCGCCTTTATAGCATTGCTCGATATGTTATCTAATATAACCCCTATAGAAGACGCATCAAATTTACAATCAAATGCCTTATCACTTGGAGTCAATATGTATTCTATACCTTTAACAGCTAAGCCCTCATCAATATACTGGCGAATGAAATCATATATACTGTTTTCACCTTCCTGTCTCAATGCTTGATTGCCATGAATAGCCAAATCAGCAAGTTTATGTACCTTTTCGTTGGCTTGATATATTTCGCTTATTACCATAAGAACCAATTCTTCACTGGCCGCTTTCCCTTTGGACAATTCTTCACGTAAAAAATTAATGTTTCCCTTAATAGCGTCCGTCAACGTGTAAACCGTATGAAATCCTCCAAGTAAATTAGTAACATTTTGATTGGCTGCACCCGACAAAAAATACACCTGTTTTTTTCGCATCTCACTTTCTTGGCGTATCTGCTCCAGTTCCTTTTCTTTTGCAGCATTATCTTCTTCCAGATTAATATTATCAGACAAAATTGCCTCTGTTTTCTTTCTAACAGATTGAGCCAGCTTCATCAAGCCTGCATCCTGCGTCTTTTCAGCTACCGATTCCAGCTTCCTAATTGATGAAGTAATACTATCTGATTCTTTGGAAAAGGAATTCTTCGTTAAAATATCCGGATTACAGTTAACACTCACTATATCATCTACATTTATATTAGTGATAAACTGCGAAACAATCTCACTACCTATTTCTTCCGGCAAAATCGTATGGTTGTGGTTTGATTTTAATGGTTCTCCCCAATTAATAAGATTAACGACATATTTCTCTAATACTTTTAGTACTTTCTCAACAAACAGATCTGCAAGCATATCTACCGCAGGCGTTTGAATAAACCCATGAGCGCGGCTTGTTGTTTCAACAAACTGTTCATTATCACCTTTTATTGAAATACGCCCCATAATCTCACGGGTTCCTAAAAATCGTTTCCACCCTTGCGCTTTTCTTTGGTCTATTCCAAAAAAGTCCTGTCCTGGCTCTCCATACGGATTAATTCTAAATCCATTTTTATAGATAAACACCGAGCCATAATTCTTAGGAGTAACACCACCCATTTGGCGCGTAAAATTTACTTTTGCACTTTGATTAAGGTAAAATACAGAGATATGTATATTTTTTAACAATCCGTACTTTCGATTTTTTTCTTCAACGGCAAATATATATTTGCCTCTATCGGACAAGGTACTTGTAATGCTGCGCCCATCCTCCGATACATTCACTTCTATATTTGTTGTCTTAATGTTTAGTTTTTCAAATATATCATTTTTGATTTTCCCATTCACAATATCACGGTCTGGGTTAATCTTCTTTTTGGAATCCTCTTTCTTTTCTTGATCCTTCCAATATTCCTCCAGCAGCTTCTCATCCGTTTCTTGTTCTGATGGAGCAATCATCTCAATATCAAAGGGAAGCTCACCCTTATCCGCATCCGGACTGATTAATTTCATTAAAGAGCGCTTTAATTTCAATAATGCATCTCTATCCCAAGCTTCTCTTAAATCATTTACGATGAGAGTGGTTCCATGCTCAAAACCGCTAGGCAACTGACCGGTTTGCGAATAATCTACCGGAATTTCTATAAATTCTTTCGTATCATCCATCTCGAATCGATTCCAATTCACATCCACTACATGTGTCTGTATTTCTTTATCGGTTTTTGTAATCAATTGTAAAGATGCGCCTAATCTGTCACATGAAAAGCGTCCCACACCCTTAGCGCCTGCAACTTCTCGTTTTATTTCATCTCTATATGATGATTTTGATCTATTTTGTGGTTTCTTTTCAGAATATGCTACAAACAACCATTTCTGAATAATATCTTCGTATGTCATTCCACATCCGTTGTCAGAAATAATAATTTGACCAACGCCTTCATCAGATAATAGATAGGATATATTCACTTTGCTGGCGCCTGCATCATAGGAGTTTTTTACCAACTCAAATACAGCGATATATTTATCACTGATCAAATCTCGCCCAATTAGATTCTTTAATCCGGCACTTACTCTAAATGTTAATATATCACTTTTTTTGTCCACTATTAAGCACCTCCAACAGGGCCATTCCCATTTGCTCGGCAAATAATGGCGGAACAGCATTCCCTACCTGTGTATACCTTGGCACCTCTTTTCTTCTTCTCACGCCCCCTGAAGTATACTTTCCTTTAAACTCATACCAATCCGGAAAGCTTTGTATTCTTGCATGTTCACGAACCGTTAATATTCTCGGTTCACAGTAATGCACTAATTCATCTGGAATAGATGTAATTGTTGGTGCCTGTGAATACGGATCAAGCACTGTCACGCCCCGGCGCTTTAAACCATCAACAATATGATCCTTAGGTGTAATTCTTTTCCCCTTCGGAGCATGTTCTAATAAGTCTTCATGCAAGGCAATCGTATCTTTACTATGATTAACAAATCGATGGCTATCCACTGCGCCAGTAAAATCTTCCATTTCCTGACGCATCAATCGCTGATACCCCGACTCAGCTTTCCCATATATCCCAGCCTTAAATCCTTTTGTATCTGGCGATGGGCAGATCCCACATTTCTTTTCCAGATCACCTATCGCTTCATATACCGTTGTTTTATTATTGATTCCCTTGTCATGGCAAAACTTTTCTCTGTTTTTTTCTAACACAAAGAAAACCTCTTTGGGAGAGTGGTTCTTCATTGCAACAAGAATAAATCTTTTTCTTTTTTGAGGAACCCCATATTCAGACATATCTACAATTTGATGAGATGTTTTATACCCCAATCTTTTTAATGCTCTCTCAACATATGAGGAATATTTTTTCGTCCCTTTTTTATCTTTAAAATTCACGGTAAAGCCGTGCACATTTTCGAAGAATATTGCCTCTGGCATTACAAGTTTTATAAATTTAATATAAGACTTCACAAGCTTATTTCTCTGGTCGTTTTTATCACGCTTACCAGCCATAGAAAACCCCTGACACGGCGGTCCTCCCGCAACCAATGTAATCTTCCCCTGCAAGTCACGCAGTTCCTGCTCATAGTCCTTTATCAGTTCATTAATATCATATTCTTTTTTTTCTAACCAGTTAGGCCACAAAAAATGCATCTTTTTATTAATCAAATTGTAATTCAATGTTGAAAATGCATCCTTATTTTTTTCAACCGCAAAAAGGCCTGTCCACCCAGCTTCCATTAAGCCAACGGACAAACCACCACATCCTGCAAATATATCAATATATAGGTTCTGCTTTTTAGTCATAAAATGCCCCATATCCGAATATAATGATACGAGATTCATTATAAATCCTGTGTACAAAGAAGTCAATCAGCAAAGAGGTGTAATTTTAATGGATAAAACTCATTTTGTCAAAGTGTCAGCCCATATGTCCTGGGATACCTTAAGAGAAAAAATTTCAGAGCAAGAAAAAGTTCATGCAAAGCCATTGTCTTTTGTCATAATTGTAACTATTCACACTACTTCTACGCGCTTTGACAGCCTATCGCATTGTATCCGAAAAAGTAACGCTCTATACATGCCCTACGCGAGCCTATCTGTTGCAGATTCAAAAGGGACATGGAGGTGCATCTCAATAAAATGCAAAGGGGATCCTCGAAATATTCTAATCTACACGGCCGGAACTGCCTATCCATTATATGCTTCCATTTTATAAATTTCAAGGCAAACCAAATTTTCCAAACCGAATAATGATATCTACCGTTCCCCACACTTCTCTCTATCTTTAAAAGCATTCTCCAGTCTTAAAAAAAATGTTTTAACAATATACCCAAAACACTTTTATCAGTTTTTTCAAAGGAAAAAGAGACTGCTTTCACAATCCCCTTTTGATTCCACTCGCACGACTATCCAATATTATTTTAAAATAGCATCATTAACTTCATACATATATTATTTATATAAACTTTGCTGTATTAATAGGAGGAATAATAACCGGTTGCATTCCTGGCTGCGATGTAAGCAAAGTAATCTGACTTCGCACAAAAGGAAACATAATAGCAACCGTATTATTCTTTACTACCTTATCTCTCATATCTCCTGGGTCTGATGTAAATATAAATTTTGCTTTTGATGAAACAAAAACCTTAAGGTTTGCATTTTTTACCGAAACATCCAGCTGTACGTCATATGAAAGGTCATCCAGTGGTTCTATTTCTCTATCTAAATTAATCTCCAAAGTATCTTCCGTAATATTTAAATCTCGCTCAACAGAACAGTAGCTGAAATATAAATCCTCCATACGCAATACCGATTCCATTTTTTTTATATCCATCTCGCCCTCCAAAATCAAGCTGCCAAATCCATACACAAATCATCCGCATAATCAAAAGCAAATTCGGGATTTATCATGACCTTTAGCCGTGTGTTATTTTCAGGATAGTTCACTTCAAAACATTCTTCATTTGGAAACGTGTTCCTTAATTTCAAGAAGCTGCGCCCAAAAATTTTTTCAAAAATATCCGAATCATCGCCTTCTTTAAACATCAGAGTATGGGAATAGTGTTTTTTTACAAATTTAGCAAATTCATCTCTTAATTCTTGGCTCATTGTTATCTCCTCATAAATTTATATATTTGTCTGCTTAATATTACTAATTATTCCACTGTCTTTCACGCAATAAATAGTTTCAAAGCCAAATACAATACTCCATTTATCCGCAAAGTCTGCTGCGTTCTCATACTCTTCCTGCGGTCGTTGCCAAAAAGCACCCACGACTAATTTCATATTCATTTGATGTGCGTAAAAATCAAGAAGCATTCCTCGCAGATTTATTTTTTCCTCTTCTTCATTTTTTGAATCACCATCCTTTACAGAAGTGATTCCCGCTAAGCAAAATCTAACAAATTCTTCAAAATCGCACAAATCTTTAAACGAGCGGAGATCAAACACCTCATCACGTGATAAATTCACTATTTCAGCTGACACAACTGCAGGCTTTATTTTTTTATGATGTTTCTTTTTTATGCATCCGCACGTTCGATTTGCCGTCCACCATGCCTTAGCTTTTATATCATAAAAATAAATCCCTTCTCCACACCAATTTTCCTCTTTTTCGCTAAATCTAAATCCTTCGCTTATAATCTTTTTAGCACTTTCTTCATCCGTTCCATGGTATAGATTTCGATAAGACTCAGTACGCTTCATTATTCAATGTATCCTCCACTCATCTTATCATCAGCCTAATGAGCCTTCCTTTGCCAATACTGTTTATTTAATCCAAATACAAGTCTTGTTCTTCCTGTAGTTCTTCTTTGGTGTTTTCCCATATTTTTCACTTTTCAACATTTTATTTCAGAATAAATATATGTGGCATACGTCTAATCAAAGTGTACAGCATAAAAATTGCCATCTTGATACTCATAGTCTGCAATTAATTTCCCGTATTTTTGCCTAACCTTCCACTTCTATGATTTTTTTATTGTAACAAATGTATAGATTTGCGTCAAGTAGCCTTACAAAAAAAGCATAATAAATCTTTCGACAAATTTCAACCACCGATATATGTATACTTCTCAAGTATACCGAGTTCATAAAATAATCTCTTAATTATATTCGTTGCAGTCGCGCAATTCGTACGATTCGTGTACTATCTCACATACACTGCATATCAGCACACCCGATATTAATATTTCAATCAATTCCTCCACTACTGATGAATTGCTTCCAAGAGTGATAAAGGCGGTGTGTTATGCTTAAGGATGTTACATCATACTTAGCCGGAATCTGCCACCTGCAAGGGTCTTCAGTATTGTATCAACCAGAAACAGTTCCTGCGTGTCTTCCTTTCCAACAGCGATATCCCGATGGACAATAACGCCGCAGAACGGGCGATTCGTCCACTTACTGTGGGCAGGAAAAACTGGGGCAACATCGACACTATCCGCGGAGCAGAAACGAGTGTGATCATCTACAGTCTCGTGAAGTCTGTGAAAGCAAACAACCTCCGCATCTATAACTACATGGAACTCCTGCTGACGGAACTGCCCAAACTTGCGGACGATACAAGCCGCGATTTTGTCCAGAATCTTCTTCCATGATCCAAAAACGTCCAGAAGGAGTGTCGCCTTGATGCAGTTTTCAATGCGCTTATTTATGGGAATCCGCCATTTTGGCGGGTTCTTTCATTATGTGGTACTCATGTTTGAGTGCTTACAACTTATAAGTTTTGAGGAATATCTGTTTGTAAAAAAATATCCCTGCTTTCCGGGAATAATGCCCACCTAAATGCAGGGTGAACCTCCCAGTCATAGCCGAAATCAACTGTGCTTGATGTAATATATTTATTATCTTCAAAATACTTTCTATCTATAAAGCCACCAGGCATATTCTTTCTAGCATTTAAAAAATTAATTTTATACATAAAAGCAATCAACTCATCCACAGAACATTCTTTTTTATTCGCAAAGAAAAACTTACCATTTTGCGTTATTCCACAAATCTTACGAACTAGCTGATCCTTTGAATAAACAAATGGCTTTTCTGTTTTCTTCATTTCATGGCTAGGTTTCATTCCTAGCAATAATCGTTCAATATCTGGCAATTCATACTTATGTTCGTTAATTGTATCTTGAAGTCTGCTTGAAGAATATTGCTCAAAAACCTCCTCCCAATCTTCAGTCTCAATTAAATTTCTTCCATTGGCATTTGCATTACGCGCAGCTAATGTACATAAATTTATAAGATCACGTGGTCTTCGTCTTATCAACGAAAGAAATATATATCGAATAGGCCTATTATTCCATTTACCCGAGCCTTTAAATGTGTCGTCCATAATATCATTTAAATACTCTGCCATATCATTTTGATTCATATCTAATAAATCTTTCTCGAAAATATTGTTTCCAAAATAACTTTGAACTCTTTTAACCAGTAAAGCCAATAATTCATGTTCAGTCCACTTTAGCCATAAAACATTGCCATCTATTTTATCCGTTGATTCATCTGCAGTTCTCACCAAATAATATACGTCACTTCTCAAACTGATTCTAAAACATAATTCATTTGATTCATTACACAAATCTCTAACTGCATTTAATAATGCCGAAATCCTATATATATTTTGCTTTGAACCATTCCATGCTCTGTCTAGGTCGTCAATGTAAACGACTATTTTATGGTTTTCCTTATATTTTTTTGCAATATCTTTTTTGATTTCATCAGTATTAACAATCTCAGATACATTTTTTACTATTATTCCAATTTTTTCAGCAAACTTTAATCCTTTCTTTGAGACTTGTTTTATAATTTCAGTGTCATTATTAACGTTAAAATCAGAAATGATTTTCTCCGCTAATAATTTCTCCAATCCAGCTTTCCACTGGTTAATAAGCTCCAAAGAATCCGGTTCTCCATTCGATTCTGCTAGCTTAAGAATATCATCTGGCCTAACCCATATACTCAAAATCTTATTCTCTATATTTTCCAAATATGACATCCGAAATACTGCGGATTTTCCTATACCTTTATGAGCAACCAAAATACGTATTGGCATAAAGTTATGAACTTTTTCATAAACATCTGTTTTAATAAAATACGAACTAAATCGTTCCTTATTCTCATCTTCAGCTGCAAGATCTCCAAAGAGTCCCCTAATTTGTTCCTCTGAAAAATCTATTATCTTATCGGAAACCCTCGAAGGTAAATCTAATGATATTCTTGTAGCAAATTTTCCCTTATTGCCAATTTCAGATTCAAACAAAACGTTGCACCCAGGTTTTAAACGTTTATATATATCTTTATCAACATTTTTTATATGAACAAAAATTTTTTCTCCAGTTGATGATTGAATAAAAGAATACCCTCTATCGGATTTTTTTGTGATTATACCTTTTTCCATTAAATAGCACCCCCACGTATTGCTTTATTGTTATTTGTGAACTCACTGCTTTGACACACAATCCAGAAATAACCGGTGTGCTTAAGATAACTACCGCACCTCTTTAAGATCATCCAGAATACTCGCATATGGCAATGTCAGACCTGCTCACCTCTTGTTACAATGGTTACATAATATTTCTTGCCATTAATTTTACAGTTATCTATTTCTGAATTATGGGATAAGTCGTTTCCTATAAAAACATCATCTATCTCAACCCTGGAAATATTATCAATGTCCGGTTATACTCCCACTCTTTTAGTGTTCTACAGTCAAGATGTGATATTGATTTAAGGATTTCAAGCGTCGGATTCGTTTTGCAGGTTCTTCGCGGTCCTCTTCTGATACTCTGAACCGCCAGTCCGGACACACGATACCGCTAATCCGGGCTGATGGATACCGCGATTCCGGTTGGTACGATACCGGCATTCCGGCCATCGGTACCGCTGATAAAATTAATCCTTTATACTGTATCCATGCGCTTTACAGCGTAAATACAGATGAAGGAGGTCACCATTATGACCAAGTACCGTGAGATCATCCGGCTTGCCGAATTAGATCTCAGCCAGTCAAACATCGCACTCAGTTGTAATGTTTCCAAGGCGACGGTCAACAAGACGCTCAAGGCAGCCAAGGCGAAAAACCTTGCATGACCCCTGGATCCGAATCTGACAGACGATGTACTGGCGAAAATGTTGTTTCAGGAGAAAGCGGATACTTCCGCTGTCTCCCACAAGCGGATGCCTGACTACGAATACATCCGTAAGGAACCCCTCCGCAACGGGGTCAATAAGAAACTCCTGTAGACAGAGTATCTGACAGGCTGTAAAAGGGCTGGCGATGATCCACTCATGTATTCCCAGTTCTGTTATTACATCCAGCAGGATGAGCAGAAACGCCGCGCCACGATGCACATCAACCGCAAGCCTGAGGAACAGGTTGAAGTTGACTGGGCAGGTGATCCGGCCCACGTCCACATATACGAATACTTTGGCGGAGTAGCCAGAATCCTCGTACCGGACAACTGCCGCACCGCTGTTGACCACAACAAGGGCTGGAAGAATCAGCGGATCAACGCCGTTTATCAGGAGATGGCAGAACATTATGGAACCGCTGTCATCCCTGCCCGCGTCCGGCACCCTAAGGATAAGAGCCTGGCAGAAGGCAGCGTTGGTAATATCTCCACATGGATCACCGCTGGGCTGCGCAATGAACAGTTCTTCTCCCTTGCGGAGTTGAATCAGGCAATCCGGCAGAAACTGGAAGAATTCAGCCACCGCCCGTTCCAAAAGAAAAAGAGCAGCCGGTATGATATCTTCCATGATGAGGAGCTTCCGCTTTTAGCTCCCCTGCCCGCTTATCCGTATGAACTGGCGGAATGGAAACAGGCTACCGTCCAGTTCAACTACCACATTTCCTGCGCCGGGATGTTGTATTCCGTCCCGTATGAATATATCAAGCGCAAGGTCAATGTACGGGGTACGGATAAGATGGTTGAGATTTTCTATAATAACAACCGTATCGCCTCCCACCGTCGTTTATACGGCCGCAAGGGGCAGTACAGCACTGTTACCGAGCATATGCCGCCTTCCCATCAGCAGTATCTCGAATGGAATGGCGACCGTTTCCACAAATGGGCGGAACGCATCGGTGAAAATACCTATCAGGTGGTGGATGCCATCCTCACCTCCAAACGCGTGGAACAGCAGTCTTACAGGAGCTGCATGGGACTTCTGAAGCTGGCGGATAAGTATTCTGTCAACCGGCTGGAAGCCGCCTGCAGGAAGGCGCTTTCCTTTACACCCTCACCCAGTTACAAGAGCATCAAGAACATCCTTGATGCCGGCAGTGAATGGGCAGAGCCGGATGATAACGGAAATGAAGCCACAACTAAGACCACTTCAACACGGAACAGTCATGCGCTCACCAGAGGCGCTGATTACTACAGGAGGTAAAGACACATGAGTATCCAGAGCACAACTGACAAATTAATTGAAATGCGTATGACCTCAATGACGGATGGTTTCTGCACACAGGTCAATGATCCTAAAATGAAGGATGTTTCCTTTGAGGATCGTTTTGCGCTTGTCGACATTGAATATAACAACCGCAAGAGCAACAGCTTAAAGCGGCTAATCCGGAACGCCGGGTTTGACCAGCCGGAAGCCCATATCTCGGATATCGACTATACGTCCGGACGTAAGCTCAACCGCAGCCTGATTGAAAAACTTGCCAGCTGCGACTACATCACTAATCACAGGAATTTCTTCATTACTGGTGCCACCGGCAGCGGCAAGACTTATCTGGCCTGTGCGCTCGGTATGGAGGCATGCAAACAGCGTTACAAGACAAAGTACATCCGTCTGCCTGACCTTCTCCTTGAACTGGAGATGGCCCGTAACGACGGCACCTACAAGAAAGTACAGGCCAAATATGCAAACCCGGTACTGCTCATCATCGATGAATGGCTCCTCCTTAAGCCGAATGAATCAGAGCAGCACGATATTCTGGAACTGCTTCACAGGAGACGTAAGAAATCATCTACGATATTCTGTTCACAGTATGATTCCAGCGGCTGGTATGATCAGCTTGGCGGGGACGACAGACCTCTTGCGGAAGCAATCATTGACCGCATCAAATACGATGGGTACACGGTGAACATCATCCCTATCGATCCGGCGAACTATAAGTCCATGCGGGAAGTATATGGGATGGACCCGGCATTAAGCGAGTAAACTCGCACAGGTAACTAATCAATCATAACGGTATCCGCTGTCCGGACTGACGGTATCGTTCCTCCGGAACAGCGGTATCCGTTCCTCCGGAACACCGGTACATTCTCACAAAAATAAACAATAGACGCCCCCGCTTCGGCAGCTTTATAAACACTCTGTTATCGTAAAGAGTCCAGCTATCTTTCCACTGTCATTACCTAACAAAATCAAAGCTGCTCTTTTCCTCTTGCACGTAAAATACCCACAGTCAAAATTCCAGCAAAACACACGCACAATATCAGCATAAGAACTGCATATTCCACCGCTGCTCCCATAACAGCATACTTCCCGACAAAATATCTTGAACCAAGAAGAGCGAAAACGGCAACAATTAAATACCCGCCCAACAGCCAGTTCTGCATTCTCATAATCGTAATTACCGCACTCAAAAGTCCAGACAAACCCAAAAGGCCACCACCAAACAGTAGTACTAATAGCTCTGTCTTAAATTCACTCAAATCTGTATTATATAAAACAGACAAAACCGGGATGCCTAACAGGTACGCACCAACCAAGCAAATAATAGTGATAACCGCCACAACCAAAATCTGAAAAAGGACATTCTTTAGGAATTTACCAATCTCTCTTTCCTGCCACATTCTAGAAATCTTATACAGCATCGGATTAAATACAAAACCATTCAAGAGACCTATCACAAAAACTGGCATGGCAATAAATCCATAGCATGCCTGTAATTCATCTGAAAGAGTAGCATCTATCGCATACTTCGGAGCATTTCCTATGTAAAAAGATAAAAACGAACCTGCAAAAAGGGGAAAGCACTCTTTTAATAGGATATATGTTTTTCCTTTTCCATTATTTCTTGCCAAATGAAGTGATTCCCTTGTTGCCACAAGCAAATATACCATCAAAATATAAGTGAAAATGGTAGCTATAATCAAGGAAAACAATAATTGCCCTGTAATAATCAACAAGATCCCAAACAATATAATCGTAAAGGCAACACGAATTGTCATTGCCTTAGACGCAATATCCAGCCGAGCATTTCTCTGATACTCTCCATAATACACATCTTCGAAAGCATCTGGTACTTTGAAAAGACACATCCACAATATTATCAGGCTTTTCTCAGTAGAATAACCGTTCTCTTTAGACACATAAAAAAGATATAACAGAGAAACCAGAATCATGGCCGCAGTCGAAACCAGTCTCGAGTTTCTATAGTCTGAAAACGAATACTTATTACGAATATCCGAAACTTGAAAATTTCGCATACCATATTTTCCTATTGTAAGGAAGAGGTTCGCATTTGCGTAAGCAATCGTAAAAATTCCTGATGCATTTAACCCGGCTGTCCTCGTCAGAATCATAAGCATAATCACCGACTGAAAAGCCATAATCAAGCTTCCTGCCATATTCCAAATATAGCTACTTCTTTCAACGTTTTTTGAATTAGTCAAGAATTTTTTTATCATATCTGTCCGTTCTACCATAAAAATTTATGGTCTTGCTTCTAACCTTTTATTTCTCAGATTAAAATAACCAGCATAAGGCTTTTTATTATTGTCGTAAACATCATTCACAAAAAACGCAACAATGAAGCTATTATATTGTCTCCTCGTCACTGTTTTTGCAAATAATTTATCATCACAATAAATGTCTTATTTAACCCTCTTATTTTTAATGCATTATCCAGTTCATTATGTGTTCTTACGATTTTTGTGTATAATAAAGAAATGTTCTTGATACGATCTTCATACTTTCCAAGTTTTGATAATATTTTGCATTTTTATTAATAATGTTCTTCAAATAATCAACAATTATTATGCCTCCTTTAATTACATCCTATATCCTACAATCAGCAAGGGACTATTTGTCTCTTTGCGAGGACTAATAAAAAGAAAGTACAATAAATCTTCCTACTTCACTATGTTCAAAGCTACCACCGAATCTCCTCATTGGTAGTATCTTTTCTTATCTTAATTTGATTAATTTCTATAGAATTATCAGTAGTGTTTTCTAAAATTAAGTCAACATCCGTACTTACCTCTTCTAACGTAATATTATAAACAGCCTTATCATTCACCGCTTCTATACTCACCACTTCAATCAAGGAACTACCATTATCTGCAGTTACAGAAACAGTTATATATTCAAGATCATCTCCACTAATCTCTATCGAGTAAGTTCCACGTTCCAATGAGACAATTGAACCACTTAACCTTCCTTCAGGACCTATAATATAGGCTTCATTTACTATTCTTACTTCTTCGTTGTAATACATTTCATCGCTTTTAGTATTATATATATACTCATCCCAGTCTTCAATGCCGTCCTCATAATAATATAATGTAAACTCTCCAAAAATATATTTCTCCGTAAAATTTCCTAAAAGCTCTATCAACCTATCTTCATCCAATGCATAGCTATAATTATATGACAATGTAAATGTTTTAGCGGTATTAGCTACAATAATAAAATTATAATCCTGTGCCTGTCGCATAACACCTACAGAATCAACAGAGTCTTCAAGGAATGTTCCATTATAATCGATTGGATCTACATAATATTCATTATTCATCTTTACAGAAAGGTTATAAGCAGCCCAATAGGGGCCTATTCCATTTCCCAGATCTTTTTCCACAACAAGTTCAGCTATACTATCCAACAATTTATCATATTCATTATCAACTGCATTCGCATAAACCGGTTGTATATAAATTAATATCAATAGCAAAAAAGAAGCAAAAACAATAATATTAGAATTCTTAATTATTGTACATAACTTTGCAGACATTTTTTCCCAAGATACGCTTAACACTATAACGGAAAATGGTAATATAGCTGGAAGGTACCTTATATTAATATACATTCCACCAAAATCGGCAAGTACGAATATTATACTAAGTATAGCAGTCCCTAAAATTAATGCGACAACAACGTCATCGTTTTCATCATACTGTTTTCTCCACCATTGTTTAATTATTTTTACTGCAATTATAATATATATACAAATTATCAGTATGCGAACAGCATAAGAAAATGTATTCAAATTTAGAATTGCCTTGTCAAAAAATAAACAATTAAAAACCCCTAAAATCCCGCAAATATATACATTAATTCTAGTAATTAAACTTGTTATTCCGCCCCAATTAGAAATACCATATATAGTACCTCCATACTGCGAATCCGAATCCAAATTCAAAAAACTCAACTTATCTATATATTTTGCCCCTACTCGTAACAATAAAACAGATATAAGTAACGCAAAAAGCACAATAAGAAATTCCTTGTAATTTCCCTTTTTAACTGTAAAATTCCATAATACAACAATTGCAAAAGGAATAACACCAATCACAACAAAAATGCCATCTGTAAATTTCAAGCCATATAGCATAACAATACATAATAAAATGGATAAGACAACTTTATATTTTCTACAACAAACACGATGAATTAAAGCATAAATAATAAAAATCAATAATGAAAATATGATTGACGTCTCATGTGAATCAAAAGGATATACCGTTACAGCTTCTGAAGCCCCAAAATACTCCGATGATCCATCATTAAGTAAGCACATCATATAAATAAAAAAAGGGAGAAATGACCATTTTTCAAAAAATGTATCTTTTTTGTTTTTTAAAATCAAAATCAAAACCAAAGACAAACCGACAATCATCGCATACAATAAAGAGGGTTGCAAGCGTGCAGCATCTTCTGTAAAGCCCTTTACTGCATATACAAATTGACTTACCAATTCCCATAAAATATTAACAATTTCTCTATTATATCCGCGTAAATTGATATTATTGTAACGAACTAGATTAGCAAGATCATCTCCATATACCGGAAAGCCTTGCTTAATATTATAGTAATACCAGCATGAAAAAAAAGAAGTCATTCCAATAATCAAAAAATCTCTGAAATATACCAAAACATTCTGCACCTTTTTTCGCATCGCTAATTTCCTTTCCCATTACTCTTTAGAAATGATTATATTTCGACCTTAACGGATCTGGAAGCCTTCATTATTAACCCTTTATATGTTCCTATAAAATACGCTTTCGCAATATCCTTTCGATTATACCTTAATGCCATTATACAATAATAAAATGCAAAAGCATGGACAAAAAACAAATAATAGAAAAACAAGTGATACCACTTAGCATATTTTTTCATAAAAATCGAGCGATTCTTTGCAAAATGATATGCTCGCTCCGGAAAACCAATTCCCGCTACTCTTAATTTAGATTGTTCTCCTTCATTAACGTAATACAAATGATTTGTCCTTGCGCCCGTTACAATATACGCCTTGTACCCCGATTTTAAAATTCGATATCCAAAGTCAGCTTCTTCATACATTGCATAATAAAGTGGGTCAAATCCCCCAACACATTCCAATGCCTCACGACGTACCATCATTGCATTCGGGGAATAACATGTTTTGTATCTTGGCTCAAGTGGTTGCTCATCAACTTTCTTCCCTGCAAATAACGTTTTGGGGCGTGATGTAAAAAAATTATAGTCTCCACTTGCCATCCACATAGTACTACCCTGATTTACATTAATTGATATTGGTCCTACCAACCCAATAGACTTATCCTTTTTTAATTCATTCACCAGCAATTCAATCATATCTGGATAAATAATATTATCATTATCTAAAAACAGCAAAAACTCACCTGATGCAGATTTTATTCCAGCATTTCGTCCTCCTGCTGCCATAAGATTTTTTGTGAGTGGAATCACATTTACGTTCGCATTATGAAACTGTTCATTAACTAGCTCAACTGTATTATCCGAAGAACAATTATCTACTACTAAAACTTCAATGTTTGAATATGAACTATGCAGTACTGACCTAACACAATCACTAACGACCTTCGCCCGGTTGTATGTAGGAATAATAACAGAAACCAAATCTTTATCCTTTTCTTGAAATTCTTGCATTTCTATACTTCGCTCCTAATCCTTAAATTATGAAAAAACTTTTTCAGTAAAACAGGATCCATGATATTAATTTCCACTCTCATAACTAGCAGATCCTATGCCAAAATTGAAAACACAAAAGCAAAGTTCCCTACTGTCAGTCTCCAATACAGTATTCGGAATATTTGATGAAAAATTCAAATAATTAATTCCTGATTTTAATGTGATGGATAACTCATACGACTGACGTACTGATGATACTGTATAAACAAAATTTTCTCCATTAATCGTCAAATTAATATCCTGTTCATCGTCCAACAGCGCTTTCATTTCAAAATTAATAGTAATAGTTATTTCTTCATCATATAAATTATATATCAGAATTTCACTATCATTGACACTCCAGTTCCATGTATCCTCCTCAGAGGTTTCCGTCCCATAAAAACCATCACTCATTTCAAAGTAAACCATATACCTATTTTTTATTATTTCAAGCTCACCATTTTCTTCAAGTTCTTTCCTAAGCATTTTTGCATATTCTTGTATATCAAAAAAATATAACGCATTATCCTCTGTTGATATATATGAAGTTCCGGTAATCTTCACTATAGATTGCAACAGGTTCTCTAATTCATCATCTTCATAGCCATCCGAGTCAATGTAAATACCCTCAAAGCCAAAAACCACCATCACTCTTAATTGTTCTTGCAAATCTTCCTCTTGAAGCATTCTTAACCAGTAATCTGTCTTATCTCCAACACTTGCCCCATAGCTCCAAGATGTTTTTCCTGTAGAATGCAAATATGGCCTCATAGAATTATAAGCTCCTGTTTCATTATTAGGCCACTGATTAGAATTATAATTCGTAACAATTGGATACTGAAATATCTTTGTATCATCCTCATAAAAGCTTTCAATTTTCTGAACAAAACTTAGATCTCTATAATAATCAGATTCTACATCTTCAATCGTTGTCAAATAAGAACCTTGTTCTGGAGAATAATATGATCCAGTCGCCACGTCTTTTGGAATTTGGTCTACAACACAAATTAAGATCAAAACACACGCTACTACAGTTCTCAATACCTTTTCAAGTCCTTGTTTCCTAATGCGCTTGCTAATATTATTCCATCCACTTTGAACGTATAAAGCTATTGCCATTGCGGAGAAAAAAGCAATATAAACAATAGTTCTATTGTAACATCTAATACTTGCAGTTAAAAATAATCCTATAAAAAAACTAAATCCTCCATTCACCGATAGCAAAATTAAGAAAACGTTTATCCTTGATATGCCTTTCATATCAATGCTCAATTTATTATTGCGGTTTAAGGCAAACAAATTAACGAAACAGATAATTAGCCCAATTGCAAGTATTATTCCAAGAGAGGACATACTATTCTCTGTTACCTGAAAATAACTGTCGAACTCACTTCTAATTGATCTCAGGAAAGAAATCCTATGATTTTGATTCGGTAGCAGCATTTGGATAATGTTTAAACTATAATAGGACAACTCATCTAATGTTCGTTCACCCAAGCGAGAGTCGCCACTTTCATACTTAAAATAGTTAAATATCAAAGGTAATAAGCATATTAAAAGCCCTACAAATAACGCACAATAATGAAATATAGACAAAATAACATATTTGATATCATGTTTATCAAGTGTCAATATAATCATAGAAAACAACAGTATGATCATATAAAATGCTGAATAATATAAATCTGCCAATCCCAGTAAGAAAACAGAGACTAAGCTAATACATAATTTTTTTTTCTCAAAATAACTGTTCTCTTGGCCGATACGCTTTCTATCTACCTGCGTTTGTTTAGTTTTACATAATTCTCCCTTCCAGAACCAATATAAAGAAATGCAAACCATTGGAATCGTATAGTATGCCGCTAAAAAAATATGTTGTTCATATCTAAAAAAATGATACGGGAGACAGCTATATATAATAGATATTACGGTAGCTATCCATTGTTTTATACCTATGCATCTAAAAGCAATATAAGATGCCCACATAACCAAGAAAAAAGTAAGCAAATAAAATGAATTAAGTATTAATGCCGCATCATTTGTAAAAAGAGCTATAATTCGAATAAATACATAATGAAGTAAGTTGCATTTTACAGTCAATGATTGGTTGCTTCCAAATGGAGCCGCTAAGTTTGGATTAAAGTACAAACCATTCCCCAGCGTCAAATTCTTTATTTCTGAAAGTACTCCCACTACATCACCATTATATTCAAAAGGACTTTGCAAATTAACATTAGTCAAGTCCATTGTAACTACTAATATAATCGTCAGCAAGGCAGTCGCAACAGCTAAATATAATGCTTCCTTTAGAACACCTTTTTTCATAAAACAGCTTCTCCATCCAGAGATATAAAACATACATTTCGTCACAAGTTTACTTTACCATCAATAAGCTGGTCGAAAAATTGCGCCGAATTATCCCAGTTAAACTGAACAGAATAATTATATGCCTTTTTTCGCATCGTCTCATATTCTTCCTTATTTTCAATAGCATCTTTCATATATTTCACTATTTCATCAACCGTATTTTCATGGCATAAATAGCCTGCATTGCCATGATCAACAGCATCAACACATCCAGGACAATTCGACACAATGCTAGGCGTCCCCATAACCGCTGCTTCTGTAATAACAATCCCCCAGCCTTCTCGAGTAGCAGGAAATAACTGAGCAACAGCTTTCTCTAGTAAATCATATTTTTTCTGTTCACTGACAAATCCAAAATATCTTATATCATCATTGTCCTTTGCTCCATCTGTAACATTGTATTCTACACAAATAGGATGCAACACCTGCGCAACATAATCTTCATCCGTTCTTCCAACAATCCACAATTTAGAATCCGGATATTCTTGATGAACACGACAAAAAGCTTCTACCGCTTTATTAATTCCCTTGTATGGAACAAACCTGCCTACATATATAAAAATCGGTGTTTTTCCTTTCTCCTTCAGTTCAGAAAAAGATTTCGGATGAAAATTCAAGCCATTCGGAATCAAAAATATGTTTTCAGGCTTAAAGCCTACTTCAATCAATCCGTTTTTAGTAGACTCGGACACGGTAATAGTTGTATCATTCTTATTCAGTCTTAAAAGAGGAGATTCCAATGCTTTTCCTACTTTTCCTGCAACCCCCGGCAACATAATATCCCATAACTCGCGATACAATTGATGTGTATAAAAAATCCGTTTTCTTTTTGGGACCCAAAATTTTGTAAAAAAACGGTGTGCATTACACTGGTCAATAACAATATCAATATTTGTATGATTCCTTTTGTAATATAAGAAAGCCCAAAAAATTACAGAAAAGGGTCCGCCCCTTCTAATATAATGGACACCATCTATGCATTCCGAATCCAATGCATCTGGAAACATTGGAGAAATATGAATTGTGCGATATTTCGTACCAGCGCTCCTTTTAATCATTTCATGAGTATGTACTTCCGCGCCTCCCGCTTTGGGATTTTTTATGTCTCTCCAGTTGAGAAGTAATATTGTTTTTCGTTTATCCTTGTCAAGCTTATCCCAGTAATGCATCCCAGCATCCTCATTTCACTATATTAATATTCAAAAAGAAAAACTCTAATTTCTTTAAGATCCTAATGGTTTTTTCTCAGACGACAAAATATTACTCTCTCGTATAATATATATTGGACGTCTTTTACTTTCCAGATAAGTTTTTGAAAGGTATTCCCCAACAATTCCCAGACCGAAAAGCTGAACTCCTCCCAAAAAAAGAATGATACATACCAGAGAAGCCCACCCTTGACCAGATTGGCCGGAAATAAGAGTCCCAACCGCCACATACACTGCTCCGATTATGGAAATAATACACATGATCATTCCAATCCATAGTGAAATGGTCAATGGCAACGTAGTATATGCAGTAATCCCTTCAATCGAATATCTTAACAGCTTTATAAAAGACCATTTTGTTTCTCCAGCCACCCGTTTCTGGTTCTCATATTCCAGCCACTTTGTTTTAAACCCTATCCAACCAAAAATACCTTTGCTAAAACGATTGTATTCCCGTACAGATAAAATAGCATTTACCGCAGTTCTTTTCATAAGCCTATAATCTCTTGCGCCGTCCACGATTTCAAAATCTATAAACCGATTTATTAATTTATAAAAATGATGCGCAAAAAAAGAGCGAATACGAGGCTCTCCAACACGATTAACCCTTCTCGTTGCTACCATATCATAATCTTCATGTTCCAGAATCTCCAGCATTTCCGGCAATAGCGAAGGCGGATCCTGCAAATCAGCATCCATAATAGCCACGTAGTCTCCAGCTGAATTCTCCAAACCTGCAAACATAGCTGCTTCTTTCCCAAAATTTCGGCTAAATGAAACATATTTAATACGGGAATCCTGCTTCATATATTTCTTTATAATAGCAAGCGTATCATCTGTCGATCCATCATCCACAAAAATAATTTCAAATTCAATCTGATTTTTTAGCAGAGTACTCCCTACATCAGATAAAGCATCATAAAAATAAGGAATGGACAGTTCTTCATTATAACATGGAACCACGATTGACAAAAGTTTCATATTTGATTCACCTTAGGGTATATTGTAGTAGTAATTATCTCAAAGTTTAATTCTTTTATGCATAATCTCTTATTAATTGTGAGGATATCTTGTTGTTTCCTATGTAGAGAAAAATTAAGCATTACCATACTACCATATAAGACCAATAAAAACAATTGGAATTTTTTTGATTTATGAGATATTTATGTGATTTTTGTCGTTTTAGCGCATCTATTTAAGCGGCAGCTTCCAAGTATATCCGAACAATTGAATAAAGACATTCTTAATCCGATTGTTCAAAGATGACGGAAATCCCGGATCCGGTTTCCCGTCGACCGCGACATTGTAGACAGAATTTCCTTGACTTCCTGTAAGAAAAAGATTGCTTTGCAAACCGTGCTTTTACCGGTAGCCTGTTCTCCAATCAGTAAATTAAACTGTTCAATGTCCAAATCCAGATTATTGATTGGTCAGAGGTTTTCTATATGACTCTTTGCCACCTTTCTGTACAAAAGCTTTTTTGTCATTATATTACGCTCTCTAAACAGTGTCAAACGCACAATTGATTTCCGCGATCCTCTCCCTCCACAACCCGTTCAGTTCCTCCTCATTCAGCTTCTGATTGATGCAGGCCGCGCCGCCAGTCACTTTTGATTCATAGTATACCCGGTCGTTTTTCAGACGGCGGATGTAGTCAGCGGCCTGATCCAGATCCGGGTCTGCCCAGATGCAGCCCCTTTTGTACGCACCTTCAGTGTGCAGATTTTTGATCAGCTGATAATCCACGAGGCAGGAAGCCTCCTCGCTCATGAATTCGACGTTGGAGGAATAGTTGGTGGCAATCACGGGTGTTCCAAGAAGCATGGCCTCCGCGATGACCAGACCGAAACCCTCGGACCGATGCAGGGAAAGGTAGACGTCACAGCAGCGAATCAGGCTGTTTACCTTTTCTTTTTTCATTACTTTGGTGATAAAGTAGACGTTGCAGTAGCCGTCGAGTTCTTTTTTCAGACGGCGCACATCCTCTTCCTTTGCGTTGTTGATCTTGATCACAAGGCCGCAGTCCGGATCTTCCTGTGGAAATGCCTTCCGGTAGGCCGCGATCGCGCCCTGCGGGTTTTTGCGTCCGGTGGTGCTGTTGGAGTCATACATAATCAGGCAAAGGAATTTGTTCTCAGGCAAGTCAAAGGTATCCCGCGTACAGGAATCGTCATAGGGTGCGGTCGGACGGTAGGGCACTGTCCGCACCGGCACTTCTATCGCTTTCTGCATGCCGCGCCCCGCAAATGCAGAGGGGGTCCAGATTTCATCAAAAAGACTGCAGTATTTCACCCATTCTTTTGGGAAGTCTTCGAGCTCCCAGAGCCAGAAAGCGATGTTGTAATGGCCGTCCCAAAACGATGAATTGGCGGAAAACATGTTTCCCATCTCGCACAGGTTCACATGAAAGAGATTGATCCCATAGGGTAATTCCGATGAACCGTTCGGACGCGAAACGTTTGTCCCATCAGCGGCACGTTCCGCCTCCTGCGAGAATGGACGCTGATTGTTCTGTGAGCGATCGTCCAGTGTTGCCCGCGAGAGCGGCGGCACTTCTGCGGAAATATAATCGTCCCAGGAGTGGTCGTCCTCCCGCAGGTTATCGTCAAATCCGATGTTACAGATAGAAAACGGATAGCCGCTCATCTGCAGCTGCCGTGCTACAAGGCGGCAGCTCTGTCCAAGCCCCATCTCAGCGCGGATGCTGCCGATCAGGTTCACTCCTTCCGGCCAGGCCTTGCTGTCATAGGGCTTTTTTGTATTCAAAAACTCTGAGATGTTCTTTTGCACCAGCTTATCCTTCAAAGCCATTCGTGTCTGTCTGGGAACAATATTTTTGAACACACCGCCGTATTTTTTTATTGTAAAATAGAGTTTGCTGTAGTTACTCATATCTATTTTCCTTTCTGTCCATCCAGACATTATTTTCCGTCTTGACGCTTTCGACCAGAATCTGTCCGTTCGATGCCATCGCAGCTATGCAGGTACTTTCTTACTTTCATTGCTTCCTGCCCATACCGGAATTTCTGGCTCTGCCTGAGTCCTGCAGCCGCCCTGTCCGCTCTCTCCGCCTCTGTAAGGCTTTCCATCGCAAGAATCGCCCGTTTCAGGTCTTCCTCATCTCCGCTCCGGAAATACAGCGGTGCTTCACCGAGCACTTCCAGCATGGATGCCGCATCGGAAGAGATCACAGGCACGCCCTGCGACATTGCTTCCAGCGGCGGAATCCCGAAGCCTTCATAGATGGATGGGAAGACAAAGTATTTTGCCATCCGGTATACCTCCGGCAAATCGCCGTCGTCGACAAATCCGGTTACTGTCACAGGAATTGCATCTGTCGCATCTGTCGCATCCGCTGTACCTGATGCTTCCGTTGCCTCTGAAATACCTGTTGCATCTGTTGCGCCAGACGCATTTTCTGAACTGTTTACAGGCTCTGCCGCTCCCGCTTCCCGCAGCAGTTCATCGATCTTCCAGCCTTTACGCCCGGCAAGCACGAGCTTTGTTTTTATGCTTCCCTGCCTGTACAGGTCCAGATATGCATTCAAAAGCAATGTCATGTTCTTGCGTGGTTCGAGTGTAGAAAGGCAAAGAATGTATTCGTCAGGGAGATGATATTTTTGCCGCAGACGGATACATAATTGTTCTGCTGATTCGTCATCATGTAATCCGGTTGTATCGGTGTTGCATGTGACAACGGGGCCTGCGGCGGAGCCCACTGATGAATCGTCAACATACTTTGCAGGGGCATACAACGGTGGCTCGCTTTCTTCCGTCAGAAATTTTCCGCACACACCATTGTAAGTGACCAGTATTTTTTCCTCAGGCACATGCAGAATCTGCTGTATCCGGCTTTTGCTGAATTCGGAAACGGTAATGGTACGTTCCGCATGCCGCACGGCCCATCGGTAGGACAGACGAAAATACCAGACCATCGGCGTTTTCATGGTCTCCGGACAATCCCAGCAGCCCATGTCATGGATGGTGGAGAGTACATGCTTTTTTCGCAGAAGGATCGGCATCGGGAACGCGAAAAACAGGTAATAGTCTGCTTTCAGACGGTTCAGATAGCGCGGCAGACGCCACTGGTTGAACAGCAGCTTCTTACATCCCGGCAGAATGTGGATATGGATGTTTTCCTGATTCTTGTACGGTTTGAAGTCAGGAAATATCTGATTCTTGAAAATGAGTTCAAAAGTATCGCTGCCGGTTACCTCTGACACTGTGACTTCTGATCCTGACAGCGTCCGGCTCCCCTTTATCAGTTCCAGCGTCATGTTCAGCGCATAGCGCTCGATTCCTGTGAAGTTATCGTCCAGCGAAGTAAGGTCGACCGCGATGTTCACTGATGTTGCCCTCCTCTTTCTGCACATTGCTTTGTCCGCGCTGCTTCGTCCGCAGGCTGCAATTTCCGTCACGTTTTATAATCCCGTGAAGGATTCACTTCCGATACTTCCACACGATCGGCAGGATTTTCAAGTCGTCTACCAGATAGCGTTTGAAGAGGCGCTTCGGCTCATGGCAGAGACGGTAGAACCATTCAAGACCGCATTTTTGCATCCAGCGTGGTGCGCGCGTTACGTTGCCGGCCGCGAAGTCGAGCCCCGCGCCGATGCCGATTCCCAGCATTCCCTGAAGCTCGTCCTGATACTGCCAGAGAAAAATTTCCTGTTTCGGCGTGCCAAGCGCCGCGATCAGGATGTCGGGCTTTGTCTGATGGATGTCCCGCCAGATTTCTCTGACCCGGCCTTCGTCTTTTTCGAAACCGTATTCCGGCGAGCAGGTGCCAACGACCTGCAGTCCTGGGCAGCTTGCTTTCAGTTTTTGAGCAGCCATATCCGCCACACCCGGCGCCGCGCCGAGGAAGTACATTCGGTAGCCTTTTTTCGCAGCCAGCCGGCAGACTCGTGGAAACAGGTCGGAGCCGGAAATCTTTTCTTTAATGGGCGTCCCCAGCCATTTGGATATCCAGATGAGCGGCTGCCCATCCGTCAGCACCAAAGAAGCCCCTTGATACGCTTTTTGAAATTCTGTGTCTGTCTCCAGACGCACAATGTGGTCAATGTTCGGGGTGACAATGTAGGCGGCAGTGCTATCCAGATGTAACTCAATCCACGCAAGCGCTTCTTCAAAAGTGATGTTGTCGATCTCTGTGTTTAGAAAGCGCATTCTCTGCGGAGCTGTTTCTGTCTTTTTCCCGAATTCCTGCGCGGATTTTCGTCCAATTTTTCCGACAACCGCTTTTCCCGCAGACGTTTGTTCTGCTGACGTTGGTCTTGCTGACGTTTGTCTTGCTGACGTTTGTCTTGCTGACGTTTGTCTTACAGTGGATTGCTGTGTCCTCCCATCTGATGTGAAGCTTTTATCTGATGCGAAGCTCCCATTCGACGCGAACAGCATCCCCGGCAGCAGAATAAACGGCTGAAAAGCAAGAAAGCACAGCTGTGCGTTGATCATCGAATAGGCCACGGTAACCAACAAAGCCCAACAAAGCATCCACTCTTTTTGTTCCGCCAGTTTTTTCCCCGTAAAATAAAATCCGATAAGCAGCAATACAGCAAGTACCCATCCATAAGTCAGAAGCTCTTTTACAAAGGAATTGTCCACATAATTATAGACGAGCGAATCATCCAGACGCAGGCTGCCCTGGCCATACCAGTGTATCACTTTGCCAAACAGAGAAAATCCATACTCACGAATCGCGTCATGTCCCAACTGCAGACGTCCGTTCAGTGTCTCGTTGATGCGGTACCAAAACGCGTTATCTGAATTGTAAAAATACTGAACTACAACAGAAACAGCAAATGCGATGAGAAAGCCAAACTTTGCCACGAAAATTCTGAAAGAGCTGAAAATCCGCACAAACCGCCTGCCTGCTGTTTTGCCTGCGGATTCTTCTGAAAAATCCCGTCCCCACAAGAACGCGCCGGCAATGCCAATAACCGCCAGCAGCAGATCGGATCGCGAATCCGTAAAGTAGTATAATATTCCATTCAATACCAAAAGAACAGCCGCGTCGATGCAGCGTGCCTTCCCCCGTATGCAAAGCCAGGCCATTGTCACAAACAGCATGATATGTGCCGGAAATCCGCAGTAATCATACCCAAGGCTGTGTCTTACACGGTCGCCCTCATACCAGAGGATATCTTCGATCAGTCCGCAGCCGGAAGCGGCCGCTGCGGCTGCCATGACAGCAAGCTGAACTGCTACGGTACATTTCAGTATTTTTTTATATGAGATATCAGCAGAAAAATACAAAAAAAGCATCACCGGCAGGATCTGCCGATTGTACTGGGAGCGCCACGCAAGCACCGCGCTGAAAAAGATCAGGATGACACCGAGCACATCTGCGCGGCTCAAACACGCACTCAAACATACAGTGTTCAAACGCGAAGTATTCCTTTTATTGACCGCGCCATGCTTTGATGGAAGCCTTGATAATAGCTTTACAAAAAACTGCACGACAAGGAGCAGATATGCAATCAGCTGAATACGTGAAAACACTTTTGCCGCGGGTGTGATATAATTCCACATGGTAAGCTTCAGAACCGCAGCTGACAGCCACAATACGTAGGCTGTCAAAAACAACCGCTCCTGAATATCGTCAAAACCCGGAGCGGTTCTCTCGTCCGCGTGCTTTGCCCCCGGACGCAGATGAGGGTAGTTCCCTGTTTGTTTTGGATATTCTGTACTCATACTCTCTTCCTGTAAAAAGTCCTTTTAATCTGCGCAACATTTCAGTGCAGTACATCAAGGAATTTCCCATCCAGAACATCCATCAGATACTGCCCGTACTGGTTCTTCTTCAAATCCTCATACAGCTCAAGCACTTCCTCGCGGGTAATCCAGCCATTCAGGTAGGCGATTTCCTCAAGGCAGGCGATCTTCCGGTGCTGATGATCTTCCACAGTCTTGACGAAATTGGTAGCCTCGACGAGGCTCTCATGCGTACCGGTGTCCAGCCAGGTAAAGCCCTGTCCCAGAAGCTCTACATTGAGATTCCCGGCATTGAGATAAATGCGGTTCAAATCGGTGATCTCCAGCTCGCCTCTGGCCGAAGGCTGCAGATTTTTCGCATAGTCGACCACTTTGTTATCGTAAAAATACAGACCGGTCACGCAATAATTGCTCTTCGGATGCTCCGGTTTCTCCTCAATGGAAACGGCATGCCCGTCCCGATTGAACTCCACGATGCCGAAGCGCTCCGGATCGTCCACATAGTAGCCGAATACTGTCGCTCCTCTGCCGTTCTCGGCATTCTCCACCGCAGCCTTGAGGCGTTTTTTCAGCCCGTGTCCGGCAAAAATGTTGTCTCCAAGAACCATGGCAACCGTGTCGTCCCCGATAAAATCCGCGCCAATGATAAATGCCTGCGCAAGTCCGTCCGGGCTTGGCTGCACCGCATAAGAAAGACGGACGCCGAATTGATGACCATCTCCCAGAAGGGCTTCAAAGCGCGGGGTGTCCATCGGCGTGGAGATGATCAGAATATCCCGGATGCCCGCGTTCATCAGCACAGACATCGGATAATAAATCATTGGTTTGTCATAGATGGGGAGCAGCTGCTTGCTCGTCACTTTTGTCAGCGGATAAAGGCGCGTGCCCGAGCCGCCCGCCAGTATAATTCCTTTCATAAGTTGTCCTCCCGAAAGCTTCTTGTTTTATTCCGTCTTGTAAAGGAAAATCGGTGTACGTTCATCCAGTTCGTTGTAAATAGTCTCAGCCACATCATACGGCAGGTTCACACAGCCGTGTGAGCCGTTGGTCTTGTAAATGCTTCCCCCAAACGATGAGCGCCAGGTCGCGTCGTGCAGGCCCTGTCCTTCATGGAACGGCATCCAGTAGGTCACATCCGTCTCCCATGCACTCGATCCGGTACCTCCCGAAAGTGTAACATCCGTCTGCTTATAGGGAATCATAAATACTCCGGTCGTCGTCTCCCGCTCCTCGGTCGGCTTACCGGTGACACAATCACTCTCGACAATGAGTTCGCCATCCTTGTAATACCAGATGTGCTGGCTGGTGAGATCAACCTCCACGTATGTGCCGCAAATATCGTCAACACCGTTGCGCGCAAGGCCTGTCATTGAATAGGTCGGCTCACGGGTGACCTCGGTATTTGCCGTAATATCTGCGATCAGCTGCTCTTTCTCTCCGCTCTGATCAATCTGATAGCCATAGTCGCTGCTTTCATACTCAATGGTCTCGCCATTGCTTGTCGTAAAAGTACGCGGCAGATAAAGTGTATTGTATGTTGCCGCAAGGTTGTAAACAAAATCCTCCACCTGCTGCTCGTCGATCGAGGCAAGCTCGCCGTCAATGATCAGCCAGTCCTGAATCGTCGACCAATCCAGAACAATCTCCTCCTCACCAAAGGTGAGAGTGATTACGGCCTTGCAGTAGGAATTATAAATGTCCATCAGAGAATTCAGATCCAGATCGTCCTGCGTGACTTCCGGCACATAGTAGAACGACTCCGGGAATTCAATCACCGCGTCTTCCTGCGGACGATCCTCAGCCACCAGATTGTCCACGTAATCTTTTATATAAGTCTGAAGATCTGCGTCGTCAAATTCCGTGCCGTAGCTTTCCGGCTCGATATAGTATTCGGTGCCATTGTATTCCAGCGTCGCGTCGGAGCTGGTGACACGCGGTATGGTAAAATTCACAACCGATACTGCCGAGGCGAACACGTCTTCATCATAGTCAAAAGAGACCTCTACTTCAAAGTCATTCCCTTTCGCCAGACTAAAGAGCAGGCTCAGATTCTGATCCCGCATACAGGCCTGTATATCGGAGAGCAGGCTCATCTGATCAATCGTATAACCCATTTCCTCCAGTGTCAGGGTCAGGGTCGTCTCTCCACCCTCCGTGATGGTAACAGTCGGGGCGCTGTAATCCTCTGTCAGCATAGCTAAAACTTCTCTGCAGCTCTTCCCCGAGACATCATATCCGTTCAGCGTTGTCTCCTCAAAAAAAAGACCGCTGTTCACCTGCCTGTAAAGGTAATACCCGCCTCCGCAGAGGCCTGCCAGTATCACGCATACGATAATTAGAACAGCAGCCTGTAATTTTTTATGCTTTTTCTTCATTCCGACCCTTGCTCCTCTGAATTATAGAATCTCTATATTATGGCACTATTTACTAAAAATAGTCAAGATGCGGAATCTTAATAATGATTTAAATTTTTATTTCCAACCTTTCCGCTAAAATCAAGGCTTTTCAGCATTGCCTGTGACTATCGTGTGTCGAATAGAATCAAACAGATTAACGGAAATGAAAGTTTTTTGTAATGGGATTGCGGCCGGCCTAATTCAAAACCACACCGTAATCTCCGTTCCCTCTCCAACCTCGCTTTTGAGTTCAATCTGCGCATGGTGCAGCGCGACGATATGTTTTACGATGGCAAGTCCAAGACCTGTGCCGCCGGTACTCCTCGACCGGCTCTTATCGACGCAGTAAAATCGTTCAAAAACACGTTCCTGACTCTCCTTGGGAATACCGATGCCCGTATCCTTTACACGCAGCATCGGGCGGCCGTTTTGCTCCTGTACGATAACATCCACCCTGCCATTCGGCTTATTATAACGTATGGCGTTGTCGCAAAGATTGGTAATCAGTTCTTCAATCAGATTCCTGTCGCCATGGATCATGCAGGACTCACCGGAGCATGAGATCTGAATGCCGTTTTTCTTTGCGTTCAGCCGCATGCCATCCACACAGCCGCAAGCGGCCGCATAAAGATCTACAATATCGGCTGCGGCTTCTGTCTTTTGTCCGTCATCATCATTTTGCGCAGCATCACCTCCGCTCTTTGAATCCGCAGAAGCACGATGCTCATCTTTGCCATCCTGCGCGGCAGGGCCGTCTGTCCTGTGAGGCAATTCCAGCTTTCCGCTGTCGAGCTGAGAAAGGCGTATAATATCATTGATCATAGTCAGCAGCCTCTGCGCACTGCGATGGATCTCATGTGCAAAATGCCGCACTTCTTTTTCTCCCGCCATCCCGGTCTCGATCAGCTCTGCATAACCGGAAATAGACGTCAGAGGCGTTTTCAGCTCATGCGAGACATTCGCCGTAAACTCCTGCCGCATATTTGCGCTCTGCAGGATGTCCTCGTGCTGCTGGCGGATGGTCATGACAAACGGCACGAGTTCTTCATAGATGCCTTCTGTACCGACGCTGTCTATGTTGTCCGCCATGCGCTCGATCGGCTTCACGATGCTGGCTGTGATTCGGCGTGAAAGAAGCATACATACCAGAAGCATGATCACACCGACTCCGATAATCCCCTTCAGCGTGCCCGTAAAAATGCCCCAGATGCTGGCTTCTTCCTTGCTGATCCGAAGAATCGAGCCGTCGTCCAGCTTCACCGCGTAATAATAGAGTTCAGAATCCAGCGAATCCGAATAGCGGGTCGTCCAGCCCTCGCCGTCCGCCTCTGCTTCCTGCACCTCCTCGCGGTCTGCATGATTTTCCAGCGTACCGCTGACGTCGCTGTCATACACAACCGTCCCGTCCTCATCAATCAGCGTGACGCGCAGCCCCGCTACATCCTCCGTGTACTGTTCCGAAAGCTCCTCCGGCGAGGTCGACAGGCTGGAGATCAGCGCCGCGCAGGTGCGCATCTCCGAAAGCACCTGCTCCTTGTACATATTACGAAAAATGGCAACCGCTATAAAAAGCGTTGCCACCAGAGTCACAAATACCGTAAGAACCATCCAGGTGTTGATCTTCTTTTTCATGCCTGTCTTTCCGCTCCTGTTCGTTTTTCATACTGAAACTGAAATCATCGTAACTGTGAAATTACTGAACAGTTACAAATATCCTGTTTTCCGTTTTTCTAAATCCGATTCCGGGTCACAGTTCTGTCAGTGCTGTCAGTGAATCCATAATCAGATATTTCACAGTCCTGCATTGTGCATCCGGTATCTGCCACAGGCCTGTCAGGTGTCCGAATTCAGGATATACCCGACATTCCGCACCGTGCGGATCATTGCTCCCGCTGTGCCAAGCTTCTGCCTCAGCGTCTTAATATGCATATCGAGCGTCCGGGATTCCCCTTCAAAGTCGGTGCCCCACACGCGGTCCAGAATGGTCTCTCTCGACACCACGATGCCGGCATTCAATAGCAGCAGCTTCAAAAGCTCATATTCTTTAAAGGTCAGCTCAACCGGCTTGTCGTCGACATACACTGCCCGTTTCTCATCATCCATAAAAATAGATTCCTGCCGGATCAAGCGTTTTTCCTCCAGATCCTGTGTCCGGCGCATCAAAGCCTTAACGCGCGAGATCAGTTCCATCACGCCAAAAGGCTTGGTGATATAATCATCCGCGCCGGTATCGAGTCCCTTCACCTTATCAATTTCCGAAGTCTTCGCGGTCACCAGAATGATCGGAAGCTTGCGTGTCTGCGCCGAATACCGCAGCTTCTTCACGATCTCCAGCCCGCTCTCATCCGGCAGCATAATATCCAGAAGAGCCAGCGACGGCATTCGTTCCTTCAGCCTCGCATAAAACGCTGAGGCGCAGTCAAAGCCCTGCACCTCATATCCCGCATTTTTCAGCGCAAATAATTCAATCTCGCGGATGTTTTCATCATCCTCCACAACGTATATCAAAGCCACGTCCGTTCCTCACTTTCCCCCGGCCATCCCGCATGAAAATAATACTTAATTGTTCTGGACAGTACTTCGCACTCGCTGCGAAGTACGTGTGAAAACGTAACTATAACAAGGAAAAGCCCCTCGCGAAGCGATTTTAATGGGCTTTTCCCTCGCAACTGTGAATGTAATGAACAGTTGCATTATACTTCGAATTTTATTTCGTGTAAACCCCAAACACATTGTACGCCTTCTTCCCCTGCCTGTGTACACCTGTCAGAGAGAACTCGACCCACTCGCCAACGTTTTGTGCATGGTCGCCGATACGCTCATAATACTTCGCGATCATCAGCAGGTCAAGGATCTGGTCGTTGGAGAATTTTTCGGTCGCCGCCGGCTCGGTCAGCGTCCTGCGGACCTCATTGAACATCGCATCCAGCCGGTCGTCGCTGCTGATGACCTCGCGCGCCAGCTCCAGGTCGCGGTTCACATAAGCTTCGACACTCTTGTTTACCATTCCGACCGTGAATTCCGCCATCTGTGTGATCGCGACACCCTCAATCGGTACGTCAATGCTGCCGGTCTTTATGATCTCGGCAATATCTGTCGCCTGATCGCCGATGCGTTCCAGATCCGTGATCATCTTCATGGCTGCGGATATACGGCGCAGGTCGGAAGCCACCGGCTGCTGGCGCAGCAAAAGCTGAAGACTGATGGTCTCGATCGACTGCTCCTTCCCGTCGATTTCGTCCTCCAGACGGTCAATTTCTTCCGCGTTCTCCTCGCGTTTTTCCGTGGAAACGAGCAGGCGGTAGGTCTTCATGATCGCCTCCTCGCAAAGCATTCCCATCTCAAGCAGCTCTTTCTGGAGCTGATCCAGTTTTTCTACAAAACGATCTCTCATAATCAGCCAAACCTCCCCGTGATATATTCCTCTGTTTTTTTGTTCTTCGGCATGGAAAACAATGTCGTGGTGTCGTCGCACTCAATCATCTCACCGAGAAGGAAAAATGCGGTTCTGTCTGAAACTCTGGCTGCCTGCTGCATATTGTGCGTTACCATCGCGATGGTATATTTTTCTTTCAGTTCCATAACCAGATCTTCAATTCTGGAAGTCGAGATCGGATCCAGTGCTGAGGTGGATTCATCCATCAGGAGCACATCCGGTTCCACGGCGAGCGCTCGTGCGATGCAGAGTCTCTGCTGCTGGCCGCCGGACATTCCCAGTGCGCTCTTTTTCAGGCGGTCCTTCACCTCGTCCCAGATGGCCGCGTCGCGGAGCGCTTTTTCCACGATCTCATCCAGCTTCGCCTTGCTGCGGATTCCGTGCGTCCTCGGGCCGTACGCTACGTTGTCATAAATGCTCATCGGGAACGGATTCGCCTTCTGGAACACCATTCCGACGCGTTTTCTTAAGCGGTTGACATCCATGTTTTTTCCGTAGATGTCCTCGCCGTCCAGGGTAATTTCCCCTGTAATTTTACATCCTTCTACCAGATCGTTCATCCGGTTTAAGGACTTTAAAAGTGTGGACTTTCCGCAGCCGCTCGGCCCGATAAAGGCCGTGATCTTATTGGCCGGAATCTCAAGATTTACATCCTTGAGAGCGTGGAAGTCCCCATAGTACAAGTCTACATGTTTTATGTCGATCTTTCCCATTTTATTCGTTCCTCTCGATTTTTCTCTCCTGCCTGACTATTCGAAATTTCTTTTCCGTACCTGCGCTTCTTCTGGTACCGCATATTCTCTCACACATGATAATCCGGAATCTCTTTTCCGTACCTGCGCTTCATTGAATACTTCGTAACGGTTCAGTACTTTCACAGTTACGAGGGCTTTTCCCCACATACTGTCCTGAATAGTTACAATGCTTCTACTTCTGCCCTTTCATCAGTCTGCCTGCGAGCAGTGAGGAAAGTCCGTTGAGCAGCAGTACGACGATGACGAGCACGACCGCCGTTGCGTAAGCCTCATCCATGTAAAGTCCCTCGCTGGAGAGCACATACATATGAACCGCAAGCGTACGCCCGCTGCCGAGCAGGCTGCTCGGTACCTTCGCCACCGTACCGGCTGTGTAGAGAAGCGCCGCGGTCTCGCCTACAATTCTGCCGGTGCCCAGCACAACGCCGGAAAGGATTCCGGGTATGGCCGTCGGCAATACTACACGAAAGATCGTGCGCAGCTTTCCGGCGCCGACGCCGAAGGATGCCTCCCGATAAGCGTCCGGAACCGCCAGCAGCGCTTCCTCTGTCGTCCGCATGATCAGCGGAAGGATCATGATGACCAGCGTAAAGGAACCGGACAGAAGGGAAAAGCCCCACCCCAGCGCGGTTGTGAAAAACAAAAGGCCAAACAAACCAAAAACGATAGAAGGGATACCGGAAAGCGTCTCCGCCGTGATCCGCACAAGGCCGACCAGCTTACTTCCCTTTTTTGCGTACTCAACCAGGAAAATGGCCGCAAAGATGCCGATCGGCACCGCGATCGCCAGGGATAACGCGGTCATGATCAGGGTATTGATCAGTGCCGGCATCAGGGAAACGTTATCCGAGGTATATTTCAGAGAAAACAGGCTCGGTTTCAGGTTTGGGATTCCCTTTACCGCAATAAAGCCGATCAGGAAGACCAGCACGACTGCCGTGATGATCGCGGCCAGCCAGACCAGACATTTCACGATCGCAGCGAACGGATGGTTTTTGAAATAAGCAATGCTTTTACTCATGCTCAGCCCTCCTCTTCAGAAGAGACACGCTCAGATTAATGATCAGGATAAAGACGAAAAGGACAACGCCGGTCGCGATCAGCGCCTGACGGTGCAGCCCGGAGGCATAACCCATCTCAATGACTATGTTTGCCGTCATGGTACGCACACCTTTCAGAAGTCCCTGCGGCATCCAGGTCTGGTTGCCGGCCACCATGATGACGGCCATCGTCTCACCAATGGAGCGGCCGATTCCCAGTACGATACCCGCGATCACACCGGACTTTGCCGCCGGGATGACCACACAGAACACGCTGCGTTCATGTGTCGCACCGAGTGCGAGCGAACCTTCATAATAAGCATCCGGTACAGCCAGAATGGCAGGCTCCATGACACCGATGACCGTCGGCAGGATCATGATCCCGAGCAGGATGCAGGCGGTCAGCATCGTACTGCCGGATTTTCCGGTGAGCGCTTTCATCGTCGGAACAATCCAGACCATACCGAAAAAGCCGTATACGACCGACGGGATTCCCGCGAGCAGATTGATCATGGATTTCAGCGGCGAATAGATCCTCTTCGGGCAGTAAAAAGCCAGAAATATCGCGGTCAGCATCGCAATCGGCACACCGATCAGGATCGAGCCGGCAGTGACAAAAATACTGCCCAGGATAAACGGCAGAATGCCGTATATATTGTTGGACGGCTTCCAGGTCGTCCCCAACAGGAAGTCCGGCAGGCCGATCTTCAGCATGGTCGGGATTCCGTTTGCGAAAAGGAACACGCAGATCAGAGCGACTGCCAGAATGGAAAAGCAGGCCGCGATCAGAAAGGCGGCCCGCATAAATTTTTCTGAAAATTTCTGTGTCATAGTTACTCAGCCTCGGTCTCCTCCGGTACGTATGCCGCCACATCTTCCCATGTGGTGAGCTCGCCGGTGTAGATCATCATAACCTGCTCAGTCGTCAGCTCTGTTACGCCGCTCTCATTGTTTACGATTACTGCGATGCCGTCCTGTGCGATCATGGTAGCGGAGATGCCTTCTGCCTCTTCCTCTTCCTTCAGGTCACGGGAAGCCATACCGATGTCATAGTTGCCGTCGATCGTGGAGGTAACGCCTGTGGTAGAATCGCTCTGCATTACTTCGATCTCAAGGTCTGCGTTTACTTCCGCATAAGCCTCAGCCAGCTTCTCCATTACCGGTGTTACGGAAGAAGAACCGCCGACTACGATCTTGCCGGATACGCTGCCGCCTGCAAAAGGCTCTGCATCGCTAAGTGCGATATAACCGTTGTCAGAGATGACTGCCTGACCCTCTTCGCTAAGGATAAAGTCGATGAAGTCCTGTGCCTCTGCGCTGACCTCTTCCATAGTCAGAATGTTGAACGGACGAACTACCGTGTAATCACCAGACTCTACGTTCTCTACCGTTGCCTCTACTCCGTCGATCGCAACTGCTGTTACGCTGTCGTCCAGAGAGCCAAGAGAAATGTAACCAATTGCGTTCTCATCGCCTGCAACCTTGGTCATCATAGCGGATGTGCTGTTCGTGATCTCAGCAGCTTCCGTCGTCATATCTACCTTGTTGCCATCCTCATCCTTCTGCTCTACACCTACCAGCTCGATGAACGCTCCGCGTGTGCCTGAGCCATCCTCTCTTGAGCATACGACGATGTCACCGGTTGCGTCTGCCAGTGCTGTTGTGCCAAGGCTTGCTGCCATCATTGCCGCGATTACCGCTGCGATTGCTTTTCTTTTCATAATAAATGATCTCCTTTTTCTGATGGAATTCTTGTTTCCTCATTACGGAGATCATTGTAGTCCTGCTATGTAAAATGCATAATCGGCCTTATGTAAAGAATATGTAAATTTCAATTCTTTCTTTCAGAAATGTACCTGTTTACAAAAATGCAATTTCATGTTAGATTTTATTCAAATATCTCTTTGTGTAATTATTTTTATTATTGAAGTATTAGGCATAACAGTTCTGAAAAGGCGGATTATATGTTTACAATTGTTTATTCGAAAAAGGCTCAAAAATTTCTTCAAAAGCAGGATAAAATTACGCAGCGGCGTATTATAGAAGCAATTTCTAAGCTTCCTGCGACAGGTGATATAAAAAAATTACAAGGTGTTGATGGTTATCGTTTACGAGTAGGGTCTTTTAGAGTCTTATTCGATGTGAACGGAATTATCATAGATATTCTCGATATTGGAAACCGAGGACAGATTTATAAAGGAGTATAATGTTATGTCAAACGTAAAAGAACGAATTTTAGGCGCAGTGACCATTATGAGTGAAAATGACGCGCAAAAAGTCTGGGAGCTTATACAGGCAACTTTTCATTTGGCCAATGCAGAAACTGACATCGCTGATGAAGATGAACTTGCCGCTTTCCATGCATTTCATAAAGGGGATCCCGAATACCAGCCCTCCATTACTCAGGAGGACTTAATTCGGAACCTGGGGCTGTAGCGGCCCACGATCTCCCGCATCCGCGGCAGCTTCTCTTCCATGTCCGCCACCAGCTTCAGCTGCGTGCGGGCGCGGTCAAGGTTTTGCCCTTCCCGGTGGGTCTTGAAATAGTGGTCCCCTTCCAGATAGTCAGTCAGGAAGCGGATGCCGCACTCAAAGGTCATCAGGATTGCTCCCATCGGCAGCAGTTCCACCTCCGTATTGGTCAGGGAGCCGCCGCAGCCCTCCAGATAGCCTTTCACGTATGTCTCAAACAGGCGCAGGCTGCAGGATACCTTTGAGAGATCCTGCTCGTCCTCAGCCGCTGTGCTGGCCCCGAAGCGGATCGAATCGCCAAAATCATACAGAGAAAGTCCTGGCATAACCGTATCCAGATCAACCACACAGATGGCTTTCCCTGTCTTAAGGTCGAACATAATGTTATTAAGCTTCGTGTCATTGTGCGTCACGCGAAGCGGCAGAGAACCATCCCGCAGACGATCCGTCAGGGCATGCGCGAGTTCCCGCCGTTCGAGAATGAAGCTGCACTCTTTGCTTACAGACTTTGCCCGTCCGCAGGAATCCGCCTTCAGAGCCTCTTCAAATTTGCGGAAGCGGTCCGGCGTGTCATGAAAGCGGCAAATTGTCTCATGCAGCGTTTCAGCAGGAAAGTCAGAAAGCATCTGCTGGAAATGACCGAACGCGACCGCACTCTGATAGAAGTCTTCGTCCTTCTCCACCAGATCGTAGGACACCGCTCCGTCTATAAAAAGACTGACTCTCCAGCATTCCCCGTCCGCGTCCGTCAAATACATCCTTCCATCCCGCGTGGGAATCAGATTCAGCGTTTCCCGTTCCACATCGCCGCCGTTTTCCCGGATTTTACTTTTCAGCCAGTCTGTGACCGCGCACACATTCTCCATTAAAGCCTCCGGGTCGGTAAATACCTCCCGGTTGATCTTCTGGAGTATGTAGCTGTGCGTTTTTCCTCCCACACCATCCGCGCGGCAGATAACGCGAAACGTGTCGTTGATATGTCCATTTCCAAAGGGAACGCACTCCTGCGGTTCCCCTTCAAGCATAAACTGCCCTGCCAAAGCAAATAATTTCTGTTGTTTCATGTTTCGTCCCATAACCTCTGCGGATAAAGCCCTTCGTCCTTCATTCTCTGAATCGCCGCCATCAGTGCCGGCTTATCTTCTTTATAAGTCACCCCGTACCATTTATCCGGAGTCTTCTCAACCTTCACAGAAGCCTTTCCCTCTGTCAGCAGCTCATCCACGACAAAGGGCAGGAAGTACTCGCATTTTTGCGGATTTTTTGGCAGATTCTCCGCAAGAAATGTTTGAAAACGCGTATTCAGTTCTGTGAGAATATCCTCAGAAAATCCCCACATATTCAGGGAAACCGTGGTGTCCGGAGAAAGCTCCGTCCATGTCGCACCACCGTCCTCTGTAAATTCGATCCGGTCGCCATGCCGCTCAATGCAGGTGTGCTCCGTGATTGTTTTCAGATAACCGTCCTCGTCCGTGCCGCAGACGCCCCGCGCCACGGAACCATTCTCCGTGAGGGTGTTTTCAAGACGGTAGCCGACCATCATGTAGCGGCCCGGCTCTTCCGATTTCTGTGTGAGGAAATCATAGGCCAGCGCAAATGCGTTTCTTCCATAAAAATCATCCGCATTGATGACGACCATCGGGCCGTCCGCCACTCCCAGACAGCTTAACACCGCATGTCCGGTACCCCACGGCTTCACACGGCCTTCCGGCACGGAAAAGCCTTCCGGAAGGTTGGTGAGTTCCTGATAGACATACACCACCTCGATATGCCCCGCAAGGCGATCACCAATGGCGGCGCGGAAATCCGCCTCATTTTCTCTTTTAATGATAAAGATTACCTTTTCAAAACCGGCGCGCACGGCATCATAGACGGAAAAATCCATGATGATATGCCCCTCCGGATCAACCGGATCAATCTGTTTGAGTCCTCCGTAACGGCTGCCCATGCCTGCTGCCATTACTACTAATACTGGTTTTTTCATAATCTGCTGCTCCTTTTTTCTCTTTCTATAGCGATGTTTTTTATAAGCATTGATGCCGCAGGCACACAGCCGCGCAGTATTCTCCGTCCCGGCCGACGCGGTATTCCTCAAACATATACTCCGCCTGGTCAAACGACTGCGCGACCGTGACAGAGCTGTTCCTGCGCCAAAGTTCCACGACCGGAATATTCCCTTGCCAGGTTTTGCGCCTCATCTCTGATTGCGGGACGCAGGTCTCCTCAATCCGAAAGCAAAAAGAATCCAACGGCAGCCGCAATCCCTGCCCCGTTGCTTTGATAAAACTCTCTTTCAATGTCCAGAGACGGTAAAAGCGTTCTTCCCGTTCCGTCTCCTCTTTCGCATCCTGCATCCACGAAATCTCATCCCGGCAAAAAAAGCGCCCCGCCAGCTTATCATTCGGCTGTTTCCGAAATTCGATATCGCAGCCGACATCAGTATCCGCAAACACGGCCATCGCCACCTCATGGGAATGCGAAAGATTGAAATGAAGCCCCGGAAAATCCGGGAGGTACGGCTTGCCATACATATCTTCTTTTATACAGACAGCCTTCCCGCGCAGGTCACTTCCCGCTTTCCCATTTCTCAGGCCGGGGCTCGTTTGAGGCGGTTCCGGCCTCCCCTGCTGTTTTTCTGAAGCAGAATATGAGCCCGGCAGATCATATTCCCGCGACCCCCGTTCAAGCAGTATCCCTGCCGCCAGGGAAAGCTTTTTGTCCTGCTCCATCCGCACACGATCAATCTTTGCCCGCCGCTCTGCGGACATCTCCCTGTAATAGTTCTGAAACACTGCGGGATCATTTAAGCTCTCTGTACTCATCCAGTACAGTCTTCTCATCGTTTTGCTCCTGTTTCCGTCCGGTGCAGGCGGAAGCTACCGCATCATTTCCGCCTTTTCCTGCTTTAGCTGATCATAGGTGACGCCATACTTTTCCGCGATGTCCTGCGCGTAGGACTTTCCTCCCGGCGGCGCAACCTTTACGCGGTAAGAGCGACTGCCGCCTTCCGCTTCTACAATCAGGCTGGCCACACAGCTGTCGCCGCCTTCCTCCTGATTCAGCTCGTCCAGCTCGGACGCCAGCTTGTGCATGTGTGTATTATAAATGGTCCGCACGCCCAGCAGCCGCAGAACACGGGTGACGTCTCTCGCGATATAATATCCTTCCTCAAAGGACGTCGTCGAAAAAGATTCATTGAGCAGCAGCAGGCTATAAGGCGTCGCCTCCCGGAAAAGATCGCGAAAGCGGCTGGACTCTTCCCCCAGTCTCCCGAGATCCATCGTCTGGTTCTCATCCGCCGGATAATGCGTAAAAATATTGTCCGCGGGGCTGAATGCAAATGACTCTGCCGGGACATACAGGCCGCACTGTGCCATCAGGAACGCTAATCCGACCGCCTGCGTGATCGTTGTCTTGCCGCCGCGGTTCGCCCCGGTCAGGATATAGATGCGGTGCTCCGCGGAAAAATCCAGATCATTCGGTACGATTTCCGACGCCGGGCCGTGAACGCTCTTTTCACCGTGTACGCTTTCCAAGCCGGAATCAGTCGAAGATGGTACGCCGTTCGCAGCCGTCTTCTGTTTTTTCTCAGACAGAGACTGCGCAAGCTTCAGATTGTACAGGCCCTTTGCCTGCATTTCCCGTTTTTCCGAATCCAAGACCTGCGGCTTGCAGAATGCAAAGCCTTCCGCCTGCAGCTTTTCAATATACTCCGCCCAACGGATGTAAAACATAAATTCCGGAATCAGCGCGCTGATCGTATGGGTGCTGACCGAGACATGCTTTGAGAGCACAGACTTCAGCTTTTTTACCGTTCTGGACAGCAGGGCGCTGATCGCCCGGTCCAGCGTCCGGATCACGTCCCCGCCTCGGCTGTCATCCGCTACCGTCGCCATTCCAGCCGCGAGAAGCGGATTCTGCCGCATCGCGCCGACCATGCCAAGCTTCTCAGCACTCTCCATCAGGTCTCCATTCGATGCCGTCCGAAACGTCATATTGCCGTTCCATTCGGTGTCGGGATGAAACTCATTAAACATTTTTCTGTCCAGAAAATCGCAAAAATTCGAAATCACATTGGACTTTGTAAATGGTTTCTCATTAATGGACACGATACCGGTCTCAATCGGCTCGAACCGGTCGTTCAGGTTCACACCAAGTGTAACGCTCTTCACCTTCGACGCATCCACCTTCAGATTGTCAATGTCCTTTTTTAACTCGGAAAACCCGCTGTCCTCATAAAGCCGCCGCACATATTCCTTCAGATTCAGCAGGCCTTCCGAAGTGATGTCATTTTCGTTAAGAACCGCATAGATTGCCTGTACACACTGTATGTATTCATCCATCTCGTCCAGACGGTGTACCAGCTCCCACACGCCTGCTGCATCGCTGCCGCGGTCAAAGCTTCCATATGTTTTCAGAAAATCCACCCGATCCAGCAGCTTCTGCATCTTCTCCCGCAATCCCGGAAAGCGGAAAACATCGTCAAACACATCACACCGATACCGTACCACCCCGGGATCACCGGAAATGCGGCGCATCATTCTACGCAGCTGTTCTCGCTCCGGCTCCAGCTTAGAAAGCTTTTCGCAGATTGTTTCCACAGACAGATCGTGAAAGGTTGCTTCCGGAAGCTTCCGTTCGCAATCATGTTTTCCCGGTGGAAAAAGCAGACTCAACTCTTCCATCCCGTGCTCCTCCTCAATGAAACGAATCCTGTATCGGTCAGAATCGTTCTCCTGACACTTGTCGCTTTAATACCTGTTGCTTTTTTATACCTGTTCTCATAATGCGTATTTACCATAGCATCATAACACACTTTTCCTGCGATTGCCATACTCTGTTCACCGCACAGGCGAAAAGACATGAATGCAGCAGGCAGCGGGGCAGTCCATGATTATGCCCCGCTGTATTTCGTTTGCGCCGCCTGTTTTTCCCCATTTCTTTTCATAGCATTCTCTCACGTTATTACAGCATATCGCAACTGTTCAGCACCCTCACAGTTACAGCATATCCTCAATAAAGATTCCGTAGCCCTTTGTCGGATCATTGACAAAGACATGCGTTACCGCGCCGACCAGCCTGCCGTTCTGCAAAATCGGTGAACCGGACATGCCCTGTACGATTCCGCCTGTGAGGGCAAGCAGCTCGGGATCGGTCACTTCAATCACCATACCCTTATTAACATCGCCGCTGTTTGTGCGCACTTCTCTGATCTCCACCTCATAGTCACGGCAGATGCCGTCCACTGTACAACGAATAACAGCCGCTCCTTTTTCCACCTCAGATTTAAAGGCGGTCTCGTAAAGTGTCTGATCCGATATCGCCAGTGAGAATCCGGTCACTCGCCCGAATATGCCGTTTTCACCGTTTTCCTCGATGGTTCCGATCCGGCAGTTCTCGCTGTAATGGATGATTCCGGAAAGTTCTCCCGGCGTCCCTGCCTTCCCTTTTACGACCGATACGACCTCTGCCGCATAAAGCGCACCAGTCTGGATATTCAGAATACTGGCGGTATCCACATCACTGATCCCGTGGCCAAGCGCGCCAAAGTACCCTTCCTCGTCGACCCATGTCAGTGTTCCGATCCCCTGCGTATCATTCCGCACCCAGATTCCGGCTTTGTAGATTCCGTCCGAATCCTGTACCGGCGTGATTTTCAGGCTGATCTGTTCTCCCTGCCGGTCCACATCCAGAACAAGTGCCTGTCCATCGCAGCTGGAAATGCAGGCAATCAGTTCCTCTTTTGTATAGACCTCCTCTCCATCCACCGCCTGAATATAGTCGCCGGACTGCACAATGTTTTCAGACGGACAGCAGGAACTGCCATCCTCTGCGGTAATCGTCCCGGTATCGACCACATACACACCGTCCGTCTCCAGATAAATTCCGATCGGTGTGCCGCCCACATAGACGTTTTTTCGCTCCGTGACGGACATGCTGCCCGCCACAGTCTCTCCGGCAGCGGACACGGATGCGCCGCCATCCGCCTGCTCCCCGCCTGTGCCGCCTCCATTTTCTGAGATCACACCGTTTCCGTTCTCCGCAGGTGCCCCGAATTTCGCATCCCGAAATACCACCGCTCCGCACAATGCCAGCGATAATACTCCGAAAAGCAACAACGCACAGACAAATTTTCTGTAGGAGGCGCTTCTATTTTTTTCCCTGACATTCATCCTTCGCACCTTCTTTACCAGTTTCTTTTGCAGTTACAAAAATGCAGAGGCCTGGCAAATGATAGCTGTTCCTTTCTTTCGCAATTGCAAGGGAACAGCTACAGCAAATGAACTTCAGCCTCTGCATTCAGTATGTGGAATTACGCAAATTCCACACTGGTATATTGCTGTGCGAATTTCCGAATTATGGAAACATTTCAAAATTATTCGTAACTGTTCAGTACCTTCACAGTTACAATTATTCAATGATATCCCCGCTTAATATTCGTCGCCATCTCCTTCATCTCACGCGCGTTTTCGACTACCGCATCGGTGATCTTCGCACCGCCTAAGATCCTTGCCAGCTCCTGAATGCTTTCCTCCTCGGTCAGCTGCCCGATATTGGTCACAGTCTTACTGTCAGCAGGTTTCTTTTCAATGATAAAATGCTGATCCGCCATCGCCGCGATCTGCGCCAGATGCGTGATGCAGAGAATCTGATGGCTTCCCGCGATCACAGCCATTTTTTCCGATACCTTCTGTGCGGTGCGGCCGCTGATCCCGGTGTCGATCTCGTCAAAAATCAGGGTCTCGATGTGATCCTTATCCGCCATAACAGCCTTGATCGCCAGCATGATACGGGAAAGCTCACCGCCGGACGCTACACTGCCGAGCGGGCGGAGCGGCAGCCCCGGATTCATGGAAATCTGAAAGCAGACGGCGTCAATTCCTTCCTCTGTCGGCTCCGGCAGCTCCTCAAAGGCAATCTCGAACTGCACGTCCAGAAAATTCAGATCGACAAGCGCACTGCGGATCTGTTTGGCGAGAAGCTTTGCGTATTCTTTCCTGACATTAGAAAGCTCTGCCGCAGTCGACCAGAGAGCCCGGCTGCTCTCTTCCAGTTTTTCTTTTAAGCTCTCGCGGTAGCTTTCATAATTCATCAAAAGCCCGACTCGCTCCTCTTTTTCCTGCAGCGAGTTCAGGATTTCTTCAATCGTATTCCCATATTTGGACTTCAGACGGTTGATCAGGTCAAGCCGCTCTTCTGTCTCGCGCAGTGCCTGCGGATCAAAAACAAGTGTATCCATATAGTCGGAAAGGCTGCGGTTGAACTCTCCGATCAAAGATTCGATATCCTCCAGCGTATTCCCCAGCTCTTCCAGAGAGCTGTCATAGCCGCGCACAGCCGAAAGCGCCCGCGCCGCCCGTCCGATCTCGTCCTCCGCGCCGCCGAAGCTGCCCACACCGGTCAGATTCCCGGCTTCTGAGAGGGCTTCCATAATTTTCTGGCCGTTGACCATGATACGGTAGCTGCTCTCCAGCTCCTCGTCCTCGCCGGGGCGAAGCGCGGCGCTTTGAATTTCCTGAATCTCATATTGCAGAAAATCAAGCTCTTTTGTCCGCTCCTGATCCGTGGCTGACGCCTGCTCCCATTCTTTTTTTGCCTTCTGATAGCTTCGGTATTCTTCTCTTATCGTATGCAAAAACGGCTCGGTTTCTTTTCTAGCAAAAGAATCCAGAATTCCCAGATGATTTTTCGCGTAGAGCAGCGACTGATGCTCGTGCTGTCCGTGAATATCGATCAGTTCACCGGAAAGCTCCCGCACAAAGGCGAGCGGGACTGTCTCACCGTTGACCTTGCTTGTACTCCTGCCGCCTTTATATTTTCTTGTAAGAATGATCTCTCCGTCCTCAAACGGCAGATCCTGTTTTTTTAAAAGCTCCCGCACCCGCGGGTTCTCTGTCGTAAAAATCAGCTCTACCAGCGCATAATCCGCATCTTTCGGCACATAATCCTTAAAATTACCGGTGCCGAGTGCGATATTGACCGCACCGATGACGATAGACTTGCCTGCGCCGGTCTCTCCGGTCATAATATTAAGGCCGGGGCCGAATTCGACCTCCGCCTCCCGGATCAGCGCCATATTTTTTACATGTAAGCCTGCCAGCATAATTATCCCCCCACAATCCGATGAATCTTCTCCATAACGATCAGCGTATCGTCTGTACTCCGGTTCGCGCACATGATGGTGTCGTCCCCGGCTATGCATCCGGCTACTTCAGACCAGTTCATCGCGTCGATCGCCGCCGCGACCGCCATCGCCATACCGGACACCGTCTTTACGACCAGAATATTCTGCGCCATTTCCATCGATACAAACCCATCCTTAAGAACACGGAGATAGCGTTCCCCCGCTTCCGCGCTCTGCCCCGGTTCGGCCTGCTGCATCAGCACGTATTTCTGCTTTCCGTTTTGAGCCGCGGTCTTGGTAAGCTTCAGCTCACGGATATCCCTCGAGACGGTTGCCTGCGTGACCTGAAATCCTTCTTTTTTCAGGTAATCTGCCAGCTCCTCCTGTGTCTCGATCTCATATTTCCCAATCAGTTCGATTATCTTTGCGTGCCTTCCGATCTTCATGTTATTCCTTTGCACTCCCCACTACCTGTTCATCTTCTCCCGCAGGATTTCCAGAAAACTGGTGTTTTTCATCTTGACCAGCTTCGTCTTCTGCTCCGCCTTGGAGATCACCACCCGGTCGCCCACATTGAGCTTCACGGAGGTATCACCGTCAAAAGTCGCCTCAGCACCATCCGCATCCGTTATATGTCCGCTCGCAACCTCAATCACGACCTCGGCCGTCCCCGGAAGGACAATGGGTCTGGAATTCAGCGTATGCGGAGCGATTGCGGTCAAAAGAAGCATGGATGCGGACGGCGCTACGATCGGTCCCCCGGCTGACAGGCTGTAGCCGGTCGAGCCGGTCGGCGTCGAGACAATGATGCCGTCAGCGGCATAGGCGCATAAAAATACCCCGTCTACATAAATGTTAAAATCTACCACCCGCATACGTCCGCTTCTGGTAATGACAATATCATTCAGCGCAATGTCCTGCATGAGCTTTCTGCCCTGATGCAGGGCCGTGCCGCTCAGCATCATGCGCTCTTCAATGGAAAACGCATCAGCAAGCAGCGCGTCAAGTGCCTCTGAAATATTTTTCCTCTCTATCTCCGCCAGATAACCGAGCGTTCCCATATTTATGCCAAGCAGAGGTATCGAGCGCTCCACCAGATCTCTCGCCGCCTGCAGCAATGTACCGTCGCCGCCGAGCACCAGCACACACTGTGTCTGCCGGGGAATCTGTTTTGCATCTGTGTATCGGTACTGTGCGGAAGATGACTCCGAAGCAACTAAAAAATGTGCCGTGTCCTTTTCATCGCGGCTGCATTCTGCCTCCGGATATACCGAAACGATCGAATCCGCCCTGCACTCTCCCCTTAGAAAGCACGTCCCCTGGCGCTCCTCAATATAAGAACGGATAAAGCAGGCCGTCTCCTGCCCCGGATCCTTCTGTTCATTTGAGATAACGTAAAAAACATTCATGAAAGCTCCTTATTTTATACCTGTACTGCACAGAGCGGTAAATATTCAGGCCTGTCTTTGGGCCATATCGGTTTTCAAAAGGTCTCAATCCAGCGCCGCATGCGCCTCCGCCACGACACGGAGCACATCCCGGTCGGTCACACTCCGGACACTGTCCGATGCCGTCAAAGCTTCCGTTTCCCCGATGCTGACAAAGCTGCCACTGATGACATCCGCCGAAACAGCGCCGCAGCCGTCAACATTTTCACCTGTCTGTTTCCTTCCGTGCTTCTTAAGCCACACCAGATATTCGATATTTCCCTCCGGTCCCTTGACGGGCGAATATGTGAGTGCGCAGGCAGGCAGACCAATCTCCGCCGCATACGCGATCACGCTGCGAATGACTTCCTCATGTACCTTCGGGTCGCGGACAACGCCTTTCTTGCCCACTTTTTCGCGGCCGGCCTCGAACTGCGGCTTGATCAGGCAAACAATATCTCCTGTCTCAGCCATCAGATTCCGCACAGGAGTAAGGACTTTCTTCAGGGAAATAAAAGAAACATCGATTGAGACAAAGGCTGGCGCTTCTTCGATATCCTCCGGCACAACATAGCGGATGTTAGTCCGCTCCATACAGACCACACGCGGGTCGTTGCGCAGTCCCCAGTCGAGCTGACCATGTCCCACATCGACCGCATACACCTTCTGCGCGCCGTTCTGGAGCATACAGTCGGTAAAACCGCCCGTAGACGAACCAACATCCATACAAACCTTCCCCTCGGGCGTAATCCCTTCAAAGGTCTGCATGGCTTTTTCCAGCTTCAGGCCGCCGCGGCTTACGTAGCGCAACTTCCCGCCCTTCACCGTGATCGCAGCATTCGTGTCGATCATCGTTCCGGCCTTATCCTCGCGCTGGCCGTCGACAAGCACCTCACCTGCCATGATCAATGCCTTCGCTTTTTCACGCGAGGGCGCAAGAGCGCGCTGCACGAGCAGAATATCCAAGCGTTCTTTCATTTTATCCTGAGGTCTTCCTTTCTTCACGGCAGGTACTCTGCCACAATCTTCTTAAAAATCGACTCCGCGTCGATGCAGGCCTCTTTTTTGAGGACATCCACACTGCCGTGCTCAATGTAATCATCCGGCAGTGTGATCTGCATCACGCGCAGATCCGCCTGTGTCTCGTTATAGTATTCCAGCACCTTTTCGCCAAATCCGCCGGACTTCACGTTTTCCTCCATTGTCACAATCAGGCTGTGATCCTTAGCCAGATACGCGAGCATGTCCTCGTCAATCGGCTTGGCAAAGCGGGCATTCACGATGGTGCAGCCATATCCAAGTGTTTTCAGCAGCGCACGCACCTCGAGCGCCGTCTTCACCATGCTCCCGATTGCGACCAGCGCCAGCGAGCATTCGTCATAAAGGATTTCACTTTTGCCGTAGACGATCGGATCCCGGAAATCCTTCAGGCCGTCATAGGCCTCCCCTCTCGGATAGCGCATGGCGATCGGACCGTCATAGGCGATCGCGAATTTCAGCATATCTGCAAGCTCCCATTTATTCTTCGGAGTCATCACGCACATATTCGGAATCTCCGTGAGATAGGAGAGGTCAAAAATCCCCTGATGTGTCTCCCCATCGCTGCCAACAAGGCCCGCACGGTCAATCGCAAATACAACCGGCAGATTCTGAATGCAGACGTCGTGAATGATCTGGTCATAGGCGCGCTGCAAAAAGGACGAATACACCGCCACCACCGGCTTCATGCCGCCCGCTGCCAGTCCCGCCGCAAAAGTCACCGCATGTCCTTCAGCGATCCCGACATCAAAAAAGCGATCCCGGTACATATTGCGAAAACGTTTCAGTCCGGTGCCATCCGGCATGGCCGCCGTCACAGCCACCAGCCGCGGCTCTCTCGCCCCCATCTTGCACATTACTGTGGAAAAAACATCCGTATAGGCCGCTTTTTTCCGGCGGTTCTTCGGAAGGCCGGTCTCCAGGTCAAACGGCTCAGCACCATGAAACCGCGCCGGCATCCGCTCAGCCGGCTCATATCCTTTTCCTTTTTTTGTGATTACATGTACAATCACCGCGCCGTTCACGCGTTTCGCATCATCCAGCACACGCTGCATCTGCGCGAGGTTATAGCCGTCCACCGGTCCTAAGTAGGTCAGTCCCATCTCCTCGAAAAACATTCCCGGTACGATCAGCTGCTTGATGCTCTGCTTCGTTTTTCGGATGCCGCGTACCAGCGGGTCGCCATACACCGGAATTTTGTTCAGCTTATTCTCAAGATCAGACTTAAAATTCGTGTAGGATGAAGCTGTGCGGATGTTGCTCAGATAAGCCGAAATTCCGCCAACATTCTCCGAGATCGACATATTATTGTCATTCAGGATAATAATAAAATTTGTCTTCAGCTGCGCTGCGTTGTTGAGAGCTTCGTAAGCCATGCCCCCGGTGAGCGCGCCGTCGCCGATCACCGACACGACAGTATAATTTTCTCCCGCAATATCTCTGGCGCAGACATAACCGAGTCCGGCTGAGATTGAAGTCGAGCTGTGCCCGGTATCAAACGCATCGCAGTTGCTCTCCGCCCGTTTGGGAAACCCGCTCATACCCCCGTATTTACGCAGATGGTCAAACCCCTCCTTGCGCCCGGTCAGAATCTTATGTGTGTAGGACTGATGTCCGACATCCCAGATCAGCTTGTCCTGCGGCAAATCCAGAGAAAGATGAAGCGCCATCGTCAGCTCCACGACACCTAAGTTGGAAGCCAGATGTCCCCCGGTCTCACTGATCTTCTGAATCAGGAATTCACGAATCTCCTGCGCCAGTGCAGGCAGATCCTTGCGGTCCAGTTTTTTGATATCGTTTACTTCCTTAATCTGCTCCAGAAAAATAAGCGCCGCCTCCTTTGTTAAACCGACCACGTTTACACCATATTCATGACCTCAGCATCCACAGCAGACACGTTGATTTTTGCGTTTTTTTCCGCCGCTCATTATCCCTTGCTTCGCTGAAACTCGCTTCGCTCAGACAATGGCGAAGCAAGGGAAGCTATGCTCAAAAAACCTGCAAAAATCTGCCTACCGTCTGCTCGCGGATGCATGAGGCCATAGACTATTTAGGCGCAAATGTGTTCTAAAAGTATTTTACATGGTCCGATTTATCAGATGCAATATCAACTCGTCCAGAAACTCATTCTCGTACGGCAGGCCGCCGAGCAGCCGCACCGCTTCTTTCGAATAATACTCGACGTCCTCGCGGGCCTGATCCAGACCATGTGCCGTCACCCAGGTCGTCTTCTGATTCTTCTCGTCACTGTTGACCGGCTTGCCAAGCTCTTCTTCGCTGCCGGTCACATCCAGAATATCATCCTGTATCTGAAAAGCCATCCCGACACACCGCGCCGCCTGCTCGATCTGTTCCACTTCTTCGTCGGAAGCGCCCGCAAGCACCGCGCCGATCATCATGGAAGCCTCGATCAGTGCTCCGGTCTTCAGAGCGTATATAAACGCAAGCTGTTCATCGTTAAGCGGTTTCCCGGCATATTCTACATCCACCGACTGACCGCCCAGCATACCGAAGCCGCCCGTCTTGCGTGTCAAAATTGCAAGAGCGCGGGCAATATTGGGATCGCCCGGCGCTTCCGCAAATGCTTTCACCGCTGTCTCATAAGCCAGATTCAGGAGCGCATCTCCGGCAAGGATTGCCATCGCCTCGCCGTAGACCACGTGCGTCGTCTTTTTGCCGCGGCGGTATTCATCGTTATCCAGCGCAGGCAGATCATCATGGATCAGAGAATGCGTATGGATCATTTCCATCGCCGCCATAAACGGCCGGATCGCGTTCGAAGTACCTCCGAACATCACAAAAGTCTGCTGCATCAGAAGCGGACGCAGCTTTTTCCCGCCGACCAGCATACTGTAGTTCACCGCGTCCAGAAGGGTGCTCTGAAAGCCTTCTGTAGCACCGTCCCGCGCGTAGCGCATTGAAATGGACGGTGCGTCCTGCCGCTGAGGGCAGCGAAGAGGCGCTACCTTATCAGGCAGATAGCTTTGGATCACGCTGTTGATCTCCGCTACCCGTTTTTTCATCTGCTCATCAAAATTCGTCAAATCCACCATCTCCTGTCATTACCAGAATCTTCTTATCCACAGTATCAATCTTCTCATTGCACCGGCGGATCAGCTCTACTCCCTGCTGATACAGGGTAAACGCTTCCTCCAGAGGAATCTCCCGGTCCTCCAGGCGTTCCAGAAGCCCATCCAGCTTTTCAAAAGACGCCTCAAGGGAGAGATCCGATTCCGTATCCTGTTCAGAAAGTCCCACTCCGGAATCCGGCTCCGCTGCCGCCATTTCTGGTCTCAATTCAGGGGTATTCTTTTCACGTTCGTCCATCCTGTTATCCGCCTTTCTGATTTCATGCTCCGGTAGCCAGCTGTCCCGAATCGTTACAGGCTTCAGCTTATGCTTAATGATTTACGTCTCAAGAACTTCTGTCCCGGTCACTTCCGCCTCAATGCAGCCATCCAATACATAGATACGCACCGCATCTCCTTCTGCGACCTGACCGGCCGCATAGACACGCGCGCCTGCGGCATCCGTCACACAGGCATAGCCCTGCGTAAGCTTTTCCAGCGGGGATACGCTTTTCAGCTTCTGTACATAAAGTGCCATCTGCTGCTTTCGTATCTCCATCAGCTGCTGCATAGCAGCCGTCATAGATTCCTCCAGATCAGCCAGCCGCTGCCGTTGTTCCAGCGCACGCTGCTGCGGAGAAGCATATCGCATGCGCAGCTGATAGCGTTCCAAATTCATTCTGCTAATGGAAACCCTGCTTTTCATCAGCCGGTCAAGGGATGTCTTCCGCGTGTGCAGCTGCTCCAGAACAGCCCCGACATCCGGCACAGCAAGCTCCGCGGCCGCAGACGGCGTCGGTGCGCGCAAATCAGCCACAAAGTCCGCGATCGTCGTATCCGTCTCGTGCCCGACCGCTGAGATCACCGGCGTCCGGCACTCAAAAATTGCCCGTGCGACAATCTCTTCATTAAAGGCCCACAAATCCTCGATCGAACCGCCGCCGCGCCCTGCAATGATCACATCAAGTCCCAGTGCGTCCAGCGCATGTAAGCCTTTCGCCACACTCTCGGCTGCCCCGTCCCCCTGCACCTTTGCCGGATAGAGGTAAATCTGTATTCCGGGGCTGCGGCGCTTCGAGACATTGATGATATCCCGCACAGCCGCACCGGTCGAGGCCGTCACCACACCAAGCTTTTTTACAAACGCGGGAATCGGCTGCTTGTACTCGGACGCAAACATCCCCATCTCTTCCAATTCCTGCTTCAGAGCCAGATAACGTTCATACAAAAGTCCGGCCCCGTCCTTACGGATACGTGTCACATAGAGCTGATATTTTCCATCCCTCTCATAAACGCTGACGCTTCCATCCGCCACGATCTGCATTCCCTCAGACAGCCGAAAAGCCAGTCCCATTCTGGCACTGGCAAACATGACACAGGCAAGCGTACCCGATTCATCCTTCAGCGAAAAATAAATATGGCCGGACGAATGGTACTTGCAGTTGGAAACCTCGCCGGATACACTGACGCGGTTCAGCACAAAGTCCTGCGTAAACATATTTTTGATGTAGCTGTTGATCTGGCCGACCGAATAAACCTTTCGCTGCATTCTTCTCCTCTTAACATACGGAGAGCCCCGCACTAAGCCAGCTTTGCCAGAACCCCGTTGACAAAAGCCGGTGCGTCGTCGCCGCCGTACTTTCTGGCAAGCTCCACCGCCTCGTTGATCGCCACCTTCACAGGGACAGTCTCATCGTACAGCATCTCATACACTGCCAGACGCAGAACAGCCAGCTCGGCCTTCCCCATGCGCTCTGTCTTCCAGCCCTGCGCCACCTCATTGATCTTCGCGTCAATCTCCTGAACCCTGTCCTTCACCTGTTCAAAGCGGTCCGCGATCTCCTGACGCTCTTCCTCACTGAATTTTGCAAACCCGCTCTCCTCATCCGGAAGAGTCGCTTCCTCAAAAAAACGGTCTACCTGATCAGGCAGTTCTGTCATGCTGTGAAAATCCCCGCAAAACACCAGCTTAAATACATTTTCTCTGATCTCGCTTCTTTTCATTCCTCTTAGCGTCCCTCGTTTTTCGTTCTGTCCTGATGTTGATCCGGGGCTTGCATTTTCCTGCCCCATGTGTACAAATCTCCTGTTCGCATATCATGCGTTCTCTGCCATCTCTACATTGACGATCTTTACATTGACCTCTGCCACGGTAAGACCTGTCATGGTCTCGATCGCCGTCTTAACCTTTTCCTGCACCTGCGCACTGGTGTCCGGCACGTTGTAGCCGTAGCGGATATTGATCGCCAGCGCCGCCTTCACGGTCTTATTCTCATCCACCGTGATCCTGACGCCCTTCGACAGGCTCTTCATGCTGAGCTTGTTGATCAGGTCGCGCGTCACATTGCCCGCCATGGAAGCGACTCCCTCCACCTCGGAGGCGGCAAGCCCTGCGATCATCGCCACAACCTCATCCGCGATGCTCACCTCGCCAAACTGCTCGTCATTGTCTAATTTATATGTGTGAACCTCTGCGTTTTCCATAGGATACCTCCTGTTCTGTTTATATCTAAGTTATAAATGTCAGGCAAATATATGTCAATGTTTTTCTTGATGCTTTTTGCACGCGTTTACGTGTCTTGCCGTACCCATGCCACAGGTCTTCGAGGATGCTTTTGGCACGGCAGGTCTCCGCTCCGCTTCGGTCGTCGCTAAACGGACGTCCACTGGACGTCCAGCGACACTAACGCCCAAACTCCGCCAGCCTCAGCCCTTCGTTGCGCTCCAGCACCATGCCGACCGACCAGCTGTTGACAAACAGCAGCAGCGGGCGGCCCTTAAGATCACGAATCTTCTTCATATCTGAGGTACCGACGAGGTGCTCCAGATCGATCTCCTCATTCTCAATCCAGCGAATGTACTCATAAGGCAGCATATCCAGACGAATCTCTACATTGTATTCATTCTCCAGACGATATTTCAGAACGTCGAACTGCAGAACGCCGACCACACCGACGATGATCTCTTCCATGCCGGTGTTGAACTCCTGAAAAATCTGGATCGCGCCCTCCTGAGCAATCTGGGTGATGCCCTTGACAAATTGCTTGCGCTTCATCGTATCCATCTGGCGCACGCGTGCAAAATGCTCCGGCGCAAAGGTCGGAATGCCCTCGTAGGCAAACTTTTTGCCCGGCATACAGATCGTATCGCCGATGGAAAAAATCCCCGGATCAAAGACGCCGATGATATCCCCGGCATAAGCCTCCTGCACGACATGGCGCTCCTGCGCCATCATCTGCTGGGGCTGGGAGAGACGCTGTGTGCGGTCTCCCTGCACATGGTAGACCTCCATGCCCGCATCAAACCGACCGGAGCAGATGCGCATGAACGCAACGCGGTCACGGTGCGCACGGTTCATATTTGCCTGAATTTTAAAGACAAACGCCGAAAAATCCTCTGTCATCGGGTCAATGATACCGCAGTCCGCTTTTCTCGGAAGCGGCGGAGTCGTCATTTTCAGGAAATGCTGCAAAAAGACCTCAACGCCGAAGTTTGTCAGAGCGGAGCCGAAAAACACCGGCGAGAGCTCGCCCGCGCTGACCTTTTCCTGATCAAACTCCGCGGAAGCGCCATCCAGCAGCTCGATCTCCTCCAGCAGCTGCCCCTTGTTCTCCGTGCCGATAAACTCCTCCAGCTCGGGCGCATCCACGTCAATCCGGGTCTCAACGCCCATCTTTGTGCCCTTCTGCGTGTCCGTGAACGTCAGCACCTGACGGCTCTCGCGCTCATACACGCCCTTAAAATTCTTGCCGGAGCCGATCGGCCAGTTGATCGGGCAGGTCGCGATGCCAAGCTCCTTTTCAATCTCGTCCAGCAGTTCAAATGTATCGTTCGCGTCGCGGTCGAGCTTATTAATAAACGTAAAAATCGGAATGTGCCGCATCACGCAGACTTTAAACAGCTTCCTTGTCTGCGCCTCCACGCCCTTAGACGCGTCGATGACCATCACGGCAGAATCTGCTGCCATCAGTGTACGGTACGTATCCTCTGAGAAATCCTGATGTCCAGGCGTATCCAGAATGTTGATGCAGTAGCCGCCGTAATTGAACTGCAGCACCGACGAGGTCACCGAGATTCCTCTCTCTTTTTCAATCTCCATCCAGTCGGAGACCGCATGACGCATGGTCGCCTTGCCCTTCACGGAACCGGCCAGGTTGATCGCCCCGCCGTAGAGAAGAAACTTCTCCGTCAGGGTCGTCTTGCCCGCGTCCGGGTGGGAAATGATGGCGAACGTGCGCCGTTTTGTAATTTCATCCGTAATCGTGCTCAAAAGTAATCCTCCTAGTTTGGAATCTCCGTCATGATCTCCAGCTGGAAGCCGTCCCACATATTCGCAGAAACGTTCCAGTCCCGCAGGTCCGTCACGACCTTGTGATAAAGCGCCTGCCCGCCGCGGACAATGTCATAGGTGCGTGCGTCAGAGCGCGCCTCCAGATGACGGCCGAAGCTGCAGTTCTCCACATCCTCCGGTCCAAAATCGTCCACATTGCCCTCCGGCCAGAATATATACAGCCGCGGAAAATAAGCCGCGTCAAAGGTCATGTTGTCTGCCAGAGTAAAAATATTCTTTTTCTGAAGGTGCTCCAGCAGCTTTTTCCCAACCTCCTCATAGCAGGTCAGAACATGCGCGTAGCGGCAGACCGTCCGGGTAAAATCCGACACACGGAACTGGCCGAGCCAGTCCTCATCCATCATGCCGTCCTCGTCCTCCTCGGAGATAATGACGACGATCGGGAAATTCCGCCCGCGGTCCTGCAGCGCCGCCTCCAGCTCCGGCAGGCCTTCCTCGCGGATGATCCGCCTGCGGTTCGAACAGGGCAGGCTGTTAAAAATACCAATCGTATCCACAATCGTTTTATAATATCCGGGATAGCTGAAAAATATCCCCGCGCCGTCCTTCTCCGGACGGTCGTCCTTCTTGGCCTCGGCATAACCGTTTGAGACGCACAGCCAGACCTTGCCGATTTCATTGATGGTAAGGCTTGCCTCTGAATACCAGATGCGGCCGGCCACTTCCGGATCCATATGCCGCACATGCATATTCATCCGGCTTTTCTCATAATCCAGATTCACCGCCACATGGTACGCCAGAATATCCGCGTGATAGGTCGTCGGCTGCGCAGGCATATCCTTAAACAGCTGACCGTATTTTTTCACGATCCAGTCATAGATCTGCTGCACACACGCGCGGAAAATCTCATCGGCTGTCGGAACCTCCTGATTAATTTCCACAGCGCCGCTCCGGGCACTTCCATCCGCCTTCTGCGTCGCCGCACCCGCTCCTCTCATGCGGCTGCCGTCCACTTCCGTACTCATCTGAAACGCGGTCTGTCTGGTAAGCGTGCGCAGCTCGTAATGGCGGGACTCCGCCAGACTGCCTTCCCGGCCGTCATTATAAACATCGTGCTTGCGGAAAATCGTCGTCAGGCGGCTGTCATGAAACACGCCGTCATTGAGCAGCGCGATGATCGTATTGACATTGATCGGCACACGGCGGCTGCGCTTTAAAAGCTGGTCGACCAGCACCACGCGCGGTGTCTTGTAAATCGCCTTGGCCAGATTCTCCACATTCTCCAGGTCCTTATCCAGCAGCTCCTCCAGCTCCGGATACAGGGAAGCGTCGCTCATCTTGACCCGGAAATGGCTCTTGATCATATCGCTCCAGCGCCCAGCCTTATACAGAGTATGGCCGAGATCTTCAAACAGCGTCACCATCGACTTGTCGCAGAGCTCCAGCGTCGCCAGAATGCTGTTCAGGTAGCGGGAAAAGCCCGGATAGCTGTTCCAGAGCTCTTCGCCCTTGTAGCGCATGTCATGCTCAATCTCGTGCCAGCCTTCAAAAAACATCGTCTTGATCTGAATCTCAAAGGTATCGTCGATGCACATTTCCCAGGTGTCCGCGGAAATCTCGTCCTTTAAATACTCCGGCAGCCGGAACACACCGTTCAGCTTGGTCGGTTTGAACTCATCGTCGCTGCGCTCCGACGTCGACCACTCCAGTACTTCAAAGGTCTGCTCCATCACATGACGGCAGATCTCCACATCATCGTCAAAGTAGAGATTGATCCGCACACCGACCAGATCCTGCAGCTTGTGCTCCCCGCCGTAATCCTTCTGCTCAAACTTGCGCGCCATGGAGGCCGCGGTCTTGACGCGGGAAAATACACGAAAATACAGACCGCACTGTTCCATCCGGTCCGTAATAATCCTCTTTAAATCCGACTCTACCGTCGGGGAAATCTTCACCCGCTCCGAGAGTTCTTCTTTTGTATAAACAATTCTTCTTATATCATTCATGAAAAAACACCACCCAATTTCACCGTTTCCTATCATACCGAAAAAGGGCACGGAAGTCAATCTGAAACATGTAAAATCCTTTCCTGACCGCGGAAATAATTCCCGCAGTCAGGAACAAAAAGCTCTTGAAATCCCCCTCGATATAGAGTATGATAAATCGAATTGTAAAAGATGCAGCGCTTTGCCGCCGCATCGCACATCTGTTTTCAGGCATACGACAACATGTATTTGAAGGAGGATACCATGAAACATCTGATGAGCCCGCTGGATCTGTCTGTGGAAGAGCTGGACCGGCTTCTCGATCTCGCCAATGACATCGAAGCCCACCCTTCCCGATACGCCCATTCCTGTGAAGGCAAAAAGTTAGCGACTTTATTTTATGAACCAAGTACAAGAACCCGTTTAAGTTTCGAGGCAGCAATGTTGAATTTAGGCGGAAGCGTACTTGGTTTTTCTTCGGCTGATTCCAGCTCCGCCGCAAAAGGCGAGAGCGTGTCCGACACCATCCGCGTGATCTCCTGCTACGCGGACATCTGCGCCATGCGCCACCCGAAAGAAGGCGCTCCGCTCGTAGCTTCCATGAAGTCTTCCATCCCGATCATCAACGCAGGCGACGGCGGACATCAGCACCCGACGCAGACCCTGACTGATCTTCTGACCATCCGCTCGCTGAAAGGGCGGCTTGACAACTTCACCATCGGTCTCTGCGGCGACCTGAAGTTCGGCCGCACGGTTCATTCACTGATCCAGGCGCTCATCCGCTACCCGAACATCCGGTTCGTCCTGATCTCCCCGGAGGAACTGCGGCTGCCGGACAACATCCGTGATGGCGTTCTCAAAAAGAATCATCAGGATTTCCACGAAGAAGTCCGCCTGGAAGACGCGCTTCCGCAGCTGGATCTGCTCTACATGACCCGCGTCCAGAGAGAACGTTTCTTCAACGAGGAAGATTACATCCGCATGAAGGATTTCTACATCCTCGACAAAGAAAAAATGAAGCTTGCCAAAGAGGACATGCTGGTGCTGCACCCGCTGCCGCGTGTCAACGAGATCTCCGTCGAGGTCGACGACGACCCGCGCGCCGTCTACTTTAAACAGGCACAGTACGGCGTATATGTCCGCATGGCTTTGATTCTCACATTACTGGAGGTGGAAGGATGTTAAACGTAGGAAGACTGAACGAAGGCGTCGTGCTCGATCACATCGAGGCCGGCAAAAGCATGGATCTCTACCGTTACCTGAAGCTCGACCGCATGGACTGCTGCGTCGCGATCATCAAGAACGCGCACAGCAATAAAATGGGCAAAAAAGACATCATCAAGGTCGAATGTCCGATCGACGAGCTCGACCTCAACGTACTCGGCTACATCGACCACACCATCACCGTCAACATTATCCGTGACGGAGAGATTGTCGAGAAAAGACAGCTCGAGCTGCCGCAGCGGCTGGTCAACATCATCAAATGCCGGAACCCGCGCTGCATCACCTCCATCGAGCAGGAGCTGGATCACATCTTCTATCTGGCCGATCCGGAGGAAGAAATCTACCGCTGCCTGTACTGCGAGGAGAAATACCGGACGTCACGCAAAAAACGGAGCTGACAATTAATTAAACCCTACCAGCTTCTGCGCCGCCTTATACCCCCAGACGGATACTTTCCTGCCGGCTTTGCCCGGCAGGTTCATCCCGACTCCGAGGATGCCGTGCCGAAGCGTGCGGTACACCTCCGGATCCTTTTCATTTAAGTACTCCCAGATGGCCTCCTTTTTCGCCAGTGCTTCCTCCGTGCCGGAGAGGATCAGCATAATCGAGGTCACCGTCATAATCTTGGACAGGTAATTCAACATATAATCTTTCAGCTTTGCCGGCTTTGTCGTAAAGTCCTCCGCCGCCATGACATCAATCATGATCTGGTTGACCAGAATCTGCTGGTCGATCCGCCCGATCATTACCTTTTCATTCACCGACTGGTCCTCGCGCCCGATAAAATAATGGTAAAGGTTCACATCCATGTAGTACAGCTTTTTTACATGAGGCAGCGGCTGGAACGCGAAAATATTGTCCACATAAAACGTGTGCTTTGGAAGCTCCGTACCGCAGTCCCGCAGCATCTGTGTGCGGTAGAAAATATTGTGCATAAGAATATACTGCGTCATAGGCATATGCTTCATGTCGTCCCACTCAAAGATCTCCTCACACGGGAATACCTTCGTAAAACGCATCAGTCTCTTGTGCTTCGCTCCGACCTTATCATAGACAAAATTCGCGAGCAGCATATCCACGCCGCCTTTTTCTTCCAGCTCCTGCATGGCCTGTACGATTTTTTTCAAACCTTTTGTATTCACCCAGTCGTCGCTGTCCACAACCTTGTAATACACGCCGGACGCGTTGCGCAGTCCGGCATTCACCGCCTCGCCGTGCCCGCCGTTCTCCTGATGCACCGCTCGGATGATATCCGGGTAGCGCGCCGCATACTCGTCCGCGATCTCTCCTGTCCGGTCCTTTGTCGAGCCGTCATCCACGATCAGAATCTCCACCGCATCCCCCACCGGAAGGATGGACTTGATGCATGTCTCCATATATTCTTCAGAATTGTAGCACGGAATGGCTACTGTCAGAATTTTCTTCATAATAAACTCCCTTATCTTATGTCATGATTGATGGAGGAACCTTATAGCAATTACCCCGCCAAAACCAAAGCTTCAAGCTTTGCTTTCAATCTTCTGTTTTCCTCCTGCAATTCTTTTATTATACAGTTCGTCTTTTCCCGTTCTTCTTTACGTCCTTCTTCACGTCCTTCTTCTATCATTTCTTTAAGTGCCTGACACATATCAATTCCATCTCCTTCCCCAGACTCATACGGTGATTTTATTTTTTTCAATTCAGTCGAATGAGTTAACTCCGCTATTGCATCTATTGTAGTCATGGATATATCAGAAAAAGCATCCTCATTCTGATCTATAAAATCCCGCAGTTGCCTTTTGTTATGAGAGTACTTCACAAAGCCGAATATGCTCCTTAATTCCGCGTCATACTTCTTTATTTCATCATCTGTCATCTGCTGTACTTCCAGCAAATGCATCTGATAATCTGAGGCCATGACTGACCATTTGCTGTTAACAAAAAGATCCGACAGCTTTCGAGGCCCCTGCCACGGCTCATTCCCCCAATAAACGACAAGCGTTATGCAGGGAATAAGATAATCGTCCTTGTAAAAATCGCTCAGATATTCCTCTCCACTCAAGGCTATGCCGGGAGACTCTCTTTCTTTTATTTTTTTCTCAAACTTATGTTGATCAGATATCACGCGAATTTGTCTGGCATAATTGAGAAAATCCATTTCGAGCACGCGAAAAGGCATCAAATTATGTGAAACAGTCTGATTTTCAATACCTAAAATGGCCAACAAATACTCTCTTTTCACGCCCTTCACCACATCTCTGTATCGAGTGAGCGTTGTATGAGCGTCCTTTGTAACATGCAAGGTTGCCGTTTCCCTGATATCCTTTTCAATAAGATCTTCTTCTGAAATTGGCATTTCCGTAAACAACGTCCGATTAAACACCTCTGCAAAATTCTTATTTTTTTTGAAAACAAGAGCTGTCGCTGAGTCTTTTTCTTTCCCCTGTCCACCGATTTTGCCCTTAGACGCAGATACCTTTTTATTCCTGTTTTTTTCTACAGCTGAACCTGTTTCACCTTTCATCATGGTAAAATGAAACTTTTTCCAGTAGCTTTATATGCATAAAAGTTCTCAGTATGAGGTTCACTAAACACTTAATAAGTCTATCATGTATCACACAAAATGTCAATGTTTATCTCAAATTATCTTAGATCATTTTTAATAATTCCTGCATATATGCCGCGAACGCACTCGGGATCGAATACTCGCGCCGAATGGTTTCCGGTTCTAAAAAAAACATACCGCCATCCTTATTTCCTGCTTCTGCAGGGTTCTCACATTCCTCCACCAGCACAAAATACCCGGTCATATGCCACTCCACATGACTGAATATATGCTTCGCCTCCGGAAGCGGCCGAATCCGTATCGGAGAAAACCCGCTCTCCTCCACGCACAGCAGCGCCTCCTCCTGTGTCAGATGTCCTTCCCGGTTCGGAAGCTCATACAGGCCGGCAAGAAGTCCATGTGACGGTCGGCGGTGCAGGGCCGCATGGCTACTGTCCCGAATCACCAAAACCGTGCGTTCCTCAATGCGCCGCGGCTTCTTTTTTGCTTTCACCGGGTAATCCGTCTGGCATCCGTCGACAGCAGCCCGGCACAAAGGTCTAACCGGGCAGTGCTCACAGGCCGGAAACCCGTTGGGAACGCAGATAAGCGCTCCAAGCTCCATCAGGGACTGATTGAATGTTCCCGGAAGATTTCGGGATAGCTGCTGCGTCTGCGCTTCTTCTGTCTTCTGATCATCCTGTGCATCCGAACCATTCCGCAAATTCCGCGGCATTACCGCCTGCAGCGCTTCCTCCGCATCCATTTTTACAGCCTGCTTCGCTATATCTTCCTCATTTTCCACGATGCGGCTCAAAACCCGCAGGACATTGCCATCCACCGCAGGGACTGCCTGTCCATACGCGATTGAAGCAATCGCGCCTGCCGTGTAGCTGCCGATACCGGGGAGCTTCATCAGCTCCTCCCATTTATCCGGCAGTCTGCCGCCATACTCCTCCATGACCATGCGCGCTGCTTTTTGCATATTCCGGACCCGGCTGTAATAGCCAAGTCCTTCCCACAGCTTTAAAAGCCGGTCTTCCGGGCAGTCCGCAAGAGAACGGATATCCGGCAGTGCTTCCATAAAACGTGCGTAGTAGGGCTTCACCGCCTCGACACGGGTCTGCTGCAGCATGATCTCCGATACCCACACCGCATAGGCGCGGTCGGGCAGATGCTCTTCACTGACTCCATCGATACAGGGATGCTCCCGCCAGGGGAGCACCCGGGCATTCTCATCAAACCACCTCATCAGAGGCTCCTGTATCTGTCTTAAAAGCTCTTTATTTCTTTGAAATGCTCCAACTCTGTCGTTTGCCTTCATGTAAAACAGTGTATCACCTTTTTCTGCAAAACAAAAGAGATATTTTTTTGCCAGACCGGTCTCCTGACATAAATTCTTCGGTAATCGTATTATTACACAGGAAAAATGAGGCAGATATTCCCGATGATTATTCAGTAGTGATAAAGGTCGAATATCCGGCCCTGCGCAGAGCCGCCTCCATCTTCACCGCGTTATCGAGCTGCGCGAACGCGCCCACCTGCACCTTGTACAGGCCATCGTCGTAAAGAAGAAACGCCGGATAATTCTGCTGCTGCAGACGGTAAAGCAGATCTTCCGCGTAGGCGCGGTTCCGGTATGCGCCCGTCTGAACCCGGTATAGCTTTGTTGTTCCGCCGGAATCATAGTCTTCGCCCGAGCCGCTGCCGGAGCCATAGTCTCCTCCCAGATATCCGCCCGACTCGAGCGTACTTAAAATACCGCCCGCGATGGCCTCCGCTACCGCCGTAAACTGACTGTCAAAAAGCAAATTATCCGCGTCTGTATTCAGAAAGCCGACTTCAACCAGCACGGCCGGCATCTGCGTCCTTTTCAGAACAATCAGATCCGGCCGTTCTTTTACGCCAAGATTGCGAAACCCAACCTCGGCAAGCTCCTCATTGATGGCTTCCGCCAACGCAACTTTTTCTCCCGACAGATCATAGACCAGCGTCTCCACACCCGAATACTGATTCGGCTCAGGGCTGGAATTCCGATGGAACGATATGAAAAAATCTCCGCCCTCCGCATTCGCGATCTGCGCTTTCTGCAGCGGCGTATCGTACACATCCTCCGTGCGGGTATACGCCACCTCTACACCATTTTCCTCCAGAAGCTCACCCACGGCAAGAGTCAGCCGCAGGGTATCATCCTTCTCCTGCCGCCCCTCATGCACCGCGCCGGGCTCAACACCCCCGTGCCCGGCGTCCAAAATCACTTTCGCCATCCCATACTCCCATGCAATCGTTCTGTTCATGGATAATATATGAGAAATTGTGCAAAACGTTCCATCACAACGCTTTGTTACTGTTCAGTACCTTCACAGTTACAGCGTTTTCAGCAGCTTCGCAGATATGTTCTGCCTGGTCATAACATCCCGGACAGTTTTCATAAAGTGTCACATCCACAGCACTCACTCCTACAGCTTTGTGGGAACATATCATCCGCACCGTCTCGCTCGCGCACGCACGCCTGCCGCTTTATGGAAACATATCATCCGCGCCGTCCCGCCCGCGCACGCACGCCTGCAGCAGCCAGCAGGATTCCAATCGCCGCAAGCATCAGGATAAACATACGCATCACCGGCGTTTCATCGCCAGTCTGGACAGACGCAGCTGTCGTCTCCGGCTCGCCAGAACCATCCTCTGAGGAATCATCCGAAATGTCCGTCGTCACACTCTCCGGACTCTCATCCTCCTCCGCAAACGTATTCGTAATCGTCACCGTATCCGTCAGATGATCAATCGACAACGTCACAGACGTCTGATCCACAGACATTGTAAAGTCCGAAGCAGAGCCGTCCGTGATCGGATTGCCCAGATTGTCTGTCTCTGTCACATAATAGGTCTCGCTGGTGCCGGAATCGCTTCCCGCACTAAGCTCAACGGTCTGGCTGACACTGCTGCCTCCCGCCAGATCCAGCTCAATGATCTCGCTCACCGGCGTCGTATAAGCAGCGTCAGAGAATACTCTGGCGTAGAAGACATCTTCCGTCGCGTAGGCATCGCCGCCCTTCACAGTCTTTTTAACGATCGTCAACTCACCGCTGTAATAGAAGCCGGACGGTATCTCATAAAATTCATTATCAAACGAATAATCCACCGCATAATCGTTCTGGGTAGGCGTCACAGACTGATCGTCAGACGGATATATTGGAATATAAATAACATTGTCTGTCGTCAGCCCGGTGGTCAGCGCCTCACCGTACTCATCCGTCTCAGCGATATAATAGGTTGTACCGGGCACCAGTCCGCCAATCGTCACGGAAGATGCACTGGTCCCGTTATACGTGATCGCAGCTACGCCCGAAACGCGCACTGTACACGCTTCATCCTCAAACAGCGCTACATAATACACCGCGTCCTCCGCAGCCAGATGCGTTCCATCCGGCAGGACAAGCGATTTCGTAACAGTCACCGAGCCTTCCGCTGTATCCGGTTCCTCCGAGACGGATGCGCCCGTTTCCGTGTCCTTATTATCTGACGGATCCACCATCGTCACCGTGTTCTGCGCGCCTTCCGCAGCGCTCACCGTGAACTGCACGTCCCTCGCATATTTATATCCGTCCGGTTCGGTCACCTCGCTCAGATAATACGTCCCGGCCGGGAGCCCGTAAAGAATGTCCGCACCCGTCGTTGAATTCAGACTGTAAGCCGCACTGCCATCCGCCGCATGGAGGACATGGCCCTCTAAATCCTTAATCACCAGCTTTGCGCCGGCCACAGCCTCTCCGGCCTCATCAACCTTATTAATCACTACTTGTGTGCGCGTGTTCACAGCAGACAGCTCCTGCACTGCCCCGGACTCTGCCGTATAAAAACCATCTGTCTCTGACACCCTGCCCGCTGCGCTGATAGTAAATGTCACCGTCAGGGCGCTCTCCACATATCCTTCGGGAACCGATGTCTCAACCAGACGGTAGTCCCCGGTCGGCAGACCCGTCACCACAATCTGTCCATATGTACTCGTCGACAGGTCCTTTGCAAATTCTTTCCAGTAATAGCTGCCGGAGGAATCCGTCCCGGATTCCGCTCCCTCGGGAACATCCGACGCGCCGTCCACATAAATCTTCTGCTGCAGGACAAACACCGCGCCCTCGACCGCACTCCCGGCATCATCCACCTTGGTCAGAATCACCGCACCACCCGCAAATGAAGACTTCAAGGCAATCGTCACTTCATAAATCGCGCTTCCGTCGTCTGAACTGCTGTAGGGAACCGGAATCAATGCCGGCTGCGTCTCAAGAATCTCTGTACCATCTGTCTGCGCAACCAGATAAAGCCCTTCGACAAGATTAGCAAAATTCACAGCCCCGCTGCTGCCCGCCGTCACCGTAGTGACCGTATCACTCGCTGCCATACGTTTTCGGCTTGTCGCCGGCTCATTTCCGATGCCCTGTTCCTCGGCATATTCCGCCAGCGCAGCAGCCGCTTCCTGCGCCTCGGTCGAATTATTCAGATCAGAAATCACCACCCCGCTGTCCGCAAATTCTCCCGTATACACAAAGCTGCCATTATCGTAATCCGCCACCTTATACAAGGTCAGCTTAATCCCCGAAGCCTCAGAAGGAAGCTGCACCTGAATCGTCCCCGTATTCTGAGCATCGGAGGCTTCAGCAACCGCAGGCAATCCTGCAGTCACAACGGTCACAGCCAGGAGCATCACCGTGATAAGGGGCAGTATCCCGCCTGCTGCTTTCATCCCTGACAGTCTTCCTCTCATTTTCTTCATCCAACCGCCTGTCCTCTTTCTCATGGCAACTCCTTCTTTCTCCGCCGCCCCGGCAAAAGCAGGATCAGCAATATGATCAGCAGCAGCACCGTTCCGGCCGCCACCGCGCCGTACCAGAGGATTTTTTCCACCGGTATCTTCTGCTTTGTCTCCGTATCCGCCGGAGTCTGTACCTCGACAACCGTCGGATAATATTCCACACGCGTGCCACGCACCAGCAGCCGGTGCGAATTCACGCCATAGGGCGTACACGTCAGCAGCGTCACATAATCTTCGCCTTCCACGATCCGGATGTCGTCCGTCTCATCCGGCAGCACCACCTTGATCTGGTCAACCTCATACGCCAGAATCCGGTTCAGCACATGGATATAAAACATATCGCCCTCTTCCAGCTGATCCAGATCCGTAAAAAGCTTCGCCGCCGGAAGCCCCGTATGTCCGGAGAGCACCGCATGCGTCGATTCACCGCCTACCGGCAGAGAGGTCTCCGGCATATGCCCGATCCCCTTTTGCAGAACATCATCGTCCACACCATGGTAGATGGGCAGATACACGCCGATCTTCGGAATCTCAATATATCCAATCGCATCCGTCAGAGCCAGCAGGTCTTCATAATCCGCCACCGAATCCGAATCTCCGCTGCCGCTTAAGGAAGCATTGTATTCCGACGCCGCCTCCAGCATCGCGTCCAGATCCGAGGTGTCCTGTTCCTCCAGAACGGTATTGTAGCTGGCAATCTCCACACTCGCCGTGTACTCACACAGCCAGTTACTCAGGACCGGGTAGCCCATAGTGCCCACCCCTGCCGCAAGAACCAGAAAGATAAATAAAAGTGGAAGTCGGTCCCTGATCCTGTGATGTTGTTTCCCGGTTGTCTGTGTTGACTGCTCCGGCGAATCCTGTGTCTGTCCTGTCTGTCTCTTACTCATCCGATTTTGTCCTGCCTGATTCCGTCCCATCCGGTTCTGTCTTATCCGTTTCCGCCTTATCGGTTTCTGTACGATTCGCTTCCGTCTGATCCGCTTCCGTCCAGACAGTTCTTTCTTCATCTGCCGGATACAGCCTTTTTATTCTGCGATGGTACAAATATGCGACCAGTATGGCAGTCAGCGCCGCAGCCACAATCGCCGCGATCACCGTCAGCTGCCGTCGCATCGCCGCGGAAAGCCCCTTCGTCACCGTCTGCGGACTGACCGTCTCCTCATCCTCTTCCTCCGGAACGTATTCCGTCCGCTCTCCGCGCACCAGAAGCCGATGCGAATTGATACCATAGGGAGTACAGGTCACCAGCGTCACCAGATCCCGTCCCGGTTCGATTTCCAGCAGAGACACATCATCCGGCTCGACCACGTTGACATCCACCACTTCATACGCCAGAATCTCACCCAGCACATGAATGTAAAACAGATCCCCAACCTCCAGCTGATCCAGATCCGACAGCAGCTCCGCGCCCGGCAGACCCGTGTGCCCGGAAAGCGCACTGTTCGTATTCTCTCCGCCTACCGGCAGCGACGTATTCTCAATATATCCACAGCCCTTCTGCAGCACCTCATCCGAGGTCCCATAGTAGACCGGAAGATACACGCTGATCGACGGAATGTCCAGGTAGCACATCACGCCGTCATTCACATTCAGGCACTTATCCTCATCCTCTGCATTCGTCCCATAGTACAGGTGCAGATTGAACGCCTGCGCCAGCTCCAGACGTTCTCCCACGTCCGGCTCCATCGATCCGTCCGCAACCTGCTCCTCGTAGTCCGCGATCGTCACCGACGCCGTATTCAGCGTCACATAATTTCCAATTGAAGGATACAGGATAAACCCGATCCCGATCACAAAGATGAGGAAGATCACCCCCATCGGATATAATTTTTTCATGATTAAACTTCTATGATTTTGTATTTTATATTCTTTATTCTCTAAATACTACTTTATAACACGCTCAATCTTACAAAAATTGCAAAAGCACAGTAAAAAGTTTCAAAACAAGTAGCAATTTTGAAAGAAAAGAGGTAAAATAATGTCAGGAAGAACTAAAAAACGTAAAAGCTCTTCTGTGGTAAAAAGCAGGAAAAGTGTAAACACAATCCCAGCTAAATCCAAATCCGAAGCTGTAAGCCAGGCCGAAGACGGCGTAATGAAGCTCATGATGGAGTTTTTCTCCGAAGAGATGCTCCCTCTATTCGGTATCACGATGAAAGCCACCGGAGTTCTGTCCACAGAAGAAGTCCGGATAAAGCTTAGTAAAGGATATGAGGACTTCAACCTCGAAATGGAAAACGGCAGCGTCTCGCATTTTGAATTTCAGTCGTAACTGTTCAGTACCTTCACAGTTACGGGGAAAAGCCCATTTAAAATCGCTTCGCGATGTGGCTTTTCCCTTATAAAATTTACGTTTCATACGTACCTCGCAGCGAGTGCGAGGTACTGTCCTGATAGATACTTTCAGTCTATAAGTCGCGGTACAGAAGGTCTTCGATGCTTCAGAGCCTATGAAAGCAACCTCAGCTACAAGCTGAAAAAGCCAGTAATTACATAAGTAATACCCATTATCATGAAGCAGTTTACGCAATGGCTACCAAGTTTCTGACAAACACCGAATTATTACAGATTAAAGGAGAGATCAAAATGACATACCTTGGACAATTGCTGGTAGAAGACGGACGAGCGGAAGAACGAAAAAACACCGAACATGAACGGCTGCGTGCTGAAAAAGCCGAGGCAGAAGCTCGCAAGGCAGAAGTCGAAGCTCGTAAAGCCAAAGCCGAACTGGAAAGCCTTAAGAAGCAGTTCGGACTGATTTAAGGCCGATAAGTTTTCAAACCAGTGGAGGATTGAAATGCAGCGTGCAAATAAGAGTTTGGTATTGCTCTTATTTGTGCGCATTTATTTTCCATCGCGCGGCCTTTCGTTCCTTCCAATCCCGAAACTGCTCAATGCCTTCACAGTTACGGAAAAAAGTCCCGTCATTTACCTATATAAAGTTTTTGCGTATCCTTGTCTGCTTTCTTATCCTTTAAGATTTCTCTCCCATTAACATAAGCAGCCAACTGCTCGTCCGTCAATTCTCGGATTTTTCCGTCTGTCATAAATCAATATCCTCCATGGGCTGTCAGGCACTTTCATTTCTTTCACTTTCAAACCAGCCCTTCCTGCATTTCGGACTGAACGGTGTTGAAGCCTTTTACATGGTCGCCACTCGCATTGATGTGTTCTGCATTTGTCAATCCCGGTTCAGCCGGAACCACTCCTACATAAACATCCCCCTCAATACAATCTTCCACCTCTTTCGGCGGCATACCCTCAAATTCATCCACAGTCGATGTCAGTATATGCGCCAGAATGCTTTTCCTGGCAAGCAAATCTCTGGCATAACAATCGTACTGGGTCATAGTGTCTGCTGCAATCAGTGTGTTCTTTAAATCTGCCCGCATCCGCAATCCCCCCATTCCCTTAACCTTTGAATACCATGGGTCTTTGAGCTTTTCTGTCTCCTGACAGGCAGATTTCCTGAACTTTATACTGACAGGTTTACTTTACCACAGGATTTTCCCTGCCACAAGTACAAAGTATCCGCATTTCCTCCTGTCATACGGGCATAATACCATAAAATAGTTTTAATCGCAACATTTTATTTATTATTGTTTTATTAAAATAATTCACCGTTCACATTGTATTTATTGATTTTAAAAACATCTCAACATTCTTCATAATCAAATCGTATCTATTCTGCTTCGCCTCTCATTTTCCATCTTTTATAACGACTTGCGTCGTTTCCTGAAAATAAGGAACAAAGCACAAAAGATATCACTATAACTTTGGTGGATTTCCGGTGCGGCGGCAAAACCGCACCGGAAAACACTTCTGTTTTAAATCACAACTTTATTCGCAATACCTGCAAATCTATCTTTTCTTCTTTCTTTTTCATCCCACTAAAGGCTTATGCCTGCTTTCTCTGCTTCTTCGTATAAGCGATGAACATGATCGCTGCAAGGATTACGAGAGCAAGGCCGCCGAAGGTGAAGAGTGTTGTACCGATGCCACCAGTGCCGGGAAGAGAAACACCCTTGGTATCTTCAATCTCAACCTTCTTTGTTGTTGAATTGTTTTCACCAGTTGTTTCTGTACCAGCCTTTGTTATATTTGAATCAGTTCTGATTTCTACCGCCGCTCCACTCTGAGTTTCAGTTGTAATCTCGAATTCAACATCACTTGCAAGATTATATCCGCTCGGAGCTTCAACCTCCTTGATGATATATTTACCAGCATCCAAACCAGTCAAATAAATGTAACCATCAGCATCCGTTGTGAAGATATAAGAATAATCTGTTCCATCAATGTTTTCAGGCGTATCCGAGGCAGTAGAAACTGTCGTTGCTCCACTAGAAGCATAATAATACTTCACCTGCTCGCCATAATTATTAAGCTGAGTGTCATCGTATTTATAAACAACAAACTTCGCTCCAGCCAGAGCTTCATATCCGCTACCGGAAGTAGTCAAAGCTTTTTTATAGATACTGAATTGATAAGTATAGGTTCTGACTTCTGTCCACTCGGTTGTATATTTTTCTCCTGTTGTATAGTTATTCGTATAAGTAAGTTTTACTTCATTCGGGTTACCGTCACCCTCTACTACACAGTTAGTATTCAGTTTCGCATTATATCTGACACTGACATATGCATAATTTTGAATAGCAGAATACACAAAGTCTACGGTAAAACTATTACCACCATCATACTCATCTGATGTTCCACTAATAGAAGAAAGACTACTCACCGAATAAGCAGCCGGAGTCACAAGAAGGGTTTCAGTTCCATCTGATGCAACCCCATACACTTTGACTGAAGTCAAGTCAACAGTCAATCCTTTACTCGCCTGATCCGTAAGTGTGAAAGTAATGCTATTGGCAGTAGCGTTTGTATCATACTTCGGTACCACCGCATCCAGACGATAAGAAATCGTATCGCCGATATCCTCTGTTGTCTTGGAATAATCTGAACCACCTTTTTCTATTACTTTCGTAACTGTCGGCTTAGATGACTTCAAATATACAGTCGCGGCTGTGGTAGATGAGACTACCGGAACCAAAATTGGAGCAGTCGAAATTACATCACCAGTTGTCGCCGTCTCAACGATCAGATAATAACCAAGATCCAGACCGTCAAATGTCAAAGCACTTCCAGTTCCGGTTTTCTCAGCAGCCGCGGTATAGCTTCCATTCGCAATTGTCTCAGCCATCGATGTGGCATAAGACTGGTAATCGGAATTTACCGGCCAATATCCATCACTGTCTTGAGTCAGTGTGACCGACTTGCCATTTAATGTATTAATTATCGATTCTGTTAAGACATTGGTAAATTGATTTTCAACCTTAATATTATAAACACTGCCATCATCAGCTACCGACCAAGTTGCCAGCTCATACAGTTTATACGTAGAACCATCATTTGAATTACTGATGGTAATCGAGCCAGTGCCGGCTGCCATCGTCACAGGCGCCATCGCGAACAGCATAATAGCCGTCATTGCAAGTGCCAGCCATCTCTTGACTGACTTTCTGAAGTTGTTTTTCATGCTCTTTTCCTCGCTTTCAAAATGTCATGTTACTAGGTTTCGTTTTCCGTTCGTCCCGTGCCGGTCTCTCACAACAGTACTGTCCGTCCATAGCTGCACATAAGAAACTCTGAATACCATCCAACTCCGTCTAAATCTCATTTCTCATTTCAATCAATTCATTCGGTTTTGAGTGGCTTTCGGAAAACAAACCGTTCGATGTCATTTTGTCTCACTCCCGGCCCGAATCTTCGAGCCGGGAAATGAGATGCATGAAATACTTCAAGCTTTTGGATTGAGCATTTTATCTGACATTTCTGTCTGACATCTGTTTATGCCTGTTTTCTCTGTTTCTTTGTGTAAACAATGAACATTGTCGCTGCAAGGATTACCAGCGCAAGTCCGCCAAAGGTGAAAAGTGTGGTACCAATGCCGCCGGTTCCCGGAAGGGTGGTACCCTTCTTATTTGTAATTGTAGCTTTGTCTTTTCCTCCGACTTTCCAGGTGGCCGTATAGGTAGTCTGTGCAGAAGAATTCACTGTGCTGCCAGCATCTGTACCGCTGGTAGTCGATGTAAGTTCATTTCCTGCATCACCTGTTGTTTCTCCTAAATTCAAGGCTGTCTGAGATACAACCAGTGTCAATGTTTGTGCTGATGTTGCAAGGCTGTATCCTTCCGGAGCCTCAGTCTCGACTGCGTAGTATGTACCCAAATCAAGACCAACAACCTTAATCGCACCGTTAGCGTCTGTTACCAGCGATGTTACAATGTCTGCTTGATTATCAGAAGTTGTTGCTTTTCTATAAGTTCCATCCTGTTCTTTCACGAACCCAATAGCCGTTCCCGAACTACTCGCGTCGGTTCTTATTTCAAACGTTGCACCTGGAAGCATTTTTGTGCCATCATCAGCATCAACCTTCTCGATATTCAGTTCACCAGTATAAGTAATAACTGTATCCCAAGGTGTTGAATAACCAGTCCCACCACCATAGTAGTTGTTAGAATAAGTCAGCTGCACGGAGTTGGGGTTACCGGTCGCGCCAGTCTCTGCATCTTTATTTAATGTAGCTGTAAGAACAACTCTCACATAAGTGTAAGCAATAATATCACTCTCGCTCAGAGAAATAGTTACCGTAGCACCTGCTGTACCAACTGTTCCTGTCGTAGTATAGCTTGAAGCATTCGTCCAGTTTGTTTTATCGTTCGACACCTGAACAGATGTAATTCCTGCATACGTCAACCCACTACTCATGGTATCTGTCAGCGTATAAGTAAGGCCCGTAGCATTCGACGCATAAGTAGGTATGTCTCCATCCAGCTGATACGTCACGGTATCGCCAATCGCAACTGTATCCGCGTCAACAAGTGAACTACCATCCGTCTCACTAACTATTTTCTTGACGACTCCGGCCTTCGATGTTTTAAGTTCAACTTTTGATTCTTTCCCATCTTCCACCGCTACCAAAATATACTTCGTTGAAAGATAAGCATCCGTTGAACTATGCGCAGTTTCCACGATCAGATAATAGCCACTATCAAGCCCCGTAAAAGTACCATCCGTTGTGGTTGCCATAGCACCAGACGGTGCAGATACCAGTGCAGCGGCAGTATTCGCAAACGTCACTGCTGCCGTACTGTCATTTGACTCTCCGGCCAATGCTTCGATGTTACTCTGTAACGATTCAAATGTACTCGTAGCTTTAATATTAGTATATACTGTATCACTGCCAAGCATTTCAACATCAAATGTCGCTACCTGATACAACGCATACGTATTACCGCTTACTGCCGCATCCGACTGACTGCTGGCGGCCGAAATTGTTATAGAACCCCCCCGGACGCTAACGCTGTTGTGGCCATGCCGAGCGCCATGATTGCAGCAGACGCCAATGCGGCCAATTTCTTCAATGTTCTTTTCATACTTTTCACCTTATCCTCTCTAAAGATTTCCCGGTCGTTGCCGGAGTGTTGCTTTGCCCGATGTTTTCTTTTATTGGAGTATCGCTCTACCAGATGGCTTCTTGTATCATGGTATTGCTCTGCCCGATCTTTTCTTGCATCGGGGATATTGCTTTTCCCAGTCTTTTACGTTACGTTGCCGGGGTGTTGCCTTAGCCGGGCTCTGGAACTGCCCTTGTGCTGTTTGACGGCGGATCGCCGTCTGCTGTCTGCTGCGATTCTTTTGCTTGCGGCTGTGGATGCCCGGATTTTGTGTTTATGTAGTTTCTATATCCGGGGACAGCCGTTCGCTGCAGTCTCGCTTTTGGCAGCTCCATAGGATTATGAACTGTCTGGCTTTGCTCCTCCTTTCCCAGCGTATTTGTATTTCTTTTTCTTTTTAAAGGCGTAGAGCATCCATGTTGTAGAAGCTACCAGGAAGCTGAGCCCTAAGCCATAAAAGACTAGTGGATATTTCGAACCGGTGCTGGGCATTGTAATGCCCTGACTTGAGGTTTTTGTGTTGGTGATCGTTATTGTACCGTCCTGCGACAATATCGCCGCAGATGCTGTTCCGGTGCTGGATCCTGATACACCTGTCGGCGTAACCGTGGCCATATATGACGTTGAATAGTTTGCCACGGTTTCGCCGCTGCTGGAATCTTTTACTGATACCTCTTTGAAATAATAATTATAAGAAGCATCCAGTCCGGATCTCGTATAGGACCAGCCGTCGGTGCTGTAGTTTGTCTCCTGCGCATGTTCTGCGCCAAGCTCAACTGTCAGCATCTCGGTCTCATCCCCAGAATCCTTATCAACCCGTACCAACGTTGCGGTAACTGTAAGCGCATCTGTTTCCGTCTCGGTGTAACCATTCCACTCCTTCTCGACCGTGACCGATATCGGTGTTGCATCTTTGATGTTCGTCACAGTAACCTTATCAATTGTAGTGGTGGTTTCTGTTTGCTGAGTACCCGTCGTAGTGGTCGTCGTAATCGTCACATCATTCGAATAAGTCGTTGTGTAACCATTCGCAGTTTCCTCTACGATATAGTAATAATACAGCTTTCCGTTTTCATCGTACTTATCCAGATTGCTCCAGGTGTAGGACAGACCCGTGGAATCATAGTTTTCATTATTTGCATAACCGATTCCCAAAGAAACGGTAGCATATAAATCAGCACTCGTCACTCCCGAACCCGGTAAAAGCAACCCTTCTTCTGTCTCGGTCTGGTTTGTAACGCTCTCACCCGATGTGGTAAGGGTGTGGGGAATAGCAATCAGCGAAGCTGAGAGTGTCCCCGTATATGCACTGGCAGAAGTAGTTTCTATATATGCTGATTCAGCCTCCTCTAATGTCAGAATTCCACTAACAATATAGCTAGTAATTTTCGCAGTTGGATACGCACTGCTCGGATTCACCACCAAAGTGCAGTCTTTTGAAATTCCAGTCAATTTAAAGACAACATAATTGTTGCTTGAACTCCAATTTGCATTTGAAAAAAATGTTGATGTTTGACCTAAGCAAACAGACTGAACTTCAGCATCATCACATTCCACCAAAAGATTCGAGCCACAATAAGCATAAGCATCCCAATCAAATGCCACCAACACAGTTATTGAAGAGGAAGTAACAGAAGAAGCAGCAAGTGTAGTGCCATAATAATCTTCCAAAGTCACTGTCCAAGATCCTTCTTTTTCTGTTTCTGATTCAGTATTCGTCTCCGTTTGCTTTTCGCTCTCGGTTGTAGTTTCACTCTCCGTCTGGCTTCCGGATGAATCAGCAATCACAGCTGTAATCGTATAGGTCTGTTCCGCATCGCCATCACCACTGATATCAAACTGCGTGGTGTCCGCCACAGTGCCTATCACCGTCGCCGTACCGTCAGAAGCATATATACAAATCTGAGAATTGTACTGTACACGATATTTATAGTAGGTTGTCACACCATTTTCCGTCAATGATGCAGGGAGTGTATATGTTGCTGTCCAATTTTCAGCTCCCGACAGATTTCCCGCTTCATTCGTATTCCAGTCTATTGTATTTGAATCATCTGGATCTTCATAAGGATGTATTCCAACCCATTCATAACCTTCTGTCGGTGCATCGCAAGAATCCCCATTTGCATCCACCCAGTCAACCTTAATTGTGATATCCATGGTGGCTGTTTCAGATTCTGTTTTCGTCTGCTCTTCGGTCTGTGTTTCACTCTCCGTTGTGGCTTCGGTAACCTTCTCGGTCTGCTTTTCGCTTTCCGTTGCGGCTTCGGTTACTTTTTCCGTCTGTGTTTCGGTCTGCGTCTCACTCTCCGTTGCAGTCTCAGATTCTGTCTCCGCTGATTTTTTTACATACAACTTAGTAGCTATCGTTCCCAGCATATTGTATTTCAGAGTGACATCATGCTCTCCCGCAGAAAGCGTCTCCAGATACGCCTTTTCAAAAGTAATAATCGTGGAGCCGGATGTCAGCGTATAATCACTGCCTTCCGTCAAAGTCACTCCATCCACTGTTACGCTCTTGAAATCACTCAACTCACCGGAACAGGTAATTGCTGCGGTCGAACTCATACTGCCAGACGTATATGTTGCACTGCTCACAGAGGAAGTAATCTGCAACGCGGCTGCTTCCGTCAATGGCGTCGTTGTGCGATACAGATACATTGTCACTGTTTCGGACTGATCTGTGTCAAGCGTTCCATCGCTGTCCTTCCAGATTTTCTCTACAGATATTTCCGTTGATTCTTTCTGGTTGGTAACAGTAATCGTTCCGGAATTGCTTCCTGTATTGCCGGTATCTGAAGCCGTAACCTCAACCGCAGCCTCAGACGCCTCAGTCATGTCAGGATCTGTTTCAGCCATGCCAGAACCATGATAAGAAACCGTGAAACCTCCCTTTGCTGTCGTACCGGTTTCTTCCACATAATACTTGCCTGCCGGAAGATGCGTCCAGGTATAAGTCCAGGAATCTGTGTTAAGTTCCGTTCCAGTGGAATCCGTTGTGCCGCTGGAAGAAAGCGTAATCTCATTACCATAAGACTCCCACGCTCCCTCTTTCGCCGTGCCGCCGTCTTCGTCCCACTGATAAAGCTGCACTGTCACTGTATAGCCCGACGTAATACTGCTATCCAGTTCCGTTCCACCCGCGTCAGTCCATTTCTTCTCCACCGTCACAGATGTTGTGTCTACAGTGTTTGTCACCGTGATCGCATTGCTACCGGTGTCTCCTGCGCTGCCGTTATTTTCATAGACCGGTGTAGTTGTAATCTCTGTTCCGTCTATGCAGGTCTCTTTTACATAGTAATAAATGAGTGTCGTCCCGTCAGCCGCGTATTTAGGCAAATCCTTCCAAGTATAAAACCAGTCTCCATTACTGTCCGCTGTCACTACTTCCGTCTCTGCCGCAGTATTTCCATCCGGAACATATGCAGTCAGATCGGCATCATCTGGGAAGGTCTTTCCTGCAGATTTCAAAGTGTCCGGCGATACTGTCGAATAGTAAAGTTCAAACGTTACACTTTCCGGAAGCAGAGCCTCATCGGTCACTGTTGTATTGTCATCACTGTATACCCAGTTTTTGTTTACTGTAACAGCAATTGTTTCCGGACCGGACGCCGTATTCGTAATCACGATCGTTCCATTGGTTGTTGTAACTTCCGAAGCAGTTGTACCTACTGTAGCAGAATCCTCCTTCAGCTGATAGGTTGTCATATATTTCGTTGCGGCAACATCATTTTCTACCACATAATAGGTGCCTGCCGGAAGCGACGTCCATGTGTAAGTCCAGCCGGTAGAATCATACTTTCCGGAATAATCGCCAGTAGTCACCTCTGCATTTGCGTTGCTTGCTCCGAGCGAAATCGTATCCAACGTTTCATCAACAGTAACAGTTGTCCCGTTCAGAGATGTGGTATACTTATGATGCAAGCTAACAGAAACAGTGGTATCCGCCAATTCGCTCTCCGAGAGCGCAGTAGTGCCATCGGAGGCAAACCATTGTTTTGTCACAGAGATATCCGCTTTTTTCGTATTAGTAATCGTCGCCGTTCCCGAAAAAGAAAGTTCATTATTCGAATACGTCACGAGGAATTGATCTGTAATATCTTCCTCACCCGAAGCAACTGTTGCATCCGTCACCAACACTTCTGTTACATAATAATATTCATCAGTGCTGGTCAGCTTCTCCAGACCGGACCACTTCCCAGACCAGTTCTCCGATGCCGTCAGGACACGGTCTTTTATCGTATATTCGTTCTCATCGGCTCCGCCGCTTACCTGAACTTCCTTGTATGTACCTTCACTCGCGTCATCTACAACATGCTTCCAGAGCCGTACGGTCACTTCATAATCCGCAAGACTGCTCTCATCTGCCATTGCCCAGCTCTTTGTTACTCCAATCTCCGTCGCCGACGCATTATAAGCATTCGTTACTCTTACCGTTTCAATGCTGCCGTCCTCGCGGAAATACTGCTCATAGCTCGTCGTGTAACCCGCGCAATCGCCCTCCACAACGTAGTAATACAACTGATTACCATCTGAATCATGTGTTGATAACGTATCCCAGCTATAGGTCCAGTTATTTGCTGACGATAGCGTAACTGTCCCTTCAGGAGTACATTCAGCACCCTTTTCGGTCGGTAATGCGCTGGTTACAGATACATATTCGCCGACGGGGTTGGTGGCAGCGACTTCTTTTTCTGTTACAGTCGTTTGTCCTGTACCTGGATATATATTAGTCTCACGATACAATGTTAATGTTTCATTAGCAGTAATACCTGCAACATCAAATGTCAGCGTATAATTTGAAGAATCATATGAAACAAATTCGCCAACGACTGCGCCATTGCTATCCGTTAAATACCAAGCTGAGAGATCAGTAGCAGCTCCGTACAATTTTACACATATTGTAACCGCTCCTGTTTTAGTAGTTCCGCTTCCCAAATCCTGTCCAATTCCGTACCCATCTGCCACTACAGTAACCGTATATTCTGTCCCACTATCCCCACTCTCCACCACATCCGGCGCAGTCGTAGAGCTGTACAGCGTCATCTGCACAGAAAGATCATCCGAGATTTCGCTGTCTGAAAGCGTATTCCCGTTCTCGTCCTTCCACACCTTCGTCACTTCAATACTGGTCGGTGTCTCCGCATTTGTAATGGTAATCGTTGCATCGCTATCAACGGAAATACTCTCCGCGTCCTCTGTTGCGGTCTGTGAACCGACCTGATAATATACCGTATAATTCTCTGGAACGAGCGTCGCTGTTGTAGCGTCATCATCCATCGATATCTCTTTCACACAGTAATCGCCATTTGGCAGATTCAAGAACGATCCGGTCCATTGGTTATCATTGCTTAAAGTTAAAGTAACAATCTTATTATTCGCATCCTTATATGCCTCCCACGTACCCGTAGAGGATTTTGCGTAAAGCTGTACCGTGACACTCCAGTCATTGCTGATATCGGTCAGAGTTTTTCCGTTTACATCTGTCCATTTCTTTACCACTTCAATATCCGTATTGCCGACGGTCGGACGGTTGGTCACTGTCACTTTGGAGATACTGCCATCTTTATTGTACGTATATGCGTATGTAGTCGCGCAGTTTGCTACCGTTGTTTCCTCCACGTAATAATATAAAGTTTCTCCATTTTCATTTGTCAGCGGCAGATCCGTCCAGGCATACGTCCAGCTGTTAGAAAGGCTCAAATCTACATAAGCAATTTCTGTTTCACTTGTGCTGTCCACCGGATTAATCAACGTACTGAACTCATAGTCTGAACCTTCTACATCCGTGATCTCATGATAAGAGCTTGTGGTATTAGGATAATACTCTTCAGGTGCTGTACTCGTATATTCAGTGGCCACCACATATGTAAAATATTGACTACTCGATATATCAACATTACGGAATACCAAATACGCATTATCTCCGCTAGTCTCAGTCTCTATCGGATATATTTTATTTCCGTTACTGTCTAACAGATAAACAGAAGTCAGAACATCACTGCTCATCCTGCTCAGCTGATATGAACTATAGCAAATTTTAATATCCGCAGCAGTCCCCATCACGACGCCTGTAGCTGTAAAAGCATTCCAACCAGATCCGGCATAATATACGGTCACCGTTGTCCCCTGCTTTGCCTGGCTTTCACTCTCTGCCGTCGCCGGGTCTGTCGTGGAGCTGTACAGCTTCATGGTCACAGTGTCCGTCTTATGGTTCGAAGAGCCATCGCTCCATCTCTTCGTCACGCTGATCTCTGTTGAACCCTCTGTGTTCGTAATATAAATATCCGACGCACCAGAAGACGAAGCTCCGCCCATAGTCGTAGCCTCTGCCGGATCAGACTTGTCATCACCATCTACCTGTGAATCATATTTCACCGTACTGTAGGTAGCCGTGTAGGTCGATGTACTGATATTGGTCCCACTCATGGAAATCTCTTCCACATAGTATTCCCCGGCCGGCAGATCCGTCCACTCCACTTTTGCGTCGGTACTGGAGGAGGTGATAGTCTTTGTCGGAGCGAGCGCATAGACCTCCCATTCCCCATCCGCGTTCTTTCTATAGAGCTGAAGGGTAATACTCCAGCTGGTAGGATTCTTTGTAGTTCCTTCTACATCTGTCCATTTCTTCTGCACCGTCACAGAAGTAGTCAGCGACTCACTGTTCAGGACGATCACGCCTGCAATGCTGCCATCCTCGTTGTAGGAATAGGAATAGCTGGTCTGATAATTCCCGGTCGTGACTTCTTTTACATAATAGTAATAAATATTTCCATCCTCGTCTGTACGCGGAAGATTATCCCATGTATACGTCCAGTTCTTCCCGGACGACAATGTAACAATTGCGTCATCCACTTCACTGGTTAATACCTTTTCCGCGTCAGAGCATTTCCCGATGAGGCCCGTATCATCCGCGATTTCACTCTCCGACGGCACGCCATTTGAACCGGTAACCGTAATCGAGCTTGCGGAATACGAATCATTCGTATGCAGCACAAGTACGCAGTCTGTCGTCAGATTGCTGATTGTAAATGTATAAATATACAGGCTGGTATCATTACTATCTATTGTGAATTCCGCGTCCGACACAACCGCTTTCCCGTCTGACTCGCATGTCAGCGTAGGAGTAGAGGGAGAACTCCAGTTATGTATGGAAGCTTCTAAAGTCACCGTATCTCCGCTGATCTGCTTTGCAGTAAGAAGCGTCTGCGTACCGCTGCTGTTCTCCTTATACACGGTCACTGTCTTGATTGACTTTGACGGTCGGGTCGTGGAACGGTACAGCTGGATGTCTACTTCAGCCTCAGCAACCCCTTCGCCCCATACTTTGGTAACAGTCAGCTCTACCGGAATCTCCTGATTGTAGATTACAAGTGTTCCGCCGTCTGCAGATGTCAGAGCATCAGCCGCATCTGATACGGCACCGTTATTGGTCAGACCTACGGTCGGATTGTTCGCTATATCATCTCCATCCTTCACTACGTAGTAGCTCGTAGTAAAGGCTTCCTTCAGTGCTTCTTCTGACGCTTCGTCTGTAAATACCTCAACCACATAGTATTCACCCTGCAGCAGATTCGTCCAGATATAGGTCCAGCCATCCGTAGAATAGCCATCCAGCTGCACGCCACCATTCGAAACTGCAGACTTATTAGTTCCCAGAGTGACGGGATCGCCATATGCGAGATCCTCCTCACCCGCGCTGTCTGCTTTCCGATACAGCTGTACCTGAACGGAATCCGGGTATCCCGAATCCATAACTTCGCCATTTCGGTCAACCCAGGTCTTTGTCACCGTGACCTTGGTTGTATTGACCGTATTGGTAACAATGATCGGATCAGCAGTCGTGCCCGAAACACCAGCCTTCGATTCTGTGGTTGCAGTCTCATCGGCTCCATTTCCTGCGTAGCTTACCGTATACAGTTCTCCGGTACCTGCCTCCACCACGTAGTAGTAATACTGGCTATTACTTGTATTGTTTTCATAATACTTATCCAGATATTCCCAGGTATAGGTCCAGTCCTCCCCGGCGGAAATCGTCACCGTGTCAACCAGTTCGCTGCTCGTTGGGATCGTCAGCTCCGGATCAGACTCCTGCTCACTTTCAAACTGTGTCGGAGTCGTCGTAGAGCGATACAGTTCCAGCGTCACGGATGAAAGCAGACTCATCGCCGGATCGTTGTCCGAAATGGAAGTCGGCGTGGAAGTGTCAGCATCATAATACTGCCATTTCTTTTTCACTGTGACTGTCGTGTCGATATCTGCAAGGCGCTGATTCTTTACAATGCAGGAAATCGAGCCGTCACTGCCTGTAGTCGCTGAAACCTGATTGCCCCCATTTACGGTTGCGTTCGCTACATAATAGCCGCTCGGCACATTCGTCTCCTCAATCCAGTAAGTGTATTCGGTGTCATAAGAGCTGTACTGCGGCAGCGCGGCCCAGATATAGGACCAGTTGTTGGCACTCGAAAGGGTCACTGTCTCCTCGAAAGAAGAGTCGGTTACAGATCCATCCTCTAATTTTACGCTCGAATTATTAATGATGGAAAAAGAATCTGTCGTATACTCACACCACTGGTTTCCGATCGTCACCGTTATATTTTTTGTAGCATAAAATTTCAGTTCTTCACAGGATACCCATATGTCATTATCGGCACTGTCTTTTCTCTGGTCAGTTCCCCATGAATAAGATGCTCCGACCGTTGCGGAAGATTCACTATCGGTGTAAGTGAAAGAAGTCAACCCTTCCAGATGGTTAAACCCAGGACTATCAATAGAAATAACAACCTGAGTCCCCTTCACGACCTGAGTTAACGTACTTGTATACTTCGAAGTACCGGTATTATTTTTATCCTCCACCACAACCGTCACGGTCACATATTCCGTTTCACTATTATTTGAATTCGCGGAGCCCCCTGTACTATAGCTCCTCTTCAATGTCACATCCACGCTGTCTTCCGGCGCGGAGTCATATGCTGTGCCGTCCGACTTCAACCACACCTTGTTCACAGTCGCGGGTACGGTACCGGTGGAAGAGATATTGGTCACGGTAATCTGCGCGTTGGCCGTATCGGCCGCGATCGGATTGCCATTGTTCGTATAGGAAACAGCCCACCCATCGGGTACATCCGTCTCCTCCACGGAATAGTAGATCAATTCAGCACCATCATAGATTGGAAGGTCTGACACAAGCGTACTCCATCCGTTCGCACTAGACAGCGTTATACCACTCTGAAACAGTGTTTTGGTGCCATTCACCGTCTTATAAAGATCTACCGTGATGCTTGTAATCTCACTTTCCGATTCATCTGTCGGAGTATCGATCGTATTTCCGTTCGCGTCCTGCCATACCTTGCGAATCGCAAACTCTGTCTTTCCTTCGTCCTTCTGTTCGTTTTCTACAACTACGTACGAATTGTTTTCAACAGTCAGCATATAGTCCGCATAATCCGTCTCCCATCCTTCGGGAGCGACGATGGTACTGCTGCTGTCATCCTGTACGTAAAAATACATATAATCCGAAAGAATCTTGTAGCCTTCCGGAGCCTTTGTCTCCCGCAGACGGTACAGATAATTGTAAGAAATCAGATAAGATCCATCGCTGAGCTTATCACCAAGCGGTACGGAACCAGATGAATCCGTCACAAAGGTATCCGTATCTCCGTTGTAAATAGTCTCCCAGGCTACGCCGTCAAAACGCTCCAGCGTAAATTCCGCGCCTTCAAGCATTATGGTCGTATTCGAGCTGTCGCGCTTGTACAAGGTAATATTGGCGTAATTCTTTTTCGCTTCTGCCGAAGAGCCGCCCTCCTCGATCTGCGAACTGGTGGAATCCGAATTTCCCAGAGAACCGAGTCCTTCTACCTTTACAGAGTTTGTGACACTGAAAGAGTTATCCGGATCCTTCAACAGCGTCTCAGCCCAGTCCGCAAAGGTCAGCTTATAGGAATAAGTCAGCTTATAATATGCGCCGTCCGGCACTTCCACAGTCAGGTACGCCTGATAATTGTAAACCGAAAGTGCGGAAGAAAGAATGTCTTCATTGCACAGCCCCCACTCCTCATTCTCATACTTATACAGATTCAACGAGCCCGGAACAAGATCGATATCCGTCACATAGTAGGCCCATTTATCGTAATTAAAAGCATTCGAAAAGGTATCCTTTACCGTTAGGGTACTCTGCTGCCCCTCTAACAGCGTCACTGCCTGCGGATTGATATATACCGCATATTCTACCGTATCGGTGCCTTCTTTATATTCGCCTGTCTTGCTGACATTGCTCGCGACCACGGTATTCGTCACAGTATCACTGCTGGAATGATTGTCAGTATCCGTTGCTGTTACACTATTGGAAAAGCTCTGCTCGTATCCGTTCGCAAATGTAACATCCGGATCCGTGATCTGCACCGCATAGTAAAGTACCATTGTGTAATTGGCTTCCGCTCCATTGATGGTGGTCTTATATACCTCTTCCGGAATGGTGATCGTCAGCTGATTATTTGTATCATCATATTCTACCTTCACCAGAGTACTTCCGTCATTGCTGTCCGTATAGCTGGTCGCAGTCCCGCCATAGACATACCCGGAAGAAAGATACGCGTTCCTGCCAGTCGTCTCGCTGGTATTGGAGTACGGATACACATAATTCTTCGTATCGTAGGGCTGATAATAGAAATAAACGCCACCCAAAAACGCGTCTGTATCCGAATAATTCAGCGTACCATCCCCGTTGACAGAGGAATACTTCCACTGTCCTATATAGAGCGTTGTCCCCTCCGGCAGAGTATCCGTAATGGTAATCGTACCGCCCGCGGAGTTGTTTTCATTTACGATCAGCTTATAGGTCAGAAGATACGGATCGTCATCCAGATTCTCATCCTGCAGATTCGCAAGCTCCGTTTTCAGGGTCGTCGTCCCGTCCGCATTGTATTTACTAACGAGTGTACCATCATCGCCCTTTCCTGCCGCCTCGTCGCTGACACTGTTGCCATCTTCTGTATAGGTACCGGTATTGTAAGCCAGATCTGTGGTCGACGAATAGGACGTGTAGCTGATCAGCAGCTGCGCGCCATCATGATAGCTGATTCCATCCGTAAAGGTAATCTGGAAGCTGCTGACCTTATCTGTTGCATCCAGAGCAGAAAGGGCTTTGTCCGTAAAAGCATTTCCACTCGCATCCGTACCGGTGCAGACGACCGTATAAGTAGAAGAATCAACTGTATCCCCACCGATGGTCAGCGCCACTTTTTCCAGCATAGCCTTTGTAAACCAGTTTTTGCTGTTCGCCTGCTTGCTGGAGCTGTCTGAGATCGTATCCGTAAAGGTACTGCCTTTGGCAAGCCCGTCTGTCGGAACGTCAATGCTGGTCGTCCACGAAAGGACGTAGCCTCCGTCGTAGTCTGTTCCTGTGTAAGCAGAACTGCCGGTAAATTCCTTGTCAAGCGTGTTCAGCGGGATCGTCACCTCCGCCGAATCCGAATGCTCTCCTATTGTTGCCGTGTTAGTATAGGTGTTAAAGAACGCGGAAACATTATCCGTGTCCACGGTCGTCGTGTACGTGATCGTGAATTCATTTGTGGTATCAATTGCTAACGAATAATTATCCCATGCCGTGTAATACGTACCATTTTTTAAAGTAAAGGACGACAATGACCAACCATTATTATAACTGTAATAGGGATATGTCACATACCCTTTTGTCTCAGTCAATGTAAAAGAAACATCCGCCAAATCACCGACAGAGATGCCATTGTGCTCCAGAACGTCTCTCAGGGTCAGGCCGTCCAGATCACCATATCCGCCCTCGTTCAGCACGATCGTCCATGTGATCGTATTGCTGGAGGCATTGTAGGTACCGCTCTTGCTCACCCAATTGACATAATCCGATCCGACCCAGGTGGTATAATCATTATCATACGTATACTTGGTACTGAAGTCATCGCTCACGATCACCTGGTTCATTGTGGTAAACGTCACCAGATCACCAGACGGAAGATCAGAGAGAATCAGCGTATATTCGATGACATAGTACTCCCCAGCTTCCAGTTCCGGCAGGGTACCCACCAGCTGCCCATTCGCATCTACGTCAAGCGTGGTGAGTTCGAGCTTCGTCTCTGTTACTTCGCCGCTGTCATCCGTGGTATATTTCGTGATCGAAGCCACCTTGAAATTCGTTGTATAGTCCAGATCGGTCGGCCAGAAAGACACCGCGTCTGTCAGGTCGATATCCCCTTTGGTACCCATTGTGGTGCTGACTGTCACCGTATAGGTATTCGTGACCGTCCCATTCTCTCTGTCAAGCACAGGAGAGTCCGGGCTTGATTTCGTGACATTCAGATCATATAGGCTTGCGGTATTATACGAATAATCAATATCCGCCGTGTAGGTATTGGAAGCCTTTGCCGAGTTGCTCATCGTCACGCTGTCCTCGCTGTCATCCAGCGTGCGCGTCACCGTATAGGTGATCACATATTTTTCTCCGGCTTCCAGACTCGCCAGAGTACCGCTGACAGAAGGATTGCTGGAGGCTGTTCCTTCCACGATCGACAGTGTGTTTCCAAAGCCGGTCACTTCGCTGCCATTAGACGAATATTTCGTAACAGTCAGATCAGAATATTCTGCCTTATCATAGTGAGAGCCTGACAGCACATCCTCAAAGTCAAATGTCGTACCAGTTCCGTTATCTGTAGTCACTTCGATGGAATAGATAAAGGTCACTGTCCCGTTCTCTTTATCAATCACCGTGCTCGTACAGGACTTGTCGACCGTAACATCATAGTCTGAAAACAGAGATTTATCGATGACGACCTCAATCGTGTGATCATCGCTGAACACGATATCCATCTTGCCTTCTTCGCCAACCTGTTCCTCTGAGGTCTTCGCCCAAAACGAAATCGTACCCTTGATATCCGCAGGCGTACCGCTCACATAATCCTCGTCAAAGACAATCTGAATCAGACCGTCCACGCTGATCGTATACGTACCAACTACCGTATCACCGTCCATAACCGATCCGCTGTAGGCCTTCTTTGCGGAAATATTGTCCGGAATCTGATATTCCACAATATTTGTTCCTGCTTCCTGCAGAACGGACGTGTTGATAGAGTAGCTTAAGGAAACCGAGATCAGGCTGGTTCCTTCTTCTACTTTTGCATCTGTGGCCGTCAGATAGTCTGTAAGATCGACCGCTGCGGCAGTAGTCTCCTGTGTTTCCGACTCGCTTTCCGTCGCTGTTTCAGTGTCGCTTTCTTCTTCGCTGACTAGAGCTGGCGCAGATGCTAATAATCTTGCAGACACACTTGTATGAAAGCTTTCTGTCTCTGTTTCTGCCTCCGTCTCGGATTCTGTTTCCGTCTCTATCTCGGATTCGGATTCTGTCTTGGTCTCAGTCTCCATCTCGGATTCTAATTCTGTCTCGGTCCCAGACTCCATCTCTCTTTCGCTCTCGGTCTCTGTTTCCGTCTCGCTTACACTCTCAGTTTCCGTCTCTGTCTCGGCCTCAGTCTCCGTCTCGCTTTCACTCTCGGTTTCCGTTTCGGTCTCGGGCTCGTCTTCCACTGCGTTCCAGTGAAGCCGGATCTTATTGAGCTCGCTCCAGGCCGCGTCCTCTTCTTCTTCGAGTTCTGTGCACCATGCAGCAATAAGTGTACCTAAAGTATCTTTTTCCACCGTACCCGCTTCTGCGGTCAGCACAAAGCTGATTGTCATCGTACCAATGTCTGTACTATTACGATTGCTGGTAGCGTCACCACTTGTAGCCGTCACAGCAGCCGTCTCTGTTCCGCCATCGGTTTCCGATTCCACGGTACCCGTCACAGATGCCGCGGCTGCCCCACTTATATTGAGCACATTCGCATCGTCCGCATCATAATCAAAACTCAGACGGATGCTGCCATCACTGAGTACAGTTTTCTCTGTAGTAAGCAGGGTACCGTCGGTCAGTGTGAGCACGCAGGTATCTGTCGCGGCAGTCTCCGGCTCGGTCGCGCAGCTGTCAAGCAAAATGGAATAAGTGATTTCGTCCATGCAAAGTGCCAGCCGCACCGTTTCTTCTCCGGAGCCGCTGACCGTAAATGCCGCGCTGACTTGATATTCGTTTTCTGTATTTTCTGTATTAGAAGCCGCATCCGCCGAAAGGCTCGCGGTGACAGACATGGCAGAAGCTTCCGTCTCGGTCTCGGATTCACTCTCATTCGCAGACCCGATCTCCGCCTCTGTCTGGCCAGTGGATAATTCTGATTCATCAGAAGAAGATGTATTTGTAACCTCTTCGATACTTTCTATAGAAAGGATTGAACTGTCAGCGGAATCCGTGTCGCCGGTGGTGTCCGCACTGCCAGTATTATTTTCGCTGTCGGTATCTGTTATTTCCGTAATACCTGTCGTTTCAGTCTCCTGAATCACCACATCCTGAGATGCGTCTGCTGCAAAAGAAATATTGGTAGGCATAAGAAGCTGGCTTCCCATCAGGGAAACCACAAGAAGCATTGCTATGCACTTTTTTAGGAAATTGTTCTTCCTCATCCGCCTCACGCTGTATTCCTTTCGTCAAAAATGGCAATAAACCCGAACTTATTAGGAATTAATTATACAGCGTGACTAATTTTGTCTCAATGTCTATTCCGTGAACGGTTTTGTTTCGTAGAGTTTCTTTTGTTTGCGGGATTTAAAATTCATTCACGGAATTTTATTCCATCGTTTTTTGTTGTTTTTGTTCATCTTTAATGTTCTTTTCTTTTTATGTTTTGGTATTTTTGTATGATAAATTTCAGTTTAGTGTTGGTTTTTACGGATTTTCGTGCTATCATGTGATATAAGTGACATTCAGCAGACATCTGTTTACTACAGGCAGAATCGACAACAAAAAATGCTGCACGAAATATTTCATGATATCGTACCTGTTTTGTCGCTTGAATCAGAAAGGAAATAAGGAAGAGGAGACTGCCATGCCTGATATGGAGGGAAAGACGATTCGTCTTATGATCAATCGCAAGGAACGTGTGATCCCGATTGACAACATTATATATGCGGAGGTCACGGACAAGCTGTGCACGATCATTCGCAAAGAAGCCGCACCTCTGCAGCTATTTCTGACAATTGCATCGTTGAAGGCTATGCTGCCCTCACACCAGTTTCTGCAAATCAGCCGCAGCTGTCTTGTCTCATTGAAATATTTTCAGAATCTGGACGATTCCTGCGTGATTCTGACGAACGATATTCACCTGCCCTACAGCCGGAGGCAGAAGCCGCAGATTCTCACAGCAGTGCAGGAGCATCTGGCCGGACTGGCCGAGAAGCAGGACGCGATTGCCTGGAAACAGGATATTCAGGATGAGTTCCGTTGTTTCGACCGTTTTCCGTTCCCATTCTGTATTTTGGAAAACATTTTTGACTCTGTGGATAACTCGCAGACCAGTGTATTTCGCTATGCGAACGAGGCGTTTGCCGCACTGCTGCGGAGACCGCTGCATCAGCTGATTGGAACCGCGTTTGCTTCGGCATTTCCACTGGCAGATAACAGATGGGAGGAAATGTTTACGCGCAGCGCCGTCTATGGAGAAAGTCAGGATATAATTTTGCCCAGCCAGAAGGCCGGGCGGATGCTTCGTGTGCTGTGTTACCAGCCGCATTTTGGGTTCTGCGGGTGCATGCTGCTGGAGCCCGGTAAGCAAGCTTAATTTATATTTCACAAATTTTCTGTTGTTTGGCTAATAGTTTTTGTGGACTTATATATGAATATGTGCTACTATATGATTGCTGTCGACTCATTCCAGTAGGAAGGAGGTGATGTCATATGGTAGCTTTTGCTATCGCCTTCCTCGTTTCTGTCGGAGCAAGTGTGGTTGGAAATTACATATACGACTGCATGAGCAAATGGCTGGGCAGAAATAATTAGATGGTAACAGCCTAAACGGAACAGCTCACCGTAACGAGCGAGAACCCCTCAGAGGTGGCAGCCTCTGGGGGGTTCGCTTTTTTGTGTCATATGGTGCTATCACTTTCCTCTAGCTGGCACTATCATATGTCAGAAAAGAAGAAATGTCAACAGTCATTTTGTTTTTTCTTCTAATTTTTTTACACTTCCCTCACACCACATATTTCCCATACCTTCCGGCGTCGCTCTTTTTGCAGCAGAGCTTCAGAAGTGCGCCGTCCGCCCCATACTCCAGCGAATGGACGACTGCGTGCTCTTCCAGGTAAGCGACTGCGCCGCCGTCTGTGTAGGGGATGAGCATCTCACAGTCCACGTAATCAGAGAACAGCTTTTCGCGGATGAGGTCGAGCAGCTCTTCCAGACCGATCTGTTTTTTGGCAGACAGGAAAATCCTGTCTCCGACGACTTTTGGAAGTTCTTTTTCTTCCATCACCAGATCGGCTTTGTTCATAATATAAATGCACGGGATCTTTTCCGCGCCCAGCTCGCGCAGGGTATCTTCCGTCACCCGCATCTGTTCGCGATGGTGCGGGTCAGAATAATCCACTACCAGCAAAAGCAGGTCTGCGCCGCAGGCTTCCGCCAGTGTGGAGCGAAACGCCTTGATCAGGGTGTGCGGCAGCCGATCGATGAAGCCGACGGTGTCGGAAAGTAAAAAGTCGCGGTTATCTCCCGGTGAGATGCGGCGCACGGTGGTATCGAGCGTAGCAAAGAGCATGTCCTTTTCGAGGACCTTTTTTTCCTCTATGCTTTTCCGTGCCTGACCGGAGCGGGTATTTTTCGTGGAACCGGAGTCTGTCCTGTCCTTATCCGCAGCTACATCAGCAGAATTCCTGCCCGTCCCGGAAATATCCGCACCGGTATCCTCAGTATAACAGAAATCCAGCATCGCATTTAATAAGGTAGATTTTCCTGCGTTGGTATAGCCAACCAGCGCCACAGAGGGTATCTCACTTTTCTCGCGCTGCTGTCTCTGGGTCGCGCGGTCTTTTTCGATGGCCTCCAGTTCATGGCGCAGCTCGCTGATGCGTTTTTCAATCTTCCGGCGGTCCAGCTCCAGCTTCTGTTCACCGGCGCCGCGGTTGGCAAGGCCTCCGCCCGCACCGGAACCGCCTCCTGCGCCGGCACCGCCGCCCTGTCTGGAAAGTGCCTCTCTCATGCCAACCAGACGCGGCAGCATATACTGGAGGTTCGCGCTCTCCACCTGCAGCTTCGCCTCTTTGGTACGTGCACGTTTTTCGAATATCTGCAGGATCAGATTGGTCCGGTCCATCACGGGCAGATCCAGCTCTTTCTGGAGATTCCTCTGCTGGGACGGCTTTAAGGAGTTGTCCACAACGACGCAGTCCGCCTCCACCATCTCAGCCGTCAGCCGGATCTCTTCGACCTTGCCTGAGCCGACATAAAGCGCCGCGTTCGTCCGCGGAAGCTTCTGTGTCACGATCGCGGCCGTCTCCATCCCGCAGGCCTCGGCCAGCCCTCTCAACTCTTCCATATGATAGTCAAAATTTAAGTCGCCGTCGAGTTCGACGCCGACTAATATTGCTTTTCTCATCTATTCTCTCCATTTACATTTTATGGTTTTTCTTAAATATTTATGTGGACTTATTTCAGTCTATGTGATATCCTGTATTTGTCGTCGACTCATTCCTAAGGGAAGGAGGTGATGCCATATGGCGGGCTTTATCGCCGCATTTCTTGTTTCTGTCGGAGCAAGTGTGGTCGGGAACTACATATACGACCGCATGCGCAAATGGCTGGACAGTAACGGTTAGATGACAACAGCATAAACGGCACAGCTCACCGTAACGAGCAAGAACCCTCCAGAGGGATGCAGCCCTCCGGAGGGTTCGCTTTTTGGCCATATGGAATCACCACATTCCTTAGCTGTGGTTATCATATGACATTACGTTTGCAATGTCAACCCCAAATCTGCCGGAATTTTTTCGAATCTCGCCAGATTTCTTGACTTTCCATTTTATAAGCATTATAATTCGTTTAAATGTGCGGATTTATACTCTCCGCATAAAAAAACCGAGGAGGATTTTACCATGAAGAAACAGATTTTAGCTACTGTTCTTTCCGCAGCAATGGTTGCCAGCTTCTGCGGCGTTAGCGTTAGCGCAGATGAGGCTGAGACCTACAATGTCGGCATTCTGCAGCTGGTAGAGCATGACGCTCTGGACGCAGCGACACAGGGCTTCAAGGATGCTCTGACAGACGCGCTTGGCGATGCGGTGACCTTTGAAGAAGTCAACGCACAAGGCGATTCCGCTACCTGCGCGACTGCTGCCAACTCTTTCGTGACCAGCGAGGTAGACCTGATCCTGGCGAACGCGACTGCTGCTCTGCAGGCCTGCGCAGCAGCGACCGATGAGATTCCGATTCTGGGTACTTCCATTACCGATTATGGCTCAGCACTTGACATTGATTTCACCGGTACGGTAGGCGGCAATATCTCCGGTACTTCTGATCTGGCTCCGCTGGATCAGCAGGCGGCGATGCTGAACGAGCTGTTCCCGGATGCTGTCAACGTTGGTATCCTGTACTGCTCCGCTGAAGCGAACTCTCAGTATCAGGCAGACACCATTTCCACTTATCTGGAAGACTATGGCTACACTGTTACCTATTATTCGTTCTCAGACTCCAACGATATCCAGGCAGTCGCTCAGACTGCTGCAGGCGAGAGCGATGTGATCTATGTTCCGACCGACAACACAGCAGCTTCCAACACCGAGTTGATCAACAACGTATGCCTCGATGCAGGCGTTCCGATCATCGCAGGTGAGGAAGGTATCTGCGAGGGCTGCGGCGTTGCAACGCTTTCCATCAGCTACTATGATATCGGATACATCTCCGGTGAAATGGCTGTACAGATCCTGACCGAAGGCGCTGACATCTCCGAGATGGCGATCGAGTACGCTCCGGAAGTAACGAAAGAGTACAATGCAGAGATCGCTGAGACTCTTGGCGTAGAGATCCCGGACGACTATGTAGCGATCGGTGCGGACGCGGAAGCTGAGACCGAGGCTGAGACTGAGGCAGCTGCCGAGTAATTCTATTTATTCATCATCATGATTCTTTTCCGGCAGGGCGGCCGACGGCAGTGTGCCGGCCGTTGTCCCTGCCGGTTGCACACAGACAGCGGGAAAGGCTTCTCCTCTCCCGCTGTCTGTGTGCATGACTGTACAAAAGCTTTTTAATTGTATAAGTACCGGACAATTACGAATTTTTTATAAAATCCTCCACACAGATGTCCTTCGCAAAGCAAAAAAGGATGACGTATCTGTTTTATAACAAGAAAGGATACTATCGATGAATATCTCTACTCTGATCAACGCACTGCCCGGCGCCTGTGCCCAGGGTCTTATCTGGGGCATCATGGCGATCGGCGTGTACATTACATACCGCATTCTGGATATCGCAGATCTGACCGTAGACGGCACGATGGCCACCGGCGGCGCGACCTGCATTATGATGCTGATGAGCGGTCACAACATCTGGGTGGCCATGCTCGCAGCGACCGGAGCCGGAATGCTCGCCGGACTTGTGACCGGCATACTCCACACAGCGATGGGCATCCCGGCGATCCTTGCCGGTATCCTCACACAGCTTTCGCTGTACTCGATCAACCTGAAGATCATGGGCAAATCCAACCAGGCAGTCAATGTCAACAATTACGACCTGCTGGTTTCCCTGCGCTACATCAAGGGCGTTGCGCTCTGGAAGAACACCATCTTCATTGTGATTGTGATCACGATCGTGCTGATCGCCATTCTCTACTGGTTCTTCGGCACAGAATTCGGAGCCTCGCTTCGGGCGACCGGCTGCAACCCGGGCATGTCCCGCGCACAGGGCATCAACACGAATTTCAATAAGGTCATCGGCCTGATGATCTCCAACGGACTGGTTGCGTTTTCCAGCGCTCTGCTCGCCCAGTATCAGGGCTTTGCGGACGTCAACATGGGGCGCGGCGCGATCGTCATTGGTCTGGCGGCCGTCATTATCGGCGAAGCGATTTTCGGAAAGATTTTCCATAACTTCGCACTTTCGCTGTTGGCAGTATCATTCGGTGCCATCATTTACTACATTGTCCTTCAGGTTGTCATCTGGCTGGGCATCGACACCGATCTTTTGAAGCTGTTGTCCGCTTCGGTCGTCGCCATCTTCCTGGCGGTACCATACTGGAAGGGCAAATATTTCACAAAGCCGGTGCACCGCGCAGCTAACGCTTCCGGCGGGTCCGCCGGATCCGGTATGGATGGCCGGACAGCCGCTGCTCCCGGAAATTCTGGTTCTGTGAACGGAACAAATGCACAGAAGGGAGGCAGCCGCAATGCTTGATATTATGAATATTTCCAAGACGTTCAATCCCGGCACGATCAATGAAAAGACCGCGCTGAACGGAGTCTCCCTGAATCTGGAGGACGGCGATTTTGTCACTGTCATCGGCGGCAACGGAGCCGGCAAATCGACTCTTTTAAATGCGGTGGCCGGTACCTGGCTTGTGGACGAGGGACAGATCATCATTGACGGAGTCAATGTGACAAAGCTTCCGGAGCACAAGCGGGCCGCTTATCTCGGACGCGTATTCCAGGATCCGATGACCGGTACAGCTGCCACGATGGAGATTCAGGAAAATCTGGCGCTCGCGGAGCGCCGCGGAAAATCACGTACGCTTCGCCGCGGTATCACCAAGCAGGAGCGCGCGGAATACAAAGAGCTTCTGTCCATGTTAGGTCTGGGACTTGAGGATCGCATGACCGCCAAGGTCGGACTGCTCTCCGGCGGCCAGCGCCAGGCGCTCACGCTTCTTATGGCGACCCTTCAGAAGCCGAAGCTGCTTCTGCTCGATGAGCACACGGCAGCCCTTGACCCGAAGACAGCTGCCAAGGTTCTGGAGATCACCGAGCTGATCGTGAACCGCGACCATCTGACTACCCTGATGATCACCCACAATATGAAAGACGCGATCACCCACGGCAATCGCCTGATCATGATGAATGAAGGAAAGATTATTCTCGATATCCGGGGAGAAGAGAAAAAGAAGCTGACCGTAAAAAATCTGCTGGATCAGTTCGAGCAGGTCAGCGGCGAGCAGTTTTCGAATGATTCGGCGCTGCTTGGGTGAAATATTGATATCGCCACCAAAAAAAGAATCATTATTTTCACAGCAGACACAGGCTCGTTTTTGAATGAAATGTGAATAATAGCCCCGCATGAAGCGGGGCTATATTTCATTGTCTTACCCCAAACTTCTCACCGACTCTCCCTGCACGAATGTCCCGGGCACGATGACATGCTCGACGAGCGTCGTCTTAGGTTTCTCGATCAGACCGATCAGAAGCTCCGCGGCCTTTTTGCCAATCTCAGGCATGTTCTGACGGATGGTGGTCACCCGGGGCTCCATCACACGGTTCAACATGATGCCGTCATAACCGACGACAGAGATGTCTTCCGGTATGCGAAAGCCTTTCTCGCGGATCACGTTAATTCCTCCGACCGCGGCGTAATCATCCGGATAGAAAATACAGGTCGGCGGGTTCGGCAGCGCCAGCAGCTCTTCTGTAATCTTTCTCGCAAGAGCGGTATCCCGGTACTCAGCCGCCCGGACATATTCATCAGGCAATTCTATGCTGTGTTCGGCTATGGAATGAAAAAAGCTCCCCAGCCGGCTTCTTGTCACAGAAGTATTCTCTCCATGTATGTACGCGATCTTCCGGTGTCCCATCCTACAGACATAGTCTACCAGACCAGCCATCCCGTTTACGTTGTCCGAAACAACCGCGATCCGATTGTCAAAAGTGTGATCAATCGTCACGACCGGAACATTGCTGCGGAGCAGTGACTGCACCTCCGGGTTGTAAAAATCAATGCAGGCGATCAGCACTCCATCCACTCCGCGAAACCGGCAGTATTCGTAATAACTCATCTTGCGATCCGCGATACGGTTGTTGATAAAAGTGATATCATAGCCTCTGCTCTCTGCAATCCGCTTAAAGCTTTCCAGCACCGGCGCGAAATAGTCATGGGTCAGCCCGCTCTGCGCCTCATCCTCAAACAATACTCCAAGATTCCAGCTGCGGTTTGCCTTCATTGCCCGAATAGAGGAATTCTGCAGATATCCGATCTCCTCCGCCACAGCGCGGATCTTCTTCTTCGTCTCCTCGCCAATATCGCTGTAGTCGTTCAGCGCCTTGCTGACAGTCGCTACCGAAACATCGCACTTTTTTGCGACATCCTTCATTGAAACCATACAGTCCCCCCAACTGCAGAGCCTTCCTGCACCTCCTGTTCCCATAGGCGGTGCACTGTGCGCTGATGCCATACCTATCCTGTCTTCCCACATGCGCGGCTTTACTTAAACGTTTTCGTTATTATTGGTTCCATTTTACTCCTTTTTTCCCAGATTTCAAGAATTATTTCGGTTTTTTATCAAGTTTTTTTCATTAAATTTTCGTAAGGACTATTTTTCTGTTTCGTAAGGTATTCGTAATAAAAATGAAGAGCTGCCGCCAAAATAATGGTTGCTTTTCGGTAAAATATGGGATATACTAATTTTGCTTTTAAGCAAATTTATATTCGGGGCTTTACTTAAACGTTTTCACAAAATTCTAAAAAAGGAGAAGAGAATTATGAAATTCGGTTATTTTGACGACGCCAACCGCGAGTACGTCATCACTACGCCAAAGACACCGCTTCCCTGGATCAATTATCTGGGGTGCAATGATTTCTTTTCGCTGGTGTCCAACACCTGCGGCGGCTACAGCTTCTATAAGGACGCGAAGCTGCTGCGCATCACGCGCTATCGCTACAATGACCTCCCCTATGATACGAACGGCAAGTATTATTATATCAAGGATGGGGACAGTGTATGGAATCCGGGCTGGAAGCCGACCCAGACCGATCTGGATTCCTATGAGTGCCGTCACGGTATCGGCTACAGCCGTTTTCTTTCTTCTAAGAATGGGGTCAGCGCGGATCTGCTTGCATTTGTGCCGATGGACGCTTCCTGTGAGATCAATTCTCTCACTCTGAAAAATACATCCGATACCACAAAGACGCTGAAAGTCTTTTCCTATATTGAGTTCTGCCTCTGGAACGCGGTGGACGACATGACCAACTATCAGCGGAACTTAAGCACCGGTGAGGTAGAGATCGTAGATTCCGTGATCTATCACAAGACCGAGTACCGTGAGCGCCGCAACCACTACGCATATTCCGCTGTGAACGCTCCGGTCGCTTCGTTTGATACCAGCCGCGACAGCTTCATCGGCGCATACCGTGATGCTTCCAATCCGGTCGCAGTGGAGAATGGCGTGTGCGAGAATTCCGTGGCCAGCGGATGGTATCCGATCGCGGCACATCAGGTTGACGTGACACTTGCTCCGGGCGAGGAGAAGAACCTTGTCTTCGTCCTCGGCTACGCAGAGCTCCCGAACGAGGAGAAATGGGAAGCACCGGGCATCATCAACAAAGCTCCGGCGAAAGCACTTCTGGCTCGTTTTGATACAAAAGAAAAGGTAGACGCTTCCTTTGCAGCGCTGAATGAATACTGGGAAGGCCTGCTGGCGAAATACCATGTAGAGTCCAAGGATGAAAAGGTAAACCGCATGGTCAACATCTGGAACCAGTATCAGTGCATGGTGACCTTCAATATGTCCCGTTCCGCTTCCTATTATGAGTCCGGCACCGGACGCGGCATGGGCTTCCGTGATTCCTGTCAGGATCTGCTCGGCTTCGTACATCTGATTCCGGAGCGTGCACGTGAGCGTATCATTGACATTGCTTCTACGCAGTTTGCGGACGGCAGCGCGTACCATCAGTATCAGCCGCTGACCAAGAAGGGCAACATGGACATCGGCAGCGGTTTCAACGATGACCCGCTCTGGCTGATCGCCGGTACCTCTGCTTACATAAAGGAAAGCGGAGATTTCTCCATCCTTGATGAGATGGTTCCGTTTGACAATGACGAGTCGACGGCAGTGCCGCTCTTCGAGCATCTGACCCGCTCGTTTGACTATATTGTGAATCACAAGGGTCCGCACAATCTGCCGCTCATTGGCCGCGCAGACTGGAATGACTGCCTGAACCTGAACTGCTTCTCCGATACGCCGGGCGAATCGTTCCAGACGACCGGGCCGTCCGAAGGACCGGTAGCAGAATCCGTATTCATCGCGGGTATGTTCGTGAAATACGGCCGTGAATACGCAGAGCTCTGCCGCCGCGTGGGCAAAGAGGATCTGGCTGCTGCCGCAGAAAAAGAAGTGCAGGCAATGAACGACGCAGTGCTGACCGCCGGCTGGGACGGCGAGTGGTTCGTCCGTGCATATGACGCTGATTCGAACAAGGTTGGCTCCAAAGAGTGTGAGGAAGGCCAGATTTACATCGAGCCACAGGGCTTCTGTGTCATGGCCGGTATCGGTGTGGAGAGCGGTCAGGCGATCCAGGCACTGGATTCCGTAAAAGAGCGTCTGGATACCAAATACGGTATCATGCTCCTGCAGCCCGCCTATACAAAATATTATCTGAACCTTGGTGAGGTTTCCTCCTATCCGCCCGGATACAAGGAGAACGCCGGTATCTTCTGCCACAACAATCCGTGGGTATCGATCGCGGAGACGGTCGTCGGACGCGGCAACCGCGCTTTTGAGATTTACCGCAAGACCTGCCCGGCTTACATCGAGGACATCAGCGAAATTCACCGCACTGAGCCGTATGTGTACTCACAGATGGTAGCCGGCGCGGATGCAGCCCGTCACGGCGAGGCGAAGAACAGCTGGCTGACCGGTACGGCAGCATGGACCTTCGTGGATGTATCGCAGGCTATCCTCGGCATCCAGCCGCAGTTTGACGGTCTCGGCATCGATCCGTGCGTACCGGAGGGCTTCGGAGATTTCACGATCACGAGAAGCTTCCGCGGCGCGACCTATGACATTCATGTAGAGAACCCGGACAACGTACAGAAGGGTATCGCGAAACTTGTCGTAGACGGAAAAGAGATTTCCGGCAATGTCGTTCCGTTCGAGGAAGGCAAAACACACTATGATGTGACGGCAGTGATGGGCTGATGTAAATTCTGTAACTATTCAGAACAGTACTTTGCACTTGTTGGAAAATACGTATGAAACATGCATCACACAAGGAAAAATCCCATCGCGCAGCGATTATAAATGGATTTTTCGAGCGTTGCAGGGGCATCCTGTGTGAAAGTCAGAGCCGGACAGTGTATATCATCTGCCCGGCTCTTTGCATTTGTATGCGCACCTGACCACATTTTTTCATATAATTTATGCACTTTTCTTATGCGCAATTATTGATTGTCAGTGCAGGAGATCAAAGGAGCTGACCATGAACAAAGAAAAATTAACTCTGGACGCCGACCTTCTGAAAATCGGAATGCAGGACGCGGAGCAGTACCACCGACGGATGGAAAGTGAACGGGAGGTGGTCGATTATCACCCCGATACCACGCTGCGCTTTTTCATCAATTCTCAGACGGAATCCTATGAAATGCACTGGCATCCTGCCACAGAGCTGATCATGCCTATTGAGAATACATACACGGTGATTGTGGGACAGACCCGCTATGACCTGAACCCGGGAGAGATTCTTATCATCCCGCCGGGAGAACTCCATCAGCTGATCGCTCCTCCGTCCGGACTGCGGCTGATCTATATTTTTGATATGGAAGCCGTCTCCGCGATCAAGGGTTTTTCTTACATGACAATTTTTATTTCACACGCTGTTCTGATCACACCGGAGACCTGCCCCTCCGTCTATGAACAGGAGATAGATCTGATCCTTGAGCTTTGCCGGGAATACTTTTATGGCGGACATCTCCGCGCTCTGAACTGCTATGCCAACCTGCTGAAGCTGTTTGCCAACTATGGAGAGTCGTGCATTGAACGGGTCCCGGTCTCACGCAGTTCGGAATCCGACTCAGAGCGGTCGATCCGGCTATACGAAAAGCTGAACACTGTTTTCGATTATATGGATAAACACTACAACGAAGACCTTTCTCTGGAAACTGTCGCTGATGTGGCCGGTTTTTCCAAGTTTCATTTTTCACGCCTGTTTAAAGAGTGCTCCGGCTATAATTTTTACGACTACCTTTGTCTGCTCCGCATCAAGGCTGCAGAGAATCTGCTGATGTCAAAAGAGCATTCCATCACGGAGGTGGCGCTGCTATCGGGGTTCTCCAGCCTGTCCACGTTCAACCGGATGTTCAAAAAGAAAAAGGGCTGCACGCCGTCCGAGTACCGGGCACTGTGCAGCCAGAAGATGTATGAGGGGTAAAGGTAAACGTAAGCCCGCAGACAACGGGGCAGCCTCAGACACGCTCGCGCTTATAATTTCTTCAATATCTCCCGTTCGCGGCTCTGGCAGGTAAAGAGAATGACCTGCCGGCCGCTTTTTTTCAGCCATCGAAGGGTTTCTTCGAGTCTGCGGTCGTCGTACATCGCAAAGGTCTCGTCGAGGAGGACGGGAAGGGATGTGCGGTGAGGATTAGAGGTATTTTCCATAAACATCTCGCCGGCGGCCATCCGCAGCGCAAAGTAAATCTGCTGCATGGTTCCGCTGCTGACCTGACTTAAGCCCAGCACACGCGATGGCGTGTGAATCCGCACCTCTGCAGCATCGTCCATTACAATGCGGTTGTATCTGCCGCAGGTGATCTGCTCCAGGATTTCCGAGGCAATCTCGTTCAAACGTCCGCCGTTAGCCTGATAGATCCGGTCGGAGATCTCGCAGATGCGGTCAATGGCCAATGTCAGCGCTCTGATCTCCATCTGAAGGTCCGGGATCTCCGCTGCAGCGTTCATGCCGGAATGATAGTTTCCCGAAGAGGCTGCAGAATTACCGCTCTGCCACGCGGCATGCTGCTGATACAGCTTCTCCAGTTCTTCCTCAAGTTTGCGCAGGGACTCCCGGCGGCTTTTGATATCCTTTTGAAGCTCCGGCGGACACCCCGGCCGATCCTCCGCATGGTATCCCGTTCCACTGTAATCCTTATCTGCCGCGCTCATATCACCGTCCGAACGTTCCCCCGCTTCCGATGCAAATAAAAAGTGCACACCAAAGGCCATCGCCCAGAACAGGGCTGTCATAACTCCCAGAAAAATACGCAGGGTCGCTCCTTCCGTCAGAAAAGCGCCTCCCATGGTCAACGCGCCCGCAATCACCATCATCGCGCAGAGAAGCCTTCTCATCCATGGAGAAACCGATCTGTCAGACTCTTCCTCCCTCTGAGCCTCTCCATCGCGCCCACGTGCGGCCGGGCTCTCCTGTCTGTCAATCATTTCTCCGCTGTAATATGCGGCCTGCTGCTGCAGAAAATCCAGCTCCCGATGAAGTGCATCTGCTTTTTCCTGTTTTTGCGCAATCTTTTTCTCCAGTTCTTCTTCTTCCTTTTTTTGCTGCTGTTCCAGCTGTTTTTTCTTTTTGCGAAGCGACTGCAGAGCCCGCGTCACATCAATCTCGCCGTCCATCGAGCTGTCGCTGTTGAGCATGTAGCGCCGCAGCTCCTGCGCGAGTGCTTCATCCGTCTCACAGTGCAGCTGAGGGATAAAGACCGAATTGATAAAAGCCGTCTCGCTCATTCCGCCAAGCAGCGTCTCCAGATCCTCCTGCGGATGCTCCGACTCCAGATTTCGTGTCTCACAGACCAGTCCAAGCGGCTTCCCACCGCGTTCAAAACGGCGATCAATCCGATAAATCTCCCCGTCCTCCATGATGCGCATACTCCCATAAAACGCGCCCGGCGAATCCCAGGGCTGACGAATCTGATATTCATCCATCCTTGCCGCGCGGCCGCGGCCGCGATTCAGGCCGAACAGCATCGCTTTTATATAAGAATGAATCGTCGTCTTTCCCGTCTCATTCCCCCCATAGATGATGTTGACTCCCGGGCGAAATGTCATACGGTAATCTGAAAATTTTCCATATTTTCCTATCAGAAGCTCCTGTATCTCCATACTCTCCCCCTGTATAAAACGCTCCGTCTGAACAACTCCGACATATCTGTTCCCGCATGCATCATTCCGACATAATAGCTGCAAAGATACCGAACCATCAGCCTTCGTACCTACTGCTCATTCCGTCTCACTGCTCATTCAGCGCGAACATCATTTCTCAGGATACAGCAGCGCCTCCAGCCCATAAGCAAGCGCCTTCTTCTCTGTCAGATTTTTCGGACCGTTTCCAAAGCTTTCAATATAATCCCCGATCAGTTGGCCGCGATACTGCCTTCTCAGCTCCTCCAGATGAAATGCGGGAACCGTGTGATCTTCCACCTCCAGAATGCGGCCGCATTTCAGATATTCCCGAAAATCCGGCCGAAACTGCGGATGACGCTCTCCGTCCAGTGTGATCCGATAAATATCCTGGCTGCCCTTTTCCCGCACCATCCGCGCAATCTTTTCCCGCACAGAAAAGGTCGTATCCTCTTCCGACACCGTCACAACTTCTTTCCGGTACTGCCGCTGCGCCTTTTCCACAAAGGACAGCTTCACCTTTTTGCGCTGCACATCTCCGATGATATAGCCGTGCGGTCCGATATCGTTGCAGTCAATCGGTTCCAATGCCCCCGCGTACATGGCAAGATTCCGGATAAATACCTGCGGCCTGTGAATGTGTCCGAGCGCAATATAATCAAAGCCCGAATCTGTCATTCTTTCCCGGCTGATGGGAATGTGCTTCGCATCCCCGCCATGCGCGAGCAGGATTTTAAAATAATCGCCTTTTTCTGCAGCAATACCGTCATAAAGCGGGTCTGAGATTTCCTGCTGGTGATAGCTGAAGCCATAAATCTCCGTTTTGAGATCCGGCAGACGCACTCTCTCACACTCCGGTGAAAACAGACAGATCACGTTCTCATTCCACGGATAATTCAGATAGGGCGACCCCTGCGCAAGATAGTCGTGATTGCCCGCGATCAGAACTACCATCGTCTTTTCCAGAGTCGAAAAAAGATAATTGACTTCTTTTAACTCCCGCGGCTCCGGCTGACGGTGAAACAGATCCCCCGCGATCAGCAGCAGATCCACCTTCTTCTCATTCGCGTCCGCAATACACTGCCGGAAGCTCTCCCACAGCTCCCGCCCCCTGTCCTTGGACCAGACATAACCGTGATCCGGCGCGGCTCCCAGATGTACATCCGCGATATGCATAAAACGCATAAGCAGCTCTCCTCCCAAAAATTTTAAACTTTTTAAAGTATAACATAGTTTTTTTTGTGAAAGCTATGATATACTGCTGTAAACAGTTCCCAACAGCAGGCTGCCAAAAAGCTGCTGTAAGGAAACCAAGGAACCAGGCAGCTGTGAAGCCAGAAGACACCGGACAGCTGCGAAACCGGGAACGGCTAAAGTCGTTTCCAATAAAATACAGGAGGAGAGGAACATGAGTAAGCTCGCAGAAGAATTCAAAGCCTTTATTATGCGCGGCAATGTTATCGACATGGCAGTCGGCGTAATCATCGGTGCAGCATTCAGCAATATCGTATCATCGCTTGTGAACGATATCGTGATGCCGGTAGTCACACTGGTGACCGGACGGATCAATTTTACCGATCTGATGATCCCGCTCGACGGCAACAGCTATTCCACGCTGGCCGCGGCACAGGAAGCAGGTGCGTCCGTCATCGCCTACGGCAATTTCATCCAGATGATCGTTGAGTTTTTACTGACGGCTCTGGTGATTTTCTTTGTCATCAAGGGCATCAATAAGCTTCATAAGCCGGCTCCGGAACCGGAAGTGACCACCAAGATCTGCCCGTTCTGCAAGTCCGAGGTACATAAAGACGCGACCAAGTGCCCGAACTGCACATCAGCACTGTAAAGCAGCTTTCCTATGTGCATCGTGCGCATCCCCCGGAGGGTTTTATTATAAGGGAACGAAGTTTCCTACATCAATCGAGTAGGGAGACTTGTCCCCTGCGCATCATAAAAGCCGGCTCGCAGCGGAAACATAAAATCCGAGCGGGCCGGCTTTTTTTGACTTTTTAACAGCACAGAAAATACGGCATAGCGCCCATCCGTCCTCCTCCGCCGCAGCAGCAGCTGCAGATCAGCCAGGTCAGGCAGAGACGGGTACAGTAATTATTGGCATGCGACATCGGGCTTCCGTATTCCTCGCCCATCGACTGGTACCAGCGGCCGCCGCCCTCCATCTCAGAGAGAAGCTGGCGGTACTGCATATTGTTGGGCTCCATCTGCACCGCCTTCTGTGCATGATCAAGCGCCAGAACGTTGTTGCCCCTGCCGGAATTTGCAAGTGCACTTAAGTAATACCAGCGGGCGGTGCGGTTGGAAATGCCGTTCAGGACGTTGATGGCTTCGTCGTAGTGGTTGCTGCGGATGTAATTCTCCGCCGCGCGCAGATGCGGGTCGTCATTCGCGGACGAGCCGGATGAAGTGCTCTGACCGCTGCTGCCGCCATATCTGCCATAACCGCCAAATCCTCCGTAACCACCATAGCCACCATAGCCACCATAACCGCCGTAGCCACTGCTGCCGTAACCGCCGGCAGAAGAGGATGATGAGCGGCCGCCGTTCTGCTTCGCCTCGTAGCTGCCCGCACCATGCTCTTTGTCATACATGATCTGCTGGTACGCCTGCTGGACTTCTTTGAACTTCTCTTCGGCCTGTGCTTTATTGGGATTATTGATATTCGCGTCCGGATGGTATTGACGGCTCAGCTTGCGGTAAGCCTTTTTGATCTCTTCCTCAGAAGCATTTCTCGATACCCCAAGAACCTCATATGGATCTTTCATAATCTCCTCCAGTGCCCGTCCGTTTCTCTTTCTTACGGTCGGCCTTTTCCTGCATCACAGAATACCTGCACCACACCCCGGAATACAGGATATTGCGGATGATCGGTGCGTACTCGATCACCGGAAGCCGCTCAAATGCGCGCGAGGCCTCTGCCATCATCCCATTCAGGATCCTGCGGATCTCCTCGCGGCGCGGCTCTTCCCAGATATCCGCTGTATCAGCTTCTAACACATTGTAATTGCCGTGCTTTCTGTCTTTTTCAATATCCTCTACTGCATCCAGAAGATAGATGAACTTCCCGAGATAAAAGCCGATCTGCCGCAAGTCATCCTGCCAGATATCTTCTTTCCAGACACACATTTCAGCCAGAAAATTGCCGGTGAGACCGGCAACATAATCAATGTCATATCCTGCATCGCCTTTTGATGCAGCATTCATGTCTTCGCCATCCTGATTGCCATGCGGCGCCTTTTTCCAGGCTTCCTCCACCTCATGAAGCTGACGAATGTTCTCCTCCACTGCCTTTGCCTGACGCGGATATTCCGCACGGATGCGTTCATAGCCGGATTTTAACAGAGCCGAAATCGTGCGCCCTGAGACCTTGCGCTCGTCTTCCCAGTCATCCAGTCCCTTTTGATAAGCGAGCAGCACACACATATCCGCTGCATAACCGATGGCTTCATTCTGCGCCATCGCATGTGCGTGCACCGGATGCGGCAGGCAGCGTTTTTCCTCAAATACAGTCTCCGGCTCATACAGGCCGGTCAGAAGGAGCGCCAGAAACGTCATATCATAATTCAGCACCAGCTGCGCTCTCCTGCCATAGCGTCGATGCAGCTCCTGACAAAGACCGCAGTAGAAGCTGCGGTAAGTCGTATATTCCCGCAGCTTCAGCTCCTGTTCATTTATATAAATATATCCAAACATCGGCTCTCGCTTCTTTTCAATAATCTGTAGCTGTTCCGTGCCTTCACGGCTGCAAAAATCTTTTTCGCTCAGCTTTTCTTCTGGAATTCATTCCGGCACTTCGGGCAGGTAATGCAGATCTTGCCCTTCCCACGCGGGACACGGATCTTCTGCCCGCAGGAAGGACATTTGTAAATATGATAATCCTTCGCCTCCTGTGCCCGGCGTCCGGTCTTCTGAAAACGCCCCCGGATGCCCTGCGTAAGCTCCATGTATTTGTCATTCTCGGCGCTGCGCTTCACATAATTCCGGGAAAACATGCGGAAATAACTGACCACCAGCAATACCAGCGCCAGAAGATAGATCAGCGTCTGCCCCGTAAAAATGTTGATCACCAACAGCACCAGACACACCGCAAGCGTAAATCTCGACAGCTCATCCGTACCATATCTCCCGGACATAAAGTTTGAAAAGAAGTCCGAAATTTTTTGTCTCATCTCATATCCGCCTCACATTTTCTTATAGTTTAAAAAACTTTAACGCCAATCTGCAGGAATGTCAACGGATGCCGGCTCAATTTCACAGAAATTTTAGAGAAAAGCCGGATTTCTTTATAAAATGAAAAGCAGCGTCCTCTCTTCGTCAAGGCGCATGCAGCAAAGCACTAAGTCGAAAAAATTTTTCATTTCATGCGATTTTAAAATACAGGCACGCTGTGAACAGGTCATCTTCCATCTGAAGCTCCAGCCTTCCTTCCAGAAGCTCGGCCAGATTCTGCGCGATGGACAGTCCTAGGCCGCTGCCCTCTGTGCTGCGGCTTGCATCCCCGCGGACAAACCTCCCGGTCAGTTCATCGGCTTCGATCGTGATCTTTTCGCGCGATACATTCTGCAGGGTGATCAGCACCTCAGCGCCTTCCACCCGCCGTAAGATTACCTGCACCTCTGTATTTTCTCTGGCATATTTGTTGATATTGCCGAGCAGGTTTTCCAGGATGCGCCAGAGCTGCCGGCCATCAGCCATGATATAGACCGGCTCCTTTTCCATCCGCCAGACAAGTGTAAGGCCCCGTTCTTCCAGACGTTCCTCGAATTCCCCGCAGGCCTGCATCAGCATGCTCTGCAGCTCCACGCGCACGATCTCCAGCTCGATATTGCCGGAGCTGATCTTGCTCGCCTCTACGAGATCCTCCGTAAGCTGCTTCAGGCGCTGCGATTTCTGCTCAAGGACCTCGACATACTGGCGGGTGCGCTCATCCGGCAGATTTTCCCGTTTCAGCAGATCCACATAATTGACGATCGAGGTAAGGGGCGTCTTCAGATCATGCGAAACATTTGTGATCAGCTCCGCTTTCAGACGCTCGTTTTTCACGATCGCCTCCAGCGCTTTGCACAGGCTCTCCCCCATCTCGTTGACCGCTTCCGCCATCCTGCGGGACTCGCCCGAAAGAGCCGTGGTGTCAATGCGATATTGAAGATCCCCCTGCGACAGCTGATAAATGCCCTCATATACATTCTGTTTTCCGGCCATATCCCGCATCAGATACAGGAGAACGGCCATATCCAGCAATACGACCAGCACCAGACCGACGCGGCCAAAAAGCAGCATAAACAGGGCGTTCAGTACGAAAAATCCAATATAAAACAACAGCAGCTGGCCGGAAGCCGCACGCGACGAATTCACCTGTCTCCAGGTCAGGATCAGTGTGCGCGTGACCGAATTTGTCCAGAGTGTCTTCGCAAGAAGGCGCCGTACAAATCCCAGACAGGCTGATAAAAAAATCAACCATGCGGAAGCGGCAAACACTGCTGCCTGATAATTTTCACTCCCGGGAAGGCGCGCAGATATCTGTCCCCAGCGGGAAGCCAGCAGGGAATATAAAATCGCGACGATCAGATATACCCCCAATGCAAGCTCGGTCGGTATGGCATCGATTGTGAGAAATACCTGCGCGATCTGTCCCTCCGTTTCGTTCACATCCGGTTTCTGTACGGTGGTTCCCTGCAGTTCGTCCGAATCCGTTTGCTTTGATCCTGGTTGCTCTGTTTCTGTTTTCTCCTCAGAAGCATCCGCTGTCGTATGCACAAACTCCCGCCCGGCGCTCAGCAGGGAGCAAACAAAGCAAAACAGCAGAACGATCAGGCACGTCACCGCACCTGTCGTCGAATTCCGAATGATCCCCTCGCGCTGCGCGTAGTAATCCGCCCCGGACTGCAGCTCATCACCGACCGGATAGGAAGTGTTTACAGCAAGATATACCTTTTCGTTGGAGCCAACGAAGCGCTCATCTAAAAACCATTCCGACGCCGCGCTGCTCGCCACCCGGTCCGGATTGGTCACCATGATATTGTAGCTTCTCTCGCCCTCGTAAAGGCTCGTAAAAACCTCCTCTGCCTCGGCTGTCTCTACAGCCGCTTCATAGGTCGAAGCGGCGATATTTGTATAAACAAGCCCGTTCGAAGTATCTTCAATACAGTACAGAAGATTGGACGGCGCGTCTGCCGACCAGCTCTCATCCTGCACCGTTGTGTACTCGGTATAGCGTTCATAAAGATCCGCGCAGACCTCATCCAGCTTCGTGTACATTTCCTCAACATATCCCGCCGCGTCCGAATACCAGCGGGAGCACTCCGCCAGCGTGATACCGGTCACCGGCAGGATGGTCTCAAGCGCGGCTGACTGTTCATCCAGCCATTCGCCGGCCTCTCTCGCACTGTCTCCATCCTTCGCCGCCTCAATCGCGTCATGCAGTGCCTGCCAGCCGCCGTTCTCATAGAAATCCAGCAGATCGCCCAACAGGTAGGTGGTATTCAGATCCTGGATCGCATTGCCGGTCTCATTGTAGATCTGGATATCAATCTGCTTGGACCGGTCCAGCTCCCCGTCTGTCTCCAGCAGGCGGATATTGTCCTGTCCCCGGATCTTGTTGGTAAGAATCGTATCTACCTGACGAAAAAAAAGGTCTGATTCCTCATAATTCTGGGAAAGCACACTCAGGCTGTTGGAGTCCCCCACCCAGAAGCTGATGCTGACCATGCAAAAAGCGATCCCTCCGGCCGCAATAGCCTGCAGAAGGATCAGAACCGCCTTCACCTGCTTTTTATAGATCCATTTTTTCACTGGATATTCTCCACTCTGTAGCCAATTCCCCAGATTACCTTAAGATACTTCGGATTCTTCGGGTCAATCTCAATTTTCTCCCGGATGTGGCGGATGTGCACGGTCACAGTATTATCCGCGCCGAACGCCTCTTCCTTCCATATCTCCTCATAAATCTGATCAATGGAAAACACTTTGCCCTTGTTTTTCACAAGGAACAAAAGGATGTTGTACTCAATACGGGTGAGCTTCACCGGCTCGCCGTCCACCGTGACTTCCTTGCGGTCGTCATTGATCACCAGACCGCCCGTCGTATAGACCTGTTCCGAATTGACCGTCTCAGCCGCCGCGCCAAAATTCGTATAGCGGCGGATCTGGGACTTCACCCGCGCAATCAGCTCCAGAGGATTGAACGGCTTCGCCACGTAATCGTCCGCACCGAGATTCAGCCCCAGCACTTTATCCGTATCCTGCGATTTTGCGGAGAGAATAATGATCGGAATACTGCTGTCCTCACGAATCTTCATGATCGCGTGAATCCCGTCCATCTTCGGCATCATCAGATCGAGGATCAGCAGGTGTACCTCCTGCTGCTGCAGAATCTCAAGCGCCTGCTCGCCGTCATAGGCTTTCAGCACGTGAAATCCTTCCTGTACCAGATAAAGTTCGATCGCGTCCACGATCTCTTTCTCATCATCACATACCAGAATGTTGTACATACCGCATCTCCTTCTTACTTCGCCTCGATGACGTGCATCATGTTCGTCATCGCGCCCTTGCCGCTGACCATGTTGGTCGCCGGATCGCCCGCAGTGAGCACCACCATGTCGCCCGGCTTCACATAGCCGTCCCGTTTGACAATATACATTGCATGGGAAATGATGTGCTCCGTCGTATCCTCCTCATATCCCTGCAGCGGCGTCACGCCCCAGTAAATCTGCATCTTCCGCAGCGCCCACGCATTCGGTGAGATTGCATAGATCGGGATCGGCGCACGGAAATTCGACATCAGGCGTGCCGTCTGCCCGGTCATGGTCGGCGTCACGATGCAGTCTGCGTGAATGTTAATGGCTGTCCGGATTGCCGCCAGACCGACTGCATTCGAGACATTCGCATCCCCGCGCAGTCCGCGGAATTCCTTCTGCGTATAGCTGTCCTGATTATAGCCCTCTGTCGTCTCCGCGATCTGCGTCATCATTTTCAGTGCTTCCAGCGGATATTTGCCGGCCGCCGTCTCACCAGAGAGCATGATCGCATCTGCGCCCTCGCGGATCGCGTTCGCCACGTCCGTCACCTCCGCCCTCGTCGGACGCGGGTTGCGGATCATCGAATCCAGCATCTGCGTGGCGATGATGACCGGTTTATACTTCTGATTGCACTTCTGCACGATCATACGCTGCACATGCGGCACCTCGTAGGCCGGAATCTCCACACCCATGTCGCCGCGCGCCACCATGATGCCGTCCGAAGCCTGAATGATGCGGTCGATGTTCTGAATGCCCTCCGCATTCTCAATCTTAGCGATGACGCTGATACGCTCGCCGCCGTTTTCTTTGAGAATCGTCTTGATCTCCTTTATTGCGTCCGCGTCGCGCACAAAGGAAGCAGCGATAAAATCAATGCCTTCCTGAATGCCAAAGAGAATATCCTCCCGGTCCTTCTCCGTAATGCCCGGCAGGTTCACCTTCACATTCGGGACATTCACACCCTTTCGCTGCCCCAGACTGCCGCCGTTCTCGACCTGACAGACAATGTCCGCGCCGTGGATTTCCTGCACCTTCAGACCGATCAGGCCATCGTCGATCAGAATCGTATCTCCCGGCTTCACATCCTCCGCCAGCTGCGGATAGGTCTGGCTGACTTTTGCCGCATCTCCCTCGATAGTCTCTGATGTCAGCGTAAACTGTGCGCCCGTTTCCAGCGTCACCGGACCGCCGTTCTTTAAAAGACCTGTGCGGATCTCCGGACCCTTTGTATCCAGCAGGATCGCGATCGGCTTTTTGATCTCCTGCCGGACACTTTTGAGCTGGTCAAAAAGCGCCTTCTGCTCTTCGTGCGTTCCATGAGAAAAATTGAAACGCGCAATATCCATACCGTTAAGCGCCAGCTCCTTCATCACTTCCCGATCATCCGTCGCCGGACCCATTGTACAGATAATTTTTGTCTTTTTCATTGGATCTCCTTCTGCGTTTTCCCGCTGTTATTATTTTGGTTATTGTTTCTGTTATTATTTCTGCTTTTCTTTTTTCTTCCGTCTCGATATGCTTTTCTTTCACGTTCCACGTCAAATACGATTCCGCATACACCTTCGAACCATCACACGCCCGTCTCTGTCTCAATCTGATCGCCGGTCACCCGCAGCAGATCTTCAATCTCCTCAACCGGCATCTCCAGATACGCGGAGACCTCCTCTGCGGACACCTTGTGCCCCAGATCACGCTCCAGATTGTGCACCGCCTCATTCAAATGATTCACACGGCTCAGCAGTCCATCATCCATCTTCTGACCGTCCCGGCTGTCGCTCATTGCCTTCTCCATCGCGCTGCGCACCGTGTTGAGAATATGGACCCGGCAGGCAGCCGCATTTTCAAACTGCTCCAGTGATCCAATCGCAGTAAGCAGGCCCAGATTCCCTTCCTGAATGAGATCCTCGGAAGAAAGAGTTTCCTCTCCGTAGTCCTCCGCCATCGTACAGATCAGCGGCAGATAGATCCCGATCAGACGCTCCTTTGCCGCGGCATCGCCGTTTCTTACGCACTCGATCAGACGGATCTCCTCTTCATCGTTCACATCAGACAGTGTCTCCAGCTCCTCCAGATACATAGAGAGGCTGCGGCGGGAATCGTCCGGCACTGCTTCCTCTGACGCATTTTCCCCTGACGCATTTTCTCCTGCTGCGTTTTCTTCTGCTGTGCTTTCTTCTGTTGTGTTTTCCCCTGCTGCGTTTTCCGCCTGTGCTTTCGATTCTACCACACGAATCTTCTGTTCCGCAAGGTACTCATAGATCAGCTGAAAATGTTCCTCCGTAAGCGGCATGTCTTTTAGCATTTCCCGGATCTTTGCCTGCGTCAGGACGCCGCCCTCCTGATCCGCCGCCGTCTTCAGCTCCGTCAGTCTTTCACGGAAAAGAATTCTGTTCTCCATATTATAACACTCCTCACAGTTTGTCAGTCATTCAATCTCAAGAAAACCTGTAATCTTTCGTACCTTCCCGGTTATGAAAGCTCCTCGATCGCACGCGCCAGCACGGGGTCCGTTTCCTCTGTGGCTTCCTCCGCGTTTTCCTCTGTAGCTTTCTCTGCTGCCTCGTCTGCCGCGTCTTCTGTGTCCGCAGCTTCGGCCACTGCCGCATCTGTGGTTTTCTCTGCTGTCTCATCCACGACAATGTCCGGCGTGATGCCGTTCCCATCAATTTCCTGTCCATTCGGCGTATAATAATGTTCCACTGTCAGCTTGAAGGCCGAGCCGTCCGCCAGTGAATAGGTCTTCTGCACAACGCCCTTGCCGTAGGTCTGCGTACCGATGATCGGGCCAATACCGTAATCTTGAATCGCGCCGGCAAAGATTTCTGATGCACTCGCAGAGCTCCCATTGACCAGGACTGCCACCTCGCAGGTCACACTGCGCTCATCGTCCGCATTGTATTCATCCCGGTCTCCGTTTTTATCCTCCGTATATACGATCAGCCCCTCCGGCAGAATTTCATCGAGAATGTCGCAGACCGCAGAGAGCAGCCCGCCCGGGTTGTCGCGCACATCTACGATCAGCTTCTCCATCCCCTGCTCATTCAGATCCTCTACCGCACTCTGAAACTGCTCCACCGCACTCTCAGTAAACTCTGTCAGCTTCAGATAGCCGATCTGGTTTTCCAGCATCTCATACGTCACATACACCGGTATAACATCACTGCAGGTAATCGTAAGCTCCAGTTCCTCTTCCACTGCCGGACGGTAAACCGTCATGGTGAACGTCTCTTTTGACTTAATCAGGGAAACCAGCTCATTCAGCGTCAGCTCCTCTACCGTCTCTCCATCCACCGCACGCACAAGATCGTCCACCATCAGCCCGCCTTCCTCGGCCGGACTGTCCTCATAGACTTCCCCAATATAAAACTCACCCGTCTCCGTGTCCATACCGATCGTCGCGCCGATCCCATAATATTCACCGCGGGTCGAATCCATCACGGACGACAGCTCCTCCGCCGTATAATAGCTCGCGTAGGCATCATCCAGACCGGCAGCAATGCCCTTGAAGAGATACGCTTCCAAAAGCTCGCTGTCCACCTCATCCAGATAATAATCCTCAATGATCTCCTGCACCTGCGCCAGCTTGGTCAGCGTGCTGCTCTGGGTCAGCACTTTAGCCCCCGGATTCCCTTTTCCGGTCAGGTCGCGCACGATTCCCGGCACGAAAATAACCGCAGCCATACACAAAAGCGCAAGAATCGCTCCGGCAAGCATTCCGTTGGCGAAGCTCCGCCGGCCGTGCTTTTTCATGTCAGTCACCGCGGCCTGCTCCTGGAGCATCTCCTCCGCAGAAGTTTCCTCTGAGCTTAATTTCTCTAAGCCCACTGTCTCTAAATCTGCTTTCTCTGAGCTCACTTCCTGTGGTTCCACCGCCTGCCCCTGTTCTGCAATTTTTCCTGTGTCTTCATTTTCCGGCAAAACTGTCATTGCAATTCTCCCCTCGCACTCTCATCAGCATCGCCCGTCCGATTATTTCATTTAATTCTACCATGCAAAATCACCAATTACAAGCAGACACACATTTTAAATCTCTGAAAATCTTGTGTTTTTGCAGAATGCGCAGGAAACAATTCTTTCCTTGCACGGCCCCGCGCATCCCCGCGGAGCGTTTTTGCTTTATAGGAACGAAGTTTCCTTTAAAGCAAAAAGGCAGCCTCTGCAGACTGCCTTTTTGATCACATTGTGGGAATTCCCTATCCCTATTTCTTTTATTCACGCTCGCGGCGCCTGTAAATGACTGTAGTGATAAGGGTGTTCAGCGCCAGGAGCAGCAGGATCAGGTATCCTGCCAGAGGTGTTTCATCTCCGGTCTGCACCGCTTTCACCTCAGTCTCTGATTCCGCCTCAGTCCCGGACTCCGGTTCTTCTTCGATCTCCGAGCTTCCTTCGGTCTCGATCTCTGTCTCCTCCTCAGACGACTGCGAGTTCGTCACGTTCTCCTGATTCGTGATCACAACATTTGCTGTCATTGCTGTCTCACTCATAGCGACCGCCGTGTTATCCAACGTTACCGTATAACCGAACGCCGCGTCATCCGCCACCGGATTGCCATCCGCATCAGTCTCCGTCACGTACAGAGTCATGGTTTCGCCTGCTCCGATCGATACGTTCACTTCAACGCTCACCTCGGAATTTCCTGCCAGGGAAAGCGCCACGATGTTCTGGTCTACGTCCGTCGCAAGCGTTGTGAAGGACGCGTCTGAAAAGATTCCCGCATAGAACGTTTCCGTAGAAGCGAGTGCTTCGCCATCCTTATCAAGCAGTTTTTTCGTGATGATCAGATCACCATATACAGAGAATGCGCTCGGCATCGTATAGAACTTATTCTCGAAGGTCACGCTTATCCGGCTGCCGTCCGCCACAGTCGCCTGCGCCGACGTCGCTCCATCTCCAAAATCCGCCACAAAGACAGTCCCGTCCGCGAGACTCCCGGCTCCGTTCTCCAGCGCCGCGCCTGTGGAATCACACTCTGCGATGTAATAGGCCCTGCCGATCTCCAGACTGGTGAAGGTCACGCTTGCCGTCGCTGCCTTTTCGTAGAGCAGTGCCTTGACGTCGCTCTTTCTGACAGTGCATCCCTCATCCGCGTACAACGCCACGTAAAAGGTCTGCGATGCCGCATAGATCAGATCGCCATTGTAGGTCAGATTCTTCGTCACGGTCAGAGCTGCATCCTCGCTGATCTCTACCGGCGCCGTGGTCTCCGGCGTCTCTGTTTCCGTCTGGGTTTCCGGTGTCTCCGTCTCAGTCGGCGTATCCGGATCCGTCGGGTCAGTCGAAGTGTCTGGATTGTCCGGATCTGTCGGGGTGTCCGGATCTGTTGGAGTATCCGGGTCCGTCGGGGTATC